>NZ_JANOQD010000014.1:0-105848 GCF_031422135.1 Flavobacterium sp. | reverse complement strand
AGCAGCTTCAATAGCTTTCTTAATTTGTACTTTGTTTGCTTTTTTGTCTACAACGAAGCCAAAACGGTTGAATACTTCACCTGCTTTGGTCATTTTTTCTGTTACGATAGGTTTAATTATGATACTCATGGCCTATTATTTACTTAAATTTTCTTCAATTCCTTCTAAAGATCCTTCTAAAAGAACTAAATTATTTGCGTTTAATATCGCATAAGTACTTAATTCTGAGTTAGTTAACACATTAGACGCTTTTAAATTACGTGACGACAAATATACATTTTTATTTGAATCACCCAACACGAATAACGATTTTTTATTTTCTAACCCTAACGCTTTCAAAACATTGATGAAATTCTTAGTGTTTGGAGCTTCGAATGTGAAGTCTTCTACTACTATAATATTTGCTTCTTTTGCCTTGATTGAGAAAGCTGATTTTCTAGCTAAACGCTTCACCGTTTTATTCAATTTGAAAGAATAACTTCTTGGACGTGGTCCAAAAACTCTACCTCCACCTTTGAATAAAGGGTTTTTTGCACTACCAGCACGAGCTGTACCTGTACCTTTTTGCTTTTTAATCTTACGTGTACTTCCAGCAACTTCAGCTCTTTCTTTAGCTTTGTGAGTTCCTTGTCTTTGATTTGCTAAGTATTGCTTAACATCAAGATATACCGCATGCTTATTAGGCTCGATTGCGAAAACTGAATCAGATAGTTGAACTTTTCTGCCAGTTTCTTTTCCGTTGATATTTAAAACTTTTACTTCCATTACTTGTGAATGATTACGTAAGAGTCTTTACATCCAGGAATACATCCTTTAATAACAAGTAGGTTCTTTTCAGCCACTACTTTTAAAACTCTTAGATTTTGTACTTTTACATTATCTCCACCCATTCTTCCAGCCATTCGCATTCCTTTGAATACTCTAGATGGATAAGAAGAAGCTCCTACAGAACCTGGCGCTCTCAAACGGTTGTGTTGTCCGTGAGTTGCTTGTCCAACACCACCAAAACCGTGACGTTTAACAACCCCTTGAAAACCTTTACCTTTTGATACACCCTGAACATCTACGAACTCTCCTTCAGAGAATAGATCAACAGAGATAACATCTCCTAATTTGTGCTCATTTTCGAATCCTTGGAATTCAACGACTTTTTTCTTAGCAACAGTTCCAGCTTTTTTAGCATGACCTAAGTCCGCTTTAGTGGAGTGTTTCTCGTTTTTGTCATCGAAACCAAGTTGTAGAGCTTCATACCCGTCAACACCTTTGGTTCTGACTTGGGTAACTACGCACGGTCCTGCTTCAATAACAGTACAAGGAATGTTTTTCCCGTTCTCGTCAAAGATGCTAGTCATGCCAATTTTTCTTCCGATTAACCCAGACATATTTAATTAATTATAATTACTACTTATTTTTTTGAGTGTGCAAAAGTAGGGATTAAGTTTTGAATAACAAAACTTAATCCCTAAATACTTTTTATCTAAATTAATTAGACTTTTATCTCTACTTCTACTCCGCTTGGCAACTCTAATTTCATTAGAGCGTCAATTGTTTTTGAAGAGGAAGAGTAAATATCCAATAATCTTTTATAAGACATCACTTCAAATTGCTCTCTCGCTTTTTTGTTAACGTGTGGAGAACGCAATACTGTGAAAAGTTTTTTGTGAGTTGGTAATGGAATAGGACCCGTTACTACAGCGCCTGTACTTTTTACAGTTTTTACAATCTTTTCAGCAGACTTATCTACCAACATATGATCATAAGATTTCAATTTTATTCTGATTTTTTGACTCATTTTCTTAAGAATTAGGCGTTACCTTTTGCTTTTTTAATTACCGCTTCTGAAATATTAGAAGGCGTTTCTGCATAGTGTGAAAACTCCATTGTTGAAGTTGCTCTACCAGATGACAATGTTCTTAATGTAGTTACATAACCAAACATTTCTGACAAAGGCACATCCGCTTTGATAGTTTTAGCACCATTTCTGTCACCCATGTCATTCACTTGACCTCTACGACGGTTGATATCACCTACGATATCTCCCATGTTTTCCTCAGGTGTAATAACTTCCATTTTCATGATTGGCTCCAAAACAATTGCTCCAGCAGCTTTAGCTACTTCTCTATAACCCATTCTAGCTGCAAGTTCAAAAGAAAGTGCATCTGAATCGACTGGGTGAAAAGAACCATCTAATAAAGTTACTTTCAAACTATCTACCTGATACCCTGCAAGAGGACCTGTTTTCATAGCTTCACGGAAACCTTTTTCTACAGATGGAATATATTCTTTAGGAACGTTACCACCTTTCACTGCATTAACAAACTGCAAACCTACAGCAGGCTTACCATCAACTTCATCAGCAGGCTCTAATTTAAATACGATATCACCGAATTTACCACGACCTCCAGATTGTTTCTTGTACGTTTCTCTATGCTGAGCAGACTTTGTAAATGCTTCTTTATATTCAACTTGAGGCTCACCTTGGTTTACTTCAACTTTGAATTCACGTTTCATTCTATCTACCAAGATATCTAAGTGAAGCTCACCCATACCTGATATAATAGTTTGTCCCGAAGCTTCATCCGTTCTCACCGTAAATGTTGGATCTTCTTCAGCCAATTTAGCCAAAGCCATACCCATTTTATCAACGTCAGCTTTCGTTTTTGGCTCAATAGCGATACCAATTACTGGCGCAGGGAATTTCATTGACTCAAGAATTATTGGGTGTTTTTCATCACACAATGTATCTCCAGTTTTAATATCTTTAAATCCAACTGCCGCTCCAATATCACCTGCTTCGATATAATCGATTGGATTTTGTTTGTTAGCATGCATTTGATAGATACGAGAAATTCTTTCTTTGTTTCCTGAACGAGTGTTCAAAACATAAGAACCAGCATCTAAACGTCCTGAATAAGCACGGAAGAAAGCTAAACGACCTACGAATGGGTCAGTAGCAATTTTAAATGCTAAAGCAGCGAATGGCTCTTTAACATCTGGCTTACGCAAAATTTTAGTTTGATCTTCTTCTAATAAATCAGCATCATCAGGATGAATCCCTTCGATACCTTCTTTATCCATTGGAGATGGCAAATATTTACATACTGCATCTAACATAAATTGAACTCCTTTGTTTTTGAAAGAAGATCCAGCAATCATAGGAATGATAGCCATATCCATAACAGCAGCTCTTAAAGCTGTATTGATTTCTTCTTCAGTAATTGAAGTTTCGTCTTCCATAAACTTTTCAAGCAAATTCTCATCATAAGAAGCTACTGCTTCAATAAGAATTCCTCTGTATTCCTTAACTTCAGCAAGCATATCTTCAGGAATAGGCACAATCTCGTAAGTTGCTCCCATACCTTCTTCATCCCAAACAATAGCTTGGTTTCTCACTAAATCCACAACTCCTTTGAAATCATTTTCTTCACCAATAGGCAAAGTGATTGCAACTGCGTTAGACTTTAGCATGTCTCTTACTTGTTGACATACCATCAAAAAGTTAGAACCTTGTCTGTCCATTTTATTAACAAAACCGATACGTGGCACTCTGTATTGATCCGCTAATCTCCAGTTAGTTTCTGATTGCGGCTCAACACCATCAACAGCACTAAACAAGAAAACTAATCCATCAAGAACACGCAAAGAACGGTTTACTTCAACTGTAAAGTCAACGTGTCCTGGGGTATCGATAATATTAAAGTGATAAGGCAATGTTTCAGGTAAAACTTTACCTTGAGTAGTTGGGAAATTCCATTCACAAGTAGTAGCAGCTGAGGTAATTGTAATACCTCTTTCTTGCTCTTGCGCCATCCAGTCCATTGTTGCTGCACCATCGTGCACTTCACCAATTTTATGTGATTTTCCAGTATAGAATAATATACGCTCTGTTGTTGTTGTTTTACCAGCATCAATATGAGCAGCAATACCTATGTTTCTTGTATATTTAAGTTCTCTAGCCATTTTTCTTAAGAATTAAAATCTAAAGTGAGAGAAAGCTTTGTTAGCTTCTGCCATTTTGTGAGTATCCATTCTTTTCTTAACAGCTGCTCCTTCTTCTTTAGCCGCAGCCAAACATTCTGAAGCCAATCTTTGCGCCATAGACTTTTCGTTTCTTCTTCTAGAATAAAGTATTAACCACTTCATTGCCATAGAGATTTTTCTGTCTGGACGAATTTGCATTGGTATTTGGAATGTAGCTCCACCTACTCTACGACTACGTACTTCTACGTGAGGCATAACGTTTGTAAGTGCATCTTTCCAAATATCTAATGATGCTTTTTCAGCATCTTGCTTTTTAGATTCTATAATGTCAATTGCATCATAAAATACTTTGAAAGCTGTTGATTTCTTACCATCCCACATTAAGTTGTTTACAAAACGCGTTACCAATTGGTCATTAAACCTTGGATCTGGTAAAAGTGGTCTTTTCTTTGCCGCTCTTTTTCTCATTTCTTTTTCTTAAAAGTTTTTAAAAATTACTTTTTAGCCTCTTTTGGGCGTTTTGCTCCGTACTTAGATCTTCTTTGTGTTCTTCCTGCCACACCTGATGTATCAAGCGCACCACGAACAATGTGATACCTAACTCCTGGCAAATCTTTTACCCTTCCACCTCTGACTAATACTATCGAGTGCTCTTGTAGATTGTGTCCTTCTCCAGGGATGTAGGCATTTACTTCGTTACCGTTTGTCAAACGTACACGCGCAACTTTACGCATTGCAGAGTTTGGTTTTTTTGGAGTCGTAGTGTAAACACGCGTACAAACACCTCTTCTTTGAGGACAAGAATCTAGAGCAACCGATTTAGACTTCTTAGTCATTTTGGTTCTTCCTATTCTTACTAATTGTTGAATTGTTGGCATAATTAAATACTAAAAATTACTTGTTTATAAATATCCCGCTTTTTACGGGTTGCAAATGTACAAATATTTTTTAACGAAACAAACCATAATACATTAATTTTTATAATAACTAAATATTTGTTTTTTAATGAGATAAGAATCACTCCCATCTTAATGAAAATTTAATATCGCCCCTTTAATTTATGTCTATTTCAATGTTATTGTTTTACATTTGAATTTCAATAAGAAACATTCCTTTTTTTCGTTATTGTATTAAATATTTTGATTTGAAATCTTTTTTATTCTTCTTTACTTTCATTATTTGCCAAAACATTTTGGCGCAAAACTTGTATTTGGAAATCAAAAGCAGTACTCCTTTAGATACTAAATTGATTGATTCTTTTGGTTATTCTAAAAAACAAAACAATACAAAATCGATACTTGACGAAATTAATTTGTTTTCGGATAAATTATTAAAAAATGGTTTTTTAGAATCTAAAAATGAAGAGCCACTGAAGGTAAACGACTCCACTTTTCAAGTAAAATATCAAATTGGAAATAAAAATAAATTTATACATATATATATAGGTAAAAATACTGTTATTTTAGATTTAGAAAAAGACACCTTAAAAATTCCTATTTCCGAAACGGAAAACTTTATGAACAACGCTTTGTTTAAGTTAGAGAAAAAAGGATTCTCATTGGCGCAATTACAATTGGTAAACTTTAAGATTAAAAAAAAGGAGCTTTATGCTGATTTAAGTTTGAAAGCTGAAAAGATTAGAACTCTTGACGGAATTGTTATTAATGGTTATGATAAATTTCCTGAAGGCCACAAAAAAAACATCCAACGATTGTATCGAAACAAAGTTTTTAATCAAGAAAATTTAAAAAAGATACATACTGATTTTGAGAAACTTCGATTTGTAAGCCAACCCAAATATCCCGAAATTCTGTTCACTAAAGATTCTACCAAAGTATATGTGTATCTAGAAAAATCAAAACCAAATACTTTTGATGGTTTTATAGGTTTTAATAACGACGAAGAAAAGAAACTAATTGTAAATGGCTATCTTGATTTGCAATTGCAAAATATTTTGAATGGCGGTGAAAAGTTTAATCTGTATTGGAAAAGTGATGGCAAGAACCAAAAAACATTTAATGGAGCTATCGAAATTCCATATTTATTTAAAAGTCCTCTTGGCATAAAAGCACAATTAAACATTTTTAAACAAGATAGTATTTTTCAAAACACACAAACTTCAATTGATTTAGGTTATTATTTCAATTACAACACAAAAGTTTTTTTAGGGTATCAAAATGCAGAATCTAGCGACATACAAAACACAAATTCTTCAATTATTAGCGATTTTGAAAACTCCTTTATTACTTCGCATTTGGATTTTACAATATTTAATCCTGATGATTATTTGTTTCCAGATAAAACACAAATTTATTTTAAAGTTGGTACTGGAAAAAGAACCTCCAAGTTAAATAACAACAGTCAGTTTTTTGCAACTTTAAATTGGAGTCAGAATATATACTTGAATAAAAAAAATGTTTTTAATGTAAAAAGTCATAATTACTATTTAAAAAGCGACACTTATATTATCAATGAGTTGAATCGTTTTGGAGGCATTAATTCTATTCGTGGTTTTAACGAAAACAGTTTGCAAGGCAACATTTTTTCGTCTATTTTGACCGAATATCGCTATATTCCAAATGAGAGTATTTACATTCACTCTATTATTGATTATGGTTATTACCAAGACAAGACCTCCAATACAAGCAATAATTTAGTTGGTTTGGGTTTTGGATTTGGGTTGCTTACCAAAAACGGACTTTTTAACTTGGTGTATGCCAACGGAAGCACTAAAAATCAAACTATAAAATTGTCGAATTCTATCGTACATATTAGTTTTAAGGCGAGATTTTAAACGGATTTTTAGATTCTTAGATTTTTTAGATCATTTAGATTTCTAAAAACCCAACTTTATATTACCTTTGCACTATGGAAAAAGAAAACCAAATTTTTGGAATACGAGCTATTATTGAAGCTATAAACTCAAAAAAAGAAATTGACAAAGTTTTTATTCAAAGTGATGCGCAAAGCGAGTTGATGCAAGAACTATTGAAATTGATGAAAAAAAACAGCATCAATTTTTCGTATGTTCCAGTTGAAAAACTAAACCGATTAACACCAAATAACCATCAAGGTGCGGTGGCAACCATTGCTCCTATTACTTTTCAGGATTTAGAAAAACTAATTGACAAAGTAGTTGAAAGCGGCAAAAAACCGTTGTTCCTTATTTTAGATCAATTGTCTGATGCTCGAAATTTTGGTGCTATTATTCGTACTGCAGAATGTACTGGAGTAGATGGAATCATTGTGCAAAAGCAAGGTTCGGCTCCTGTGAATGGAGATACTGTAAAAACTTCTGCTGGTGCCGTATTTAATGTGCCAATTTGCAAAGTCGATCATATAAAAGACGCCATTTTCTTACTACAAGCATCTGGTATAAAAACAGTGGCTGCTACCGAAAAAACGGAAAGCAATATTTATGATATATCACTAAACGAAGGTGTTGCCATTATTATGGGAAGCGAAGATCGTGGTGTAAATCCTTCTGTTCTAAAAATAGTAGACGAAAAAGCGAAATTACCTATGTTCGGTACTATTGGATCATTGAATGTTTCTGTTGCTTGTGGTGCTTTTTTGTATGAAACGGTGAGACAGCGTTCCTAGTTGTTTTTTGAAACATTAAGAAGTTAATATCATTAAGGATTTTTGTTAAGACTTAATTTTCTTAATAAAGAAACTTAACTTCTTAATAAAGAAACTTAACTTCTTAATGGCAAAAATCATTTCTCCTTAAAAAAATAATTAATTTTAAAAAAAGAATCTTCCTCTTCTTGAGGTTCCGGTTCTTTTTTGATAGGTGCAAAATTACCGTTTTCGTCAAAATGTTTCATAAATTCATCTTGCGAGGGATCAAAATCCGGATGTTCCCAATCGTATCTTATTGGTTTTTGATATTCATTGGTTTTGGTGTAAACAGCCAATAAATAGCCCGAAACGAATCCTGACAAATGCCCTTCCCAAGAAATATGCTGTTCTGTTGATGGGAAAATATACCAAATCATTCCGCCGTAAACAACAACAATGGCAAGTGACAAGGCAACCAATCGGAAATATTTAGACTTTATTCCTTTGAAAAAAATAAAACTCACCAAAACATATATTAATCCGCTGGCACCTATATGGTAGCTTTCCCTTCCGATTATCCAAGTTCCTAATCCTGAAAGCAGTATTCCGAAAACCAAAACTTGAAACGATTGTTCTCTATAAAAAAATCGTAAAGCTGCCAACAGAAAAAACAAGGGTATTGAATTGTTGAATAAATGCTTGATATCGCCGTGCAAAAAAGGACTAAAAACAATTCCTTTCAATCCAGAAACCGTTCTAGGCAGTATCCCAAAATGGGAAAAATCGCCTGGAAAAATAATTTCTAAAACAAAAACCATCCAAACAATTAGCAATGCATAAAGTGGCCAAGCGAGTACTGATGTGGAAAATTTAAAATCGGTTTCTTTCATTTTTAGATTTCAGAATTTAGATGTTAGATTAATCTCAAAAATGTTACCAAAATAAATTTAATGAAATAATGTCATATTTTTAAAGCTTCTATTTTAAAATACGGTTTCTTTCTAGCCCTGATCGAAACGGCATCCTTTTGCTTTTTTCTTTAAAAAGCAAAAGATATAGTGTAGAGCAGGAATAGCTTCAAATAAAAAATATTATTTTTACAGAATGGAAGCACCCTTAGCAGAGCGAATTCGTCCGCAGAATTTACAAGATTATATTAGTCAATCGCATTTGGTGGGCGAAAATGGTTCGTTAACGCATCAAATTACGAAAGGAATTATTCCGTCGTTAATTTTTTGGGGTCCGCCTGGTACTGGGAAAACTACACTGGCACAGATAATCGCTCAAGAATCCAAACGTCCTTTTTACATTTTGAGCGCTATAAATTCTGGCGTAAAAGACATTCGTGACGTAATTGATAAAGCCAAGCAAAGCGGCGGATTGTTCACTGCTAAAAACCCGATTTTGTTTATTGATGAGATTCATCGTTTTAGCAAATCGCAACAAGATTCGCTGTTGGCGGCGGTGGAAAAAGGTATTATCACTTTGATTGGTGCTACGACTGAAAATCCAAGTTTTGAGGTCATTCCTGCTTTGTTGTCAAGATGTCAGGTGTATATTTTGAATGCTTTTTCTAAAAGTGATTTGGAAGCACTTTTGCATCGTGCAATGAATACCGATTCTTTTTTGAAAACAAAAAACATCGAATTAAAGGAAACGGAAGCTTTATTACGACTTTCTGGCGGCGATGGTCGGAAATTATTGAATATTTTTGAGTTGGTCGTGAATGCTTCTAAAAGTGATTCGATTAAAATTACCAATGAAAAAGTAATGCAACTCGTGCAAAAAAATACAGTTTTATATGACAAAACGGGAGAACAACATTATGATATTGTTTCGGCATTTATAAAATCGATTCGTGGTAGCGATCCAAATGGCGCAGTGTATTGGCTAGCGAGAATGATTGAAGGTGGCGAAGATGTGAAATTTATTGCCCGTAGAATGCTTATTCTATCGAGTGAAGATATCGGCAATGCCAACCCAACGGCTTTTATTATGGCGAACAATACTTTTCAGGCTGTGACCACGATTGGTTATCCTGAAAGTCGAATTATTTTGAGCCAATGTGCCGTTTATTTGGCAACTTCACCCAAAAGCAATGCGAGTTATTTGGCTATTGGCGAAGCGCAAAAAGTGGTGAAACAAACTGGCGATTTGCCTGTTCCTATTCATTTGCGAAACGCTCCTACCAAATTAATGAAGGAATTAGGTTATGGTGACGAGTACAAATATTCGCACGATTTTGACAATAATTTTGCGGAACAAGCGTTTTTGCCTGACGAAATTACAGGGAATGTTTTTTATAATCCTGGCAATAATTCTCGTGAAAACGGCACACGAGAATTTTTAAAAAACCGATGGAAAGATAAATATGGATATTGAAAAAATTACGAATTAGAATTTAATGTCTATTTTTTCAGAAATTAACTTGCCGTTTTCTAAATATTCAAAAAACCAGATGGCATCTTTCGCAAAAACAACACCGTCTTTTCCGTTTTGATTGCATAAATAAATTGCTGATTTTGTCGTTTTGTACAATACAAATTCCTTTTTAGTAATTTGATCCATTACTTTTAAAAAAGTTTCGCTAGTTTCTGGTTTAGCAATTTTAGCCACTTTTTCATAAGTTACTTCTTTTTCAGATTTGGTTACTTTAATAACTTCAGTTGAAATGTCTTCTCGGTCACGAGATTTTAATTTTTCTTGAGCTTCCTCATCATAATAGGTTTTTCCTGAAAATTTATATTTTGCTTTATCAAAAGATTTTAAGGTTGCCAACAAGGATTGATTGTATGCTTTTGCATATTCCTTCTCTCTACTTTCTCCTATATCTGTAGTAAATAAAACGGCTTGTTTGCAGTCTTTAAATTCTATTCTTAACTTGACTGTAAACATTGTGCTCTCCTCTATAACATTTACAAAAATTTTATTACAGTTGTAATCTAAAAACCCTTCAGGTAAAACATCGGTCGAAACATAAGCTTCAAATCCTTTTTGCTTAAGAAAAGCTTTAATGGTCGAATTAATTCTATATTGATTGTCCTCTTTTTGAAATTGAAATCTTGAAGGAATTATTGCCATCTCGTAATCGTTCAAAGAAGCTTGAGAATAGATTAAACTTGAAATCAAAGCAAATACTAACGTGAAAATATTTTTTTTCATTTTAAAAAAGTTTTTTTAGGTCTGCTAAGTTAGTAATTTGATTAATATTTTGAGTAACTTTTATTTTATTTGAATTAAAAAATAACGCTTTCATTCCGAAATTTAAGGCACCACCAACATCGGCTTCCAAACAATCGCCAATCATTATGCTTTCTTCTTTTTTTGCTGATGCTTTTTGCAAAGCGTGTTCAAAAATGATTGGATTTGGTTTTTTTACACCTGCCATTTCAGAATTGGTGATGGTTTTAAAATAATGTTTGATATTAGAATTGCTCATTTTTTTATCCTGAACATCTTGAAAACCATTGGTTATAATATGTAAGTTGTATTTTGAACTTAAATAATCTAATGTTTCGATTGCTCCTTCAAATAATTCAGTAAACTTTGGCAAATATTCAATGTATTGATGCGAGAAAAAATCAATGGTTGCTTGATTGGTTTTATAATCCATCAAATCGAAAGTTTCCTTTAAGCGTCCATAACGAAGTTCAGATTGTGTAATTTCGTCTTTGCGATACATTTCCCAATATTTCACATTTGTCGGAATATAATAATGCAAAAAATCCTTAAGATTAATGTCGATTTTATTTTCATTGAAAATTCTTTCAAAAGCAAATCCAGAATTTTTATCAAAATCCCAAAGTGTGTGGTCTAAATCGAAGAAAATACGATTAATATTCGAGTACATTTTTTAATTTCCTTTTACAATTGTGGCATCTTCAATATGGTAAATCCAATCTTCCACATTGTTTTCATTCACTCTGAAATTACCTTCCAAAGTGACGTATTGATCGGTTTTTAGTTTCATTTTTCCCGCTTTGAACTTGATTCCCATAATGGTTTCTGGCCCTGCTTTTCCACAGAAAAAACACGAAGCAAATACATTTTTACTCAAAGCATAGTTCACATTGTCTATTGGAACAATAAAACCTGACATCAAGATTTTTTTGCCGTTTTTTTTCTTCAAAACATCATTAATTACAGGGAAATCAATTTCTCCATACTCTTTGTGTTTCTTTTTGACGAATTTAATTTGACCTAAAATTTTCCAATTTAAAGAATCTGAAAATACATTGTTTTGATTTTCAATTTTAGTTTTGCTTTCTATTTTTTTGGTTTGAAATGAAAACAATCCAAAAATAAGTAAAACAATAATATAAGCTATTTTAGGCATTGGCTAATGTTTTTGAAATGTTCATTGTATACGCTTTTAAGGCAGGAATTAATGCTGCTAAAACGCCTACAAATATAGTGACTAATACTAAAATTCCTTCTTGATTCCACACAAACTCCAATGGATTGAATGTTATTTTGAATTCGGTTTCCGATGATTTTGAAATAAATATTAAAGCTATTCTACCAATAATTGTTCCAAAAATAAATCCAATGAAACACAAAACCAAACTTTCCACAAGCACCAAAGTCAATAATTGAATTCTACTTGCTCCATTCACGCGAAGCAAAGCAAATTCATATTTTCTTTCTTTTAAAGTGTTATACAAAGCTACAAAAATGCTAATTCCTGAAATAAACATAATTCCAAAAGCCAAATATTGCAATGCCTGCAATCCAATTCCAAATAAACTAAATAATCTATTTATTTCTATGGCTGGCGAAGCCGCTTGCATTTGGGTATTTTGAGCTATGAGTCTTGGCCAAAGCACAATGCCCATTTTATTCTTGAACTTAATTAAAACTGCGGTAATTTCTTTGTCTTCTTCGTGATTATCCGCTTCTTGTTGGTGTTCGTCGTGCATTGCCCAAACACTTTCTATATTGGACAGAATTAAATTATCGATTACTTTTCCTGTTACCGATGCAATTCCGACCACAATATATTTATTTTCTTCGTGCTTCTCGCCCTCTTTGGTATCTCCGTGAGAACCAAAAAACGAATCTCCAACCTTTATATTTAACTTTTTGGCAATTTCGCTTCCTACAACCACTTCAAAGTTTTTATCGAAAATTTTCCCTGATTGAACTTTTGAGTTAAACTGATTTAAATATGTTGGTGTTGTGCCTACAATCTTAAAACCTAAATAATTATCACCAAAAGCGAGTGGAATTGCGGTTTTTACAAATGGATTCTTCATCCAGATTTGTGCTTCTTTATAATTTATATTTCCTGTCGGCGCATCAACCTGATAAACAGACGATAAAACCAATTGCAACGGACTTCCTTTGGCACCTAAAACCAAATCGATATTGTCTGCATTTTTAGAAAACTGTTCTTCAAATTGTTTTTGCAACAATATTAGAACCGTAATAATGGCTACACTAGATGCCAATAAAATAATACTCAAAATGGTATTGAGTGGTTTGAACCAAATGTTGCGCCAAGCCAATTTTAAAATCATTTTTGGTCTAAATTAAATTTATTTGGTTCGTAAATTTATTTTTTAATCGTAAATCGTGTGTTACAATCACCAAAGCTGCATTGTATTCTTTGGCCAATTTTTCTAATAAATCAGCTACTTTAAAAGCATTATCATCGTCTAGACTAGAAGTGGGTTCGTCAGCCAATAGCACTTTGGGTTCGTTAATTAATGCTCGAGCAATAGAAACTCTTTGTTGTTGCCCCACACTTAATTGCGATGGCAATTTATTTTGAAATTCTAATAAATCTAGTTCTTGCAAAAGCTTTTTGGCTTTGCTTGTGTTTTTACTTCCAAAAGCCAACCAACTCGCCATCTCTATATTTTCTAAAACGGAAAGCGATGCAATAAAATGCGATTTTTGAAAAACAACACCTATATTTTGACCTCGAAATTGGTCTTTATTTTTATTTGAAAGCGAATTTATATTGACTTCATTAATAACAATTTCCCCTAAATTTGGTTTCAACAATCCTGCCAAAAGATGCAAATAAGTAGTTTTGCCTTTGCCTGAATTTCCAGTAATTAAAACGGTATTTGACGCTTCACAGTGCAAATCAGGAAGCTGAAAAGTTTCGCCATTTGGATAAGAAAATGCAATATTTTTAGTGGCAATCATTTAAAAATTATCTGAATTTAATTGACTTGCAAGATACTAATTCAGAAGGGAATAAATTACTAAATATTACCCAAAAATTCTTTTATCGAAAGGAAAATCGACTTGATTGATAATTTTTATTTGTTTAAAATCTTCGTGATACGGATTAATCAGTAAATTATAATCGCCTTTGACCACAGCCGATGGTACTTTCAGCATACAAGCTTCACTTCGTTTTATAAAATCTTCACCCAATAATTGTGTGGTAAAACTATGCGGAAAAACATTCCATCCTTTTGGGAGTTTTTTTTCATCTAGAATTTCAATTGGAATACTATCTGGAATTGCGACAGTTAACATCACAAAATCTTTGGGCAAGGTGGCAAGCGAAAGATGCACCACTACTTCCGCCATTGCAAGTGCCCTACTTTGTGCCGTATAAATAACTTCTGTTCCTTTAAAATTCCATCTGGCACCAAACATCGAAGCACCTTTTCCCGAAAGCTCAATAGGATATTTCTTTCTGGCCAATCTAAAAACTTCCATTATATAAAAATACCTTGATCTATTTTATATAATTCGCCTAGAACCATTTCTTTTCCGTAAGAATCTTTGAGTAATTCCATTGGTTTTAAATTTCCCAAGGCAAATGATGGCATATTTAACCAAGAATAAAAAGAGTTTTCATCATCAAAAACCTCATTGCCTAAATTAGTCACTTCTGCTAGTTCAAATATTTTTTCAGATTGAATTGGTTTAAAAACAAAGCTTTCTTTAGCTTTATTTCTTTGCAAAGATTTTGTAGAAATTCCTAGAAAAGAAGCCCAATCTTCGTCGTTGAAAGGTGTTTTCTCTTTGATTAAGCTAAAAAAATCGAAAGAAACGCCTTCGCGAATAGCGTGAACCAAAAGCATTCGGTTTTTAAAAAAATCGTTGTAAGTTATGTTCTTATTGATTAATTTATAACCGCTTTCTTTCTCTACTTTATTGACATAAACTCGAACTGCTTTGTCAAGTTGAACAGTTTGATTTAATTTGATTGCTTCCATAATAAAGACATTTGTCTACAAAAATAAGACATTTGTCTATTACAACCAAATATATTAGAAAATATCTTCATCACGAAAACTAAAATAGCCGTTTTCGGTAATAATAATGTGATCCAAAACTGGAATAGAAAGCTGATTTCCTGCTGATTTTAGTTCTTTAGTCAAACTTTTATCAGCATCGCTAGCTTCCAATTTCCCTGAAGGATGATTGTGAGTTAAAATAATTCCAACTGCATTTTGTTCAAAAGCAATTTTAAAAACGATGCGCACATCAACCACAGTTCCAGTAATTCCGCCTTTACTTATTTGCGATTTGTATATGACTTTGTTGGCGTTATTAAGGTATAAAACCCAAAATTCCTCGTGTGGTAGTTCACCAATAATGGGTTGCATAACATCAAAAACTGCTTTGGAGGAAGTGATTTTTTTGAGTTCGACCACTTCTTCTTCTTTGCGGCGTCGTCCAAGTTCAGTAGCGGCAATAATGGAAATGGCTTTGGCCTCGCCTATTCCTTTAAAAGTCATCAATTGTTGAATAGATAGTTTTCCTAAAACGTTCAAATTATTATCGACACTCGCGAGAATTCGTTTGGATAATTCGACGGCACTTTCGCTTCTAGAACCAGAGCCAATGAGTATGGCAATCAATTCCGCATCGCTCAAAACTTGTTTGCCTTTTAGCATTAGTTTTTCTCGAGGCTGGTCGTCTTCTGCCCAATTTTTTATGGTGAGGTTTTGTTGCATTTATTCTATCAAATCTTTAACCTCATCAAAATTCAATCCTCCATAATTTCCAGAACTCATCAATAATAAGGCAGAATTTTCTAAATTCAAATTGAATAAATAATCTTTAAAATCTTTCGGATTGGTATAAATAATTAAATCCTCCCGATTGAATGCTTTGGCAATTTGCTCATAAGTGACTTCTTCAAGTTGTTTTATTTTTACAGCATCGGGCGAATAAAAAACTATGGCGATATCTGCAAATTCAAGTGCACCTTCATATTCTTTTAGAAATTCGGCATTCAAACTGCTGTAAGTATGCAATTCTAAACACGCAACTAAAGTCCTGTTTGGAAATTGTTCTTTCACCGCTTTTGTAGTCGCTGATACTTTGCTAGGCGAATGTGCAAAATCTTTATATGCCACTTTGGTTTTGCTTTCTGCAATTTTTTCTAAGCGTTTGGAAGCGCCTTTGAAACTGGCTATGGCTTCATAAAAATCGGCTTCATCGACTCCCATATTTTGGCAAATCCATTTGGCTCCAGCTAAATTATTCAAATTATGTGCGCCAAAAACTTCAATTGGCATATTTCCTTCGGGTGTTTCTAAAAGTGTAATTCCGTTTTCAACTTTATAATTCGGAGTGGAATACGCTAATTTTCGGATGGCATTTGTAGCAGCTTCGGCAACACGTTTTACCTCAGCATCATTTTCATTGTAAACCAAAATTCCACCATTGGTAATCATTTTTATGAAAATTTCAAACTGTTCTACATAATTTTCATAGGTTGGAAATACATTAATATGATCCCAAGCAATGCCAGAAATTAAGGCAATGTTTGGTTGGTACAAGTGGAATTTTGGTCGACGGTCAATTGGCGATGACAAATATTCATCTCCTTCCAAAACCATAAAATCGTTCTTTTCGGTAAGATGCACCATCGTATCAAAACCTTCGAGTTGTGCACCAACCATATAATCGACCTCAATATTATGATAATGCATCACGTGCAAAATCATTGAAGTTATGGTTGTTTTTCCGTGGGAACCACCAATGACAACTCTGGTTTTATTTTTGGATTGTTC
Organism: Flavobacterium sp.; assembly: GCF_031422135.1. Taxonomy (GTDB): domain Bacteria; phylum Bacteroidota; class Bacteroidia; order Flavobacteriales; family Flavobacteriaceae; genus Flavobacterium. The sequence continues at coordinate 89,310 of NZ_JANOQD010000014.1, read as the reverse complement.
GTATAAAAATTCGGGATAAGAATAAATTTTCAACCCTAGTTCCTGTGCTTTTAACAATTCTGGATTATCGGCTTTGGCGTGCATTCCTAGAATTACTGCTTCAATAGCTGAAGTGATTTTTTCGGAAAACCAACCTAATTCTGCTGGAAGAATTCCTTTTTTATCTAAACGAGATTTTGATGGTTCGAAAATAGCATCGTCGCTTCCTGTTACTTTATAGCCTTTGTTATGTAATGCTAATGCGAGATTGTGCATTGCGCTTCCGCCAATGGCGATGAAATGTGTTCTCATTTATATGTTTATTCGGTTATGCGTTTATTTGTTTATAGAAATTAAAGCATCATTTATTTATTATTTCTATTTTCTGATTCTTCTTGTAATGCTTTTGCTTTTTCGGGTAAATTCATTTTATTTTTATACAAATCAATTAATTTTTTATAAGCTGTTTTTGAATGTGTGATTTCAATTCCTTGTTTATAAAAAATTTCTGCTTTTTTGTATCGTTTGAAATATTCTTCAATATAGCCTTTTGCCATTACACCATCAATTTTTGAAATAGACATTAATTCGTCGGCATAATTTTGAGATTTTTTTTCGCTTCCACCAATAATTCCAGGCAATTCGAGGTATAAAATGACCAATGCCCAACGAGTATCTGTATGTTTGGAATCCAGTTTTGATGCCGTTATAAAAGCGGTTTCTATTTCATCAATCATTCCTAAAGCTTTGAATTTATTGGCTTCCTTGGCTTTCATTCCCATTGCCCCACCATATTTATACCAATAGTTGGCATTTTTAGGAAATTGAAGTTTTATTTTTTTATAATAAGTCATCGACTTGTCCCACTTTTTCTGGCTTCCAGCAATATCCCCTAAATATTCTATGGTTTTGGTATGATTGGGATTTTCTTTCAAAAAATCTTCAAACAAAGGTTGTGCAGCCAAATACTTTCCTTGTTCAAAAAGTTTTTGTGCTTTTTCAAAGTTGGTTTCAGCAAACATAGTTGTAGAAAAAATTAATAAAAGGAAAAGAAAGTGTTTCATTGTTCAAAAATAAGGAAATTCAAGGAATAAAAAAACCTGTTCTATAAATCGAACAGGTTTAGTGTATTTTAATAAAAAAACTAAATTATTTCACAATTGTCATTTCATCTACAATGTGTTTTGCATTCGAGAAATTTTCAATTACCCAAAGTACGTAACGAATGTCTACGTTGATGGTTCTTTGCAGTTTTTTGTCAAAAATAACATCTCCAGCCATTGCTTCAATGTTTCCGTCGAAAGCAAGACCAATTAGTTCTCCCTTTCCATTTAAAACTGGTGAACCTGAATTTCCTCCTGTAATATCATTATCTGATAAGAAATTTACGTGCAAGGAACCGTCTTTGTCTGCATAACGACCAAATTCTTTGTTTTTATGCATTTCAAGCAAACGAACAGGAAGGTCAAATTCTTGATCACCTTTTTTATATTTTTTTACTTGACCGTCAAGCGTTGTATAGTTATTTACTTTGGCATCATTACGCTTGTCCGCAGGCAATGAACGAACTTTCCCATAAGACAAACGCAAAGTGGAGTTGGCATCTGGATATTTGATTGTTCCAATTTTAGACTCACGCAAACCTTCAACTAATAAACGGAATGAAGATCCAAAATCGTTTTGTGCTTTGGTAATTGCTTCGCTTCTTGTAGTGAAATGTGTCAACATATCGTTTGATAAAACATATAATGGATCTGCTGTCAACGTTGCTTCTGAAGGATTTGCTAAAAATTCAGCTACTTTTTCTTTGGAAGTAAATATACTTGAATCAAAAAGTGTGTTTACATAATTGGTGTAATCGTAGTTGTTTTCTTTTCCGATTTTTTCAACCATTGGCGCAACAGCATAACCTTTTGATTTTGTTGCATACAATTTTAATTGGGCTGCTAAAATGTCTTTTTCTGCTGGAATGTGTAATTCTTTGAACATTTCATCCACCATTTCGGTAATTGCCGGAGCCATTTGTGTGCGTTTTGCAGCATCCGCTTTGGCGTAATTTTCTAGTTGTTTTCCAACTGTTCTTCCTACGGTTCCAAATGCAGAAGTTCTAAAAAGCTGTTGCAAATAGTTATCGTGACGGGCTTTCTCGTTTGTCAAACCGTAAAATTTATTGATGTTTCCTATTACATTGCCATATTTGGCTTTGTTAGCAGGAAGATTTGCCCATTTGTTGAATTTTTCTTCTTGTTTTGCTTTGGATTTTGCTGTCCCAAATTTTGATAAAGCATCGATCATACCTTGGCGGTTTTTCCAATAATTGGCAACGCCTGCAAATTTTGAAGCATACACAAGATTCAAAGCATCACTTTGATTCATATATTTTTTCATATTGTCCATACCTGTTTTAGAACCTTCCACCCAAGCAGGATATGCAAACTTCACGTTTTGCTCGATTCCTCCAGATGGCATCCAACGATTGGTACGACCTGGATAACCCAAAATCATTGCAAAATCATTTTCTTTTACACCACCTAAATTAACAGGTAAATGGTGTTTTGGTTGTAACGGAACATTACTTGTAGAATAATCTGCTGGATTTCCACTTGCATCTGCATATACTCTAAACATTGAGAAATCCGCAGTATGACGTGGCCATTCCCAGTTGTCTGTATCTCCACCAAATTTCCCTAAACTTTCTGGCGGTGTTCCTACCAAACGAACATCTTTATAATCTTGGTAAACAAAATAGTAATATTCATTTCCTTGAAAAAATGGACGAACAGAAACGGTATATTTTCCGCCTTCGTTGTTTTCTTTTTCAATGACTGCAATTTCTTTATTTACAGCGGCTTCACGCTCTAATTCTGTCATTGAAGGGTTTACTTTTTCCAAAATTCTTTTAGAAACATCATCCATACGAACAAAGAAACGAACGAATAAACTAGATGGTTTCATTTCAGATTTTCTATCTGGCGCCCAATAACCATCTTTCAAGTAATTTTTTTCAGCTGTTGACATTTCTGCAATCGCATCATAACCACAGTGGTGATTAGTCAATACCAATCCATCTTTTGAAATCATTTCGGCTGTACAACCTCCATTAAATTGTACAATAGCATCTTTTAAACTGTGATTGTTGATACTGTAAATTTCTTGAGCAGTCAATTGCAAGCCCATTTTTTGCATATCGCGGTGATTCAAACGTTCGATAAACATTAAAAACCACATTCCTTCATCGGCCTTAACGCTTGTAGGAACAAGCATTATGGTTACAATTAAGGATAAAATTAATTTTTTCATAATAATTATTTATTTGTGATGCGAATATAAATATAATTTAAAATTTAATTAAAATATAGGCCCGATAATATGATTTAGTTAAGATAACTTTAACGTTTTCGCAAATTTTTCATTTGATTTAATTTTGTTTAAAAAAGTGATTAATTTTTTCTACATTTAATTTTTATTTAAAAACCTTAAAAAAAACTATTATGGGATTAATTTCATTTATGAAAAATGCGGGTGCAAAACTTTTTGGAAGAAATGTTGAAGAAGCTCCAGCGGAAGAAAAAGCACAATTAAAAGCTAGTGCATTATTGGCGCACGTACAATCGATGGGCTTGCCATTTAACACTTTAAAAGTAGCCTTACGTGGAGACGATGTAGTAGTAACTGGAGAAGTTGACAAACAAGTAGATGCCGAAAAAATTGCGTTGACATTAGGAAATGTTGAAGGAGTTGATACTGTCGATAATAATATGACAGTGGCTACCCCAGAACCAGAAGCAAGATATCATACCGTAGTTTCAGGAGATTGGTTGTCAAAGATTGCTGATAAATATTATGGAGATGCTCAAAAATACGATGTTATTTTTGAAGCGAACAAACCTATGTTAGAGCATCCAGATAAAATTTACCCAGGACAGGTTTTAAGAATTCCAAACTTGTAATTATCTTAAAAAACAAAAAAAAGGGTTTCAATTCGTTTTGAAACCCTTTTTTTTGTTTAAACTAAAAGCTTATTCAATAATAATTTTCTTTGTAGTTCGTTTATTATTATGTGATACTGAAACAAAATAGATTCCTTTTGAAATGTTATCCAATACTATTGATTTATTGTCAATTGCATTATTTTTGACAAAACCAACTTCTCTTCCAGACATATCATACACTACAACTTCAAAATCAGACACATCATTAACAAATTTAATATTTACAGTTCCTGAGCTAGGATTAGGATAAATTGAAAATTTTAAATATTCTTCATCATTGACACTTAAAATATTTTGAGAAAACTGACTTCTTATTGCATTCAAGTAGGCTAACATTACTGTTTCTTGTCCTTTAGAAAACATATACATACAAGCGTCATCCACATAATCCATATAGTTCATTGTAAGTGCTTTTTGTCCTGCATCACAACCAGCAACACTCCCGTTTGCAGGACATCCCAATGATAAAAAGCCAACTTTTGGAGTGTCATCTATTAAATCTGTATTTGAACTAGTACAACCTGTATCATCACCAAAAGTATGATCCAGATTAAAAAAGTGACCTAATTCATGCGTTACGGTTCTTCCTAAATTATATGGAGAAGAGGGAACAAAACCGGTACAGCCAGCACCAGATGCAAAAGCATTATTATCCATCACTACTGCGTCACCAATATTTGGTGAACCTCCAAGGTTTGAATAACCCAAAAGTCCACCTGAAAGGTTTCTTACAACAAAGTTCATATAGCCTGTCCAAGTAGCATCTGTATCAGAATTTGCTAGATAATCCGTTCCAAAAGTTACCGCAACATTCCCATTTGTTATTCCAGAAGATGCAGGATGATTTTGGGTAGCTAAAACAAATTCAACCTGAAGATTTCCTATTTGTACACCAGGATAAAAAACACTGGCTGCTGTCCAATTAGAAATATCAGAATTTGTAGCATTATAATCTGCATTTAATATATTCACTTGATTTTGAGCAAAAGCTCTTAAACAAGTTTTGGTAGCTACACTCGCTAAGCCTGCTGATGGATAATGAACCGCAACTGGAATTCTCAATACAGCACTAGTACTAGAACCATTTCTGTTTGAAGCTCTTTGTGTTAGAATTTTTTCATATTCTATTTTGAATTTTTGCTGTAATTTCAAATAATTCTCTTTTTTTTCAGGGTTAGACAATGTCTTCTCCATGTGTTGCTTCATTCCACAAACTCGTTGTTGAGCGAAATTTAATTGAAAAACAAGTAGTACAATGAATAGTTTAAATTTCATATCTCTAAAATTATTTGTTTTGAATTGTTTATTATTTTATCTAAAACTGTATTATTTCTCTAATTATAAAGGTAATAATTTTTTAAACCTCAACATTCAGCATTGCCCACAACTTATCTTTTAACTCCAACAATCCTTGTTGTGCTATGGAAGAAATGAACAAATATGGGACTCCTTTTAGTTCTTTGTCTAATTGTTTTTTTAATTCGCCTTTGAGTTCGTCGTCAAGCATATCGCATTTTGAAATTACTAACAAACGATCTTTATCCAGCATTTCTGGATTATAACGTCGCAACTCGTCAAGTAGAATTTCATATTCTTTTTTGATATCGTCGGCATCAGCTGGAACTAGAAATAACAAAGTTGAGTTCCGTTCAATATGACGCAAAAAATAATGACCCAAACCTTTTCCTTCGGCGGCTCCTTCTATAATTCCTGGGATATCCGCAATAACGAACGATTGAAAATCACGATAGGCTACAATTCCTAAATTTGGTTTTAGGGTTGTGAATGGGTAATCAGCAATTTTTGGTTTTGCAGAAGTTAGAACTGATAGCAATGTTGATTTTCCTGCATTTGGAAACCCTACTAAACCAACATCGGCCAAAACTTTTAATTCCAGAACTACATCTGCTTCAATGGAAGGCATTCCAGGTTGTGAGTATCTTGGAGTTTGATTAGTTGATGATCTAAAATTCCAATTTCCTAGTCCTCCTTTACCGCCCTCGGCAATAATTTTTCTTTCACCGTCTTCAGTGATTTCGAATAAAATCTCGTTGGTTTCTTTGTCACGAACAACAGTTCCTAGTGGCACATCGATAAATTTATCTTCACCATCGTGACCCGTACTTCTAGAACTTCCACCATCGCCACCGTGACCCGCTTTGATATGACGCGCAAACTTCAAATGAAAGAGTGTCCATAATCCTTTGTTACCAACTATATATACGTGCCCTCCACGACCACCATCTCCACCATCTGGACCTCCTTTTTCAATAAATTTTTCTCTGTGTAAGTGAGAAGATCCCTTGCCTCCTTTTCCAGATGAAACATATATTTTAGTATAGTCTACAAAATTTCCTTCTGTCATTTTATTTTAGATTTTAGATTTTAGATTTTAGATTTTCTTAATAATGAAAAATCTATTTCTAAAAACTATTTTTTTTAATTTGCCGAAAAAATTGGCGTTTTATCCCCGATTAAAAAGATATCCTTTGTTTTTTCATTAAAAAAACAAAGATAAAAATAAAAGAGGAAATAGGGTTGGCGGATAAAGCCAGAACCTTATTTTCTTGATTATTTTACTTCTTTTAGTGAGCTTACTAATACTTTGTCGATTTTTACGCCATCCATATCAATTACTTCGAGTTGCATTTTGTTCCATGTAAGCTTTTCTCCAATTTTTGGAATATACGATAACTCCGTCATTATAAGTCCGCTAACCGTCGTAACATCATAATCATTGATAAGGTCATCCATATCAAAATAGGTTAAAAAATCGTGTAACGAATAATGACCATCAACTAGCCAAGTGCCGTCTTCTCGAGCTATCAGTTGAAATTCTTCTTCATAAAAATCTGATGCATCTCCAACAAGCGCTTCAAGGATGTCGTTTAATGTTATAATACCTTGAATCATTCCATGCTCGTCAGTAACCAATGCATAATGCACTTTTGTTTTTTTGAATGTTTCTAATGCTTTATAGGCCGATGTATGCTCAATTAAATAAGCTGGCTCTTTGGTAATATCCCGTAGATTGAAATTTCCTTTTTCAAAACTAGCAAACAAATCTTTCAGAAAAACAACACCAACAACCTCATCAAGATTGTCTTCGCAAACTGGGTATACAGAATGTAGTTCGTCAAGCATTTTTTCTTTCAATGCTTTTAAATCGTCGTCTTCTATGGATAAGTAAACTAATGAATTTCTATGCGTCATTAATGAGTTTACTTTTCGGTCCCCAATATGGAATACCCGCTCTACTATATCTTGTTCTATTTCTTGTACTTCGCCACCTTCTGTTCCTTCTTTGATGATGGCTTTGATTTCTTCTTCAGTTACTTTTCCGTCAGCAGTTGGTTTTATTTTAAGAATATTCAAAATAAAATCGGTTGTTGTTGTAAGCAACCAAATAAACGGTGCTGTTACAATAGATACAATTTTCATTGGCACAGCAACCGCTTTTGCTATAGCTTCTGGATGATTGAGTCCAATTCTCTTTGGTAATAGCTCTCCTAATACAAGTGAGAAGAAAGTTAAAATAACAACAACAATTCCAACGGACATATTATGCGAATACGGTTTTAATATGGCAAATCCGTCTAGAAAAAACCTTACATCATCAGTAACTTTATCACCTGAATACAAACCTGTTAAAATTCCAATTAAGGTAATTCCAATTTGTACAGTTGATAAAAATTTATTTGGTGAGTTTGCTAAATCTAAAGCGGTTCTTGCGCTTGTATTTCCTTTTTTGGCTGCCGATTCTAGTCGGTTTTTTCGTGCTGAAATCAATGCTATTTCTGACATTGAAAAAACTCCATTTAAAAGAATTAAAAAGAAAATTATGAGTATTTCCACTTGTTTTTGATTTTATTATTCGTTAATTTGATTATTCGGGTTTAACGAAACCAGCTAATTGTTAGTGTTTAATTTTTGCTAAATTACAAATTATCAATGACTTTTGTTAATCGTTGTGTAATTTCTTCGATACTACCCATACCGTTTACTGCGTGAAAATTACCTTGCTTTTTGTAATATTCTATTAATGGCGCCGTTTTCTCGTTATATTCATCATAACGGTTTTTAATTTTTTCCTCGTCTTGATCGTCAGGTCTTCCAGAGGTTTTTCCACGTTCGAGCAATCTTTGTATTAAAATTTTATCATCGGCTTCGAGAGCAATTGTAGCAGTAAGCCTTGTTTCTTTTTTGGATAAAAAAGCATCTAAAGCTTCTGATTGTGATAATGTTCTTGGATAACCATCAAATAAAAATCCGTCTTTATCAAAATTATTTTCGACAGCTTCTATTAGCATTTTTGTAGTTACTTCATCAGGAACTAAATCGCCTTTATCCATATAACTTTTGGCTAATTTTCCTAAATCGGTTTCATTTTTTATATTGAATCTAAAAATATCTCCAGTTGAAAGATGGGTTAGATTGTATTTTGTCTTCAAAAATTCTGCTTGTGTACCTTTTCCAGCTCCGGGTTTCCCGAAAAGAACTATGTTAATCATATTTTTTTGTTATAAGTTGTAGGTTATAAGTTAATAGGTTTTTAAAACTTATAATTTTTTTTAATCCTTCAATTGATATACCTCAGATAAATTTCTACCCAATCCGTCGTAATCCAAACCATAACCCACGATGAATTTGTCAGGAATTCGGATACCTACATAATCCAGTTTGATGTCTTTTTTGTAAGCATCTGGTTTTAAGAAAAGCGTAGCGATTTTGAAATGTTTCACGTTTTGCAATTTGAATAAATTTTTCAATTCTTCGAGTGTACTGCCCGTATCAACAATATCTTCAACAACGATTACTGTTCTGCCTTCAAGATTTTGATTAAGACCAATGATCTGCTTAACATTGCTAGTAGAAGTCGTTCCTTCATAAGAAGCTAACTTTATAAAACTCACTTCGCAAGGTGAATTGTATTTCTTCAATAAATCAGAAACCACCATAAAAGCACCATTCAAAACACCTACAAAAACAGGCGTTTCGTCAGCAAAATCATCTTCTATTTGTTTGGCAATATTGGTTAGTGCAAAATCAATTTCTTCTGCCGAAATAAAAGGCGTAAACTGCTTGTCGTGAAGTTGAATATCCATATTTGTGTTGTAGAATAATTTGCAAATATAAGAAATTAGTATTGAGTAACTGTATTTTATTTACATTTGAAGTATGAATTTAGAATTACTCCAAAGAATAGAAAAAAGTTCAGCACATACTCAAAATCGCATTAACAATAGGGACTTTATTATCCAAAATCCTCATTTAGTTGAGGAATTAGTTTTATTTTCGTTCAAAGTAGACAACAAACTTCACATTAGAGGATGTTATATTCTTGAAAAAGTATTTGAACAACAATTGGATTTGTCTTTTCCTTTTTTGGATTTGATTTGCGATCAAATAAACAAACTACAAAATGATAGTGCCATACGATGTGTTTCAAGATTTCTAGCGTTTTTGGTTCAGGATAATTCTAAAAAAAATTATCTAACCGAAAATCAACTCGAACAAATAACCGAATCCAGTTTTGATTGGTTGATTTCAGATTATCGTGTTGCCGTGAAACACCACGCCGTAAAAATCCTAATTGAAACTGGAAAAAAATCAGCTTGGATTTATCCGGAATTGAAGATTATTTTAGAAAAAGAAATAGAATTTCCCTCACCTGGGTATAAAAGTATTGTAAAGAAATTTTTGAATAAAATAAATTGATTATCTTATCTTTGCGTAAACACACAATTAATGAACTTTTTTTCTTCCGATTTTAAACTAGGTATTCTCGGTGGCGGACAACTCGGCAAAATGTTGTTGGCTGAAACCCGAAAATTCGATATTCAAACTTATATTTTAGATCCAAGTTCAGAAGCGCCAAGCCAATTTGGAGCCACAAAATTCTTTCGTGGCAATTTGATGGATTATGAAACGGTTTATCAATTCGGGAAATTGGTTAATTTGCTCACTATCGAAATCGAAAATGTAAATCTTGACGCTTTAGACAAACTGGAAGCAGAAGGATTGCCTGTTTATCCATCACCAAAAACGTTGCGATTAATTCAGAACAAAGGTTTTCAGAAAGATTTTTATATCGAAAATAATATCCCAACTTCAAAACACCAACGGTTTGTAGGTTTAAATGATTTAAAAAAATCGTTAGAAAAAAACAAATTAGATTTTCCATTTGTTTGGAAATGCGCTCAATTTGGCTATGATGGCAATGGTGTGAAAATTGTTCGATCGACTTTAGATTTAATCGATTTGCCCGAAGTGGAATGCATTGCAGAAGAAATGGTGGCTTTCAAAAACGAATTGGCTGTTATTGTGGTTCGAAATTCATCCGGAGAAGTAAAGAATTATCCAGTTGTAGAAATGGAATTTCATCCCGAAGCAAACCAAGTAGAATATGTGATTTGTCCAGCAAGAATTGACGAAGAAATTGCTCAAAAAGCCATCGAAATTGCTTTGAAAGTTTCCGAACATTTCAATCATATTGGATTATTAGCTGTTGAAATGTTTCAAACCCAAGATGATAAAATTTTAGTTAATGAAGTTGCTCCACGTCCTCACAATTCTGGACACCATACGATTGAAGCCAGTTACACCTCACAATTTGAAAATCATATTCGAGCCATTTTGAATCTTCCATTAGGAAATACTGATAGTAAAGTGGCTGGAATTATGGTGAATCTTGTTGGTGAAGAAGGATTTTCGGGTAACGTTATTTATGAAAACATCGAAAAAATAATGGCCATTGATGGTGTAACACCACATATTTATGGAAAAAGAGAAACACGTCCTTTCCGTAAAATGGGACACGTAACCATTGTGAATGAAGATATGAAAGCTGCTAGAAAAATTGCGGAAGAAGTGAAGAATAGCATTAGAGTGATAAGTACAAAAATTGAATAATTAAAAGATTTAATGATTGAAAGATTTTAGTCCAATTAAATTTTTTAATCTTTAAATTTTTCAATCTTTAAATGAAAAAAAAATGAAAGTAGCCATAATAATGGGATCCATTTCCGATATGCCCATAATGCAAGAAGCAATCGACATCCTAAAAGAATTCGAAATCGAAACCGAAGTCGATATTGTTTCTGCACACAGAACACCCGAAAAACTATTTGATTTTAGCAAAAATGCGCACACTCGTGGCATTTCAGTGATTATTGCTGGTGCTGGTGGCGCAGCGCATTTACCAGGAATGGTGGCCTCGATGTCTCCATTGCCTGTGATTGGTGTTCCAGTAAAGTCGAGCAATTCAATCGATGGTTGGGATTCGGTTTTGTCTATTTTGCAAATGCCAGGCGGAGTTCCTGTGGCAACTGTTGCTTTAAACGGTGCGAAAAATGCTGGAATTCTTGCTGCACAAATCATCGGAACTTCCGATAAATCCGTTTTAGATAAAATCATTTTGTATAAAGAAGGATTGAAAGAAGCTGTCGATAAATCGTCTGAAGATTTAAAAAAATAATTTTAACATTAAGAAGTTAAGTTTCATTTAGTTTTTATATTCTAAATGAAACTTAATTTCTTAATGGTTCAAAACAAAAAAATGTTACAATGAAATTACTTACTCAAAAATTCCAAACCAAACACGATACAGCACCGTTTTCTTCTATAAAAATCGAAGATTACCAACCTGCATTTATCGAAAACATACAATCAGCAAGAGCAGAAATCGATGCCATAACTAACAATGCCGAAAAACCAACTTTTGAAAATACCATCGAAGCACTCGAATTTTCAGGAAGTGCTTTAGATAGATTATCCTCTATTTTCTTCAACTTAAATTCTGCAGAAACCAGTGACGAAATGCAAAAAATCGCTCAAGAAGTTACACCTTTATTAACTGAATTCAGCAATGACATTACTTTAAACGAAGATTTGTTTAAAAGAATAAAAACCGTTTACGAACAAAAGGAAAATCTACATCTTTCAATTGAACAAACTACTTTATTAGATAAAAAATTCAAAAGTTTTTCTAGAAATGGGGCACTTTTATCTGAAGAAAAAAAATCGAAACTTCGTGAAATTGATACCGAACTTGCCAAATTAAAACTTACTTATGGCGAAAATATTTTGGCAGAAACCAACAATTATCAATTGCATATTACCAATGAATCTGATTTAAAAGGTTTGCCAGAAGGTGCAATTGAAGCAGCAAAATCGTTAGCCAAATCGAAAGATTTAGAAGGGTACATTTTCACTTTAGATATGCCAAGTTATTTGCCGTTTATGACTTATTTGGACAATCGCGAGTTGAGAAAAGAAATCGCAATTGCTTCTGGTAAAAAAGGCTTTCAAAATAACGAATTCGACAATCAAGAAATCACTTTAAAAATTGCCAAATTGCGTTTCGAACGTGCCAATTTATTAGGATATAAAACCCATTCTCACTTTGTTCTTGAAGAACGAATGGCACAAAATCCTGAAAAAGTAAAATCGTTCCTGAATGATTTATTAGAAAAAGCAAAACCAGCAGCTAAACGTGAATTTACAGAATTAGCAGCATTTGCAAAAGATTTGGACGGAATTGACCAACTTCAAAAATGGGATTCGTCCTATTATTCAGAAAAATTAAAACAGAAATTATTCAATTTGGATGACGAAAAATTGAAACCCTATTTTCAATTAGAAAAAGTTTTAGATGGTGCTTTTACCATTGCCAATAAATTATTCGGATTGACATTTACCGAAGTTTTTGATATTGACAAATACCACGAAGAAGTCACAACCTATGAAGTTAAAGACGAATTTGAAGAACTAGTTGCTGTATTTTACGCTGATTTTTTTCCAAGAAAAGGCAAACGAAATGGCGCTTGGATGACCAGTTTCAAATCACAATATATAAAGGACGGAAAAAACGAGCGTCCACACGTTTCTAATGTTTGTAATTTTACCAAACCAACAGAAACAAAACCATCACTTTTAACATTCAATGAAGTAACGACCTTGTTTCACGAATTTGGTCACGGTTTGCATGGAATGTTGGCGAATACGGTTTATCCGAGTTTATCTGGAACATCGGTTTTTTGGGATTTTGTCGAATTGCCAAGTCAAGTTATGGAAAACTGGTGTTACGAACCAGAAGCGTTAGCTTTATTTGCTAAACATTACCAAACAGGCGAAATTATTCCGCAAGAATATGTCGAAAAAATCAAAGAATCAGCAAGTTTTCAGGAAGGAATGGCAACCTTACGACAATTGAGTTTCGGCTTATTGGATATGGCTTTTCATAGTAACAATCCAACCGAAATTTCGGATATCAAAGCCTTCGAGAAATCGATTTTTGAAACCACTACGTTATTTCCAGATGTTGCCGAAAATTGTATGTCAGTTTCGTTTTCGCACATTTTTGCTGGCGGTTATTCTTCAGGATATTACAGTTACAAATGGGCAGAAGTTCTCGATGCTGATGCGTTTGCGTATTTCCAAGAAAAAGGAATTTTTGATAAGGAAACTGCAACCAAATTCAAAGACAATGTTCTTTCGCAAGGCGGAACTGAATTGCCAATGGAATTGTACAAACGTTTTAGAGGTCAAGAACCAAAGGCTGATGCGTTGTTGAAAAGGGCTGGGTTGGTTTAGGTTAATCAACCCTAACAGATTAATTACTTCAAAACTATAAAAAAATAATACTTAACCACCAATATTATTAATTTCAAATTATTTTTTAAATGAACTTTCATTTATTATTGAAAGTTCAAAAACATTTACTATATTTGTTGTATGGAATTCAAAGAAGCAAAAAATAAGTTCGTACAAACATGGGGAGCCTTAGGCTCTCAATGGGGAATTAACAAAACTATGGCGCAAATTCACGCGTTGTTAATGGTTTCTAGCGTACCCGTTTCTATGGAAGATATTATGGACGAACTTCAAATTTCTCGTGGAAATGCTTCGATGAATTTACGTGCTTTAATGGATTGGGGCATTGTTTACAAAGAATACAAAGCTGGTGAACGTAGAGAATTTTTCACTGCCGAAAAAAATCTTGATGAGTTGGCTGTAAAAATTTCTAGAGAACGAAGCAAACGTGAAATCAAACCGGCTTTAAAAGTATTGAAAGAGGTTTCATCTATCACTTCAGACAATACAAAAGAAGAAAAACACTTTATAGATCAAACTACTAAACTGTATGATTTTGTTTTAAAAGCAGATAATATGCTCGACAAAATCACCGAATTTAATGAAAACTGGTTGGGAAGATTGGTTTTAAAAATAATGAAGTAACATAAAAAAATTTAATAATAACTTTCATTTTTTTCTGAAAGTTTAAAACAAAAACAAATGAAAACTTTATTCAAAACAACAAAAATCATCAATATAATTGCACTGCTATTTCTACTTATGGGCGGCTACGGATTGCCTGCTACTGGATTCTTACAAGTTATTGCTGCTATTATATTTATAATTATGTTTCCAAAAAATAAATTGATTTATATTTATTTTATTTTAGTAATCTTATTTTTCTTGATTTGGGATCAACATAGTATAGATTGGTTATTTGCAATTCCAGCTTTCTTAATCTTCTTTTTAACTTTTATTATTTACAAACAAAAATTATAAAAAATGAGCTTCTTAACCGCAGAGTGGAATGATTTAGTCTTAATAAACTATGAAATCAATCCACAAATATTAGAAAAACACATTCCAAAAGGAACCGAACTCGATTTATGGAATGGAAAATGCTACATCAGTTTAATAGGTTTTATGTTTGAAAATGTGAAAATTTTAGGACTCAAAATTCCCTTTCACATCAATTTTGAAGAAGTGAATCTACGATTTTATGTAAAACGTTTTGAGGATGGGCAATGGAAAAGAGGTGTCGTTTTTATAAAAGAAATTGTTCCAAAAAACGCCATTACTATTGTTGCCAATACATTGTATAAAGAACAGTATCAAACCTTAAAAATGCGTCATTCAAGAACTGAAAATGAAACTTCAAAATCATTTCAATACGAATGGAAAAAAGACGGCAACTGGAATTCCATTACAATGACAACTACTAAAAATGCCATTCCAATTGAAGAAAATTCAGAAGCCGAATTCATAACCGAACATTATTTTGGATACACTAAATATAATGAATCAACAACTATTGAATATGAAGTCACACATCCAAGATGGCAACAATTACAAGTATTAGATTATAAAATTGATGTGGATTTTGAAAGTATTTATGGTAAAGACTTTACATTTTTACAAGATTTAAAACCTACTTCTACATTTCTTGCATTAGGTTCAAAAATTACGATTGAAGGTAAAAAAATGATAAAATGAAAACCTTAATTAACCAAACCTTACTCTACGATGAAGATTGCCCACTTTGTCGTGTGTACACGAAAGGCTTCATAACAGCTGGAATGCTGGACGAAAATGGCAAAAAACCCTATTGCCAACTCAGTGAAGAGGAAGAGATTTTTGTAGATATAAAACGTGCTTCAAACGAAATCGCTTTAATAGACACCAAAAATAAAACTGTAATTTACGGTATCAATAGTTTACTGAAAGTTGTTGGTCATTCTTTTCCTTGGATGGAAAAAGTAGGCAATCTAAAACCAACCTATTATTTTCTAAAAAAACTATATTCTTTCATTTCATACAATCGAAAAGTAATTATTCCAAGTAAAATAAATCCAGCAATTAAACCACAATGTGTTCCTGATTTTAATTACAAATATCGGTTTTTTTATATTGCATTTGCAACCATAATTACCACTTTCAGTTTGTTCTTTTTTTCTGAAATGATAAACGGTTTACCCAAAACAAATATTGCCCGAGAACTTATTTTAGCGCTTGGTCAAATGGTTTTTCAAAGTGTATTTCTATTTAAATTTGATAAAAAAACTGTCCTAAATTATCTAGGAAATTTAATGACCGTTTCATTAATGGGTTCAATTATTTTAATGCCAATAATTATACTCCATACATTTGCAATCGTTCCTGAAATAGTAATTTTAAGTTGGTTTGGAATAACCGTTGGGATTATGTTTTCAGAACATTTTAGAAGAGTAAAAATTCTAGAATTACCATCATACTTATCATTTACTTGGGTATTGTATCGAATTATTGCTTTATTAATTATCTTAAATTTATAATTATGAAAAAATTAATTATTGCTGCTGGAACAGGATTTTTAGGTCGCGTTTTAGTGGAGCATTTCAAAAATAAATTTGATGAAATTATTATTCTAACTCGTGGAAAATCTAAAATTTCAAATACTATAAAATATGTAAATTGGGATGCCAAAACACTTTCTGGATGGGAAAATGAATTAGAAAACGCATCAGCTTTGATAAATCTTGCTGGAAAATCTGTAGATTGTAGGTATACTGATGCCAATAAAAAAGAAATTTACAATTCCCGAATTGATAGTACAAAAATTCTAAACGAAGCTGTTTTAAAATGTAAAAATCCACCAAAACATTGGCTAAATTCATCAACATCTACCATTTATAGATTTTCATTGGACAAACAAATGGATGAAATTGACGGCGAAATAGGCGATGACTTTTCAATGAATATTGCAAAATCTTGGGAAAAAGTATTTTTTGAAATAGAAACTCCAGAAACTTTAAAAACTGCATTGCGAACTTCAATAGTTTTGGGAAAAAATGGGGGTGCATTTATTCCAATAAAAACGCTTGCCAAATTTGGATTTGGTGGCAAACAAGGAAAAGGAAATCAATTCATTAGTTGGATTCACGAAAAAGATTTTGCAAAAGCAATTGAATTTACACTTGAAAAAGAAATGACTGGAGTTGTGAATATTGTTTCGCCAAAACCAATCGCAAATTACGAATTTATGAAAACACTTCGAACAATAATTGGAGCTCCTTTTGGAATTTCTACAAGTGAATTCTTGCTCGAAATAGGTTCATTTTTCATAAGAACAGAACCAGAATTAGTTTTAAAAAGCAGAAACGTCATTCCAAAACGATTACAAGAAAACGGATTTCAATATAAATATGACACTTTAGAGAAAGCAATTGAAAATTTAATTCAATAATGACAGCCATTCATCTCACAACCATCATAAATGCACCAAAACAAATCGTTTTTGACTTGTCTAGAAATATTGACGTTCATCAAGATTCAGCAAGCAACACTAATGAAACCGCAATTGCAGGCGTAACTTCTGGATTGATAAATCTTAATGAAACCGTTACATGGAGGGGTAAACATTTTGGATTTTATCTTACTCACAAAAGCAGAATGACAGCAATGAATTTTTACGATTATTTTGTAGATGAAATGGAAGAAGGAAAATTCAAATCGTTCAAGCACGAACATTTTTTTGAAGAAAAAAATAACAAAACAATTATGACTGACAACTTGGAATATGAAACGCCTTTCGGAATAATTGGAAAATTGTTTAATGCTTTGTTTTTGAAAAAACATTTAACCCATTTCATTATGGAAAGAAATAAGGTTTTGAAAAATTTAGCTGAAAATCAAAAGTAAAAACCACCAAAAAACAGGAATACTTTCTACCCAAAAAGAAACATAATATTTAGATCGCTTTTCATTTGAAAAGAAAATAAAAATGGAAATGACAATTGCAACAACCACTTCAATATAAAATTTGAGCACAAAAAAATCTATCACCAATAATAAAATCAACAAAAAATAGCCTAAAAACTTTGTATTCTGAATTCCTATTTTTTGGGGTAACGTAATTATCGTTTTGGCATCTTTTTCAACATCAA
The DNA here is from genome assembly GCF_031422135.1 of Flavobacterium sp. Classification (GTDB taxonomy): domain Bacteria; phylum Bacteroidota; class Bacteroidia; order Flavobacteriales; family Flavobacteriaceae; genus Flavobacterium. The sequence goes on along the minus strand of NZ_JANOQD010000014.1, from coordinate 71,621 downwards.
CAATTTCTAAAGGAACTAAAAGACAAATCACAATCAAAAACCTTTGAAGTAAAAAAACAAAAATATCGTTCCCTTTAAAACCATAATGAGATAAAGGAATATAAAGACTGATGTAGGTCACACAAAATGCCACTACAAACATTTTTAGCAATCCATATTTCCTCAAAAACGGATACCATAAAACGACAAATCCTATTTTCAAAAACGATACTTTAAAATCCAATTCCAGCTTAAAAAAATAATAAATCATTCCAAAAATAGCTATCAAACTAACCAAAAAAATTGAATAACTATTTTTAAAATTTAAAACTCTAACCCAAAATATTTCAAAATATTTTAAGAAATTATAACCAACAATTGTTCCAAAAAAAATGAAATAATCCAAATTCAAATTTGTCGAAACATTTAAAGATAATTTTGTGATTTGTACTAAGGCATAAACTGCAATAGCAACGTGAATGCTTGTGTTTATATAAAAATCTAATCCTTCCTTTAAAATTCTCATTCAACAAAATTAATCAAACTGTTAATAAGAAATGCTTTTAGTTGAAAAAATGACAGAAATAGACCGTCAAAAAGCAGTTGTTTTTGATAATTATCTATAAATTTGTACTTTCAAAAAACACAACACTTTTTATTACAATATGAAAACAGATGCTTTTGCTTTACGTCACATTGGTACAACGGAAAACGACCTTCCGAAAATGTTGAAAACCATAGGAGTTGAATCTTTAGAACAACTTATTTATGAAACACTACCAGATGATATCCGATTAAAATCAGATTTAGATTTAGCACCTGCAATGACCGAATATGAGTTTGCAAAGCACATTGCAGCTTTAGGAAACAAAAATAAAGTTTTTCAATCCTATATTGGTTTGGGTTACAATCAAGCTATTGTTCCAGCTGTAATTCAACGAAATGTATTGGAAAACCCGGGGTGGTACACCGCTTACACCCCATATCAAGCCGAAATTGCTCAGGGTCGTTTGGAAGCCATTTTGAATTTTCAAACTACCGTTATTGAACTATCTGGAATGGAAATTGCAAACGCTTCTTTACTAGACGAAGGAACAGCAGCAGCCGAAGCTATGGCGTTACTTTTTGATGTTCGATCTCGCGACCAAAAGAAAAATAATGTTTGCAAGTTCTTCGTTTCAGAAGAAATTTTACCACAAACCTTATCGGTTTTACAAACTCGCTCCACTCCTATTGGTGTGGAATTGGTTGTTGGAAACCACGAAACTTTCGATTTTTCAACTCAATTTTTTGGAGCAATCCTTCAATATCCAGGCAAATTCGGACAAATTCATGATTATGCTGGATTTATCGCAAAAGCAAAAACAAACGAAATAAAAGTGGCTGTTGCTGCAGATATTTTGAGTTTAGCCATCTTAACTCCTCCAGGCGAAATCGGAGCTGATGTAGTTCTTGGAACTACACAACGTTTCGGAATTCCGCTAGGTTATGGTGGACCACACGCCGCTTATTTTGCTACAAAAGAAGAATACAAACGCAGTATGCCCGGCAGAATCATTGGCGTAACCATCGATACCGACGGAAATCGTGCCTTGCGTATGGCATTGCAAACTCGCGAACAGCACATTAAACGTGATAGAGCAACATCTAACATTTGTACAGCACAAGTGCTTTTATCAGTTATGGCTGGAATGTATGCCGTATACCACGGACCAAAAGGATTGCAATATATTGCAGGAAAAGTACACGCTTCTGCAGTAACTTTGGCAAACGAATTAGAAAAATTAGGTTTATACCAAATCAATTCTGCTTATTTTGACACTATTGTTATTAAAATCGATGCCAAAAAAGTAAAACAAATTGCAGAAAAACACGAAGTTAACTTTTATTATATCGACGACAATACGATTTCCATTTCATTAAACGAAACGGTTTCCATTGACGATTTGAATACGATTATTTCTATTTTCGCACAAGCCAATGGAAAACAAGCAACAACAATTTCAGGATTGCAAAACGGGAATCAATTTCCATCCAATTTAGAAAGGAAATCAGCATTCTTGAAACACGATGTTTTCAACAAATACCATTCCGAATCGGCTTTGATGCGTTACATAAAAATGCTAGAACGCAAAGATTTAGCTTTGAATCATTCTATGATTTCGCTAGGTTCTTGTACGATGAAATTGAATGCCGCTTCAGAAATGCTGCCATTAAGCACGGCACAATGGAACAACATTCACCCATTTGCACCACTGGATCAAGCACAAGGTTATCAAGAAATGTTAACCAAATTAGAACAACAATTGAATGTAATCACTGGTTTTGCTGGCACTACTTTACAACCCAATTCTGGCGCACAAGGCGAATATGCAGGACTGATGGTTATTCGTGCGTATCATCAATCTCGTGGCGATTATCACCGAAATATTGCCTTGATTCCATCTTCAGCCCACGGCACCAATCCTGCTTCAGCAGCAATGGCTGGAATGCAAGTAGTTGTTACCAAAACATTGGAAAACGGAAATATCGATGTGGATGATTTACGGGAAAAAGCAATACTTCATAAAGACAATCTTTCGTGTTTGATGGTAACGTATCCATCAACTCACGGTGTTTTCGAAAGTGCTATTATTGAAATTACAAAACTCATTCACGACAATGGCGGACAAGTCTATATGGATGGTGCAAATATGAACGCTCAGGTAGGATTGACTAATCCTGCAACTATTGGCGCTGATGTTTGCCATTTGAATCTTCATAAAACATTCGCAATTCCTCACGGAGGTGGTGGACCAGGTGTAGGTCCAATATGTGTAGCGCCACAGTTAGTGCCTTTTTTACCAACCAATCCAATCATTCAAACTGGCGGAACATCAGCGATTACTGCAATTTCGGCAGCACCTTGGGGTTCGGCTTTGGCTTGCTTGATTTCTTACGGATACATTTGTATGTTAGGAGCAGAAGGTTTAACAAGTGCTACCAAACACGCTATTTTGAATGCCAATTATATTAAAGAAAGATTAAACGGTCATTATGCCACGCTATATTCTGGTGAAATGGGTCGTGCGGCTCACGAAATGATTCTAGAATGTCGCCCATTCAAAGAAAAAGGAATTGAAGTAACTGATATTGCCAAACGATTAATGGATTATGGTTTCCATGCACCAACCGTTTCTTTTCCGGTAGCTGGAACTTTGATGATTGAGCCAACAGAAAGTGAAGATCTAGATGAATTAGATCGTTTTTGTGACGCTATGATTTCAATTCGTAAAGAAATTGAGGCTGCCACAATAGAGGATAAAAACAATATCTTGAAAAATGCGCCACATACTTTAATGATGGTTACAACTGATACTTGGAATTTTCCATACACACGTGAACAAGCAGCATTTCCATTAGATTATATTGCCGAAAATAAGTTTTGGCCAACGGTCCGTCGAGTTGACGAAGCGTATGGCGATAGAAATTTGGTTTGTAGTTGTGCGCCAATTGAAGCTTATATGGAGAATTAATAATATGTATAAAAACACAAACCCTTTCAGAATTTAGAATTTGAAAGGGTTTTTTTATAACTTCGAAACAAATTTATATAGAAATCTTAAAACATCAAGAAACTCGAAATTTGTTTTTATCTTTGATTGAATTCATTTAATATTTGAGTCCAATAACAAAATTATTAAAATTTTCTAAAATGAATTTCTCTAAAAAAATTTCTTTTCTGATTCTTCTATTTTGTTCATCACTATTTTCTCAACATCACATTATTCCTGAACCACAAACTATTGAATATAAAGATGTAAAATTTGAGTTGACAAAAAAAATCAACATCAATACTATGAGTGATTCTTTAGCTTTTGAAATAATATATCTCAAGCAATTACTAGAAAAAAAAGGTTATGAAGTTGCCTTAAATGAAAAACAAACCATAAAATCAATTGAATTGAACATCAATCTAAATGATATTTCGAATCAAAATCCTGAAGAATATTCTATAAAATGTAATGATAACACAATTGAATTGGTCGCTTCACAAAATGAAGGAATATTTAGAGGTATTCAAACTTTAGACCAACTTTTTCCTTGGTTTACAGAAAATCAAAAAATGACCAATTGCATTATAAATGATTATCCTAAAATGGGATGGCGTGGATTGATGCTAGATGTGAGTCGCCATTTTTTTACAGTTGCAGAAGTAAAATCCTATATTGACTTAATGTCACGCTATAAATTTAATGTTTTTCACTGGCATTTGACTGATGATGAAGGCTGGAGAATAGAAATAAAATCACTCCCAAAACTAACTGAAATTGGTGCTTGGCGAGCAGAAAGAACCGGTAAATTTCGAACCAGAGAAGCACCAACCGCCTCAGAACCTAAAACCTATGGTGGATTTTACACCCAAGATCAAATAAAGGAAGTTGTGGCTTATGCTAAAGAAAGACACATCACTATTGTTCCTGAAATTGATGTTCCAGGACACAGTATGGCGCTACTAGCCGCTTATCCTGAATTGTCTACCAAAAAAGAACCAAAAATGGTAAGTTGTGGATTCAAATTTTCGGAATGGTATGGCGAAGGAAAATTTAAAATGCTAGTAGAAAACACTCTAAATCCATCTGACGAAAATGTGTATGATTTTCTTGATAAAATATACGGTGAAGTGGCACTATTATTCCCTAGCGAATACATTCACGTAGGTGGTGACGAGGCATATCACGGCTATTGGGAAGCTGACAAAAACTGTCAAAAATTAATGGAATGCAATAATCTCAAAAACAGCCTTGAGTTGCAATCTTACTTTATGAAACGAGTGGAAAAAATTATTACTTCCAAAGGTAAAAAAATGATTGGCTGGGACGAAATATTATACGGAGGATTAGCTGATGGCGCAGCAGTAATGAGCTGGCAAGGAATGAAAGGTGGGATTGAAGCTGCAAAAGCAGGTCATAAAGTGGTAATGTCGCCTACTCAATATTGCTATCTAGATTATACTCAAGGCGACAAAAGCATTGAAGAAACAGTATATGCTGACTTATCTTTAAAAAAAACGTACGAATTCAACCCAGTTCCTGATGGCGTTGATGAAAAGCTTATCCTTGGAGGACAAGGCAATTTATGGACCGAACAAGTCCCAAATTTATCTCACGCTTTTTATATGACTTATCCTAGAGCATTGGCAATTTCAGAATCATTATGGTCGCCAAGAGAATCAAAAAATTGGGATGCTTTTTCAAAAAAAATAGACTATCACTTTTCCATTTTTGATAAAGAAGAAATAGACATTTGTAAAGCGGTTTATGACCCAATTATAAAAGTATATAAAGAAGGAGAAAAAATAATGTGTGCACTTTCGTGCGAAACCAATTCTACTACTATTTATTATACCCTAGACAGTACATTTCCGAACAAAAAATCTACAATATATACTGTACCATTTGAAATTCCAAATACAAAAATAATATTGCGAGCTACCACTTTTAGAGATGGGAAACAACTGGGAAGATTATTACATCTTCCAAAATCGGAATTAGACAAACGAGTTAAATAATAGAACAACCTTAATGAAAGACATTCAAAATCAAGAAGATTTATATGTATTAGTAGACGAATTTTATAAAAAACTACTCTCAGATAAATCTATAAGTTATATTTTCACCGATGTTGTAAAAATTAAAATTGAAGAACATTTACCTATTTTAGTGACATTTTGGTCCCAAGCCATTTTAGGAACTGGAGGTTACACCAAAAATTTGACTCAAATTCATCTGGATATAGACAAAAAAGAACATCTTACCAAAGAACTTTTCGATATTTGGCTAAACCATTTTTATAAAACTGTTGATGAAAATTTTTCAGGCGAAAATTCTGAAAAAATAAAAACTCAAGCGTTAAGTATTGCTACCATAATGCAAATTAAAATTATTCAACAAAATCAATAATTTTTATATTATCAATAAATTAAGATAATGTTAATTGAATATTTCGTAATAATGTATAAATTATAAATCATTTGAATAAAAAAGAAGATATAATTGATACTTTAGCAAAAAAATATTTTTCCAAATGAATATCAAAATAACGGGATCTGGAAGCTATATTCCGAATCAAATAGTTACCAATTTAGATTTTGAAAATCACGAATTTCTAAATGAAGATGGGACGCCTTTTCCGTATCCAAATGATGTAGTTGCCCAAAAATTCAAACAAATCACTGGCATCGAGGAACGTCGTTATGCTAATTCAAACCTTGTCACATCAGATCTTGCGTTTTTTGCGGCACAAAAGGCAATTGAAGACGCCAAAATTGACCCCGAAACTTTAGATTATATCATTTTTGCACACAATTTTGGTAATGTAAAACATCGTGCTATTCAAGCAGATGCAGTACCTAGTTTGGCAGCTAGGGTGAAACAAAAACTAGCCATTAAAAACCCAAAATGTGTTGCTTACGATATCCTCTTTGGTTGTCCTGGTTGGATAGAAGGCGTAATTCAAGCCAATGCCTTCATCAAGGCTGGAATGGCAAAAAAGTGTATGGTTATTGGCGCCGAAACTTTATCAAGAGTTGTAGACATTCACGATCGTGACAGTATGATTTATTCTGATGGTGCTGGTGCAACAATTATTGAAGCTAGCAATGAAGAAGGTGGCATTCTAGCACACGCTTCTGCTACTTTCGCAACTAATGAAGCTGATTATTTATTTTTTGGGAATTCATACAATAAAAATCTAGATGAAGATGTTCGTTACATCAAAATGTATGGACGAAAAATATACGAATTTGCATTGATCGAAGTCCCAAAAGCAATGAAAGAATGTCTCGAAGAAAGTGGTGTTACTATTTCTGAAGTCAAGAAAGTCTTAATTCATCAGGCAAATGAGAAAATGGACGAAGCCATTATTCATCGCTTTTTTAAATTATACAATCAAAATCCTCCTGATGGTGTAATGCCTATGAGCATTCACAAACTTGGAAATTCCAGTGTAGCTACCGTTCCAACATTGTATGATTTATTGATAAAAAATCAAATAGAAAATCAAGAATTAAATAAAGGGGATGTGATTATTTTTGCCTCCGTTGGTGCTGGAATGAATATTAATGCGATTGTGTACCGCTGCTAAAAAAATGTTTGATTTTTTTAGGCACTAATTCCGCAATTGGAATCACTTTAAAAATAGAATTTCCAACAAAAAACAAAATCAGTACCACAAACGGTTTGTAACATAAATTCAGAGACTTACTGTCAGAATTAGGCAATATAAATCCAATCAGAATTGACAAAATAATAAAACCAATACTATAAAAGTATTGATTACTGAATGGGTGTACACCAAATTTTTTGTAATTAAACCAAATCTTTATCACATTATACAACGTGATAGAAATAGATGTAGCTGTGGCAACACCAATAATTCCAAGTTTTAGATAAAAAATAAAAAATAAATTACTACTAATAGTCAAAAAAGCAAGTGCAAAAGTAGTCGTATTATTAAACTTATAATATTTTGAATTGGTAATAATATATCCATTAAAACCCGTTGCTAAATCAAATAAAAGTGCAAATCCCATAATATAAATCACGTTTTTACCTTGTGAGAGTATTGCTCCATTTTTCATCAAAAGAAACAAGTCATCGATACCAACAACAATCAACGAAAACAAAACCGCTCCCAAAGTAAACAAATATAATGACGTTTTATGATGCAAATCTTTAAGCTCTTTAAGCTTATTATTTTCGATATAGTCCGCAATAATTGGTGCCGAAATAGTGTACACGCCCAAAGCTGGAACTGTAATCATACGCACCAAATTGAAAGACGTGTTGTAAATAGCGATATCAGAATAGCCTAAAAATTCGCCAATCATATAGGTATCAATATTCAAAGCAACTACAGAGCCTAAACTTCCAAAAAAAGTGTAAAACGAAAAAGTCAACAATTCCTTTTGAAAATTATTTTCTTTTAAAAATTGAAATGAGGTTTTAGCTGGAATTGCATCTAATTTTAACAAATAAACAACCATTCCAAACAAAGCCAAAACAAAGAAAGAGACAAAAACTAAAATGGCGTTTTTTTCAGAAAAATTAAAATGCGAATAGGCTAAAAAAGCAGAAATCATTCCCAGTTTAGGCAAAACATTTTCTAAAATATTTGGAACAACAATTCTTTTTTTTATTGAGATGTATTTAGAAATCAATTGAATAAGCGATAATATAAACAATACAGGAAAAACATAGAGTGCCATTTGCCAAATATCCATTTTTTGAATTCGAGGAAACAAAAAAGAGGCAATAAAAAAAAGGATTGTAACAAAAATAAAATTTGAAATTAAGAACAATGCCGAAAATTTCAGCAAATTAAAATGATCGTTTGTTTTTGACAATCGAGGAAAAAATCGAATATTGGCTGGAATAATCCCTATGGAAACCAAAGGAAAAATAAGTAAGGCTGTCGGCAAAATAAACTGCAATTTCCCAGCAAACTCCAAGTCGTTAGGATAAATAAAAAGCGTCGAGAATATCCCAATCAAAACACTGAAATACCCAACGAAACCATACTTAATACTTTGCCTAGCAACTACGCCCATTTATTTTGAATTTGGAATAAATATAAAATTATTGATATACAAATTAAAATCATTCAGATATTCGTCTTTTTGAAAATCATTCATTTTTGTATAATCAAAAGCACTAGTTTGGAGCGTTTTTCGGTTGAAATAAAACACATCATAACCAAAATTTAAAATAAAATTAAAAATTTCTTCAATTGGGTATTTTGCGTGACGCAATTCGATTTCGATAATAAAAATGGGCTTTATTTTCTCTAAAATCTTTCCACATCCTTTGATTGAATCCAATTCATGTCCTTCTACATCAATTTTAACTACATCAATTTTTGTACAATTTTGCTGTTTTGCCCAATCGTCGAGCGTAGTGGTTTCAATTTCAATACGCTCTACATCATCTCCCAAAGCTTCTAGTGAAGCTCGTGTGTCTTGCAAAGTTGATCCCTTTTTTGGAATGTTTAGCACCGAAACACCCGTTTGTGACGAAACAGCTTGGGTAAATAACGTGGAGTTTGGGAACAAGGGTTGAATATAATTTACCAACGTTTTATTAGGTTCAAAACCATATATCTTTCCCGTTTTAATTACTTTTTCAGCTTGATACAAATAAATTCCTTTATTAGTCCCAACATCTATAAAAACAGAGTCTGATTTCAAAATTTGATTCAAATACAACAATTCTGGTTCGCACTTGTAGTTTCCTGTTGAAAGCGAGTCTAATGTTTTGTAGTATCTTTTTTTGTATAATGAAGGCCAATAATTGTAGGCTAATTTGATTAATAATTTCAACATTTTATTGAGCTTTTGCCAATTCTAGTAATTGATTTTCAAGTTTATTTTTTACTTTTTCAAAAGAATAATCGTCTAAATAACGGTCTAGTTTTTGATATTCCATTTCCAAATTTTCGAGTGTTAATTCATTTAAAATAAAAGACAAATCTACACTATTTTCATAATACAAATTGTGCCAATGCATTTTGGGATACGTTTGGGGAAATAATCCCACTTTTCCATTATAAATACAATCCGTTTCAGCACCACTCACTTTGGTCTTTCCATACACCTCATCAACCCAATAAAAGGAAGTTTTGGATTTGATTGGACACAATAACAAATGTGATTTTGAAATCACATCTGAATATTCTTCCCACGGAATAAATTTAGAATAATACTGTATCGTTATATTTTGATGGCAAGTCACTTTCAGTTTTTCGATTCTATTTAGAATTTCATTTGATTCGGGCTTACCCAAAAAAGTAAATTGCAATTTAGATTTTGGATTCAACCCAGCAATAACATCAAAAACCAAGTCGATATCTTTTCGTTTTCTAGAAACATTACCAGGCATCACAATATGAATGCTTTTGGAGGTTTTAAAAGAAGATTTTTTACAATAATTTAAAGATACAACTTGAGTGTTTAGAGATAAATTACTGTTTTTTGATGCTATTGTTTCCAATAGATTAGGCGAAAGCACACCGTAATTACTAGCATTTTGAATGAACTTTCGGTTAGAACTTATTTTTTCTAAAAAATACAATTTCAAATAGTACACAAAACGTTCTTTTTCGAGCCAGATGTTTTTTAAATTAAGCTTCTTAAAAAACAAACTAAAATTGATGTTATGTATCAATATCAGTGTTGGTTTGTTTCTGAAAATATATTGGTATTGTTCAAAATTTCTATGAAAGGTATTCACAATCACAGCATCAAAATCATCTATTTGAGGGTCAATTTCGGAAGCATTTAGAACTAAAGTGATTGCAATTTCAGGAATTCCAGTTAATTTTTCTTTGACTTTTTGATGTACAAAAAAATGAAAATCGATACCATTCATTTCCTTCAATAGAAAATACCATTGTTCTAACAACGCAGAATGAGTTTCGAGTTCAATAAAGGCAATTGATATTTTTTTCAAAGGAATTAGCTTTCTAATTCCACAAAAATAAAGATATTTGTACAACTTACTACATACAATGAACTATTATATTATAATTCCAGCGCATAACGAAGAAAAATTTATTTCTCGTACACTTGAATCATTGGTAAATCAATCGGTTTTACCTTCTAAAGTTATTGTAGTTAATGATAATTCTACAGACAATACCGGTAAAATCGCCTTAGAATTTGCCAAAAAATATCCGTTTATGACTGTAATTACTACAACTTCAGAAGCGATACATCTACCAGGAAGCAAAGTAATTCAGGCTTTCCATAAGGGATTAGAAACTTTGGGTGAAGATTATGATTTCATTGTTAAAGCCGATGCTGACTTGATTTTTCCAAAAAATTATTTTGAAACGATAATAAAACATTTTAAATCCGATGAAAGTGTCGGAATGGTTGGCGGTTTTGCTTACATCGAAAAAAACGACGATTGGATTCTAGAAAATTTAACCGATAAAGATCATATTCGAGGTGCTTTTAAAGCCTATCGCAAAAAATGTTTTCAAGATATTGGCGGACTCAAACCAGCAATGGGTTGGGATACGGTTGATGAATTATTGTGTAAGTTTTACAATTGGAAAGTACTAACCGATGAAAGCCTGAAAGTAAAACACTTGAAACCAACTGGTGCAAACTATAACAAAACGGCTCGTTACAAACAAGGCGAAGCATTTTACACATTAGGTTATGGCTTTTTTATTACCGCAATTGCTTCGGTAAAACTAGCGATGATGAAAAAGAAACCTCTTTTGTTTTTAGATTATATGAAAGGATTTTGGAAAGCAAAATCAGAAAAAAAATCTTTATTGGTAACCATAGAACAAGCCCAATTTATAAGAAATTACCGTTGGAAGAAAATGAAGGCTAAAATATTTAAGTAATCAATGATTATTACTGAACATTCAAAACCATAAACCGAACTCGTAAAAAAGAATTAACAAAAGGTTACAACTTCCTTACAAAAACAATGTGACAACATTTGTTACCTTTACTTTCAAGATTTAACTCCTTTTATGAAAATCAAACTAGTAGTTGTACTCCTTCTTTTTATATGTCAATGTACTTTTTCGCAAGCAAAAAAACGTATCATAGGCAAAGTTGTTTGCAAGAATTTGCTTGTTGTAGCTGATATTATAAATCCTGATTCTAAGGAATTTATGGCTACGAATGATAAAGGGGAGTTTTCTATTCTTGCCAAAGCAGGTGATGTCTTGGTTTTTATTGCGGACAATTATGAATATCATAGAATCCAATTGAGCCAAGAAGATATAAATAAAAATAATTTGGTTATCTCTTTGACTAAAAAAACAATCGCTCTAAAAGAAGTTATTATTAAAAAAAATAGGCTTTCACCTGTATCGCAGAATACACAAAAATATGTAGATGGTCAGTATTTTGATGACAAGTATTCCTCTCCTAAAAACAGATTAATATATGATGGATCCATTGAAAATGGAATGGATTTTATGAGAATGGGAAAAGAACTTATCAAACTTTTTAAAAACAAAAAAGGGTATGATAAGAAGAAAGTTAAGGAAATTGACTTTAAAGAATTTTCTACAAATACATTTAGCGAAAGTTTTTTTACTAAAACGCTGGAACTGCATGAGGACGAAGTGGCCCTTTTTCTTGAATTTTGTACTGCTGACCCTAAATCTAAACTCATTGTGGATGAGAAAAATATTATGGGGGTTATGGATTTTTATTTCACAAAAAAAGAAGAATACAAAAAAACGGCTTTAGAAGCTTTGCCTTCAGTAGCTAAATAGCTTATATTTGAGTTTCTCAACAATACATTTATTTTTTTACCACATTATATTTCTCAAATTTCAGAAAGGTTGCTGTATTATTTATTAAGTCTTAACAATTTTCGTATTTTTGAAAATATTTTAAACCCTATGATGTTAATTCGTTACTTATCGCAAATCGGAAGATATTTTTTAATGATACGAGAAATCTTCAAAAAGCCAACCAAATGGTCCGTGATGCGAACTTTAATTTTCAAAGAAGTCGATGATTTGATAATCGATTCCCTTGGCATTGTAGCTTTCATTTCCTTTTTCGTTGGTGGTGTTGTGGCGATTCAAACAGCGTTAAACTTGACTAATCCTTTAATTCCTAAATATTTAATAGGTTTTGCCACAAGGCAATCTGTAATATTAGAATTTGCTCCCACATTCATTTCGATAATTATGGCTGGAAAAATGGGTTCGTTTATTACCTCAAGTATAGGAACAATGCGTGTTACCGAACAGATTGATGCCTTGGAAGTAATGGGTGTGAATTCCTTGAACTATCTGGTTTTTCCAAAATTAATCGCCTTACTTTTGTATCCATTTATAATAGGAATAGCTATGTTTTTAGGAATTTTTGGAGGTTGGCTAGCTGCCGTATATGGCGGATTTGCTTCTTCAGATGAATTTATAAATGGCTTACAAGTAGAATTTATACCGTTTCACGTGGCGTATGCTTTTATAAAAACACTTTGTTTTGCAATAATTTTAGCAACCATTCCAAGTTTTCACGGTTTTTATATGAAAGGTGGTGCACTAGAAGTAGGTAAAGCCAGTACAGTTGCGTTTGTATGGACTTCGGTAGTGATTATTTTAGTGAATTATATTTTAACACAACTACTTTTAACCAATTAGATTATGATAGAAGTTAAAGACATCAAAAAATCTTTTGGAGATCAAATGGTTTTAAAAGGAGTTTCGACAATATTAGAAGCTGGGAAAACAAATCTAATCATTGGGCAGAGTGGTTCTGGAAAAACGGTTTTCTTGAAGTCATTGTTAGGAATTCATACTCCTGAAAGTGGCACTATATCGTTTGACGGTCGTATTTATTCTGATTTGAATTCTGATGAAAAAAGAGAGCTTCGCACAGAAATTGGAATGGTTTTTCAAGGAAGTGCCTTGTTCGACTCTATGACTGTGGAAGAAAATATAGGTTTCCCGTTGAAAATGTTTACCAATAAAACCAAAGCAGAAATCAAAGAGCGTGTTGATTTTGTGATTGATAGAGTTCATTTGATAAATGCAAATACTAAAAAACCATCCGAAATTTCGGGTGGAATGCAAAAAAGGGTTGCCATTGCAAGAGCTATTGTAAACAATCCAAAATACTTGTTTTGTGACGAACCCAACTCTGGATTAGACCCAAAAACAGCCATTGTAATTGACAATTTGATTCAAGAAATCACTGCTGAATACAACATTACAACTGTTATTAATACACACGATATGAACTCGGTTATGGAAATTGGGGACAAAATTGTATTTCTAAAAAACGGACTCAAAGCTTGGGAAGGCTCCAAAGATGAAATTTTTAGAACCGATAACGAAGCCGTAACTGATTTTGTTTATTCGTCTGAATTGTTTAAAAAAGTAAGGGAAGCAGTATTAAGCCAAAAGTCTTAAAGTCGAAAAAAATATCCTATTATGATTTTTGATTTTCTAATTTTTGGACAATGCTTTTAATATCCTGTTCTTTACTTTTTGGGTAAATTAACAGTACGCCTTCTTTATCCACAATAATATAATCGTTCAATCCGTCAATGATGATGAGTTTATCAGCATCGGAACGAATAATATTATTGGAAGCATTTTCTAAAAAAACTTTGGCGTTAACCACAGCATTATTATTTTGGTCTTTGTCTAGTTTTTCGTGAAGTGAACCCCAAGTCCCCAGATCGTTCCAATCGAAACTAGCTGGTAAAACATATACATTTTTTGCATTTTCCATAATGGCATAATCAATAGAAATATTATCCGCTAGTGCATAATTTTGTTCTATAAAAGATTTTTCAGCATCAGTATTATAACTTTCAATCCCTTTTTGAAATAAAGCATTCATTTTAGGCTGAAATTTCTCAAATGCTTGAGTAATTGATTTAACACTCCAAATAAAAATCCCTCCATTCCAAAGAAAATTTCCAGAGTCAAGGAATGATTTTGCAGTTTCATAATCTGGTTTTTCTCTAAATTGAAAAACTTTTTTTATAGGTTCATTATCCGTTTTATCATATTCAATATACCCAAAACCTGTATTTGGAAATGTAGGTTGAATTCCTAGCGTCATTAATACATTTTCTTCATTACAAAAATCAAAACAGTATTGTAAGTTTTCAGCAAACTCATCCTCATTTTCGATCCAGTGATCGCTTGGAGCAACTACCATAATGGCATCCTGATTTTTCTTCTGAATTTTTAGTGAGGCATACAAAATACAAGGTGCTGTGTTACGCATTGCAGGTTCTAATAAAACCTGCTCTTGTTTTACCATTGGTAATTGTTCTAAAACCAAATGATTGTATTTTTCATTGGTTAAAATGAGAATATTTTCGATAGGAATTAGCTTGGAAAGTCTCGAAAATGTTTTTTGAATCAAGGTTTCCCCAGAACCCAGCATATCGTGAAACTGTTTTGGAAAATCCGTTGTGCTTACTGGCCAAAATCTAGAACCAACACCACCAGCCATTAATATTGCGTAATAATTTTTATTCATTTGTTTTCTTAGTTGCAAAGGTTCAAAGTAACAGAATTACAAAGGTTTCTTATCAATTTAAAATTAATTAGGTAACAACTCAACCTCAGCATTTGGATTAAATAAATAAGTCCGCCCAGAACTCATCTCTAAACATTCAAATCTTTTTAATCTGACAGCTACTTTTTTAAAAATTTTCCCGTTATGAATACGAAACACACTTCCGTAGGGAATTTCAAAGATATAGTTTTTATCGTTCTCTGGGTCAAATTGTTTTAAGGCCAATGATAAAGTCGCATCGGTATCACTACTTGCTTTTGGATTTCTGAAATGTCTAGCCAACAATGGTAATAATTGACTTGGAAATATCTCTGGGCGAATAAACGGAACCATCAACCGTTGAAAAGTGAGTTTCCACTCGTCACCGTGCGGTTTTATACTTCGCCCGTATTTTTCGAAAGCTACTAAATGCGCAATTTCGTGAATTAACGTCATCAAGAAACGATATTTATTCAAACTAGTATTTACCGTGATTTCGTGTTTCCCTGACATTCCTTTTCTGTAATCTCCATGACGAGTCACTCGCTCATTGACGATTTTTAGATGCACTTGATTAATTTTGATTAA
Source organism: Flavobacterium sp. (assembly GCF_031422135.1). Classification (GTDB taxonomy): domain Bacteria; phylum Bacteroidota; class Bacteroidia; order Flavobacteriales; family Flavobacteriaceae; genus Flavobacterium. The sequence goes on along the minus strand of NZ_JANOQD010000014.1, from coordinate 56,014 downwards.
TTCAAAAACGGGTTCTACCGAATGTTCTGGAATATATTTTTCTAAAACGGTTTTCATTATTTATCGATACCTTTCTTTTGTTGCAATAACGATTTTGCATTTAAAGCAGAAACTACTTTTTTCCCAGTCTGAGCTTCCAATTCCTCAAGAGCAACTTTAGCTACATTTCCACCTTGTTTTGCCACTTTTTTGCTGTCTTCAAAGGTTTTCGGATTTACTGCTTGTGAAATATCTTTTGCAGATGCTTCGGCTAACATATTTAATATCAATTCGGTATTAGTCATGTTATCACGAAGATTTTCTTTTTTTAATCCTTTTAAAACTTTGTATTCTTTGGTTGTTTTTCCTGCCCAAGCTTTAGAAATTATATCGGTAAGTGTTGCAAATTGTTGCCCTTCTTTTAACCCTCTATGCTTCCATTCATCGGTTAATTCTTTGCGGATTTCGATACTTTTTAGTCGTTGATTAATCCAGTTTTCAGAATAACCCAATTGCAAATATTGCTCTAAAGCTCTGTCGATAGTAATTTCAGGATCTTGTAATTCATCTAATCTTTCTGACGCAATTTGTGCCAACCAAAGTTTGAATGGTTCTGCTTTTGGAGAAGGAATCGATTGGATTAAGCGAAAAAGTTGTTCGGTATCAGCAACGTCTGTTTTATAAAATTTTCCGTCAGAAGATTGCATTTTCAGTTGTCCGATATTTTCGGACAACTGACTTCCTTCTTTTTCTAATTTCTTTTTTAAGTCGCTCCAATACTTTCTGGATCTATCTGTTTCTGTTAAAACTTCTATTATATCAATAATAGACATGTACCATTTTTCCTGTTCGGAATCCCAAATGGTTCTTACTTTTTTGTTTTCAAATAGCTGAATGGCGTTTAATTTTGTCATAGGGATATAATTTAATTGAAATCACAATTTACAAAATATTTTAAGGTGTAGTTGAGGAAACTTGCAATACTTTCCCATTATAATATTTATTACCCGTTAGAGCAAAATTAAAAATATAATCGGCCATTTCTGTTGCAGAAAGTGGTGCTTCATAACCAGGAAAAGCTTCTTGCAGCATTTCGGTATTTACAGCTCCTAATGCTAAAACATTAAACGCAATCCCACGTTCTTTGTATTCTTCTGCTAATAGTTCTGACAAGGTAATCACGGCTCCTTTACTTGAACTGTATGCAGAAAGTCCAGAAAATTTCATACTTCCTTGAATTCCGCCCATAGAACTAATGGTTACGACATGGCTTCCTTTTTGCATATAAGGAATGCAAATTCGAGTTAAACTTGCCACTCCAAAAACATTCACCTTGTATATGTTCTCAAATTCTTCTGCTGTAGTTTCACCAAAAGGTTTTAATAGCAATAAACCCGCATTTTGAATTACAATATCTACATTTTTCCAAGTAGAAGATAAAAAATCGTTCACTTTTTTCAAATCATTTTCAACAGACAAATCTATCGAAAGTGATGTGATATTAGGATTCCCCAATAAATCTTGAGGTGTTTTTCTAGAAATAGCTAAAACTTGGTGTCCTGCATTGGCAAATTGTAGCGCTAATTCGTGTCCAATTCCACGAGAAGTTCCTGTAATGATTATGTTTTTCATAAAAATGAATTTTAGCTAAAATAAAAAAAATCTCATCAAGATAATTCAAGATGAGATTTATATTTAAAAAAATTATCGACAATTACGCGAGCATTGTTACCGGATTTTCAATAAATTGTTTCAGTGTTTGTAAAAATTGAGCTCCAGTTGCGCCATCAATTGTTCTGTGATCGCAAGCTAAAGAAAGCATCATGGTATTTCCTACTACAATTTGTCCGTTTTTAACCACTGGTTTTTCTACAATTGCACCAACTGAAAGTATCGCAGAATTGGGTTGATTTATGATAGAATTGAATTCAGTAATACCAAACATCCCAAGGTTAGAAATAGTAAAAGTACTTCCTTCCATTTCTGTAGGCAATAATTTTTTAGATTTTGCTCTACCTGCTAAATCACGAACACCAGTACCAATTTGAGACAAACTCATTTGGTCTGTAAAGTTTAAAACTGGCACAACTAAACCGTCTTCAACAGCGACAGCAACACCAATATTCACGTGATGGTTAATAAGAATTGAATCTTCTCTCCATTGTGAGTTTATTTTTGGATGTTTTTTCAAAGCCATTGCAGATGCCTTGATAACCATATCGTTAAAAGACACTTTTGTATCAGGAATGCTATTGATAATCGTTCTCGATTTCATAGCTTCGTCCATTGTTACCTCGATTACTAAGTTGTAATGTGGCGCAGTAAACAAAGATTCTGCTAATCGTTTTGCGATTATTTTTCGCATTTGCGAATTCTTAATTTCTTCTGTAAACTTTTCTCCGGCTGGAACAAATGGTTTCACCGTAACTACAGCATTTGTTGTTTCCGCAACCGCTTGCACTGGGGCACTTGCTTTTGATGGATTAAAGTTTTCTACATCAGATTTTGTAATTCTTCCGTTTTCACCAGAACCTTTTACTTGAGATAAACTAATTCCTTTATCTGAAGCTATTTTTTTAGCTAATGGCGATGCGAAAATTCTTTCGTTTGAATTAGACACTGGAAGTTGTGTATTAGAAGTTTGTGTTGCGACTTCAACTACTTTTTCAGCAACTGGTCCCGAAGCTTCGGGAGCACTATTTCCTCCTTTTTTATAATTTTCAGCAATTCCAGTAATATCAGTTCCATCTGGTCCAATAATAGCTAAAACGCTATCTACAGGTGCAGATTCTCCTTCTTGTATTCCTATAAATAATAAAGTTCCAGCATTGAAAGATTCAAATTCCATTGTAGCTTTATCCGTTTCAATTTCTGCAAGAATATCTCCTTCGGCCACTTTATCTCCTACTTTTTTAATCCAAGTCGCAACTGTTCCATCGGTCATTGTATCACTTAAACGAGGCATTGTAACTACTACAACTCCTTTTGGCAAAGTGGTTTCAGGTTTTGAGTCTTGGGTTTTGGGAGCTTCAGCAATTTCAGCTTTAGCTTCTTCTTTTGCAGCAACTGGATTTCCATTCAATAAAGCAGAAATATCTTCTCCATCTTTACCAATAATGGCTAAAAGCGAATCTACTGGCGCCGACTCTCCTTCAGGAATACCAATGTATAAAAGTGTTCCTGAATTGAAAGATTCAAACTCCATAGTAGCTTTATCGGTTTCAATTTCAGCAAGAATATCCCCTTCAGAAATTTTGTCACCCACTTTCTTTAACCAAGCAGCTACTGTTCCTTCGGTCATTGTATCGCTCAAACGAGGCATTGTGATTACTGTTGCCATAATTATAGTCTATGAGGAATAAATGGATAATTTTCTTGTTCGTAAACCACATCATACAATTGTTGCACTTCTGGGAAAGGCGATTCTTCAGCGAATTTTACACATTCTTCTACTAAATCTTTTACTCTTTCATCAATAATTTCAATTTCTGCTTCTGTAGCATATTTTTTTTCCATAATTACATCAAGCACTTGTGTAATAGGATCTATTTTTTTGTATTCTTCTACTTCGTCTTTAGTTCTATATAATTGTGCATCAGACATAGAGTGTCCTCTGTAACGGTATGTTTTCATTTCTAAAAACGTTGGACCATCACCCCGACGTGCTCTATTAATAGCTTCATGCATAGCCTCAGCAACTTTCACAGGATTCATACCATCTACTGGACCACAAGGCATTTCGTAGCCAAGACCTAATTTCCAAATATCAGTGTGGTTTGCAGTTCTTTCTACAGAAGTTCCCATTGCGTACCCATTATTTTCTACAATAAAAACTACTGGAAGTTTCCACAACATCGCCATATTAAATGTTTCGTGCAAAGAACCTTGACGCGCTGCTCCATCCCCAAAATAGGTTAAGGTAACCCCATCGCGTCCAAAATACTGATCCGCAAAAGCCATACCTGCACCAACTGGAATTTGAGCTCCAACGATTCCGTGACCTCCAAAAAACCCTTTTTCTTTTGAAAAAATATGCATTGAACCACCCATTCCTTTTGATGTCCCTGTAACTTTTCCAAGTAATTCAGCCATTACTGCTTTAGGATCCACACCCATTCCAATAGGTTGCACGTGATTACGATAAGCGGTAATCATTTTGTCTTTACCCAATTCCATTGCGTGCAAAGCACCCGCTAAAACTGCTTCTTGACCGTTATATAAGTGAAGAAATCCTCTTACTTTTTGTTGAATATAAAGGGCTGCTAGCTTGTCTTCAAACTTTCTCCAAAGCAGCATGTCTTCGTACCACTTTAAGTAAACTTCTTTTGTAATTTCTTTCATTTTCTTTTCTTGCTAAAATGTTTTGTGTTTGAATAGTATTTTAAAACGCAAAATATTGACCTCACACAAATTTGCGAAAAGCAAAAATAAGACATTCCGAGTAAGTAGTAAAATTTATGTAGTAGTTTTTATCTTTTTTAAAGGAAGTTTTTATCAAATGTAAAAGGAAGGAGATTTTTTAGTGAATTTGATTTATAAATCATACCCGCTTCTCCCATAAAAAACATTTCGATTGGAGCTTCTTGTTTGAACTCATATTCCGCTATGGATTGTCGGCAAGAACCGCAAGGTGGAATTGGTGTGGTATTTGGGGTTAAATCTGATGTTGCAGAAACTGCAATTTTAAGAATTTTAGCTTCTGGGTAGTTTGCTCCAGCATAAAAAATAGCGGTTCTTTCAGCACATAATCCTGACGGATAGGCCGCATTTTCTTGATTTGAGCCTAATATAATTTTTCCGTTGTCTAACAATATTGCTGCGCCAACCCTGAACTTCGAGTAGGGCGCATAGGCTTTCTTTCTAATTTCAACGGCTTGATTCATTAAATCTTGTTCATCAAGATTAAGTTCTTTAAGGGATTCAAAAACCAACAATTGTGTAGTAATGTTTATTTCTTTCATAGGCTACGTTTATAAGGGAAAAAAAATCCAAATCTCAGAAATGAAACTTGGATTACTATTTAAATTATGTTACTATTAATATTCATCATAATCATCTCCAAAATTGAATGTTAAAGAGAAACGAAGTGTGTTTTCTAAAGGATTAGGGACTTTTGAAGTAGAGAATAAATACGAAACATCTAAACCAACCACATTGTACTTGAATCCAGCTCCTAGAGTAAAGTATTTTCTTTTTCCTTTTTGCTCACTTTCGTGAAAGTATCCCAATCGCATTGCAAAAGCATCTTGATACCAGTATTCTGCTCCAATAGCGTATGTAAACTCTTTTAGTTCTTCGCTAAAACCATCAGGGGCATCGTTAAACGATTTAAAAATTCCTGACGTCCAACCTTGAGAGCGATAAGCCGTATTGTTTTCGGCAATACGCTCTGAAAGAGTAATATCTTCTGAATCAGTAAAATCACCGTCTCCATTTACATCTACTGGCAATCCTGGCTCTTGTGGTGTTGGCACAAGCAATTTTGAAAACTCGAGATTGACTCCTATTTTATTATAATCGTCCAATATAAAATCAAAACCACCACCAATTCGCATATTTGCAGGTAAAAAATTAGCTGTTTTATCTATATCTGAAACTGTGGCATCATACGAAAGCTTTGGTCCCATATTCTGAAAATTAAAACCTGCTCTCCAGCGACCATTAAAATCATTAAAAGCAATTTCTGGCGATTGATAAAATCCAGCAACATCAATAGCAAAGCTATTTGCTGAAGAAGCATCATTTGTCACGGTAGGAATCCTTAAATTTGACCTGATATATCTTGCTGCAATTCCCATTGAGAATTTTTCGCTTAATTGTAATGAATAGGATAAATCTATAGCAAATTCGTTTGGACTTACTGTATTTAGTAAATTTGCAGATTCGTCAGTTAATTGAATTTCACCCAATCCAAAATAACGTAAACTTGTCGCAAAAGCACTTCGTTCATTAAATCTATTAAAATAAGTAAGTTGTCCCAATGATATGTCATTCACTAGAGCGGTAAGATATGGTGTGTAACTTACTGAAAAACCTTGCTTTTTGAGCGAAAACGCGTATTTTGCTGGATTGTATTGTTGCGAAAACGCATCAGGCGAAGTAGCCACACCATTATCTCCCATACCCGCAGCACGAGCATCAGCAGCAATAAGTAAAAATGGAACTCCAGTAGATATTGGCCTATCAGTTTGAGCGTTTACATTAACAAAAATTAATAATCCTGTGAGTATTAAAACAATTCTTTTCATTTATTTTTTGGTATAATAATTAACAAATATATATTCTTTTATCAAAGTATTACTAATTTCTCAAACTTTTCAGTTTTTTTATTTGTAATTGTTGATCTAACAGTTAGCTTGTAAACATAAACTCCCTTGCCTATTTTATCACCAAAATCATCGCGCCCATCCCAAGTTAAATCTCTTGATGTAAAACCATCGTTGGTTACCAGCTGACTTTTTGTCCACACTACTTTCCCAGTAATTGTCAATACTTGCACTTGAACATCTAATGGTTCAAATGGCTTATTGTGCGTGAACCAAAACTCTGTATGATTTACAAATGGGTTTGGATAATTTAAAACGTTTGTCAATGTTAGGGTTTGATCACCTACAACTATAAACTGTAACTCGGAAGTAATTAAATTATTGTATACATCCCACGCTTTAAATGTTAAAGTATGCAATCCAACAGCTAAATTTCGGAATGGATACTTCAGTTTTCCTTTGGTATAATCATCCAATTCCGTTTCGTAAAAATCATTCAAAACATAGGGTTTGGTCTCATCACCATCCAGATATGCAATAATATCATGCCCTATTCCGCTAGCTGTATTTATTCCATTTTCATCTTCAAGAATAGCCAGAAACAAGGGGGACTCATTTGTAATTCCGCCTGAAACAAATGCTTCGTCATTCATATACAGCCTAACTCTTGGCGCTAGATTATCTGCAACAGCATTTGTATTTATTCCTCCTATTTTTATATTAAAATCATACCCTGTTTGATCTTCTGGCACTGCATTATTTTTAGCATAGAAACTAACCTTTCCATTTCCAACTGGTATTTTTATATCACGAGACACTACAAAACCAAATTCAAAAAGCCCGTTCTTAACCGATGCATTTCCTCTAAATATAGTTTCGCCAAGTGTTGTAAAAGGCATTATTTGCAATATTCCACCTTCCGCATACCCATCATTTCCCAATGTACTTCTATTCACTTGTTTGTCAAAAATATTAACCGCTAATTCACCGTTATAGGCAGTTAAAACAGCATCAAATTCATCGACCACTTCACCTGTTAGTTTAGCATAACTCAGAGCGCTTATTGGATTGACTATGAGAGCAATAGGCACATCGTTAATTTTTGTCAATCTTATTTTTGGTTTAGGAATGGCTAATTTCAAAGCAGGATCGCCTATATAAAATACTACATTGTTTCCGGAATTTGCAGAAGAATTTTTGGTTAATCTAACCGCCTCTGCAATAGAGGGATAATTGTTTGAACCATACGAAAATAGTTTTGAAGCCAAGTTTAAATTAAAACCAGCACCTGTACTTTGTCCTATTTGTCGGGTTGTTGTTACCATTGAAACGGCACCTCCACTTGGATTCCAGTATACAGCTTCTCCAGATGTTGGTCTATAAGGGTTATCAAACCGAGTAAACTCACAAGTTACTGTTACGAACAAGGGATATTTGTATTTGTTATTCAAATTTATAGCATCTAACCGCTCAAATATTCTTTCTCCTGCTAGTCCGTCTTCTCCACCGTGTCCAAAATAATCAACAACTAAGGTTCCTTGATCAAAAGAGTTTACAAAATCCGTTCGTGCTTTTGGATATTTCTGACCACCTGAAGTAGTTTCCTGCACATACGAATCGGCATGTATCTTTTTGACATTAAAAAAAGGTTTTTCAAGAGCAATTTTATCTGCTAAAAAATTCAAATCTGTTTGAATTGTTTTGTCACTGCTCTTGTCAATATCATCAGAAATTAGGACTAAATTATTTCGCCATTTTCCATATGATTTTTGATCGTGATACTCAATTATTTTATTTACTAATTGTTCGGCTTGAAATGAATTTGAAGCCAGTATCCTCCCTACAGCTAAATCAAGCCCTGGAGAACCAATCATATTTCCCTCATTCGCATTCATTGAAACAAAATAATCGTCAGAAATAAAAGAACCTGACAATGAAAAACTATTCAAAGCGTGGAATATTGGGACGATATTAGTATTGTTAGGTATCCTGTCTTTAAAATCGTAAGAGGCGTCTCCAAAAAGACATAAATATTTTACTCTTTTTGCAGGGTCAGAAGCATTATCATACACATATTTAACAAAGTTTCTAACCGCACCAATATCTTGTTTTCCAGACGAAAATTCTTGATACAAAGCTTCTATTACTACTACTTTTACATTTAAATTGGATTTCACTCTGTGAAAATTAGCCAACTTTTCAGCTTGAGTTCTTAATGAATAAGGAGTTACTATCAAGTAATCAACATCTTGAAAAACACCTTGTGCATTTTGAAAAATTACCCCTTTAACATCTTGATTAAAAACTAACGAATTTGAATCTTTTAATGGATAATAAAAATCAAAATTATCAACCGCGATGTAATTTCTATTTTCACCCATTTGAGCTTTTAAAGTGATGGAAGATTGATTGGCATTTATCTTACTCTTTACGTTGTAAATATCTGTTATATCCCATACTTGACCTATTGCAGAAGCTGAGCTTATCTGATATTCACAAGTGCCTATAGAAGATGCAACTTCGTTTACAGTAAATCTAAATTGCTTACCAAAACCTTTTAAATCACTTTTTGCTTTAAGTGTTATATAATCCAGAAAAGCATTGTTACTAGGAACTCCTGCGTTATTATAATTTAAACTTATCCCTATGTTTGAATTTGCTACTGTAAATGTTGTATTCAATAAAGACTCTACAGCCTCAGCACCAGGAGAATAGTTAAGATTTATATTTCCTATGTCTAGATTGTTTGCTTTAACACTAAATGAGGTATTATTCGATACCGTTGCTGCGGATTGAATCCTAACTTGAACAGGAATTGTGGTTACAATATTTGGAATTTGAAATTGAAAAGTTTGCTCGTTATCCACATCAAAATCTTCACCGAACCATCTTCTACCTAGCTTGAGTATATTCACTTTGTCTATTTCGTGAAAAGCATAATTATCAAAAGTTGTAAATGTCTTATTTATTGGATTTTGTGACTCAGAAATCGGAGTAATTCTCTTTCCAGAAGCACCGCTCGATGTGACATAATAATACGATTTGTCAGAATATAAGTTAAGATGCGTTTGATTTTCGGCACTCCAATTGTCCATACCCTCAGCATAAAACAAAATGTAATCAAAATCATTAAACATTCCATCTTCCTCTCCATTAAAATAAATGGCATTTTCAGCAATATCAATTGGATATGATTCAGAATTAAGCAACGGAAGCATTCTACCTCCATTCCCATAAATTTTTATGTTTTTCGGATTTACATTAACATCAAATCCTAGCGATACTAAAAAAGCTTTCGATATTTTATAAACCCCTGATTTTTGAATATAAAATCTTTTCCAGATACCTGTTTTCATAACAGAACTTGAAACTGTATTGACATTCCTATTAGAAATTCTATTCATTGAACTCCCATTAGTGTATGTATAAGTAAATGATTTTATTCTTTTATAACTATTTCCTTCCTTAATAATAGGCGAGAGTGTCAAAACTCCATAAATTAGGTCTCTGGCAATGGAATTTTGAACAGAAATGTTATGAGAACTAGAAATATATGATTTGTTTAAAATTCCCAAACTACTTTCGGCAACAGCTTCGTATACCATATTTGTAATAGCAATATTTTTCTCATCAATTTCTGACGAAACCTCAAACCTATTTGAATACAGAATTGTTTTTTTTAAATCATCATAGACAAAACAATCTGAATTAAAATGCGGAATGTCAATACTTGATTTTTCTGAAACAAAAAAACCCCCATCTTTCCAATCAATTTTAAATTCTTTATTTACTTGAGAATAAGAAAATTGAAAAAGAAACAATACTAAAAAAGTAAAAAATTTTTTCATATAAAAAGGTAACGTAAAATAAAACCGTTTATTTTAAAAAACAAAAATAAATCTTTTTAAACAATATCCTTACTCTAATATCGTTATAAATTTAATTCTTAAAATAAAAAATTTTAAGATTTTTTTAATATTTGTAAAAAATGTGTTGCAATGTTATGGTTTATTCTTATATTGCGCCACAAAATAATTACCTACTAAAAGTATGAAAGTAAACAAAATTGTGACTTTAAGAGTACTATTTTCATTAATAGTTCTATTAGGATTTACTAGTTGTAGTAAAAAGTCTAACTCGAAAAACATTTCATCTGCTACAGGATGGAAAATTAACGACCCAAATGGAGGCTTCCAATACAATTCTAATTTCGTAAAGCAAGAAACTGCTCCGGGATTAATTTTAGTTGAAGGCGGAACATTTACAATGGGAAAAGTTCAAGACGACCCAATGCACGATTGGAACAATTCCCCAACACAACAACACGTTCAGTCTTTTTATATGGACGAAACGGAAGTTACAAACATTCAATATACTGAGTATCTTGAATGGTTGAAAAGAGTATTTCCACCAACAGAAGAAAATTATAAAAATATTTACGAAGGTGCTTTACCAGATACATTGGTATGGAGAAACCGTCTTGGATACAATGAAACAATGACAAATAATTACTTGCGTCACCCAGCTTATGCTTACTACCCAGTTGTAGGAGTTAACTGGATTCAAGCTACTGAATTTTCAGTATGGAGAACGGACAGAGTAAACGAGAATGTACTTGAAAGAGAAGGATTCTTAAAAAAAGGAGCTAAAATTGTTGATGTAGATGCGGAAAACACTTTTAGTACAGATTCGTACTTAAATTCACCATCTACCTCATTTGGTGGTAATGAGGAAATAGTATTGCAAAAATCTGCACGTGGAACAAGAGCTAAAAAATCAGCAAAATCAAATTCAACAGATTCCACTTCCGTTGGAGCTGGAAGTGATGGTCCAAAAAATGTATATGCACAAAGAAGCTCTGGAATTATATTACCTGAATACAGACTCCCAACAGAAGCAGAATGGGAATATGCAGCAGCAGCTGATGTAGGAAATAGAGAATACAATATATACAGAGGTCAAAAGAAATACCCTTGGAGAGGAGCATACACAAGATCTGGGAAAAGAAGTACAAAAGGAGATCAACTTGCTAACTTCAAACAAGGAAAAGGAGATTATGGAGGAATAGCTGGATGGTCTGATGACGGTGCAGATATTACAGGCGCTGTAAAATCTTATGCTCCAAATGATTTTGGATTGTATGATATGGCTGGAAACGTTGCAGAATGGGTTCAAGATGTATACAGGCCAATAGTTGATGACGAAGCGAATGATTTTAACTATTTCCGTGGAAACGTATATAGTAAAAACAAAATTGGCGAAGACGGCAAAATCGAATTTATAACTGCCGACAAAATTAAATACGATACATTAAGTAACGGAAAAATTATAGCAAGAAATAAGCCAGGAGAAATTGCTCGTATTCCTGTTGATCAGAACGAGACTTACTTAAGACAAAATTTCGATAAAAGTGATGAGATAAACTATCGTGATGGAGACAAGCAGTCTACTCGTTTCTTTGATTTTGGAACCGCAGAAGACGACCCTAAGAAAGTTAAGAAAATGTACGATTCACCTCAACACAGTATCTCAAAAGATTCAACAGGTAAAGTTCTTAAGACTTTTGATAAATCTACTAAAAGAACTACACTTATTGGCGATGACGTTCGTGTATACAAAGGTGGTTCATGGAAAGACAGAGCTTACTGGTTAGATCCAGCACAAAGAAGATTTTGCCAACAGGATATCTCAACGGACTATATAGGTTTTAGATGTGCAATGTCTAGAGTTGGAGCTAAATCTGATTTCAAGAAAAGACCAAGAAATTAATTTTATTTCATAAAATATTTAAAAGCCCTTTTCGAAGGGCTTTTATTTTTTAGTACTTTCGTAATATGAAAATAGAAGAAATATACAACCATTTTTTATTCTGCAGTTCAGTTTGCACTGACACTAGAAAAATTGAAGAAAACTGTCTTTTTGTAGCCTTAAAGGGAGATAATTTTGACGCCAATACTTTTGCAGAAGTAGCTTTGCAAAAAGGGGCTGCTTATGTCATCATTGATGATAAGAAATATAAAACTGACGATTCTAAAATCATACTTGTAGATAATAGTTTAAAAACCCTGCAAGAACTAGCAAATCATCATAGAAAAGAGTTAGGATTACCAATCATAGCCTTAACTGGAAGCAACGGGAAAACTACAACTAAAGAGCTTATTTATTCTGTTTTATCAAAAAAATACAATACGATAGCCACCATTGGAAATTTAAACAATCATATTGGTGTTCCTTTAACTTTATTACGATTAAAAGACGATACTGATATTGGTATCATTGAAATGGGTGCCAATCATCAAAAAGAAATTGAATTTTTATGCACTATAGCCGAGCCAGATTTTGGCTACATTACAAATTTTGGCAAAGCACATTTAGAAGGTTTTGGTGGTGTTGAAGGTGTTATCAAAGGTAAAAGTGAACTCTACGATTATTTAAAAGAGCATAACAAAACAGCGTTCGTAAATAGCGACGATTCAATACAGAATGAAAAATCAAAAGAAATAAAGCGCTATACTTTTTCAGAAGCAAGCAATTCTGATGTTATAATTGAAAAAATATCAGCCAACCCAATGGTAAGAATTGAATATAATACAACTACTATACAATCACAACTTATTGGAATATACAATGCAAACAATATTAATGCTGCAATAACAATAGGCAAGTATTTTAACATTGAAGATGATGCTATACAAAATGCCATTGAAAACTATATTCCTGAAAATAACAGATCTCAATTAATCGAAAAAAAATCCAATACTATAATACTTGACGCTTATAATGCCAACCCTAGCAGTATGTCAGCTGCGATTGACAATCTATTTCAATTGGAAGCAGAAAACAAAATTGCAATTTTAGGAGATATGTTTGAGCTTGGAGACGAAAGCATAGAAGAGCATAAATCAATTGTAACTATTTTAAAAGACAAAACAGAGATAAAATCCTATTTAATTGGTAAAGATTTTTATTCTAATAAAATATCCAATCCAAATCTAAAATTTTATGAAACATTTGAAAATTTCAAATTAGAGCTTGGCAATCAAACCTTTAAAAACAATACTATTTTAATTAAAGGTTCAAGAGGAATGGCATTAGAACGAACTTTGGAATTGCTTTAAAGAATCAAACCATAAAGTAGAAGTCCGTACACTTGGTTTTGCAAACTGAAAGCCTGCAAGATAAAACAGGAACAAGAAAGCTAAATCACTAGTTTTATGACTTATTACCCTTACAATTCTAACTATTAGATTTGGGAATTATCGGTAAAATTTTTAAACTCTGAAAGGCAAATACGCTAAAAACGTATGGTTTTAAACTATATATGAATCCAATAAAAACCATTCTTAGTATTTATAAAATTTCGTAGTAAACCATCAAAAAAAGCAACAGTTTAGTTTTTTAACTGTTGCTTTTTTTGTGAAATTTATACAAAAGTTTTGCCATTGCTAAACAAACATTAGTTTGTACAATTCCCCACTTCTTGCAAACGAATGGAAAGTCTGTTTAGCTCAACAACGACTTTGGTTTTTGTTCCCGATTCACCTCCCCAAGCTGTATCTCCAGTAAAAACAAAGCGTTTGACAAACTCTCCCGATCCTTGTTGAAAATAATCATCTTCAAGATTTCCATCAGTATAGCTTTGAGATGAAGAGTCATCACTTACAATACTTAAAATTCTCCTATTGGAAGGAGCTGTATACAGAGTGTAAACTTCAGTCCCTTCAGCTTTTGTATTATCGAAAGCCGTTTCTTGCGCTTTCATAAAAACTCGAACTTTTATCATATTGCCTTCAATAGTGGCTTTAACATCACAATCAACTCTAGGACCATGCCCAAAAAAATCCTTATCGCCTTGTATATGAGCTGGAACCAAGGTATATGTTGCTGTGGGAATTTGGTAATCCTCAACGATACAAGTAGGAATTTGAGGCTGAATAATAGGAATAGATGATAGCTCTTGATTATTATACTCCAAAGTAATTTTATCACTAGCATTGTTTAATACCAAACCATTATTACCCAAATTAAGTACAATTTCATAATGTGTTATTCTGTTGATAAACTGACTAAGATCTGTTTTTCTTCCATTTGAATGTAAAAATAGCTTTAAATTAGGCTGATTATCAAAATCATACCCTGAAATATTAATCTTATTCCTTCTATCTGGCGCTAAAGACATTGTTATTTCTTGTGGAATTACACTACAAAAAACAGGTCTTAATTCTGGGATAGGCTGATTTAATAACCTCGCTTTAATTCGCTGCAATCCTTGAATCACGCGTGCTCCCAAAAAATCACTATTGCAACGAAATTCAGCTCCTGCCGCAGCAATGGTTCTGCTTGCTAAGTTTTGTATTTCGGTTCTAACAGTACTTTGAGCATCACCAACTAACTTCCCTTCTAAATCCTGCAATGTAGTTTGCCAACTGCTGGATTGATTAGAAATTTCTGCAATAGCGTCATCAATCAAATTTTCGGTCTTATTGACTGTATTAGGTATCTCACCGATAGTTTTAAAAAGGTTACATCCTGAGAATAATGTAATCAAAATTATGTATATAATTGTTTTCATAGTTAAATAGTTTAATTATTTATTGATACAAATATCAAACTATTCCTTTTTTATATTTCGGGGAAAATACCTGTTTTTATACAGTATTTTAACCCTGATTACTAAGCAGTATTTAAAAGATTCGACTATTTATAATTCAATTTTTTGCCATAACATCAGTGGCAGTTGTTTCCTAGTATTACTTTTAGCTCCATATTTCCAATTAAATTTCATTATGTCACTATGGGATAACTTACTTTTCCATAGATACCAAACATAGAACCATTGTATTTACCTACTATCTCAGTAATTATCCCTAATTAATTGGTTCAGATCCTAAAATTTAATTATAAACTTAATAGAAAAACCCTATAAATCATATGACTTATAGGGTTTTGAAACTAATTGTAGTAATACTTGTGGGCGATGAGGGATTGAAACTTAATCCCTAATGCGCTATATTTTAGTATTTTGCAATTATATTTTAAATTGGGTAACCGAATTTACCCCCTTTTTATATCGTTTGGACTTCCATTAACTTGTGAACCATAAAAGTACACAATTAAATTGATACAACATAACTTAAAGTGTAAAGAATACTAAAAAATGAACTAGTTATTTAACGATGTGTTTATCTACGATGGTTTAAAATGGAGTTGGGATTTTATCCACATTTTAACCAAAAATCAAATGAGCTACTTGTTCATATTTTAATCCTGCATACAAACAAAACTCTTCAATAGTTAAAAACTCATTTTCGAGCTTGTTGAGGTCAGTTTTCACTTTTTGCATTAATCTGGTACTTTGGCGATAACTCTTGCCTGTTATGCGCTGTATGTCTTTCGGATATATGCACACCCTCTGTTTTTCAAATTTCATACACTATCTATGCCTTTGACTAGGCTTTGATTAGCTTAAACCTACTGACAAGTGAAGTTTAAGATTATACAAAAGTAAGTTTTTTTGAAATATAAATTTTTTTCGCAATTTATGGTTGTTTTTATGTGCTTTTTGGCAGGCATTTATGTCGATTTAAGCCATTTATGTCACTTTGCGACATATGGAACTGTCCTCGCTTTTTTATTCTGTTTAATTAGCTAAAATTTGTTCTCGAAATCAATTGAAAGACGTTGCAACGCGAATATGATTGAGGAAATTTTAAACGATTATTAATTAAAAATTTTAGAAATTATGGCAAGACAGAAAGGCATAATTAAATTGAAAGGTACTATCGGAGATATTACTTTTTACAAAACCCAAGACGGTCATTTGGCGAGAGAAAAAGGTGGCATTGATGCCAGCAGAATCAAAAGTGATCCTGCGTTTCAAAGAACGCGTGAAAATGGTTCGGAGTTTGGTCGAGCGGGTAAGGCTGGAAAGATTTTGAGAACGGCATTAAGAGCTCTGCTCTTGAATTCTGCCGACGGCAGAATGGTAAGCCGTTTAACCCAAAGAATGGTCCAAGTTATCCAAGCTGATTTAACCAGCGTTAGAGGTTTGCGAAATGTTATTGATGGCGAAGCTGAACTTTTAGCAGGCTTTGAATTCAATATTCGTGGGAAACTGGGAACCAGTTTATTTGCTCCTTTTGTAGGAGTAATTGACCGTGTTACAGGAAACATCACTGTTGATTTGGCTTCATTTATACCGGCTAATATGATTGCTGCACCATCTGGAACAACGCATTTTAAAATCATTTCAGCTGGTGCAGAAGTAGATTTTGAAGCGGAAACATTTGTTGAAGCGCATTCAGAAACGGCAATTTTACCTTGGGACACAACCGCTACGGCTGTGATTAGCCAAACAAATGCTGTAACTCCAGCTAGTACAAAGCCTTTGTTTTTGGCTCTTGGAGTTGAGTTTTATCAAGAAGTAAATGGTCAAATGTATCCATTGAAAAATGGTGCATTTAATCCATTAGCATTGGTGCAAGTGAGCGGATTGTAAGATGGTTTTAATACTATCGAGAACTTATTTCCCTGATGGAACTAACGGAATACTCGAATGCGAAGGCAAATTGATTTGTAAAACCATTGAATTGCCGTGGAAGATAAACGAAACGAAAGTTTCCTGCATTCCGGAAGGGAAATATTTTATTAAAAAGCGCTACAGCAAGAAATTTCAATGGCATTTGGAAATAGTAGATGTAAAAAACAGAAGCTTGATTTTGTTTCATCCTGCCAATAATGCTTTGCAAGAATTGAATGGTTGTATTGCTCCAGTAACAAAACTTTCTGGACCTGGTTTAGGTCTTATGTCTCGAAAAGCATTTTCTAAATTGAAAAATTTAGTCAATCCAATTTTAGACAAAAATGAAAGTGTTGTTTTAATTGTTCAATCTTAAAATAAGATTATGAAAAAAATAATAAATAGAGCGAAAGCTCCAACTCCAAAATTTTTTAAAGTGCTTCGAAATATTGGTTTGGTGTTGGCTGCCGTTGGAGGAACTATTCTAGCAGCGCCTATAGCGTTGCCAGTTGTGATAACTTCTATCGGAGGTTATTTGGCGGTTGTTGGCGGTGTAGTGTCGGCAGTTAGCCAATTGACCACAAAAGAGGATGAGATCCTTCACAAAAGTTCAGGATGACGATGCAACATAGTAATTCAACTGCAATTGGTACCGCTGGCGGTACATTTTTGAGTGTTTTACCGAATTTACATTCGGAAGATGTTTTAAAAACTATAATTCTTGCCACTCTTGGTGCGATAGTCAGTTTTTTAATATCTTTACTACTCAAATTTTTTATTAGAAAGCGCAAAAAATAGTTTAATTCTAGTTGTGGTGACCTTTGGATTAAACAATAATGAAGCCCAAACCGTGAGGAATGGGTTTTTTTATGGTCTAAAATTAAACTTCTTCAAATAGATTTAGAGTAACCTCTAAAACCACTACTTCAGAATTATATGTGTACAATTATTGCCATTTTGCGCTATCAAGAGCTTTGGCTCTAGTGTCGAAAACGCCAAAACATACTGTTGATGCTTTGGATTTCCAATTGTCGGTTTGGTACAAAATAAATAGCTTCATTTAAGTGAATTTGAGTTTACAATTTGGATTATTTTCTGCAATACCTATATAAAATGGCTCTACGGATGTCATTTATAAGCATCATATCCTCTTTGTACTGTTTTTCTTTTTTTTCCAGAAGTTTGAGAGCTGCAACATTTTTTTGGTGCTGCTCGTGTTCCACCATCATTAAACTGGCTTGCGGATTGAATTGTTTTTTGAAATCTGGAAGGCGTAAAAATGGGATTACCGAACCAACTAAATGTTGGTGCCAAAATTTTGTTTGCCATAAACTATAAGCAATGAAAAAAAGGCTTTCGCAGTCCTCCTCGTTTTGAAAAATGATAACAAAACTGTTAGTAAATGGCTCTTTTTGTGGCTTTCCGCTGTTCATCCCTTTGTTAAGTAGGAATAAATGCGGTTTTGAATAAATCGTTCCAACTCGGTGAGTTTTGATGATAAAATTGGTCATAACTTTCGGCTTTAAAAATTGATTAGATTTTCAATTTTTCGCGGATTTTCTCTTGAAATGTAGGTGTGCCTCGCTACGCTCGACCTATAAAATTTTTCAAAAGAAAAAAAGAAAAAAAGAAAGCCGTCTGTTCAAGCGGAAGGTTTCAGATAAAAAAGTTTTTTAAAAAAAATACTACCCGATACATCATCGGAAGTATGAGCGTGAAATCGGAATTGAATGTTGATGCGAACCGTTAAGGGTGGAGATTTTTTTTAAAACCCTTAGGGCTTGAACTTTTTTTTCTGAATACCTGGAACTTATCTTTGCTCTCTTTTTTTTTATTTTTTGTTTTGAATATCCAATCGGAATGTTCTTGTTTAATCGGATTTAATCTGAAGTAATGAGAATTGATTTGGAAGATGGTCGTCTTCGGAAAGGGTATCAAATTCTTTGGATGGATAAAAAAACCAAATCAAAAAATAAAAATGCTTTTCATCCGGCCAAAGAATTTGCTACTCTTTCTTGGATTTGATTTTTGAGGATGCCTAATCGTCTTATGAAATGTGAAGTTTCAATTTAATTGGAATGTTGTTCTGAAAATGGAAAGCATCTTCAAAAAACAATGCATTATAATACCTAGTGCGACAGTGCAGTAGCGCGTGCAAGTGTATCATTTTTTATTTGCTGACTGGGATGTTTCTGATTGCTTTTGTGGAAAAGTTGATGCCATAGACTTAAAAGAAAGATAATGCTTGAAGCTTGCAATGCTTATTATTAGTAACGGTATGGCATCAACTTTTCCGCTGAAGCAATGACTTCTTATTTTATGGCAAATAAAAAAATGATACTCTTGCTGGCTACTCTTGGTTTTGTGGGTGTTGTAAATTGCTTATTCCTATGTCGTTAATGTTAGAAATAGAGTTGATAAGCGATTTACAACACTTACAAAAGCAATGCAAATACTTACCGATTTAAACACAAAGTTGCTAAAAACAGTTACCGTGAACGTTCTTGAAAGTAATTACAACTGTAAAGTTTCCGATGAAATAGCGAAGGTTCTTAAAGACAGTGGCGAAGGACAGCTTTTTTTATTGCCGGCTGGTGCGAGGAAGCAATTAAAAAAGCTGTCCTAGAGCCACTGGCAAGCGCGTTGGGTGTGGCGGCTGTTTTACATAAATGATATTATAGCTTCGTTACAAAAACCAAAAAAAACAATATAAACGCTTTGTAATGAACTATAATACTCAATTATGTAACACAGCTTGGGGAAAAAAATTACTGGCGCAAGTTGCGAAGCGTACGTGTTTTTTCTAAAAACTGTGCCAGTAATTTTTTTTGGAGCGTTGGCAAAGGAGTGCCTTATGAAATGTAAAACTTTCTTTTTACCACCGAACGAAAAAGATATTCTTGCTATTGAAAACGTAATTAGTGAAATGAAGCAAACAAAGATTTGAGTTTAGGAATACTTGGACTAAACGAAGATTTTGTGCAGATGAATGAGATAATGGTAATTAAATGATATTATCGTTTTTCAGTAGTTTGATTAAATCTAAAGATTCTTCTTCAATCCATTTATTTTCCGAAATTAATTGATTGATAAATTCGATTTCTTGTAATGAAAAATCATTCTTATTCAAATTTGAGAATTCATTATCATTCCATTTACTTTTATGATGTTTGACACCAACTTCGATTGCGATTTCTTGTGTTTGTGGTAGAATTATTTTGACTTCAATTCCTTTGGATCTAAATATTTGTTTGACATTTGAATATATCAGTAATCCGTTATAATCCCAATCACAAAAATAATATATTGGAAGTTTTAATTTATCTTGAGAAATGTCTTCTAATGGTGTGGTATTATTACCACCAACATACCATAATTCGATATTATTATTTTTATATTCTAACGGAACTTTTAGACAATCAAGATTCTCACAAAGCACAATAACTTTTGGATTAAGGCAATCAACTACAAATCTCCATTGATTATTTTTGGGGTCTTTTTCTGGAAATTCATCAAGTTCTAATATTCTTAAAACTGCATTTTTAACACTTAATTTATTAGATAAGTATTTAGAATTTTGATTTTTATAAATTAAAGCAGATAATTTTTTCTCTGTTGTTACATTTTTTTTTAATTCCTCTTTGTTATAAAAAACAAACATTAATGCTTTTAAATCTTCATCATCAAAAGATTTTTTAGCATCGTTTTCTATTCCCGACTTCTCAAAGAAATTATTGTAGTATTCATAGGTTTCTAAAAATTCCTGCTCGTAATACTCCTTAAATCTTGATGATGCTTCGATAATAGAATGATTTCCAACCTTAAATTTTATTAGTTTCTTTTGTTTTAAAATGACCTGATTAATAAAATCATTGTTAGTTATTTTTAACTTTGTTTGTTTTGATTTATAAAGCTGATGCAATCCTTTTAGATGTTTCCATTCAATTTTTTTCATACTTTTAATTGTTTGATGATCCAAAAATTGGCACAGGAGTGTAGTTTATATTTTCATCTTCTAAACTATTGTGCAACAAATAAATATTTTGATTTTCTGCATCAATTTTATTTGGATTTATCGATAAAGATAAAATTTGGTAATCATTTGCTTTTGCAATATTATATAGCATATCAAAATTACTTCCAAGACCTTCTGCCTCATCAATAGCCATATAACGAATTCCTTTTCTTATTTTGGATTTTGAAGTTTTATCGATTAAAGATAACTTTGCCATACATAAAAGTGCTATTGCTGAATATGTTTGACTTGTGCTACCAGCAGTTTTGTTCCCTTGTGCTGATTTAATTGAAAACTTCAACCCATAATATGATTTTGGATTCAGTAAGTCCCTAACTTCTAGTTTGTTTGCTCTTGTTCCACCAGTTCGATAAAATGCTTCTTTTAATTTTTCTTCCAACGTTGGAAAACTTTCTAATTCTGTGGAAAATGTTTTAAGAGTTTCAAATAATGATTCATCCATACCGTATTGAATATCTTTATTAATCTCATCAGTGAAATTATTCATCCATTCTTTTTTGAAAACATTATCGTATATTACATCTAAATCGACCTTGTGACCGCCAGTTATTTTTTTTTCTTCTGAATTCAAAAAATTACTTATTATTCTTATATCCATTAATTGACTACTTACTTCATTTGAAACATCGTCTATAATCTCACTTAATTTTTGAAGCTTTCGGCTATTTAGCTTTCTATTTTTAATATTTATATTGCGTAAGTAATTGGAAATGTTTTCAATTATATCTTCTTCTAATAAATCTTTTTCATCAAATATTTCTTTAGGTAAAATTTCTCTGCATAAAGGACTGAAATCGCCAGTGTCTTTATAATGATTAATCTTCTGTTTAAGAAAAGTATAGACTACAAAATTGTAGTTAGAAATATAATCATTATTAGCATCTATAGATTTTTTTTCTAATTCATTAATTTCATTATCATCATAAATATCCATTACTATTTCTTCTGTAAATAGATTAGGATTTTGACTATAAATCTCATTTTTTTTATGTGTAATTTTTAAAATTTTTAATTCTATTTCCTTTAGAGAAGCTGTTTGATTGTTATTACTTATTTGAGTATTATATGCTTTTTTCAATTCTATGTAATAATCTTCAGCATCGCTTAATTCTTTATTTAAGCTCTCTAAATCAAGATTTTTAGTTGATGCAAAATTATATTTACTTTTGTAATCATCAATTTCATCAATAATTATTGGTGTTAAAAATGATTCTAATTCACGCTCTAAATTAATGCGTAGATTGTCCAATTTTCGCTTTTCGTCTTCTAATTTTTTGAAATTTGTTTTTGCATTTGTAAGCTGTTCATTGATTTCTTTTTCTCTAGAAAAAGCATCAAAATAGTCATCAAAAATGATATTTGAAACATCATACATTTCGTGATTTTCAAGTTGTTCATCTAGTCCTATATTTGAATTAAAAGCAAATACATATTCATCAGGATTTTCTAATTGTTCTAAAACTTCTATAATCAATTCAATGTTTGATAATTTTCTCTCTAAATTTGAAATGTCTTCTTCTATCGTACAAGTTTGTTTCTGAAAATATTCCTTAATTTCTTCTCTATCTTCCTTGTCAAAAATTGGTGATTTAATTAAAGTTACGTGTTCCATTAAACCATTTAGATCAATCCAAAAACCTTTGTCATTTTTATTTGATATTTTAAGATTTTCTATTAATTGATTTGGTTCTGGAATATATTTTAATAAAACATCTGATGGAGCATCTACTTTTATATTTTCATTGTGGTATTTATGAATTATACTTTCCTGGAATAAATCTAATTTTTTAGTTTGATTTAAAGCCCAATGTGCTAATGATTTTTTATCTTCAATATTATTTAAAGCTTTTAATTTGTTTTTAATTTCTAGCTCTTTTTTGTAAACTTCTGTTTTTGAATTAGCTTGTACAAGTGCATTTTTACCCTTTAAATTTTCATTGGTAAAAAAAGTCAAAATGTTTTTTGATTTTAACTTTTCAGTCAATTCTCTTAATTGTGTTATTTGAAGTTTATTTTGATGGTGCTTATTATATTTTTCTTTTAAAATTTCTTTTTCAGAACAATTAAAATCCTGTAACCAAGAGAAAAACTTTTTTAATTTGTTTTCACATTCTTCCCATTTATTTTTTTCTTTAAATGCAGTTTCCCATTTTGGATCTATTATTTTAATTTCTTCATTTGTTGAAATTATTTTTTCTTGGACATTTGTTTTTAATTGGATGAGTATTTTGGAACTATTTTCATAAAGATTAATTTTCTCTCTTATTTCATTTTCTGAATCAGTAACTTCTTTTGAATAATTGTTAAAAGATGCTAACAAGAAAATCTTCTCGTTTTTATCTTTTTCAATTCTCAATTTCAACAATTCACTTAACGCGTTTTGCTTATCGGTGAGTAATTCTATTTCGTTTAAGTTTTTATCAAATTCTTTGTTGTCACCATTCAGTTCTTTAACGGTTTGATTAAATTTTTCAAGTAATTCCTTTTCTTTTTCCTCACCAAATAAAAAACTTTGTAATTTTTCACTCTTATTCATATCCAAAGATTCTCTAGAAAATGCTTGAATAATTTTGGCATAATTGTCTAACGTTTTATTACTGATTGACAAATCAATAGGCAATATTTCATTTTTGAAAAGAATTTTATGATAATTTGAAGTCTTATGCCAAGATTCACAAGTTAGTTGTAAAGTATTACTGATGTGTTCCTTCAAATTTTGAATTGGTAATATTTGATTGTTTTTGAGAAAATCGGAATACCCTAAAACAGTTTCAAAAGGCATCAATTGAGTGTCGTCATCAAAATTATTACCCTCTTGAATAATAAACATATATGAAGTACCAGCACTTTCTAAATAAATACCAATAACTATAAATTTATTTTTCTCTACCTCAACATTTATAAAAGCATAACCCATATCGGTTCCATTACCATCAGTTCTTAAAACCATAGTTTTAGGTTCTCTAGTACTTGTACCTTTTGTAGGAGAATGAAAAGCCGAAGTACCAACACAAATTAATTGTAAAATATCAGAAATCATACTTTTACCAGCACCGCCTTCGCCAACAAAATCAGTTCTGAATGGATTAAAATCATAATCAAATCCCTGATGGTGTACTATTCCTAAAGTTGATAGTCTTTTAATTAGTGGATAGTCTTTCATTTCAGTTCGTTTAGTGTTTCCTCTATATTTATAATGTACTCTTCATATACTTTTAGCAATCTGTCGAATGCAGGTAATGTATGAAACTCGTCTTTATCTAATGTTATCCAACCAATTTTTTTAAATTCTTCAAGAGCCGATTGAATTGTTTTATCTATTATATCATCATTGTAATTACCAGGAGTTGTATTCTTTGATTTAGCAATTAATGTATAAATACCTTGTTTGTAATCTTCACATTCAAGCCGGATTTTTTCTTTTAATTTTTGAACAGAATTCAAATCAAATTCTCGGTCAATAAACATAATTTTATAAATTAGAAATCCAATAATTACATACTCACTTTTGAGCATATATCTGTGTTTATCAGAGATATTTCCTCGATCATTATTTATAAAATCTAAATAATAATAGCTTGCATTGTCTTCGCCTCCTTTAACTAAATCAACTTTGAAAAAGGTGTTATAATACAGTTTAAGACTTTCTTCATTTTGTGAAATAAAGTTATATTGATTTATTTGTTTTCCTTCTTTTTGAAAGTGTACACCATCTTTTAATAAATAATCAATTGAAGCAAATAAATCCTCTGAATTATCACTGTACAAGAAACTACTTAAACTAATTTTATTATTTTCATTTTCCATAATGCAATGTTTTTAAATTCGCTATTCGTTTCTAATTCTTTATCAATCTCCAATTTATATTTGTCTTTATTACTGTAAACATATTTAATAATGTTAAAAGTTACGCTCACAGCAATTTGACTGCTTTTACTTTCTTCAATAATTTTAAAGAAGACTTCTGATAATTTGATACTCCCTTTTAGTTCTATTTCTGATAAAATATATTTTTCCCAATTTCTAATAGTGTCTATTTCGTTTATTTTATCTTGAGCTTTCTTAATGTTTTCCTCAATTACTTTTTCGTTCTGAATATATTGTTTTCTTTCTTTTGGTTTGGAAGGAAATAATTCTCGGTCTTTGTCAATTATTGTAAAATGTGGCGTTGGAATATGAATTTGTGGTGAAATAATATTGTGTGGAAACACTATTGATTTATTGCCACTGTTAGATTCTAAAGTACTTTTATCCAATAACAAATGAATGAACTTTTCAATCTTTGAACTTAATAAAGGTTTGCTTAATGTTGAAAATAGTTGTCTAATTTTAGGTTGAATTCTATCTAATTTGCGATCAATTGAACTCAATCGATCATTAATGTATTTTACAAAAGAATACACTTCCGAAATCAACTCATTTATTTCATTATCTTGATTTTGTTTTTGTTCTAATAAACCTCTTATTGTTTTGGTCTCAGAATAAGCCGAACGTAATTCCGCAACGTGTTTTTGGGCTTTGTTCATACTAAAATCCGTTGCTACTAGTATATTAAGGAAATTTTGATTGGTAAAATCGGTTCCTTTTTTAAGTAATTCAATCGACTCGGTAATTTGTCGGTCTAAAAAATCGATTTGTTCTCTTAAATCAGGTTCAAATTTTTTAAAAGTTTCTTTAAGCCAAAATTTAAGTTTATCTGTTGAATCCTCTGATTCTAATAATGAATTTGAAAGAAATGAACAAATCTCTTGGATTCGTGTTGGATTAAAAGCACCTATAAGAGTTTCTTTAGCGTGTTTACAAAATTTAGAAGCATAGTCTTTGAAAAAATACTTTTGGGTTTCCTGGTTGTAATCTAAAAAATATTCCTGCAAGTCCATAATGTGACTGCTATAAACCTCTTTTGGATAACGTTCCTTTGTTTTATAGATATTTTCAAAAGCTTCGTGTAGATCATTTTCAGTAAATTTTTCATCTTCAAAAACACCATCATTAATTTTCTCATAAATCAAAACAATAGCAAGACCTATTTCCCTTTCGGGAAATAACAACTTGTATGTTTTCTCTTCATTTAGAATTTTAATGAAATTAAAATTGGTGTTTATGGGATTGCTCAATGTTTATCTATTTTTTAATACTTTCAATTCATTCTCTAATCTTTCAATCTCATTTTCAAGATGCTTTTTGCGTTCATCATTTCCGAAAATTTCCGAATACATTTCTAATAATTTTGTTTTTATTATTGGCTCGTCAATAATTTCAATAATATTTTTATGATATTCTTTTTCTTTTAATAGCAATTCAAAATTATTTTTAATAGATTTTTCATTCTCTTCACGGATTAAATTTAGCCATTGAATAGTTTTTGTAATCCTATTTTTTGCAAATTCTCCAATTGAACCCTTTTTCATAAAGAATCCATCTTTTAGCAAATCGTGTATATTAGCCCCAAATGTTGATTTATCATCTGAAATTTGTACCGCTTTATTATCTATATTTTCTAAAAACATAATATTTTCTTTTGGAATATCTGAAAGTATAAATGGTGAATGACTAACAAAACAAAAATTGATTGCTTTGATTTTATAAAGCTCTATTCCAGAAATACTATCTAAAATATCATTTATAAAATTCCGTTGCATTTCGGGATGGAAGTATAGCTCAATCTCTTCTAGAACTATATTGACATTAGTATAGGCGGTTTTTGTTCGAGTATTTTTAACGGAATCTAAATTACTTAAATGATAAAGAATTGAACTTATTGAATAAATTTTTTGCTTTTCTCCAGAGCTCAATGTTTTGAATTCTATTTTTTCATTTTTATCTGAATTTAAAATTATATCCGTATTAAAAAATGGAGGTGGAATTAATTCTATTGTATTAATTTTATTATATGTTTTATTTTCTTTAATTCTTGAAATAAAATCTGATATTGTTTTAAGTGAAACTCTTTGCTCTTTAATTTCAATATTATTTTTGCTAAATCTGATATAATTTAGTGTTTGTTTTAACTTAAATGTTATGTGGCTTTCATCATTTATAAAAAGCTCTTTAAAATATTCATCTAATAATTCTTCATTAAATTTTTTCTTTTTTTTATCAAAATATAAACCATAATCTGAATAGGTTACACAAATATTAACCAATTTGTATTTTAAATAATCGAAAGCTATTCTTAACTTTATTTTATCATTATCATCATTAGAAAATTTATAATATTTATTGATTTTTTTAAAAATTAAATCCTCATTAAAACTAAGGTCTTTAAGTTTTATTTTTTCGTTAATTTGTGGATCATCCGTTGGTAATTCATAAATAATTTTATCTCTTTTAGTATCGTTTAATGAAATGTCAAGTTCAATTGCCTCAAGATTATCTGTTAGTTTTTTGAAATTAAATTTAGCTGTAGGTTTTACTAAATTAGCTATTAACCTAGATTTTACTAGATGATTTTCTGTGCCAATTTTGAAATCACCTTTAGTTCTCATAGGATTTAAGACTAATGGAGTTTGATAGGCGTCATTTTTATGAAATAATCCATTTAACCAGTCACCTAAATCTTCGGTATTATATGCATAATGAGAATGGTTAATTGTTACTGTGTAGAAAAAATCTTGAAGTTTATATTTATACTCATAAATTGGCACTGAATTTAGCACATATTCGTTTTTACTTTTTTTGTATCGATGAATTGTTACCTCATTGTCATATACTTTAATCTTATAATATTTACTAACATCTTCATTCTTTTGTCGTGAGTATGTTTTAAAATAGAATTCTACTTTAATATCATTTACATAAGTAAGGTCAGCTTTTTGGTTTTTCTTATTAAATTTAACGGAAAAGTTGTTGATTGCCAAAAATAAAAGTTCAATTAAAGTGCTCTTTCCAGAACCATTTTTTCCAGATATTGCAGAAATACTAATTTTTATTTTTTCATTATTTAAGCTCTCAACATTGTATAATTCTTCAGGAATTTTCTTTTCCAGAGCTATTGCATCATCATTCTCATTTATGGTAAACTCTCTGTATAGATAATATGTACAATCCGGATTCAATAGTTTTAAATATTTTTTATTACAGCCTTTAAGCGGTTTTATTGCTATTACTTGGAAACTCATAATTATTTCGAATATTTTTTTAATGAACCTATTGAAACTGCTATGTCTTTAGTCAATTTAGCTAAAGGTCTTTTATTAAAATCTTTTTCTCCATAAAAATTACCATAAGCTAACCTATAAGCTTCTTCGAGTGTAAGTTTAGCTTCTGGGAATGTTTTTTGCAATGTATCTATGTAGTTATCATTTGAGATATGTCTTTTTTTTATTATTTCCTGAACTATATCTTTATGTTCATTAATAATTTTATTTAATTCAAAAACTTTAGTATTACCATCTATTTTTGCTTTCAATACTGGGTCAAGCTTCGCTCCGTCATTTTTTACAAATATTCTAAACTCTTCAGTTTCACCAATAGAACCTAAATATGTTTTTGGATAATAATCATACTTAATTAATTCGTGTTTTGGATTTTGTTCATAAGGAGAAAAATGAGTTTGATAATTAAAATTAATTTTACCTTTACAATCTCTGTTACAAATTGTACACGAAGGAATTAAATTAAAAAAACTTAGTGCCAATAGAGGATTTCCACTCTTCGGTAAAAAATGATCCAATTCTGGTCTTGTAATTTTATTTTTACCCTTTGAAAGACTAAAAGTATATTGTCGATTACAATATGAACATACTTTTAATCCTAGTTTTTCAGTTAATTGATATGGTCCCCAAACTCCATTAGGTTCAAGATTTAAAAACCAATTTTCATAGTCAAATATTTTTTTTAGTAAAAAGTCTATCGGAGCGAAAAAGAGTTTTCTGGATTCATAATATCTTCTTTTTATTAAACTACCATAGCTAAAGTCTATTTCTAAAATTGATTTACTAATTTTCTTTAGCTTTTTTAGTCTATTAATTACAATAGTTAAATTCCCAGCACCAGGTTTGTATTTGATTATTCTTTTAAGATTACTATAATCAAATTTTTTCTCATTGATTAAAATAATTTTAATAAATGGTTCATATTGAGAATGATGAATTATTTTGTTTACTTTGCTTTTTATTGTTTCCGTTCTAGTTTTTGGGTGTAATTGTAAATAAGACAAATATTCAAATAGATTGATATAAAAATCAATTCTCTTTTCAACCTCAAAAGATACAAAATCTATATGTTTTTTTCGTACAGAAATTAATTCTGATTCTGATATACATTCTCTTATGCTAATCATTTTAATTACTTTTTAGATTTCTTAAATATTTTAATCTTTCCTCCAAATCATTGATCTCATTTTCTATTGAAACCTCAAAAATTGTATTATACATATCTATCAATTTCATTTTAATGATAGGTTCATCAATTATTTCAATTATTTGCTTGATTAATATTTTTTTATCTTCTGTTATATAGATATATACATTATTGTTTTTTAAATCAAGTAATTTATTGAGCTCAATTATGACTTTCTCAATCTTATCTTTAACAAAATCACCTATTAAACCATCATTAATGAAAAATGAATCTGAAAGTAAATTACTGATGTTGGCTCCGAAAGTTTTTGTAGGTCTTTCGGCATCATCTATTTTTAATACTTTACTAAAAAGGTTAACTTTTTTTAGAAAAACAATTGAACTATTTGGTAAATCAGATAGCGTCAAAGGGTCGTGAGTTGTGAAAATTATTTGAACTTTTGGTTTTTTCTGTTCAGAATTTACTTTTTTCTTTTTAATGTTATCAAAAACTTTAGCATTTAGAGTATTAAATATTTCTGGAAGTGTTCTATTTAAAGCATCAATGTATTTTCGTTTCCATAGTGGATGATAACCTAAATCAGCTTCATCAAGAATCAATAAATAATTTTCACTTTCTCTTGTATGATTTTTTCCTAATGTAAATTCATATAAAGTTGAATACAAGTTTAAAAGCGATTTTTCTCCGAAGGATAATTTCTTATCAGCTTCAATTTCAATAAAATCAATTGTTGCGATTGGGATGTTTGAAAAATATGTTTTAACCCTTGTATATGCTTTAATTGTTTCAGAAAGTATTTCTTGTGTATCTTGATTTTTAACATTAAGATTCAAGTATGAATATTCTTCATTATTCTGGATTAAGTGTTGATTTTTATTAATCAAATCATAAAAATCTTTTATTGCTTTGATACCATTAATATCAATAGTAATTTTCTCCTTAATAATTTTAGCATCTAGTCCGCTCAAAACTGTAAATTTATTGTATAGAGTATCACATTTTTGGATTAGTTTTTCATACTCATCAATCTTAATTTCTTCTGGATTATTATAAAATCCTTTATCCGTTTGGACTATATACTTTGCCAATATATAATTTAAGGTTTCTTCAAAACTTTTTGATTTTAAAATTTTTTCAAAATCAAACGAACCCGATAAATCAGTTATTGCAAAAGTATCATTTAGAAGAAGATATGATAAAATACTTATTTCTATATTCTTTATGAAGTTATTTGAGTTGTGGATTAAATGAGATTTTTGCTCATTATCATTTTTGTATTGTGGTAAATCCCAAATATCCTTTAAAGCATCCGTCACATTTCCACTTTTTAATATTGATAAATAACTATTTAAAAGGTTTACCGGATTTGGAAAATTTTTAACACTTAAATCCCTTTCAATAGTATGTTTT
The DNA here is from genome assembly GCF_031422135.1 of Flavobacterium sp. Taxonomy (GTDB): domain Bacteria; phylum Bacteroidota; class Bacteroidia; order Flavobacteriales; family Flavobacteriaceae; genus Flavobacterium. The sequence goes on along the minus strand of NZ_JANOQD010000014.1, from coordinate 25,500 downwards.
AATGTTTCGCCTTTATTTGGATTTCCCAAATTTGAATCTATATAAACCTTAGTAAAATCTCTTTTGTGAAGTTTTTTAGGTTTTATAATTATGTTATCATAATTTGGAAAATCTGGATAGATTATTTTAATTTTATCACTCACTTTACTATTTAAAAAGATCACTTCTTTTAATATACTGTCACTATATATTTCCTCCAATGTTTTTTCAGAATGTTTAGTTTCAAGGTTTAAAATTGAATAAAATTCTGAAATGCTTTTGTCGTAAATAGGTGAATAGTAAAGTGTGGTATATGAACTGAAATCAAATTTATTGTACTCAATGTTTTCAAAGAATTTAACAATAGGTTTAGATTCCTCAATAATACTTCCATTTTCATTTATAATACCAATTCTATTGTCAATATAATATTCTATACCTTCATCAGTTAATTTCTCGTATACAAAAATTACAGGTGTATCTTCTTGATAACTTTTATGGATTATTTTTAATAGAGTTGTTTTACCCACACCATTTGCTCCAACTATTCCAGATATTGCAATAATTTCATTTGAGTAAAAATTGTCTATGTATTTTTCATTTTTTTTCCTGTAAATGGTTATTTCATTATCAGTAATGAATTCAAAGTCATAAAAATACCTACCTCCAAAATTTAATATTTGAGGTTGATTATCAAATAAAAACTTATGTTCTTTTATGTATATAGCTACTAATATCATATTAAAAATTATTTAAAAATACTCTCAAATAATAGTAAAAGGTTTTCTCTGACTACTTCATATTCGGGTAATTTATCAGGTTGAATTTGATGACCCAAACTGTTTTTCCACGCTCCTTTTAAAGCTTTATCACTTTTTGGATTGATTAATTGGTCAATTCCAGTGAATTCAATATTCTTGAATTTCATTTTCTTGTAAAAAGCTTCAACAATCACTATCCAGTTTAAATCCGGGAAATTATTCGATAAGTACCAAATGTCATAGTAATCTCGAGGCGCTGTATAAGAACGTTGGATTAAGGCTCTAATTTTTTCGGCCAAAACTTCTTCGATTTTGTAACAAGGTATTGCGTTTACTAATGCTAGGTTGTCAGAATAGGGGTGGCTAACTGCTTGTTCTGTAACTTCAAAAATCATTTCTTCATAGAGAATTATTTCTATTTTAATTTTTGTCTGCCATCGGTCTGGAGTTGTAGGCATTATATTTTTTGGATGGTCTGCACCCCAAAACTTAATTATAGCTTCATATCCTGTTAGTCTGTCTTGAAATCGTAATAGTTTTAATGAAACAATGTGTGTTTTTACTTCAGTATTATCTTCAATATGTTTTGTGATAAATTTTAAATGATTCTGTGTAAATTCAAATTCCTGTGACTTTGAAGTAAAATCCAAATCTTCTGAAAATCTATATTCTTCAAACCAACATTTCTTCAAACAAGTTCCTCCTTTGAAAATTAATGTTTCCTTTAGTTCCGGTTCGTTGAATATTGCTGCTATAAAGTGCCCCAACATCCAATCTTTATCAATAACTGATTTCGATACGCCTAGTTGTTCGGAAATGGTGGCTATTTCTTTTTGTAAAATCATTAATATTGCTTGTTACAGATGTTTAAAATTTCTTCGCTGCTTATATTTAATCTCAATCGCCATTTGTTTACAAATTCGCCTTCTTCTATACCAAATGGGTCAAAGAGATTGTATTTTTCGTTGACTTCTTTTAATGCGAAGTTTATAAATGATTTCATCCCTTTTTTATTTAGTAATTCAGCCAAATATCCTATTCGTTTTGTAATAGCAATGTTTTTTGTGGCTTTACAATACGCAATCATTTTCTCACTGTTGAGGTTTGCTTGATTGAATGCCCGAATTAATTCGGCATAACCACCGGAATATTGTGGTAAATCAAAACAATCAATAATGGTTTTTTCAACATCGGTCATTTGGTAGCTGTGGTTTCCAAATCCTAATTTTTCTATTCCAACTATTTTTGATTTTGAAATTTGAATGAATTTATAGAAAACACCAAAAACACTTTTGTCTGATTTTCTTTTTGTGGTTTGTATAAAAATAGAATTTGGAAATTGTTCCGTAAGACCGTGTTTGTTTAATGCGGACCAATAAGCGATTGCGGAATCTTCGGTTAATTTGCAGCCAATTACGTTTTCGTCCCTGAAATTGTATCTACAATATTTACCTCGTTCTATACGTGATAGTAGTTTTTTATGTACTAGATTTTCTACTATCTCGTTTATGTTTTCAAATTCTCTTGATGCAATTGATTTGATTTCCTCTAAAGTAAAGATGTCTAACTCATTATCATCAAGCATTAACATAAAATCTATTTGATTTTGTGTTGTGTTTTCTGAAATATAGGTGCTTTTTGCCATTACTAATCGTTTAAGGATAAACCCTAAAAATTGGGGTTTATCTTGCGTTGAAAGGTAATCAAAAGTAGTGTTATTTTTTTATAAAATAATGAACTTTTGAAAAATGTTTCAATATTTATGATAGACAGTGTTTAGATTATACTAAAATAATGCTTTTTGATTAGACCAATAGAAGTGTCAATTAGCTATTTGTTTTCAAATCAAACATTGACATATTTAAAAAAATCTCAAAGCTTTGAAATAAACTCTCAAAATCATCTACAACTTCATTGTCATCCAAAAGTTTTATTACATTACCAGGGAATGGCCATAAAATATGGAAATGGTCTATTGCTCTTAATCTTGATGTCATTGCATTATAAATAATTTCTTTTATATTGGCTTTGATGTCATCTTTACCAAAAACCTGAAATATGTCTGGATTAGAAAGTGCTGAATAATTTCCATCGCTAAATGCAGCTACTTCATAAGATTTTAATTTCTTTACTAAAATCATTTCTTTATTTTTATCATCTAATATTCCTTGATCTAATCTCGAAAGTGCTGAAGATTCCTTGCTACTATAATTTTGGTCTTTGTATGTTTGGTATGGAATTTTTAAACTTTTTAATTTTTTAATTGCAGGATTTTTTTCTTCAATATCAATACTGTATCTGTAAAAAGTTAAATCATTTCTAAACTGTTCAAGTCTGTTCGAGTCGAGTAGGTTTTCGATTTCATCGTAAGGAATTTTTCTACTAGTTCGGTGATATTTTATTTTAGTTCCTTTTTCAAGATTATAAACTAGGTCAGGTAATACGTTTATATATTCTGATGGCAAAAGAAACCACGAAATTGATAAGTTTGACGGATGGAAATATTCAAGAATCTTTTCGATAACTTCAGGAGTCTTTTCTAAAATATAATCTGCTAAAAGTCCTCTATACCCTTTTTCTGAAACATCTTGAATCTTATAAATTAAACTAAGTGAATCATACATTTCTATACACCCCTTTTTTTCGAAAATAGGTAAAGCAGCATATAAACTGTACAAAGTATGGTCTTTCCGTTGATAATATTTTGTCCAGAAAAGTGAAATTGAAGCTAGGTCAATTTTTTTATTGTGATGTAATGATAAACGTATGTAATTTAAAATTTCAACTCGCATATTAAAACTTCCTACATCTTTATTATTTAAAATATACTCCTTGAGTGTAAGATTCAAATAGTCATTTTTATCAGAGATATAACCCAATGCTAATAAATTTTCATAGGCTTCTTTTAATATCCATCTTGCCTGATAGTCTTCAATACCAAAATCCACAATAAAATTCTCTAAAATTGAATTTGCTTTGTATTCATCCCCATTTACATAATGATTGATTGAGTTATACAAATCTTCAAAATTCTTTCTACTTAAATCGTGAATGAATAAATCTTCAATTATGTAGGTTATTATTTTTCTATATTCCCAGTTAGATTTATCTTTTAATAAATCTTTAATTTTTGATGTTAAAAGTGGCTTTCGATGTTTTTCAAAAAATGATATTTCTTCATTAGCATCATTTTGTAAGTCATAATAAAAGCTACTTGTATCGTAATGACTGTCGCTATTCAAATTTAAAATTAAGGAACCATCATTTGTTTCGATATAGTACATCATTCCAAATAAATATCGATTACTAGTAATATCTTCAATAGTAAAACCATTAAATAAAAGCGCTTTACAATACGTAAAATAAAAATCATTTAATGTTGATAAATGATCACGATATACCATATTTAATATAAGCGATAATTCATAATAATCATTAATTTCTAAATCATTAGCAGACAATTCAGGCATTGTTTCGCGAATTTGACTATAGAAGTCCTGTATGGCTTCAAAATCAATCACACCATTCATCAATATTCTAAATTCTGTTATTGAAGAGTATTTTTTAACAACATTTTTCTTGTCTACAATTGAAAAGTCAAAATACCTAAACCTTGATAAAAATCTTTTATTTCCTATTAGTATTGAAGAATAAACTATTGAATTGACATTTGATGCAATAGCTTTGTAATTTGTATTTATTTTACGTAGATAGGTTATGAAACTATCGTGAAAAAGTGAAATTCTGTTCAGTCGTAGTTCAAAAAGATATGGGTGTTCTTTTATAAATTCGATTACGAAAGATGAATTTATCGATTCTAAAAATAATTCTATTTCAGATTGCATTATGTATGAGCGAACGCAAAGAAAAAGTGAAAGTGCTAGTTTCCCTTTTTGTCCGTCAATAAGCTTTTCATAATATTTATCAATTGTATCAAAGGTTTGAAAATCTGGTACACTTCCTTTTAATTTATATTGCTCAGAAATGTATCTTACCAAAATAGGATAACCATCACTGATTTTGTATATTTTTTCAATGTTGGTATATTCCTCAATGTGATATAGTTCATTTAATACTTTTTTTGTCTGTTCCTGATTCCAATTACCAAGCAATTGTTTTTTCCAATTTAGCTCACGTTGTAAAGGACGACTCAAAATAATTACTTTACAAGATTCTTTTAACTTATCAATAAATTCTATATAAGCTTCAAGATCTTTGGAATTATAATTTTCAACGTGATCTAATCCATCAATTATTACTGTTTTTTCCAGTTCCTTAATTTTAGATATAATTTCTATTTCAGTATATGGTTTTAAATTGTTAAATAATTTCTTTGAGAAATCTAACACAAAATTATTATACTGTAATCGCTCGTTACGTTCGTTGTCTTGGTTAGAAACCCAAAAACGATAAACTATATTATTTGAATATTGGTTTTCTAAATTTACTACTAGATGACTTTTACCAACACCTGGTTTACCTTCAATATGCAAAATGTTTTCAATTTCTAATGTTTCTATAGTAAGATTAACAGTAGGCTCAATTAAATAAGTTTTAAAAACATTGAGTACAGGTAATTCACTTTTTTTAATTAATAACTTTCTGATATCAAGACATTCACTAAAAAATTGGTCGATAATATATTTGCGTAAATGGTCTGTTTTATATAATTCTTCAATTTTCTGGTCTATTGCTAAACGATTTAAAGAAACAATATAGATGTTTTTCAATTTGTAAGCATCAATATCCAAGACCATACAATTTGGAGTAATTTCGATATTTTTGAAAAAAATAACATTCGTTCCCGAAGAAGAAAGTTTATGTACTTTACGTGCGATTGAAATTTCATTTTCTGAAACTATTAAATCATTAAGTGAGATATTATCAAAATCCTTTATTTGAAAATAATATTCTGCTTCTTCGGTATTTAACTTTATATCATCAAATTTATGTTCAACCGTGGCTTCAATTTCTATTTGTATAATACTTCTTTCAACATCCATTTTTGTCAACATCAATGATGTGACTTGTTCTTGATATGAATAACCTATAAACGCATTTTTCATTAATGTAAATTATTATGCTTTAGCCAAGACAGCTATGCCTTTGGATTATTTTTATTTTTCTGATTGATTTTCAACTTAAACTGTAACTAATTTTATTGAATCTATTTTTGATTAATTTAAATTTTTAAGATTGAATATTTTTAAAAGAATTAATCTTGATAATTACTTCTTGCTCTTTATTTTTAATTCCTTCGTGCTGATATAGACTTAAAACAATCAAATACATTTGCAATAGATAATCACTGTTATTAAGATTAATGTCTTCTAATGTTTTTATTGCCATTTCTTGGTTGGTTATAGCTTGTATAATATCATTTTTGCATAGAAAAAGTTGTGCCAGTTGGTTGTAGTATGCAGCTAAATAAAAATCATTTCGTTCGAGAATATTAAGTGATTTATGCAGTTTAATTCCCTCACACAGCAACTCTATAGCTTTGTCATAATCTCCAGCAATTTTATAAGAATCTGCAAGAATTCGATATTCAATCCCTAATTGTTGTCCGTCAAAATAATTGTATTTTGTTCTTATTTCTTGAACCTTTTTGAATACGTTTATCGCATTAACTAAATCTTTGCTTTTTAAATAAATATTTGAAATGTTGTTTGAAATTGTTATTACTAAATCAATATACTTTGATTCCTGCTTTTTGAAAATAATTAAAGCTTTTTTGAAATAAATAATTGCATTTTTAAAATCTTCATTGTAAGCAAATGACAATGCCAAATTGTTATATATTACCGCTAAATTGGGATTATTTGAATCAAGATACTTTTGAGCTCTTAATGCTAAATTATTCCATCGAAGATTGTGTTCATTTCCTATGCCAATATCAATAAAAAACCGGTATGAATATAAAAGCTCATTTTCTAACATCAAAAGTGGTTGATAGACACTCTTACGATATTCTTCTTTTACAGAATTTAATATTGATTCGGCGTATTTTAAAAATCTAATAGAGTTTGAAGGTTGGTTTTGCCCTTCTTTTATTCTAGCTGTAAGCCAAACAATATAAAAAAGACTATTAATGAATGGGTTAAATTCTTTTCTTGAATTATAAATAATAATTTCTCTAATGATTCTGTGAATATTTATTCTTTTGCGATCAGATGAGTATTCAACTAAACCTTTTTTCTCTAGAGAATTTATTATGTTTCCAATAGTTATTTTGTTTTCATCGAAAAAATCAATACCATTTATTAGAATAATATCTTCAATGTAGATATTACTTGATGGTAGTAATGCTAAATATTCAATATAATTTCTTTCTTCTGAATTAAGATTATTAAGACTAAACTTTTTAAGTAAAAAATTGAATATTCTTATAACTTCATTTTCTTCATTAACTTCAATATCAATATTAAAATCGTTATCGTCTAATTTTTGCTCTTTGAGTAAATTAAAAAAAACATTTAATGTTAAATCAATACTATTTTCAATTGTTTTTGCAGTCAATTCAATTACTAATACATTGTAATCGATGTACTCGAAGTATACATTAAGTAAACTATTTTCTATTTCTTCTTTACTACAGTTTGACGTAAATATTTCTTTAGCACATTCAAAACTTATTCTGGGTAACTTAAAAGAAGTGATGTTTTTAATATGACTTCTAGTAATTATTAATTTCTCCCAATTTGTTAAAGTTGCGATTAATCTTAATTCAGTATTATCAATTTCATACTCTTGTATGTCAACAATTAGTAAATTATTACCCTCAATTTTATTTATTTCATTTAGGATTAATTTAAATTTATGAACAGCATCACTTTTAATAAATTCAACCCCCAAATTTATTTCTAAAACTTCATCAAAAGAAAAAGCGTAACTAATAGAATTCTCAACATTAATCCAAATAATATGGTCATAATTAGTATATGTTTTTAAATACTTTTTTGCAAATGAAGTTTTCCCCATTCCCCCTTCAGCAAATATTGAAACTATTTTTTTTGCTTTAAGACTGTTATTGATGTTCACTATAAAATCATCCCAACCAAGTATTTCAGTAGAATTTATATCAGGAATAAAAGTTAATTCTTTTGGAATTGTTTTATTATTAAAATTAGTAAAACTGGTTTTTAATATTTTTATTTCTTCACTATGTAAACCTTGTTTAATTTGGATTTGTTGAATATCATTTTGTATTAACTCTATTTCAATTCGTAATAATTTTGTCAACTTGCTATTGATTATTTTTTTCAAATCATCATCTGTCTGTTTTAAAATTATTGATATTGTTTCATTAGTTACACACCGATCATCTCTATTCGTATTTTGAGATTTTTTATAAATTTCACTTAATAATACACTAAAAAGTAAATTTGGTGGTTTGTTGTTGAATTTTGAATTTGCCAATAATGAATCAATATCTTTTCTTATTGACATTATTGACTCTTCGGGAGAAATGTGATTAAATTCCCAAATTATATTCCTAACAAATTCTTCTATATCAGCATTTTGAATGTAATTTTTAAAAGATTCGCAAGCAGATTTGATTTCAGTTTTCTGAATTTCAGTAATTTTATTTTGAAGTTTTTTATTTTTTCGAATATTGATTTCTTTAATTAAAATCTCTTTAATTTTTTCGTAGCATAATGTATAAAGTTCATTGTTGTTTAATTCTGGATTTGCAGACCATTTAGTTAATAGTCTTTCTCTCGGAGCAATTGTTGTATTTGTTGAAAAACAGAATCTAATATTTTCATTTGAAGTATTATATTTCAAATAAAGTAGCCAAAAATTAAATATTGAGTTTTTGATTTCTTCCGAATTAAAGCTGAAATTTGAAGAATAACATTTTACTTGTGTGAAAATTAATTCTTGCCCAACTTCCTTAATGTCATTGTCAACTTCGGTATATGTTACAATGTTTTTATCTTCAATAAAATTCTGAATCCATTTTTTTAAAACAGATAAATATTGATAATAAAACCCTCTATTGGTAGCAACGGCATCTGTATTGACATCGAATGTATTTAGGATTTGTTTTAACATTTATAAATTTATTTTTTATAAAAGTAAGTAATTTACTCTTGGTAATTATTCGTTTTTCAAAACTCATCAAATTAAGAATATCCTGTTTGCGTTTTACTACACAATGTACAGTAAAACGCAAACAGGATATATTGCAAACGACGGTGAATTTATCAAAATATCACTTTAATTTCATTGATATAAGCAAAATTTACTCTCGTTTACCACAATAAATTTTTGGCTAAAAAATATATTTTTTAACGAAAGCTAATTTATAATTTTTTCAATATAAGCTCCTAATTTGTAAAGTTCAATAAATCTCAATTCTTTATAATTGCTTGGAATTTGAGTAATATCAATCAAGCTAATATCATTTGCAAAACATTTTTCTCCTAGCAAGTGTTCCAGGTGAATGTAAACAGTTTCTCTTAATCTTGGGTTCTCTTTGTAAACTATATGGTTTTTGATATACACTCTAATTCCTATTTCTAAAGGTTTGTTTTTAATTTTGATTGGTTCGAAATACATTTCGCTTATTTTTAAAGAAATTCCATAGTTTTCTATTGGTTTATCTATACCCTGTTGGTATTTAGAAAGATTTGTTTCGGGTTGTAAAAAAGGTATTATTTTCCAACGTTCTACAACTGGAGCATAATGTAATATTAATTCAACTTCTTTGAAAAGATAGGGATTTCCACTTGCAGTAATGATTAGTTCAGCTCCATTGCTTTTGTTTTTTATGATTAAATCTAAATCTTTGTTATACTTGTGTAATAATGCAATTAATTTATCAAAATGAATTTTTAGTTCGTCGTTTGGGATTTCGTTTAGTAATAGAAAAACAAAGTTGTTTTGTTTGAAGTAATTCCAGAAGTTAGTTATTTGGTTCATCGTTTGTCAAGTATAGTTCTATCGAATGATATTAAATTCAACATTTCTCTCATTCTGCTGCGTACACGGTTTCCGTAATGAGTTTCAATTTCACTTGCCGAAAGGTTAGTTGTTATATGCGTTAGGATTTTTTTAGTAGTGAAAATATCATACCGACTTAATATAATTTCTGCCATTACGTTGCATTCGTTTCCGAAGTATTTTAGGTTGTTTTCTGTTCCCAAATCATCGAAGCAAATTATTTTGGGTTGTGATTCATAGAGTTTGCCTTTGCTATATTTGTGGATTATTTCGTAGCCATCTTGTATGAATTCAAAACTTATGTCTCGGCACGGTTTTACGAAAAATTTATGTTCGGTTGGCGTTAGGTATTTCATTAAATTCAATAATGAGGTTTTACCGCAACCGACTGGGCCAGAAAGTAAAATTCCTTTATTGAGGTTGATGCCATATTGAAAACAAGTTGCTTCGTCTTTTAGGAAATAGGCGATGAGTTTGTAAATTATGGGATGATCAGTTTCAAGGATTTTGAAATGATTTCCATATAATTCGACACCTTTTTTTTCTAGCCAAAGGATTACTTCCTGGTAGTTGTAGTGGGTTTTTATTTCTGTTTCCATAATTTTAGGATTTAACCGTAAAGAGCGTAAAGTCCTTCGACAAGCTCAGGATGACAACGCAAGGTTCGCAAAGAACCTGAAACAAGTTCAGGTTAAAGTGGTTCTGAATAATCTTTATCTGTTCCGGTGTTGAGGTGTTTTGCTCTGTTGGGTTGTTGTTCGTTTGAAATGAATTTTGGTGCGTTTAATATCCAATTTTGTGCTGCTGCTTGCCAATCGACCATTGGGGTTTTGCCACCAACTAACCAACCGTTGCTGGAGAAGTAATTGAAAAACTTAATAGCTTCGAGTTCCGGAAATTTCTGTTCGAGAAAATAAGCTTTGACATTTTCGATTGTTGGTGTTTCATCTTTCTTTTTTTCGCGCAACTTTTTTTCTTTTTCAGCAGCCTCGCTTTTAAAAAAACCATCATCAATTTCAAAATTTTTTGCTTGCTCGTCCAAGTTTACAATCTTTAAATCGTTTGAAATGTTTGCTATGTTTGTATTGTTTATATAAGATACTAGAGCTTGTTCACTACCAGTCCCACTACTTGTCCCAGTACTAGTATAAGACTTGTTCACTACTTGTTCATTAACTAGTTCAAAAAGAGGTTCATTTTTTGGTATTGTTGTTTTTTCGCTTTTGGGAACTGGCTTTAAATCATCTGAAAAATTGAATAAGTAAACGTGGCTTCCTTTGAATGGATTGTAAGATGGCTCATAGTTGATGTATCCTAATGAATGTAAGTTTTTAAGGCATTTGTGGTAGGTTGCTTTGGAGCTGATTTTACTTATACGCATTACCTCATCACGGTTTATGCTTATTGGGTTTTTGAACCGATTGCAATTCCAGAATTGAAACAATGACATATACAAACTGACGTGTGTTGGATTGAGTGTTCTGTCGATTGCAACCTTCTCAAAAAATCCTGTTAGATGTTTTATATAATTCATCTTTGAGGTTATTTACGATTAAATAAATTGGGTGTTGCTTCGACTTTGTTAGTTTCAAGAACTTTTTCTAAATCACTATTGGAATAATATAGAATTCCGCCAATTTTGGTGTAAGTGATTGTTCCGTTTACTCGTAGGTTTTGTAAAGTTCCAGGAGAAATGTTTAACAGCTTTCGGACTTCATTGGATTTAAGCCACTGCATTTGCTGTTGAGGTTTAGATTTAATGATATCTAATAAATCATTAAGAAGAAGACTTCTGAATTCGTTTAAGTCTTCGCGAGTGATAACTTCAATTGCCATAATAATTTGGTTTTAAATATTTTGGACAAAGAGAAATAATAAAGTAATACCAAAACAGTTACAGGGGTTCCGTAACCCCCAACAAAACCCAATAAAATCAAGCAATCTTTTTTAAAAGTTTTTTTATTTATGTGTTTTTGATTGCAATTTTGATGCGATTATGTCTAAATTTGCATTAAGAATACAAAATAGAGCTTAAACTCTATAGAATATATTGCGAAAGTTATTTAGGGCATCAGAAAACGACCAAACTTCTTATATCAGCCTACGAATAAACTGTTCGCCTTCGCTATGCGTGGGCTCGGTTTATCGTGGCTGTAGGTGCTTGGTCGTACCTCTGATGCTGGTGATCGATGTCCCACGCTGTAGTTTGTACCAAAACCAAAATGGGATTTTTTCGTATATCATTAAAAAAATATTGATATGAAAAATGAAATTGTAATTAGTCCCGAACTAAGACGTTTTATGGAATTGCATAAAATTCCAAACCTTACGTCATTACGCCAAATTGAAGATGAAATACTGCTCGGAATGGCTGGCTTTGGTTGGAGAATGATGCGAGAAGTTTTAGAACTTCGTGAGCTCGATTAATTCTAAAATTTTCTCCCGAACTGCATTTTTAGTATTGTTTTCCACATTGTAGTATTTGACTTTTATACTATCTACTGAAATTTTTTCAGCATTACCAGTTTTAAAATTTTCGGAAATAAATCGAAATACATCGGTTTGATTTTTATGCTTTATAATTCCGACTTCCATCAACAATCCAAAGAAATAACTCAACTGTGCGACAGACAAACTAGTCAAGAATTTTATCTTTTCTTCGTTGTTAGAAATATTTGTTAATTGATTGGCTTCAAGTTTGATTTTCTTGGTTAAATATTCTATTTCTTCTTCAATCCAACTGATAATTTGTTCTTTAAGTGGTGGTAAATTGGTCTTATATTTTAAGAAATTCCTACTTTGTTTTTGGTTGTAGTTTTTAAGTAATCTATACAACACATCAATTTTTTGAATATTATTTTCTTGTCTTTCTAATTCTTTTAGAATATCGAAAGTCAAGTATTTGAAAAACTGTAATGAATTGAAATTTAATTCAAACAAACATTCTTTTATTGCTTCTTCAGTACTGTTTTCAAAATCAATTTGATGGTGTAAAACTGAAATAAAATCGGAACAGTAATTGAAATCGTAATACGTTAGTTTTTCTTGAATGTTGATTGTTGCTATTTTCAACAACGGTTCGTAGACCAATTTCAATAATTGATTATTGATATTGCTGCCCAATAATCTTGATTTGAGTTCTTTAAGTTTATCTGTAATTTCAAATTCCTTCACCAAGATAGAACGATAAGGAACTTGAATATTTACATTTAGGTAATTTTTGAATTCTTTTTCTATAAAACGCAATAATTTTTCAAGATAAATATAGGTAATCTTTAAACAATCTATTTTGTCATAATTAGACGAAAATCGATAAATATCTGATGAATTTACTGGATTAATGTCCTTTATTAAACGGTTTGCTAAATTTTCAAGAGCATATTGTTTTTTATGAATGTATTGTTCAACACGCTCTTTAGATTTGAAATTAAAAATAGTTTCCTTATTTATTTTCTTGATTTTATCATTTTCGTTTTTTAAGGAATGATAACAATAGAGAAAAAACCGATGTTCATTTGATAAGTTATTTATATCAATTTCTTGCAAAATATATAATGAAATACTATCATTTTTTGAGTACCAGCGTAACTGGATATTGTGTTGTTTTAATTCTAATTCATTTACTATTTCGGTAATGTAATCTTCAAACTCTAAAATTGGTTCACACTCAATACAATCTTTTTCGGCAACCTTTGGGTGTAAATTATGTAATGGATTTTTAATTGTATAATTGATTTCTCCATTTTGTTTCAAAAAATTTACCTTATAAATCAAAAAACTTTCTTCTGAACAACTTTCAAGGAAACCCACAAAATCATTATCGAAAACTATTTTAGGGTTTTTGATTTCTCTTAGTATCTGGTCGTAGGTTTCCAGAATGTACTTTGGTTTCATTGAAATATAATATGTGATTATCTTGATTGTTTAAATATCAAAAAAATTATTCCTCAAAATTATTCTTCTTTAATAAATAGGGAAATCCATTTTTGTATAAAAATGAAATTCTAGATTGAGGTCTTTCGTTGCTTTGATGTTTCATTAAATGATGCATTTCTTCCTTAAAATTTAATCTAGGATAATATTTTATAGTTTTGTTTAAAAATTCGGAATTGAAGTTTTTTAAATCTCGCCCGATAACATCGACAGCAGCACCTTTGTTTAACAAATATGCCTCTGGCAAATCAGAAGGAATTTTTATATTTAAGTGAAGTGAAATTGCATCTTGAATACGCTTTATCTTGTCTTCTTTTAAATTGTGACTTTCAAGAAAAATCCCTGTTTCAATTGCACCTTCAATTGCAAAACAAGAGCAATTTGGGTTTTTAAATTGATGGTTTTTTACAAGACCTACATCGTGCATTAAAGAAGCAATTACAAATATTTCTTTATCAAATTTAATATTTTCGTTTTGCCCAATAATATTTCCAAATAGGTATGTTCTAAAACAATGATTTATCAAAAAATCTTGATGTGTATCTTTTAAAAACTCAATAGTTTGATTTATTAATATTGAATTTGGAATTATAAAATCATTTTCATTGTAAATAAAATTACTGATTTTTGCATTTTTTGCATTCCGTTTTGCAATGATTGCCTCGTAGGCAAAGTATAGTTTTGCCATCAAAGTTAAATTCCCTTTGGTTTTTAATCCCCAGTTAAAATCCCCTATCATAATTTTATTGTTTGTTTTACACCTCTTTTAAGCCAAATTGTTTTGTCTTTAATAGAAGATTCATTTATTTCATTTTGCATTTTTTGTACGGGCTCTTTAAAATGCCACCATCCTTCATAATGAATTGGTATTACTTGCTCACAGGATAAAATTTCTGCGGTTTGTATTGCTTCTTCAGCGTTCATAGTAACTCGTAATTTGGGTTTCAAATATGGAAACGCTCCTGCTCCTAAATGAAGTATTGCGGTATTAATTTTAAATTTTTTAGAAATTTCATAAATCCCTTCAAATAAAACCGTATCCCCTGAAATGTATAACGCACCATTTTCTTGATTGTCCCATTCAATTACAAAACCAATAACGTGCCCAACTGCATAAAGTAATCTTTTAATATTTGTGTGTTGTGCAGGAACTGCTGTTATTTTTAATCCTTTCACTAATGGAGTATGAACATTGTAAGTTTCCCAAGGATTTAAACCAATTACCTTTAATCTTTGCAATCTTCTTTCTGCTCCTTTTGTGGAAAGAATTGTTGGTACATTTTCTAATAGTTTTTTACCTGAATTATCTAAATTATCCCCGTGATGATCGTGACTAATTAACGCTAAATCAATATTAGTATTTAGTTCACCTAATAATGGATTCATTGTTTTTTTTGAGAATATAAAAGGCTTGCCTACTAATTTAGGCAAAAAACCTGTTTTATTATCAAGTGCAGGATCCGTTATTATGCGAAAACCATTAATATTTATTATAACACAAGCAGTATCAATGTATGTTATTTCTATTTCCATTTTTTTAAGCAAATTTGGAATTAATAAATTACTTTATCGTTGACTTTGGTCAAGAAATGCGTTTCCTTATTCTGCTTAAAGTTTCTGGAACAATTCCCAAATAAGTGGCTAAATATTTTTGAGGTATATGCTGAATAAGTCTTGGTTGTTCCTTCAAAAGATTCAAATATCTTTCTTCAGGTGAGTTTGTTAGTAAAGACAATTCTCGTTTAACTTTTTTTTCTAAAAGTTTTTCAACTGCAATTCTTGATAAATCTTTTGCAAACTCACAGGTTTGAAACAAAGAAGTTAAATCGTCAAAATGAATGTAATAAATTTCAATATCTGTTAATGCTTCAGAATTAAATTGAGTTGGTTTTCTGCTGTAAAATGAATCATAATGACAATAAAATGAATTTGGAAAAACAAAATCAAAAGTTAATTCTTTGCCATTACTATTTACAAAATAGCGAATGATACCTTTATTTAAAAAAGATAGATAACTATCCGTTTGTCCACTATTCAGAATAGAGCTCCCAATCTTATAAGTTTTTATCTTAAGAAGTTTTAAAAATTGTTGAAGGTCTTTTTCATCAATTCCAATTTGTCTAAAATAGGCTATAATTTCTGTCATTTATTTAGGACTATTCTTGTTGGTCTATATATCTTCTATATTGAATTCGTTAAGGAAGTCGTCAACTTCATAGACATCTCCATCTTCATTTTTTGTCTTTTTTATTGCACGCAAAATAAACTCATTGTCTGTTTCATATCCACCAGCCATTTCTGTGGAAGTCACTTTACCAAACAGCCATATCATACGATTTAAGGTAGTAGGTGCCTCTTTTTGTTGTTCAAGGCGATAAATGGCTTCCAAGAAAACTTCTTGTGTAATAGGATTTTTAATTTGAATAAGTTTTTCCTTCAAAATAGGCAAGGATTTTTTTACATCAAGATCTGCCAGAGTAGTAGCAACAAGAGAGAGGTTTTTAGTTTTGGTAGCATCTTTCAAATATTCGAGTGGTTTTATTTTATCTTTTTTGAGCATCCATATGGCATAATACATTTCTAAAACATATTCAGCATCTCCACTAATCCTTTCAAAAAGATTCAAAACATCCTGAAACTTTTCTAATTCTCCCTTATAATCAAGTGCGCTTAATGCAATAGCAAGTGTGCCTGTTTCTAAATTGAGCTCGTAAAACGACTCTTTTCTACCAGCATAAAGAAATTCATTATAAATAATCTCTGCAAGCTCATTTTCCATAAGCATTGCTGCTGTCCTAGCCAAGGCACCAAATATAACGTGGTTGACAAATTCTTTTGGTACATATCCTTCCGAGTAGGACTCTGGATATTGGTCCATTTCTGCTACTTTTCTTTCTTTTTCATCTTGGGCAGTTTTTCGTAAAATATCAAAACCATATTTAATATAGTTGATTATTTTAGATCGGTACGGAGGGCTTTTTCCAAACTTGATTAAAGCATATACATTCTCGGGTTTGGAATAATAGTATTGAAGTGTTAACTCGATTTCTGCCGCTTTGAGTGCGGTTTCAAACGATTCAGAGTTTTCATTGGATATACTCATAGAAATTATTTTTAGTTTTGCTTATTTTTTATCGTCTATTTGTTTTGTAAACTGTCGTTGTCTTATACTGCTGTGGGTTGACCTTTTTTTGTTATAAATTTGGTTCAATATTTTGCGTAATCGGGCAACCATTTTGGTTCTCCAATATTTAATATAAAATAATGAAAGAAGAAAATTAACAAAATTGCTACTGCTCTTAAATGATATAATTCGTTAAGTTTTTCTATGTTTTTAATATCTGAATTCACAATTGTTTATTTCAATTTTTTTTTAGTTTATATTTCTTTTTCTGTCGCTCAAATGTGACCCTATTGTATAAAGGGATTTTCTTTGTTGGTTTAATAAGTTCGACTTTCCTTTTTCATTGTTAAAACCATAGATAGTACAACCTTGGGATTGTCAAACGATATATCATAAATAAAAAGTTGTGAGTTGGTTTATTTTTTTTGTAATAGTACATTTATTAACTTGTCCGGATGTAGTTTATCATATTCTATTTTAATGTCAGGATTTACGCTTTCTTTTTGTCCGCCCCCTTTTGGTCTTTCTAAATAAAAACGTGGTGAAATCATTGTTAGTCCCGAATTTGGCATTTTAGAAAATTGAGTTGCTCCAGTTTGCCCACTTTTTCCGCCTGTTGGCTCACCAATTAATTTTCCAAATTTATAATCTTGAATGGTGTTTGCGAATAATATTGCTGACGAATATGTATAAGGACCAATCAATACTGAAATTTTTCCATCAAATTTGTTAGATATATTTCGTTCGATTGGAATTAAAGTGTCTATCTCTCCTGATTTAACAGAACCAACAACTTCACCCGAATCTCTGTATTTAGCGATAATTTTCTTCTTATATTTAGAACCCCATCTGTATGGCTTATTGGCAATGTATTTTAAAATACCATTCATCCAAAATTCATCATCACCCCCTCCATTTTCTCTAATATCAATAATTAAATGTTTAATTTTATTTTGTCGTAAACTAACAAAAACGGCATCCATAAAATCATAATATGCTTTTTTATCGTCCCACCCAAATTCATTTATCATTACGAGTGCATTATTTTTATCTAAGATTTGGAATTTGAAATTATCTTCGAAAGCAATCTGGCGATAAAATTTTGGAAATTCAGATAACCCGCTAACCGAAATATCATTTTCTTTATTGCCGTTTTTAAGGCTAATAATAAACTCTTTACACTCTCCAAACAGTAGCATATAAAACAATGCAAATTTCCGTTGTAATATAACTTTCCGTTGTACATTAGAATCACCATTTATTCTTAACATCATCGGAGAGATTATTTTGGCGATAGAAATATTATTTATTTTTGTAACTTAATAGCCTTTATATTCTGAATCCTTGCCACCAAGATTAGAGTAAATTATGAGTTCTTCTTTATTAAATAAAACTTCAAATGGAAATAATGTTCCGCCTTTTGAAATGTAATCTTTGATAATAGGTGCATTTATGTGTCCGACAATCAAATGTCCGTCAGACAATTGGTTATTTAGAGTAGAAATTTTCCTCCAAAACTCTAAAACGGTAAGAGGAGAAGTAATACTGTCTTTAATTTGAGTAACGCTTTTATAAAATTTGTCAATATCTTTTACACTATATGATAAGTCAGGATGAGTTGTATGAATCCAATCAAACCAATAATCAATATCATTCTTTAAATCTTGAGGTTGAATTTCAGAATTTAATTTTTCATAGGGGCTTTTTTGGGAAAATGCAGTATTATAGTTTAAGAAAATTATTAACAGTAAGATAAGTTGTTTCATATTTATAAATATTACATTTTGGAATTGGGTGGTTTCAAGTTTCTAGCGCAATTTTTGGTTTTCTAAATTTACCGTTTTAAATCTCTCATTTTTAGACCAACTTTAAAGTTTGTATAAAACCACAACTTACTCAAGAACAATATTTTGCGTTTGTGCCTTTATTTACAATTAGTTTATTATTTTACTGAAATAAAAGTTTCCACTTCGGCATTTTCACCGTCGTAATATTTTTTTCCGTGAATAGTAAAGTCGAATTTATATGATCGGTTTAGTGTTTTATTTTGCCAAATTTCCATCCAAGTATTAAAGACTGCTTCTGGCATTTTACCTTTTGAAACAAATTTTTGATATTCTGCTTTTTCAATTGTTATTCCAACAAAACCCTCGGGAATATTTTCTAATGAATTTACTTGCAATCCAACAATTGTTGTATATGCTCCGTTAAAGTCTGTTTCATAGTCTGTATAAACCGCATAAATATCATCATTTACTTTGTTCGGAATTTGCTTTTGTATTTCTTCGCCCCAAAATTTACCCCATAATTTTTCAATATCTTTAGCGGATTGTCCATTTTCGTTGGTCGTTCTTGTTGAAATTCCAATTACGTAAAATTTTTGAATAATTTGATTGTCCATTGTTTTAGATTTATTTGTTTGAACTTGTGATTGAGTTGTTAATGTGAATAGCATTAATGCAAAAAACATCAAATTTTGAAAGTTTTTCATAGTCTTTATTGTTGTTTTTTGTTATCGTTTTCCTTTTTTTGCTTAATTATTTTGAGTGCGGTCATATATTCATCTCAGAAAATGTTGAAATTAATTTTTTGATTTGTTGAGATTCGTTAAGATTGTTGTCAACATTAAAGTTGACCTAAATAACATTGTTGTTCCCAACAGATGTTTTATTCATCAGACCGTTATTTTTCTAATTAATAGTTTTTTATTTTCAATAACCGCTGTATTATATGTTTCAATGCAATTCATTAATGATTTATCTGGTCCAGTGATCCATTCTTGACTACTATAAAAATCATCTTGATTTTGTTTTCGTTGTTCTATATTTTCATACGTTCGGATTAAATAAAAACTTAGATTATCAATTATTGAAAATCCAAAATCAATAACATTTACATTCCATCGTTTTAAAAGCGGCAAACTTTGTTCTGTAAATATTTTTAAAAAGATTTCGCTACAATCTTTTTTTAATTTATAAGTTCTTATTTCGGTTATCATTTGGTTTTGAATTTAGAAAAATACATATACCAATTCCATTCCCAATTTTCTCCGTTATCAACTGAAAATGCTTGGCTCCAAATTGGGTTTTCTTTGTCTCTTGCATCCCAACGGAAAACAACTACAATTGGTTTTTCTTCAAAAACATCTTTAGCAAAAAAGTGAGCAACTTCATTTTCAAATGAACCTACAACTGGTGGGTCAAATTTTCCTTGGTTGCTATCAGCCCAATAAAGAGACCATAATTTTGTTTTTGGATTAAACAATCTCACTGTCATTCCTTCAAAAGGTTCTCCGTCAAATGTTGCTAAAAAATTATCAATATTCCCTATTCCGTTCAGAATTCTGTACATTTCTTGGGTTGAATGAAACTCAATCCATTCGTTGCAATTATTTAATTTTGATTTGAGTTTTTTGTTTTTTAAATCCCATTTACCTTCATAAAAATCAAAATCATTTTTCGATGAGTTTGTAGAAGCTATAATGATTAATTCTCCATTTTTGTCAAAATTCAGTTTTGGAATTTCTATATTTTCGTTTTTCATAATTTTTAATTTTGTCTGTTTTGTTTTGCAATCGGATAATACCAAAGTTGTTTATACCATTTATCTTTTTGATCATTCAAAATACCGTATTCTGAAGGATAACGATGTGGAAAACAGGCAGTTTTAAAAATAACATCCCAAATGATTAAGACTGTTGCATAATTACCCATTGGTGCAGAAAGTTCGTCAATTCCGTGATGAGCGTGATGTGTAGAGGGTAAAGTAATAAAACGTTCTAAAATCCAAGTTATTGGTTTTAGAAATTTATGTTTGTATAAAAAAGCATCCCATTTTATGTTTGTGTGGGTAATAACATCAATGATTCCAATTATCATTGTCGAAATTATATAGGCTTTTCCTAGACCAAAATATACCATTGTTGCAGCATACCAAAGATTTGGCATTAAAACAAACCACAACCAATTTTCTCTGTATGACACTGCAATATTCATATCTGGTGAGGTATGGTGCGTTTTATGAATATTCCATAACCAAGTCCATTCGTGACCTTTTCTGTGATACCAATAATGCAAAAATTCATCTGGAATAAAAATTATCAATACACCAATCCAAATTGGCAAATGACTTAAAGCATTAGAAAAATTTGGAAATAAATATCCAGCGATTAAAGCTGTTAAAAGTATTATTGCAGGTTTAATAATAATTGCTAATTGTGCAACACTAACTAAATCTATAATCCAATCGTCTTTTCTTCTTTTTGAGTTGGCATAAACCCCAGTTATTGCCTCGAGAATTCCAAAACCTACTAAAACCGATGTTACTACTATTGTGTCTTGATGTATCATAATTTTTAGTTTATTAACAACAAGTTATTTTAGTTCTAACACTATTCCAATATTTTTTTGTTGATGCAAATAATGTTGCAATATGAATAATTGCAATTATGATGGCTCCTGGAATAAGGTTTTTTACAATGAATAAAAAGATAGCGTGGTTTTCAATACCATTAAAGTTTTGTACCAAAGTCAATTCATTGTTAACCAATTTAATTTTAATGGCAAGAAAAACTGCAATAGAAGCGAAATGAAATCCGTTTACAAAAAGATGCAAAATATATTCCCATCGAGGTAAACCGCCCATAAATTTTCTGCTATTTGTTTCCGAAAACGCATCGATTCCTAATACAATAATGTCTAATAAAACAATACTGATTCCAATAAAAAAACTAGTATTACAATCTTGTTTTATGAACAAAAAATATAAAATAGCAGGAAAAAAAACAGCCCGAATAGTATGAGTCAAATGTTCAAATCTGCTATCTGGATTGTTATGCAATTGGTATTTGAAAATATGCAAGTAAAAGCCATCATAAACAGCTAAAAGAGCAAAAAGTGTAATTAAAATTGATGAGATAATAAAAGCGATTTCCATTTTTTTAAAATTTAAGTTTATTTGGTCAAAATTACAAATGGGACTTTTTATAAAGAAGGACATTTGTCCTTAAATTTCTTTAGAAATTTCTGATTTTATTCTGCTTAAAGTTCGGGTTGATATTCCTAAATAGGATGCTATGTATTGGTTTGCAACTTTTTGAACAATTTTAGGTTGTTCGTTCATTAATCGTAAATATTTTATTTTTGCTGATTCATTATTTAAAACCGAGGCGTATTTTTCCATCCCTATATATTCTCTTTCGGCAATCAGTCTGCCTATTTTCCCCCAAATTGGACTTTCAACATATAACTTTTGTAAATAGTCATAGGTAATAACCCATAATTCAGTTTCTTCTATTGCTTGAATACTTAATTTTGAAGGTTCTTGAACTATAAAACTTTTATAAGATGAAGTAAGATTGTTTTCGGTACAAAAACACGCAGTTGTGTCTTCAGAACTTTCATTTAAATAGAACGTTCTTAAAATTCCAAAATTTATAAATGCAATTTGCTTGCAAATTGTGTTTTCTTTGACAAAATAATCGCTTTTTTGCAAAGTTAATTTGTTAAAAAACTGAAATCCATTTTCAAAATCTTTTTCTGAAATTGGAGTTATATTATTTAAAAATTCAAACAACTTATTTTTCATTTTAGTTTTTTATTGGTTATTAAAAAATCATATCAATTAACATTTAATAGGTTTGAGTTATTTGATAATTTAGCTAGCCAAATGTATAGAATAAAACAACATAATTCCACTCATTGCAATCATTAAGGCATCTTCAATAATGGTTACCGTACTCATTGGTAAATTGAAAACCGAACCTAAACAGGCACATTGTATCTTCTCTTTGTTTAATACCGATTGTAAAACTCCAATAATACTAATACTCATAACTACAAATGTAATTGAGTTGGTTAAGATTGGATTGAAATCGATTAAAAAGGCAATTCCTAAACCTAATTCGATAAAAACATATAGATATGCCCATAGTGGAAATCTTTTTGCCAGTACATCATACATAACATAACTGTCTGCAAAACCTTTTAGATTAAGTAACTTGAAAAACGAAAAAACCAAAAAGAAACCTGCCATAAAATGTTGCATCCATTGCATAAAATTAAAATGATGATTTCCTTGTTGAGCCAATAACGTTACAATTGTGATATAGAAAAATAGTAGCAAGATTGGTTTGTAGGTTTCAAACCAAGACGTTGTTTGTTCTTCAATTTCAATATGATTGATTGAAGATATTTGGTATTTATTGTCTAAAACTTTTTGTAAGCCCTTCAATGCTATGTGTTTGTCCATTGTAATTGTTGCAGAATTTTCAGCTTTTGAAACTTCTACATTTGTTACATTTTCTATATTTTGAATAGCCGATTTTACTTTTGCTTCACAACTTGAACAAGTCATTCCTGTAAGCTTATATGTATGTATCATTTTATGGTATTTATGCATTTTGAACTCAGACTAACCAATATTTAATATCAGTTTAAAAACCAAATATTTTTTGCTTTGATTTAATACAAAAGTTCATAAAAATATATCATTTCAATTACTTCTGTCAGTTTGTTTTTTAACAAATACCTTGATTCAATCTGCCATTTTTGTATTGAAATCTTTAAATTACATTTTAATTTTTAGTCCAATTACCACAGGAAATGTCCAAAGTCCTTTATTTTGCACATCTGATTTTGCAAAAGTGTGGAGATTATAAACTTCAATGAACGGAATTAAAGTTGGTTTATAATTCCATTCAAGCCCAATACCACTTTGAACTATAGCTGAAATTCGTGTATTGCTTTTAATTTTTATAAAATTTGTTCCACTTTCCACTTCAGCAAAAGGTGTTGAAACAAATGCTATACCTGTTCCTAATTTTAAATAAGGTTTCCATTTATTACTAGAAGCCTTCAATACAATTCCAAAGTTTATAGGAATTATTGAAATTGAACCTTCTAGCGAATATTTATCATCATATTTTTTTACAGAAATAGATTGAAAATCTACGCCACAAAAAAGAAATAAATTTTTATTTATATTGGTTTCTATACCAGTGATTGTAGCAAAACCAATGGAATTTTCATTTCCTAATCCGCTTTGATTATTGTAAACAATGCCGGAAGCAAAAGTGGTTAAGACTTCTCTCTTTGATTGTGCAAATGATGAAATACTATAAATAAGTATTAAAATTGTGAGTAATTTAGTTTTCATTTTTAATTATAGTCTAATAATAGTTTTGTTATATTTTGATATTTCTTGCCGTATTGTTTACTAATTCTGTCAAGGCAATGGTCTATGATATATTGTTTTTTTAGACTGTCATACTTTACTATTTCAATATTTTCAAAATATTTTTCGTCTACTTTTGAAAACAATGCTGAATTTAGAATGTGTAGTTCATCTAATTTAATTGAGTTAATATCTCCTGTTGGGATAATTGTCAAACCATATTTTGATGTAATATTTTTGCCAACTGACACAAAACTTTCTATTGAACTTGGAAAAGTACGATTGTAAGTATCTGTAATTGCAGCCAATTCAAATTCATTTACTCCGTTTTGTAAAAACAAACCAACTCGTTTGTTTTTTTTGAAAATTACTTTGTTTCCAATAGTCAATTTATTATTGAAATTAATGGCAATACTTTGATGGACCATTCTTGGCAAAACGTAAGGATAGCTAATGTCTTTTTTAACCTTCATCATTGTTTCTGTTCCAAATATTTGATTTATGACAGTAAGAGAGCCTTCTACTGCATTAGAAACACCTGCTGTACTAAATAAATTACCATCGTTTGTTACGCTTGTATCTTTTGTCCAGATTGGTTTTGGATATTGCTTTTTAATGCTGGCATAATCCGAAGCGTGGGTTGTTAACAATTTGCCGTCATAAATTCCTGTAGCTGCGGCTGTCATAGAACCACTGCAAACTGCCAGCACTTGTGTTGTCTCTATATAGTTCTTTTTTATCCAATTTACAATCACTGGATTTTGATGCTTTGCATCCATTGCCGATAAGTTTGGAATTATGATTACATCTGGCTTAATTGCTGATGAATCAAATTCTTCAAAAGAATAATGCGGAAGTACAAAAAACCCTTTAACTACTGTAACAGGATATTTTTTTTCAGCTACGATGTAAACGTTTGCTTTTTCCGTGGCATTAAAAAGATAGAATGGTGCCATCATATCAAAAATCTCTGTGCCGTCATTATCAGCAATAATGACAACAGTTTTTTTGGTGCTGTCAAATTTTGGATGTGTATAAATGAAATCATTATTCCCTTTATAATTTTCCCAAGTCATAAATTTACGGATTGGGCTACAAGCCTCAAAAAGCCAGACAATTATAAGACTTGTTATAAGTAGAGTTGCGTAAACCATTTTTCCGTGGCATTAAAAATATATAATGGTGTATAATTGTAAAATCAATGAATGTTATGGAATTGAATAAAAATGTAAATGATTTATTACATATTTAAATAAACCCAATTATAATAAGTTTAATATTTAAATATATAAAAAATCGATTTTATTCAATATGTTAGCATTATTTATATGTAAATCAATCTATTTTATAATTGTTGAATTCTTATCTAATTTCGAGTTCAATAATGTAAAATTTGTAAATGATGTCAATATCTTAGAAGAATTACTAGTTTTATTTTTATTCATATTTGCAATACTTTCTAAATTTCGATTCTTATTAATACTTATTTTATTATGATTTAATATGCTTTGCCCGGGAAGAGCCTTTAAGCTTTTTGTGAGTTGATTATTCTTTTGTAAAATTAGAAAATTCAAATTTTTG
>NZ_JANOQD010000013.1:0-2486 GCF_031422135.1 Flavobacterium sp. | reverse complement strand
AACAGGAATTCAAGTTTCGACTGATTTTGGAATTGGTGAAAATTTATCCTACGGTTTTGTGGGTTCTTATTTATTAGGAGTAGATGATTTTTTAGGTGTAAAACCTGAATTCAAAGATCGTTTTGATGCTAAATTTAGAATCAATGCCAATCTAGGTAATGTCCTAAAAATTGATGAAAAACTAGACGTTTATCCTGGTTTGAGTTTAGGGTTAAAAAACTTTGGTGGACATTTAGGCATGCGTTATTTCTTTTCGGAAGGATTTGGGATTTTTACAGAAGCTAGTTTCCCGATTGCAAAATACGACCAAAATATAACTGGTTTTGATCACTTGAACAACCAATTTACGTTTAATATTGGTGCTTCGTTCAATATGTAGATTGGTATAATTTATAAAGCAAAAAGCCTATTATTTTTAAAGATAAGAGGCTTTTTTTGGTTTATAGCACTAAATGAATTATAGACTAGCTTTAACAAAGATTCGTTTTAATACACCATTTTTTTCAATTCCTTGAACGACTAAATCAAACTGTTTATTTGTTTTATGAAAAACATTACAATGAATTAATTTGATATGTCCAAGATATAATTCTTCTTTAAAGACTTTCACTGCTTTTTTATCATATAAATTATTTGGCTCTAACTCATATCGCAAAAAATCTCCAATAAAAACCTTATCCGAAGGAATTTGAGCCTCTGACAAATTAGTAATTTCAGTAACAAAAGTTAAGTTATCGATAGGATTAAAATGAGCTAAAAGTTCAAAATTATCAGTTGGTAATAATCCTTGAGTAAAAGCTAACATATAAAATTTATCCTCTCTTTTAGCTAAATCTATATTCCAAAATTCATAAAAATCCTCTAAATCTGGTCTGTCACTTCGCATTAATCGTTGCCCAAAAATATCAATTACATTTTCAGTATAAATTTTATTTGTGTCAGGAAAACCTTCATAATGAACAAACCCTAATTTTTTGGCTTCATCAACACCTTCTTGATTGTATTGAAAGCGGATTCCTTCTGAGGCACTTTTTTTAATAGTACCAACAGAAATTCTTCTACTACCTTTACCTGGTCTCCAGATAAGGTGTATGTTGCCTATTGCTTTCATAAATATCGGGTTAGTTTTTCAATGCGCAAAGTTACCAATTTATACATCAATTGTTTTCTTGTTTCAGATAATTTAAAGTTAATTAAATCCTTTGGAACATTTATATCGATATTTTCAATTATCTCTTTTATTGATTCGGAGTTATATTTTTCCTTAACTCTAGCTAAGAATTTTTTAGTTTCAGCCGGATAATGTTCTAACAGCAATTCTATTAATTCAAAATGCTTTCTTTTATTAAAAAAACCCTCCCAATGAATTTCTGATTCTCCTTTTCTAATATATGCTTCAATCATTTGAGAGTCATTGAGCATT
Source organism: Flavobacterium sp. (assembly GCF_031422135.1). Classification (GTDB taxonomy): domain Bacteria; phylum Bacteroidota; class Bacteroidia; order Flavobacteriales; family Flavobacteriaceae; genus Flavobacterium. The sequence continues at coordinate 1,063 of NZ_JANOQD010000013.1, read as the reverse complement.
TTTAATACTTTTTCATCTGTATGCTCTCTTCCTAAACAACAACCACTATCATAAATAGGAGCAAATTTATGAGAAGTTTTAAATTTAAGAGTGTAATTTGGGTCGCTTAATATTCTTGTTATTTCCTTATTTTCATCAGAAAAAAAGCGTCTAGCTAACCTCCTAATTTTTCTATACAAACTTCTTTTTTTAATTTTTGAAACTTCTTCATCAATGTCTTTTTCTTCAATAAATATTTTATGAGTAGTTATAACACCCCAATTTTCTTGATGTCTGTCTGAATTCCCAATAATACTATCGAAAATAATAATCTCCACAATATTCTTTATATAGTCTTCTAATGAAAAACTTTTTAAAGCATTGCAAATAAATTGAAAGTTATAGTCTTTTTTGTCTATTTCTGGATTGTACTGGGCATTAAATCCTGTTAAATAAGATATTCCTTCAGTCAATTTATTTTTAGCCCCAAAAATCATCGACTTTGAAAGACATCCTATCTTTTGCTTATGCTTACTATCGTAAGCAATATTATAATCTAACATTGGAAATCCTAAAAATTGCCCTATTTTAGAAGAGACAATTTCAGACCAAAATTCTGTTGGATAGCGAATTTCTCTTGATGGTGTCTCTTTTGATCCTTTAAAAAAATATTCTTCGTTTGTTACAGGATGTAAAGTGATATATTTACTTCTACTACCTCCAGTACTGTAATGAACATTTTTATGCCAATCCGAAATATCTGTAAATGTTGCTTCTAAATTGGACATTAACCATTTTTTTGTCTAATTTATAAAAAAACGCTTTACCTCTAAATAAGATAAAGCGTTTTTTTATAAAATTTATTTTTATCTAAATCTACAAATCAAATTTTATTCCTTGTGCCAAGGGCAAACTCGTGGTATAATTTATCGTATTGGTTTGACGTCGCATGTAGATTTTCCAAGCATCAGAACCGGATTCGCGTCCGCCACCAGTTTCTTTTTCTCCACCAAATGCGCCACCAATTTCGGCGCCAGAAGTTCCAATGTTTACGTTTGCAATTCCACAATCAGAACCTACTACA
>NZ_JANOQD010000012.1:0-4030 GCF_031422135.1 Flavobacterium sp. | reverse complement strand
AACGGGTACATCTGGAGCCGTTACAAAAACAGCTCCTATGTATTTGGAGGTATTTAGTCCGAATTTTGCAGGTGCAAGTTTGACTACTCCTGCAAACAATGCTGTAGGTCAAAATACGGTTTTGAGTTTAACTTGGGCTGCCGATGCAAATGCATCAGTATATGATATTCAGGTTGCTTCTGATAATACTTTTGCTACAATTATCGCTTCTGGGACTACAACCTCGACAAATTTCTCTGTGAATGGATTGAGTCAAGGTACTGATTACTTCTGGAGAGTTTTACCGAAAAACACATCCTGTGTTGGTGTTTATGGTGCTCCGTTCCAATTTAAAACTGGCTTCATCGCTTGTCAAACTCCAGTAAGTTCAACAAATATTCCAGTAACAATAATAGCTACAGGTGCAAGTACAGTAAACTCTACTTTAAATATTCCAACAGGAGGTACAATTTCCGATGTAAACATAACAATGAATTTAGATCATACCTATTTAGGAGAGGTTACGGCAACTTTAATTGGTCCAAGTGGAACACAAGTTCAGTTGTTTAAAGATGTTTGCGGTAGAAGCACTAATGTAATTGCTACTTTTGATGATGCTGGCTCAACTTCAACTTGTGGAAGTAATCCAACAATAGGAGGAACCATAAAATCATCACAACCTTTATCAGCTTTTAATGGACAAAGTTCAACAGGAACTTGGACATTGAGATTAGCAGATTCTGCAAATGGTGATGGAGGAACTTTGAATTCTTGGAGTTTAAATGTTTGTACGATTACCCCAACAGCTTTGTCTACTCCTGAATTTGAACTGAAAGATTTAAGTTTATATCCAAATCCAAACAAAGGAGATTTTACACTAAAATTCACTTCCGATTCTACAAAGGATATTAAAATTAACGTGTATGATATGCGAGGAAGAAACGTATATGAAAAAGTATTTTCCAATAATGGAACATTCAATCAAGATATAAATTTAAATAAAGTACAATCAGGAGTTTATTTGGTTTCTATTTTTGATGGCAATGTGAAAACAGTAAAACGTATTGTGGTTGAATAAATCAATAGTAATGAATAAAAAAGGGAAGCAAAATTATTTGCTTCCCTTTTTATTTTCCATTAAAACTGGTCATTGTAATTTCTAAACCAGACAATGCAAATGATTTTACTGCCTCAACAGCCATTTCTAATCGCTCTGTTAATTTTTCTTTTTCAGTGTCGTCCCATTCGCCGAGAACGTAATCTACTTGTTTTCCTTTTTTGAATTCGTCGCTTATTCCAAAACGAAATCTTGAATATTCTGATGAATTGAGTGTTTGTTGAATGCTTTTTAGTCCGTTGTGACCGCCATCGCTTCCTTTGGGTTTGATCCGAATGGTTCCGAATGCGAGGTTTAAATCGTCGGTAATTATTAAGACATTGTCTTTTTCTATCTTTTCTTTTTCCATCCAGTATTGCACCGCTTTTCCACTCAAATTCATATAGGTGTTGGGTTTGAGTAACAACAGTGTTCTTCCCTTTGTCTTGTATTCGGCTAACACACCTAATTTGACAGTTTGAAAATCGAGTCCTTCTTTTCGAGCAAGAAAATCGACTACTTTAAAACCGATATTGTGGCGTGTGTTTACATATTCGGCACCAATATTGCCAAGACCGACTATTAAAAATTTCTTCATAGAATTGTTGTTGCTTTCTTCTGTATTGATAATTGAAAAAAGAGATTTGAACCATTGTATCATTTTACAAAAATAGAATGTTAAATGATTTGACGCTTTAATTTTAGAAAAAAATTATTGCTAATCGGAATGTTTCTTCCTAGCCCAGATGGCAGTGGAAATCCTTTTGCTTTTTTTGTCCTTCGACAGGCTCAGGATGACAAAAAAAAGCAAAAGATTGAAACGTACAGCTGGAAATAGCTCCAAATAAAAAAAGCGCCAGTTTTGCAACTGACGCTTTGTAAAACTATCTAAAAAGAATTATTTTTTCTTTTTTGGACCACCTTTTTCTGCTTTTGCAGCTTCTTGAGCAGCTTTCATAGCAGCACGTGAGATTCTTACTTGACAAACAACAGTGTTGTCTGGGTGCAAGATTTTGTATTTGTCGTTAGCTAATTCTGTAACGTAAATTTTGTTACCCATTTCTAGAGGCGTAATGTCTGCATCTAAGAAATCTGGAAGGTTAGCTGGCAATGCTTTTACTTTTAATTTACGAGAGTTCAAACGTAAAACACCACCTAATAATACACCTGGAGATGTTCCAGTGATTCTAACAGGCACTTCCATTGTTACTTCTTTGTTATCAAATAACTGATAGAAGTCAATGTGTAAAATTTTGTCAGAAACTGGGTGTACTTGGATATCTTGCAATACTGCATTGAATGTTTTTCCGCTAGCCAAATCAATCACAACTGTGTGTGCGTTTGGAGTGTAAACCAAGTTTTTGAATGCAGCAGTTTCTGCTGAAAAGTGTACTGGTTGATCTCCTCCGTATAATACGCAAGGAACCGCTCCAGCATTACGTAAGGCTTTAGTTGCTACTTTGCCCACGCTTTCTCTTTCTGATCCTTTAATTGTAATCGATTTCATTGTAAAAAAATATAGTTAATAAATAATAAATTACTTTATAATATCAATGTCAATTTCAAAATTCAATTTCAAAATCTTCAAAGATTAATTCTAACGTTCAAATAATAAACCTACATTAGAAATTTTCCACTGATGGAATTGTTGTGATGTACCATATGCATTACTTCAGCAAAAAGTGGCGCACAACTCACCACTCTTATTTTGTTTGATTGTTTTTTTAACGGAATTGAATCGGTTACAATCAGTTCGCTTAATTGCGAATTTTCTATTTTTTCGTAGGCATCACCAGATAAGATAGCGTGTGTGCAAATTGCTCTTACGCTTAATGCTCCTTTTTCGATCATTAAATCTGCGGCTTTCGCCAATGTGCCTCCAGTGTCAATCATATCATCGACTAATACAACATTTCTTCCTTTTACCTCGCCTATAAGCTCCATTGTATCAATAACGTTGGCTACTTTTCGTTGTTTGTAACAAATAACTACATCTGATTCTAAAAATTTAGAATAGGCATATGCTCTTTTTGAACCTCCCATATCTGGCGACGCAATAGTCAAATTTTCTAAATTCAAACTTTTTACATAAGGCAAGAATATTGTTGATGCAAACAGATGGTCTACTGGTTTTTCGAAAAAACCTTGTATTTGATCTGCGTGCAAATCCATTGTCATAATGCGTGTTGCCCCTGCGGTTTCCAATAATTTAGCAACTAGCTTGGCTCCAATTGGGACTCTTGGTTTGTCTTTTCTGTCTTGACGCGCCCATCCGAAATATGGAATTACAGCTGTTATATGTCTGGCTGAAGCTCTTTTTGCGGCATCAATCATTAGTAGCAATTCCATCAGATTATCTGCGCTTGGAAATGTGGAACAAACGATAAATACGCGCAAGCCTCTTAATGATTCCTCATACGAAGGTTGAAATTCACCATCACTATATTGCGAGAACGTAACTTTTCCTAGCGGTATGCCATAAGTTTTAGCTATGGTTTCTGCCAAGTAAACACTTTGCGAACAGGCAAATATCTTTGCTTCGGGTTCTAGGTGTGGCATTAATTAGTTGTTTTTATTCCGCTGCTTTCATACTATCTGGCTTTGTCATTTGCCTAAACCAGATGTTACTATACGCCTCGGGTGTAGTTAGTTAGTTGTTGTTCGTTTTAACGAGGTGCAAAAATAGCAATAAAAATAATGTAAAACATAAATTTTTAAAGTATTTTTATAGAAATTGTGATTTTATTTTTTACATTTGCACCGTGTTAAAGAAATTCAATTTTAAATTAATTTCTTGAAGCGATAAAATAACTGTTGTTATTTTAAGTCAGCTGATGTGGGTTGTAAAACTTGACAAAAGCATAACTGCTAATGCCCGGATGGCGGAATTGGTAGACGCGCTGGTCTCAAACACCTGTGGGAAACCGTACCGGTTCGACTCCGGTTCCGGGTACA
>NZ_JANOQD010000011.1:0-6418 GCF_031422135.1 Flavobacterium sp. | reverse complement strand
AAAGAAGCCCAAAAGTTTAAATTCAAAAACCAATTCGGCTGATTAGCTTTCATTTTGCGCTCGATTTTTTTGGAAGGAAGCCAAAAAATAAAGCTCGTTTTTTAGACAAAAGCCTGTTGGCTTTCTTCTAAAAAAATGAGCAAACAACCAAAGGGCGTTAGTGTGCGGTTCTACAATAAACACCCCAAGTGAAGCAAAAAAAGCGTTATGTATTCCAACTCGTAGAAAGCTTTTTTTTGCTGAACGAGTGGCGGTGTTGCGGTCACTGACAGCCACCGCAGACTGGGAAGCCCTTTTTCAGGGCTGGAAGGATGCGTGCGTGTAACGGCAACCGAAGAAGTGAAGCGATAGCGGAACAAATAATTTAAGTCAGCTTTAGCGTTCCTATTGAGGTTGATGGCTGGCGGTTGAGCAACCGCCAAAACACAAGTGGCGGTGGATTTTTTAGGACTATTTTTTTTTCAACTGAAAATTTTCAACCGATAAAAAAAGAAAAAAAATAGTGCTAAAAAAGACACAGTAGCCACGACGAACGAAAGGAGCGACCGTGTGGAGACTGGGAACGCAGACAACAAAAAAAGAGCTGCCATTTTTCTTGGCTGCTCTTTTTTTTGGTGGCAAGTGGTCTGTGGAACGGAGGCTTTTTCAGCCGACTGGAACAGCCTAGCGGAACAAAGGAAGCGACCGAAGAGAGACCGCTTTTTTGCTCTGCTGTTTATATTCGGATTTTCGTTTTTAAACCTAAATTTCCCTAATTGGATGATATAAATTAATCGCATTTTGCAAAATTTCCAACTCCGTTTGTTTGTATAAAATTGTTGTTGATGCCCGTTTGTGTCCTGCAAAAACCTGTACGATTCTCGTGTCATTTTCCTTTTTTAGAAGATTAGCAATCACACTTTGGCGGATTTTGATTGGTTGTAATTGTTGACTTTTCTCTCTGTGATCATTAATCATTCTGTTCAAAACATTCGGGCGAACTTCTTCTTTTAATTTGCCTGTAATGAGCGTTTTTATTGGAGTTTCTGACACAATATGTTGGATTAATTTTGGATAATCTTCTTTTAAATAATTCAAAAAAAGTAAAATTTGTTTGGCTTGTAATGGCAATGTTCTTGATTTCTTTTTGTCGCTAGATTTTATATAAATTTCTGCTTTATCTAAATTAATATCTTCGATTTGTAAAGTACAGATTTCGCCAACTGTTAAGCCTTGATAAATCAGTAAACTAATAATTACTTGATTTCTTCTTTGTAAAATTTTGTCTTTGTGTGTATCGTTTAAGAAGTTTTCGAGTGTTTCTGGAGTGTATAAAGTATCGACTGCAATTTGTCTGCTAATCTTGTCTTTTAAATGCAATTCACTACAAGGATGGTCGTTTCGTTTGCCTATTTCGAGTAAATAATAATAGTAAATTTTAACGTTTAATAAATAATGTTTGATGGTTTTTGGTTTTAGATTTTCGTTCTTTCGTAAATGTCCAACGTAATCTAAAATGTCTTGATATGTAGCTGTTTCTGCTTTGTTTTGTATAAAATTAAAGTACTTTCTAATGCTACACAAATACGGATTTAAGGAGTTTCTTTTATACTTTTTTAAAAAATATTGCTCAAGTGTCATCGTTTAAAATTTTGAGTTGTTCTGTCGAGATATGCGTGTAAACTTCGGTAGTTTCTAGGTTGCTATGTCCTAAAAAAGTTTGTACTTGTTCTAGTTTCATTCCGTTTTCTAAAAGATGCGTTGCGATAGAATGGCGTAAAGTGTGCATTCCGATTTTGTTTAATTCTGCTTGTTTAAACCGTTTTCCAAAGTTGGTTTTATCAATCAATTTCTTTAGGATTAAATTAAAGCTTCCTGACTGCATCCTGTTTCCTTCGATGTTTAAAAACATTGCCTTTTTTGCTCCCCCTTCGGGGGTTGGGGGGCTTATATATGCTTTCAATTCCATAACTATTTGATTTGCAATAGGAACGATTCTCCTTTTGTTGTTTTTTCCTCTTTCGACAATTAGTCTATTTTCTTTTAAGTCAATGTCTTTTTTATTCAATTTTACCAATTCTCCAACCCGTAAACCACAACCATAACCAATATTTAAAATCATTTTTTCTTGTTCGTTTTCACAATTTTTGTACAGTTCCTTGATTTGGTTTTGAGTAAAAATAATCCGCTCGGGTTGGATTTTTGGAGTATAAAATTTAAAGCTCGATGCTGGATTTGTTTTTAGTTTGCCAAGTTCCAAAGCATAACCAAAATAACGCTGGACATTTCGCAGGCGTTCGTTTATGCTCTCTTTTCCTAGATTTTCTTTGGTTCTTTTATTTTTTTGGGTTTTAATATAGCCTTGATAATCCGCAATATTTTTTGGAGTAATGGCTTCTAGTTCATTGATTTGTAAACTTTCCAACCAACTAAAAAACTGTTTCAGATACAAATATCTTGTTTGGCAAGTGTGGTCTTTGTATCCTAAAATAAGTAAATGTTTTTTGTAGTTTGTGGCTTCTTCTTGATAGACTTTATTATAAACTTGGTGTCTGCTTTGCTTCATCTTATGACGGTTTTTTACACTTATGATGCTTTTGCTTACTCGTTTTTTTGGAATGCGGAACGCTAGACCTTTTTTTGATTAAAAACCTATATTTATCAATACTTTACAAAGTTTTCTAGCGTTCCTTTAGTGTTCCGTAGCGTTCCATATCTTGGCCATACTTTGACTTGCTATGGTGCTTTATTTTTTCTTTAATTGCTCAATTTGTTGCATCAAGAATGCCTTTATTTCGGTTCTAATTTTCTGATAATTATCCCAATAACATATTTTGTAACGGATGCCTTTATTGCTGTAACCGCCTATTTGCTTGATGTATTCGAGCTCCAAAAGCATTTGTATTTGTCTAAAAGTTTGTGTTTTGCTCAAGTTAAATTCTTGCCTTACGTCTCTTAAAATAAATTCTTCTTTGTCTTTTGCATACTTTTTCAATCGTTCAAAAAACTGTCTTAAACTTCCGTCCAGTTCATCGACTTTTAAAATTATGCTTTCAAATAATATCTCGGTGGCTTGTTCTATATCTTCGATTTCGGTGATGAGTTGATTGTCTTTTGTAAGCTCTCTTTGGTATTGGTTTAAAAACGTAACTTGTTTAATTACTGCTTGATACATTTCATTTAATCGCCTTATTTTATGCACTTTTTCGGGTAATTGTAACTTGGTGGCATACGGATTAATCACTTCATAATGTTTTAGATTTCGAACCATTGCCTGTATAAAACTTACTGCTTTTTGGCTTTCTTTCGGGTCTATTTCTCCCGCATTTCGTTTGTTTTGGTTTTCGATAATTCTTTGGGTTTGTTCCTTGGATTCATCCACTGCGATTAAAAAGCTTCGGCTCATATTGTCCTCATAGGTTTCGCCTTTGGTCGTTGCTGATAAACTGGAGAACTGCCCTTTTACTTCTTTTCTGGTCGATTTGTTGTTTCCTTTTTTGTCTTTCATCGATACCGAACTGCTCAAAAATTGGTTGCTGATAAGTTCCCGAAGCGCATACAAAGCATCTTCTTTCAGTCCGTCTAAATCCTCGATAATGATGATTTTTCTAAACAGATCGAACTCGCCCCAATTGTACAAACTGCTTTCGGTGATCCTGGTAAATCTAAGTACATCTTCGCCAGGCATTAAATCGACAATTCTTGAGATAATATGGGTTTTTCCGCTTCCGCTAGAACCTTGTACTATGGCGTGTATTGGGCTTTTGTTCATATAACTAATGATGATTAAGAACAATAATAAACGTGAGTTTTCTTCGCCAACTATTCCAGATTTACCAATTTGTACGTTTAATCTTTTGAGTAAATCTTTGGTTTTTAAAAACTCGATTGGTTTGTCATTTGCCACAGATTGCACTGATTTATTTTGTTTGGGTTCTACTTTCTCTTCAATAGAAAAATTCATTTTTTCATTAGAGATTGCTTCGTTATCACTCGCAATGACTGGTTTTCGTTGTTCCAAAAGTTCTATAAATATTTCGGGTTCGTGTAATTGTAAAGTTTCGTTTATGTCTTTGTTTGGTAGTTCTATTGTCGATATTTTATACTGCTTAAATTGTTCAGCATATTTTTTTACCGTTTCTTTTCCTGCATCATCATTATCAAAAGCAAAAATAATTTCTTCGAGTTCTTCAAGTTCTAATATGGCTTTTTGTATTTCTTCGTTTAGCCCATTTGTTCCGTAACACGCTAAAACACTATAATTTTTTACTACTTCATCAATCTGCAACAAACTCGCACAATCAATAATACTTTCGGTTAAAATGAGTTTTTTTGTTTCGGGTTTTGGATAGTTTGGATATAAACCTTGTCGATTTTTTAAGTAAAAATGCTTTGCGTTTTCTTTGTCTAAAATACTTCTGAAGTAAAAAGATACGATTTCGTTTTCTTGATTTTTTAAAGGAAAAACTAGGCTGTATTTTCCGAAAACATTATAAGCCGTTTCGCCATTATTGGATTTTAAACCGTTATCCAAAAGCAACCCAACTGCCAAAGAATTATTAATCAGTTCCTCGCTCTTACGCTCTCCGTGGTGGAATTGTCCGCTATTAAAACCGATTTCGATTTTGCTGTATTCTAAATTTCGTTGTTTGCAATATTCTCTTGCTGGTGTGCTATTGACCAAGCCTTTTTTAAAACTCGTGAATATTTTATCTAAAAAAGTTGTTTTTTGAAGTTGTGAGATTTTGATGGTTTTTTTCGTTTCCCAAACTACTGGTTCTTGATTGTTTGCCAGTTGCTCACATTTTACAATCGCTTCGTGTTTGCTTATCTTTTCATAATCCTGCACCCATTGTATTTGGTCGCCCTTTGCCCCACAAGCGTGGCATTTGTAAAAATGCTTTTCTAAATTGACTTGCAAACTTGCCGTTTTATCCTCGTGAAAAGGACAATTGAGCATATTGTTTTTGGGTTTTAGTCCGTAATGGGAGAGGATTTGGGCGAGAGATAGGTTTTGTTTGATCAGAGAGATTTCCATAGTTTACAAGGATAAAATTATTTTATGCGATATTTTCGATTACAAATATAAAATTTATTTTCTTTTATCGCATACAATAGTTTTATTTATTCGCAACTATTTTCTATTAACGCATATTTAAGTATATTTGCTTTATAAAATTATAGGTTATGAGTATAGGTAGAATAATCAAAAAGATACGTGAGGACAAGGGTTTAATGCAGAAAGAACTTTCTTCTTACCTTGATATTGGTAACAGTAACTATAATAAACTAGAAAACGGTCATCGAGATTTATCGGTTGAAGAGTTACAAAAACTAACCAAACTTTTTAATCTTACCGCTGACCAAATTTTGAACTACGAAAATATAGTTCCCGAAGATGTTACCATAATGGATAAACCCGATTTTGAAAAACTCCATCTAATTAATCAACTGGACGAAGAAGACAAAACAACAGTTTTTAAAATAGTAGATACAATGCTTACAAAAAAGAAGTTTAAAGATTTCTTCGCTAAAAATGTAGCAATGTTATAAGCATAAAAAAACAGGCAATTAGCCTGTTTTTTTATGCTTATTTTACTTCAAAATAAATCCTATCGTCATTTTCTAAAATCTTAATATTTACAACGACTAAACTTAATTGGGATTTAAATATTTCAATTTCTTTCGAGTATGAAATAGTGTTTGCATTTAAATTACGTTTATTCCAACTTTCTTTTTTCGCTCTCTCATCTATTTCGTTCAAAACACTTTTAGTATTTTCAACCTCGTAACTAAATTCAAAATCTTCGGAATCTATGTTGTGATTGCCTTTAAAACCAACTTTATCACTTGATATAAAAGGTTTTAAGTAATCATATTTTATAACGTCTTCTTCATTCAAACTTAAATTTTCATTACAAGCAAATAAAGCAATGCTCATAAAAAACAGAATTATTCTATTGGCACTATTCATAATTTAATGTTTTGATGGTAAACTGATTGGTCTATAATTTGGTAGTGCATCTCCGTAAGTTAAGTTATAATACCTAAAATAAGATAATTTTTGAGCTTGCAATCTACCGTAACTATTAGCTTTTTGATCTGCAACCGAACTGGCTCTCGAATCTCCTTTTATATATTGATCCGTTATTTCTCTTAAATTACTCATCTTTTCAGCGGCGTATCTACCGCCAGGACCTCTTAATGATGCTTTAAAATTTGCTTTACTATGAAAATACTTATCTGAATTTTTCCAGTTTGCATCTTTCATTTCATTGTAGGTTTCTATAAAATCACTTACGCCTCCAGAAAAATCTTCAACAAAATCAATTGCCTCTGTTACTGTTTCTTTCACTTTTTGAACAACACCTTTCTTTGCGGGTGGGTCAATCTCCCCGTCATCCCCCATTTTATGCATCGCGTGATTCAGCCCACTAAC
>NZ_JANOQD010000010.1:0-62750 GCF_031422135.1 Flavobacterium sp. | reverse complement strand
TCCGGCTGCATTTTGTAAAGCAACGGTAGCTTCTTCAATAGCGTAACGATCTTGACTCAAAATAGCGCCAGTAAGTGCGTATTCTGAGGTAGAATCTACTAGTTTTAATGTTTCTTGCCATTTAGAATCTTCATATACATAAATTGTCATCACAGGTCCAAAAAGTTCCGTTTCCATTGTGGAATATTTTGGATTAGTGGTTACAATAACGGTAGGTTCTATGAAATATCCTTTTGACTTGTCATAATTTCCACCTACTATGATTTCTGCATCGCTGTCTTTTTTAGCTTGATCAATATAGCTTGCTAATTTGTCGAATGATCCTTCGTGAATAACCGCAGTTACAAAATTTGAGAAATCTTCAGGCGAACCCATTTTCATCGATTTCACATCGGTGATTAATTGTTCTTTTACTGCTGCCCACATACTTTGTGGAATATAGGCTCTTGATGCAGCGGAACATTTTTGTCCTTGAAATTCGAATGCGCCACGAGTAATTGCGGTAACCACTTGTTTTATATTAGCCGATGGATGAGCTATAATAAAATCTTTTCCGCCTGTTTCGCCTACAATTCTTGGGTAGGTTTTGTAATTATGAATATTGGTTCCTATTTTTTTCCAAATTTCTTTGAATATAAATGTAGATCCTGTATAGTGAATTCCTGCAAAATCTGGACTGGATAAAACCGTATCGGTTATCATTACGGGATCTCCAAATACGACATTGATTACGCCGTCTGGAACTCCTGCTTCTTTGAAAACATCGATAATAATTTTTGCAGAAAACACTTGACTATCACTTGGTTTCCAAACTACAACATTGCCCATTAAAGCAGCACTTGCTGGTAAATTTGCAGCTATGGCTGTAAAATTAAAAGGGGTTACGGCATATACAAAACCTTCTAGTGGGCGATATTCTACTCGGTTCCACATATCAGATGTAGATGCAGGTTGGTCTTGATATATTTGAGTCATAAATTCTACATTGAAACGTAAAAAGTCAATTAACTCGCAAGAGGCATCAATCTCTGCTTGGTGTATGGTTTTGGATTGTGCAATCATTGTTGCTGCATTTATTCTGGCTCTGTATGGTCCAGCAATAAGTTCAGCTGCTTTTAGGAAAATAGCCGCACGTTGTTCCCAAGCCATATTTGCCCATTTAGTTCTGCTTTCGAGCGCATTTGCAATGGCTTTTTGAACGTGTGATTTTTCACATAAATGATAAGTTCCTACAATATGTTGATGGTCATGTGGTGCGGACATATTTTTAGTATTTCCTGTTCGAATTTCTTCAGAACCGATATATAATGGAACATCAATTTTTGAATTCCACATTGCTTTGTATGCTTCTAAAACTTTAGCTTTTTCAGGAGAGTTTGGTGCATATGCTTTTACGGGTTCGTTTACTGCTTTTGGTATGTTGAAAAATCCTTTTAACATTGTTTGTATGGTTTGATTATTAGATTTGTGTATTGAATATGTGTTACAAAAGTACGAAGTAAAAATGTTTTTTGCTAAATCACAATATTATTTCAATTTATAATTAAGATAACTTCTCGATTATTTTTTTTAACTCAATAATTGCATCGTTTTTGTCTTGTAGCCTCGCTTCGTATAATTGAGCAATTTTCTCAGTCTTTTCCTTGTTGTCTTGGTAAAGGTTCTCGAAATCTTGGTAAATTATCGCATTGTCGTTTAACGTTTGATTGTAAATGTTATTTGGGTTAATATTTAAAAAGTCTTCAACAGGGGTTTCTAGTATTTCAGATATTTTAAATAATCGCTCTACTGATAGTTTTGTTTCACTATTTTCTATTTTTGAATAAGCTGGCTGACTCATATCAAGTAAATGTGCCATATACTCGTGAGAAAATCCTTTTTTCTTTCTAATGTCCTTAATTCTTTCAACTACCATTTCCATAACTATTTATTATAAAATTATCTGCAAAAGTAATAATAATTTTTAATTAGTTATAGTTTTGTTATCTCGATTTTACAATTTTTGCAACAACAAAAAAGTTCTCGAGAAACTCACAATGTTACAAACAAAAATGTTTAATTTTGACAATTAGAAAAATGAATTTAGAAGATTTGAATTTAGTAGAGCTTAATGCTCAAGAAGTACAAGAAGTAGATGGTGGATTTATCCCATTACCATGGTTAGTTGCTGGAGCGGTTATTGGTGGAGTTTTTGGTCTTGGATTTTATAATGGGTATAATAGTTAATAAAAGAATAGTTATGGATACAAATAATTTGGAATTTATTTCATTGTCTCAAGATGAGATGATGAATATTGAAGGTGGTTTTATAGAAATTGGAGCTGCAGCTGCTGCGGTTTGGGCCGGTTTGTATGGCGCAGGTTACGCTCTTGGAGAGGCTTATCGCAATTATAGAGGATAAGTCATATTTAATGGAGTCTCTTTTAAAAGAGACTTCATTATTTAAAAATTAAATATATTAAATTCATATATGACAAAGCAATTTACATCAATTAAAATTTTTAAATTAATATTTTCAATAATAATAATTTGGATTTTTATATATTTTGTTGGACACGAATTAGGTCGTGCTTATTACAATATAACACATTAACAAAATGTGTTTAATTCTTCATTGCCAATGGCTTTAAATTATAATAATTAGTTATAATTTAATATTAAAAGTTATAGGGAATCTAATGTGACTTTTGTTTTTTTGCGGTAAAAAGAACATATGAACTTCAGTTCAGATCCAGTAAATAATATTGAAAATCTTATTGCAAAAAACAGAAACAATAGTATAAGTATATACTTTACGGTGGTTTTAATTATACTCACTTTGCTGTTTTTGTTACCTATTATTAAACTAGATATTAGTAGTCAGAGTCGAGGTATTATTCGCAGTAAGACCGATAATGTGCCTGTAACTACTATTGTAAGCGGTCGTATTACTTGGCTATCACTAAAAAACAATGCCTTTGTAGAAAAAGGCGACACAATCATCAAAATTTCCAAAGAGGGTTTGGCTACTCAAAAAAGCACCCAAGATACTTTGCAATCATCGGTTAAGCAATTGCTTATTGATGTTGCTAACTTAATAAATGGAAATAGAGACCTAAAAACTTCGACCGCTATTGAGGATTTGCACAAATACCAGTCTCGCAAAAACGAATTGCAAAGCAAAGTCGCCCAAGCCCAAGCCAATTATAATCGCAATAGAATCTTGTTCGAAAAAGATGTAATAGCAAAAGCCGAGTTTGAGAAATTTGTGTACGAACTACAATTTGCCAAAGAAGCCATACAAAGTTATGTCAGCCAACAAAAATCCATATGGGAAAACCAAAAGCGGGAACTGCAAACCCAACTTAAAAATGGCAACGGTACTATTTCTAAAATTAAAGTAGAGGAGCATAATTATTTAGTACTGGCTCCCATTTCTGGAACTATCGAAAATTTTACTGGTTTGCAAGTAGGTTCTTTTATAAATGCTTCTCAACCTATTGCAGATATTTCATCAATCGATAATCTAATTGTAGAAACTACCGTTTCGCCTAACGATATTGGTTTAATTAAAAAAAACAAACCCGTTAAATTTCAAATAGACGCATTCAATTATAACCAATGGGGATTGCTAGAAGGCAAAGTAATAGAAATGGACAATAATATTACATTACAAGAGAATCAAGCTTTTTTTAAAGTACGTTGCAGTCTAAATTCTAAAACAATGCAACTCAGCTCGGGCTACAAAACTCAAGTATCTAAAGGAATGACATTAACTACACGCTATATTATTACTAGACGAAGTTTGTTCGACTTGTTGTTTGATAAAGTTGATGACTGGTTGAACCCGAAGACAATTATCACTCGAGCCTGATAGGCGAACAGGCAAAGCAATTAAAAATTGCAATTACATAAATAAAGAATCTGCGAATTTCTAAAATAATTAGATTTTGAAGAAAATCATCAACGTAATATATACAAAGTTTTTTGTCTTTCATTAATTTTCTTTCTTCTAAATATGGCATCAACAAAAATAAAACAACACGATATTAAGGATTGCGGTGCTGCTTGCTTAGCTTCTATTGGGAATCATTACAAAGTTAATTTACCTATAGCAAGAATTCGTCAATATGCCAATACCGACAAGCGTGGTACAAATGTTTTGGGTATTATTGAAGCTGCCGAAAAAATGGGTTTTATTGCCAAAGGGGTAAAAGGTGGTTTTGATGCTTTAGCCAAAATACCACTCCCTGCGATTGCTCACGTGGTGGTAAAAGAACTACAGCACCATTATATTGTTATCTATTCTGTAAGTAAAGACAAAATTGAAGCTATGGATCCTGCTTTTGGAAAAATGGAAACTTATACTTTTGAAGAGTTTAAAAAAATATGGACAGGCGTTTTAGTCTTGTTCGCTCCTAACTATGATTTTAGGATTTACAACGAAAAAACGTCGCCTATAAAACGTTTTTTGGATTTGGTGCAACCACACAAAACAATACTTATTCAAGCTTTGATTGGTGCTATAGTTTTTACGATTTTAGGACTGGCTATGTCTATTTATATTCAGAAAATAACTGATTACGTTTTAGTAGAAGGAAATCGAAACCTGCTCAATTTGTTAAGTGTTTCTATGATTTGCATTGTTTTGCTCCAAGCCTATATTGGGTCTAAAAAAAGTGTTTTTGTAATGAAAACAGGACAGCTTATAGATGCAAAATTAATTTTAGGCTACTATAAACATTTGCTTCATTTGCCTCAACGCTTTTTCGACACTATGCAAATAGGCGAAATAACTTCTCGAATAAACGATGCGGTAAAAATACGTTCGTTTATAAATGAAGTGGCTATCGATATGATTGTCAATGTGTTTATTGTTATTTTTTCTTTTACTTTAATGTTTACCTATTATTGGAAACTAGCTTTGGTCATCTTACTAGTTATTCCGTTTTATGTGTTTATTTATTTTTTGCTTAATAAATTTAATAAAAAAGTAGAACGAAAAATTATGGAAAACGCTGCCGATTTGCAAACGCAACTTGTAGAAAGTGTAACCCATATTCGAACTGTAAAAGAATTTGGTATTGAAGATTTTTCTAATCTCAAAACAGAAAATAAATTTGTAAAACTATTATTTACAACTTATAAATCGGGTTTAAATGGTGTTTTTGCGGGAACATCGACTCAGTTTTTAGCTTCTATATTTACTGTTATCTTAATGTGGATTGGTTCAGGCTATGTAATTGATAGGGAGATTTCTCCTGGAGAATTATTTTCTTTTTATGCTTTGATAAGTTATTTTACTTCGCCAGTTGCATCTTTGATTGGGATGAACAAAACTGCTCAAAACGCTATGATTGCAGCCGATAGATTATTTGAAATTATGGATTTAGAGCGTGAAGAAACAGAAAACAAGATTGAATTAGAAAGAGAAAATATTGGAGATATTAAATTTGAAAATGTAACTTTTAGATATGGTTCAAGAACGGAAGTTTTCAAAAGTTTTAATGCTATTTTTAAAAAAAATGAAACCACAGCAATTGTTGGTGAAAGTGGTAGTGGAAAAACAACCTTGATATCCTTGTTGCAAAATTTATATCCAATAAAGGAGGGGAAAATTTATATTGGGGATTACGATTCCAATTATATTCACTACAAAAGTTTAAGAAACTGCATAGGTGTTATTCCGCAGCAATTAAACTTATTTTCTGGGAATATTATCGAAAACATCGCTTTGGGAGATTCTTTTCCTAACATACAAAGAATATTAGAATTGTCGAAACAACTAGGAATAACCGAATTTGTAGAGAAACTACCCAATGGTTTCGAAACGCAAATAGGTGAAAACGGAGCGATGCTTTCTGGAGGCCAAAAACAACGTATTGCGATTGCAAGAGCTTTATATAAAAATCCTGAAATTTTACTAATGGATGAAGCAACTTCGGCTTTAGATAGTAATTCCGAACGAATAGTAAAGGAAGTGATTGATAATTTTAAATCAGAAGGTAAAACTATCATTGTTATAGCGCATAGATTGAGTACGATTGCAAATGCTAATACAATTTTAGTGATGGAAAATGGGGCTATAATAGAACAAGGAAATCATCAAAGCTTATTAAGATTAAAAGGGAAATATTATGATTTATGGAGTAAACAAAGTTTGGTCTATTAATTCAAAGCAAATGGCGCACTAAGTCTAAAGGCTGGAACTTGAACTTTGAAGTTTCTTGTGGTGGTAAAATTAATCATGTTAAAGTGTCCAAGCATAGTTCCAAAAGGGGAACAAAGTAAGCATCCAGAACTGTATGTGTGGGATTCACCTGGTTTAAGAACAGGTTTTTTTCCTATTACGCCTTCTCCGTCGACATATTCAACATAATTAAGTGCATCGTAAATATCCCAGTGTCTTGCAACGAGTTGTACGGAGTCTTTGCTGTGATTTTCGATGGTAATATGATAGCTGAATGCAAAGTGCATTTTATGGTTTTTGAAGTAGGTACCTTCAAAAGATGTTAAAACCGAGATTTTTATACCTCTTGTGATTTGTGTTACCATAATTTTTTTTGCTTATACAAATTTAGAAAATTTATAAAGACAAAAAACATTAACAATATGTTAATTTTTAATTCGTTATGTTAATTGAATTGGCTTCTCCTTTTCCAATTACTCGATCGTAGCGTTCTCCGTTTGCTCTATAATATACCATTGCGGTGTATACATTTTCGGTTTCAAAAAAATTACCGTCTATAGATTCTTTGTCTAAAATGGTGTTGTTTGAGTCTAGAATGGTGTATTTGTAGTTATTGAACCCTTGTTTTATGAGTATTGCTTTTTCGAAAACACCTTTTTTGGTGTTGTATTCCATTTTGTTTTCGGGGTTTAGCGTATTGTTATTGAACATTCCAGTGACGTAAATTGCTGTTGTTGCTGACACTTCTGTTGCAAATAATGTGAAATAAACCCAAGTATAATCAGCTTCTACATCATTGTTTTGCGCATTTAAGTTTCTGACCTGAAAATTTCCGTTTAAGTCAGGAAAAAAGGTGTAAACTTTATTTTTTCGACTGGTGTCGGTGTACAAATATGAGTTGTACAATCCTCCGTTTGTCTCCACACGAGCTACGGCATTAGTTACTGCTCGAATTTCTTTGGTGTCAAAAAATAAGTATTCGTTGCTGGCATAAAACTGGGTTTCTTTGTCGTATTTAAAAATTAAATCATTGCCAATGGTGTATTGCGGCTTAATGTTCACAATGGAATTGTCCCATTTTCCGTTCTGAAACAATACTATTTTTATGTTTTGGATTGGGTTTTGGAACAAAATTATTTTGGATTGGATGCTAAAGTCTAAATTGTGTTTTGTTTTTAGATCGATAATATTACGCGCTCTTTTTACTTGGATTGGTACTTCGGCTAGGTCTTCATAAAGTATGAATTTTTTTGAAAAAACGAGTTCTCTGTTGTTGTCGAATATCGAAATGAGATAATTACCACTTTTAGTAAGACGTGTAAATTTATTAGGAAAATTTAATCTATAATGTGAATAAAGTTGTAGTGTATTAAATGAGTTTTCATAATCTTGAATTCGTTGATTGTCAAGTCCGTCAATGTATTCGTTTTTAGAAAGTTGTGAGGGTGCCCAATTGTAATTATGGTGGGTTATTTCGTAGTAATAATCGGCTTCGTTGCCATACAAATCATCAAAATTAAACTCGAAAGAATCACCTAGTCTGAAAAAAGGAATAGTGTTTTGCTGACCTTGAATAAAGGTGACTGTTTTTATATGATATGGTGGTGCTGTTTCAGTAATGGCTTGACCCAAAACCAAATTTTGAATAAGAAAAAGCGAAATAACAAGAAATTGTTTCTTAATCATAATTAAAATTGCTACGACTGTAAATATAAATTTTTATAACGAATAGTATGCCAATTTATTTTTTTTTGAAGCAAACAGGAATTATTTCGCCATTTGCCAAACAATATTTTTTGACTAATTCTGGTGTTATTTTTGCCGTATAATCTTCTTCAATTACTGTAAAACCTATGCTTCGTAGCTTTTCAAAATAATCGATACCATAAATGCGAACATGGTCGTATTGTCCAAAAATTTTGGCTCGTTCTTTTTGATCTAAAATGGAATTGTCAGAATAAGTTGTGGTTCTTGATAAATCTTGTGGGATTTGAAGAATAGCCATTCCTCCTGGTTTTAAAACCCTGAATAGCTCTTGCATTGCTTTTGTATCATCTGGGATATGTTCCAAAACGTGATTACAAAAAATAATATCGTATTCATTATCTTCAAATGGAAGATTACAAATATCTGCTTTTACATCTGCCAATGGCGAAAGCAAATCGGTTGTGGTGTACTCTATGTTTTTTTGATTTCTAAAAAGTTTGTAAAAAGCTTGTTCTGGTGCAAAATGCAATACTTTCTTTTTTGCGTTTGAAGTAAAAAAATCGGTTTCATTTTGAAGATATAACCATAATAATCGATGTCTTTCTAACGAAAGTGTACTTGGTGACAATACATTATTTCTCTGTGTTCCGTAACCATAAGGTAAGAACATTCGGAAGCTTTTTCCATCGATTGGATCGGTAAATTTATCGCCTTTTAGTAATACTGCTAAAATAGGACGTGCTACATAACTCAATCTGATTAAGATTGGTCGTGGGATGGTATTGAGGATTAGTTTGAAGAGTTTTTTCATGGTTTTATTTCACAGAGATGCGCAAAGGATACACAGAGATTCGCAAAATTTTTACAAATTTTCGGGAGTATTTATAAATCGTTTGATATTGTTTTTTAAAATTTTACTATTGTAATTCACCAGTAATCCTAACGGATAATTTCCTAGTTTCAAATAAGTTAGTATTTGAGCAAAATGAACTGATGTGTATGTTTCGACTGTTTTTAGTTCGATAACTAATTTGTTTTCAACTAGTAAATCAATTCGATAACCATAATCTAATTTGATATCTTTATATGAGATTGGTAATATTTTTTCTTTTTCAACTACTAATCCTGCATTTTTTATTTCATAAAAAAGACATTCTTGATAAGCGGATTCTAAAAGTCCAGGTCCAAGTTGTCTGTGAACTTCTATTGCAAGACCAATTATTTTGTAAGAAAGTGAATCTAAATCTTTGTGAATCTCTGTGTCTACTTTGTGCATCTTTGTGAAATTTTATTTTGAGATAGTCAATATTTAAATCACAAACGGCACTTTTCTAAATTCATCTTCTTCATTACTCACAATTCCTAAAGCTTTATAAACATAAGCAAAAGTAGATAGCAATTCTGGTTTTCCATCTATAATAGCCACATCATGTTCGAAGTGAGCAGATGGTTTCCCGTCGGCAGTGGTAATTGTCCAGCCATCTTTGTGTTGTTTTATGTTTCGAGTTCCCATATTGATCATCGGTTCGATCGCAACTACCATTCCTTCTATAAATAATTTTCCTCGACCACGTTTTCCGTAGTTAGGCATTTCAGGATCTTCATGCATTTTTTGACCTAAACCGTGGCCCACTAATTCACGAACTACGCCATAACCGTGAGACTCAGTATGTTTTTGAATAGCATTTCCTACATCTTCAACTCTGTTTCCGGTTTTCAATTCTCGGATTCCTATATATAAAGATTCTTTAGTAACTTGTAGTAATTTTTTAGTTTCTGGTGCAACTTCTCCAATCTCGAAAGAATAGGCGTGATCACCATGATAACCATTTTTGAAAGCACCACAGTCTACCGAAATAACATCTCCACTTTGCAAAGGAATATTGTTGGGAATTCCGTGAACAACCTGTGAGTTCGGACTCATACAAAGCGAGTTTGGGAAACCGTACAATCCTAAGAAACTTGGTACAGCACCATGATCTCGAATGAATTCTTCGGCTAGTTTGTCTAGGTATAAAGTAGTAACTCCTTCTTTTATTTCGGAGGCAACCATTCCTAATGTTTTGGATACGATTAAGGCGCTTTCACGCATTAATTCTATTTCTTTACGAGTTTTTGGGATAATCATTTTATGCGTTTTCAATTTCAAAGGTGCAAATATACGAATTCAATAGCAATGTTAATTTCAATTTCAAAAATCAATTTAAATTGTTAATCGGGATTTGCCATTATTCTAAACAATTCAGAATTGGAAATATAAAATCGGTTCTCCAAAGCAATTTGGGTAAGCTGAACAGAAACCAAATTATTTTCTCTAGTATTTATCAAAAACATTGAGCTTTCGCCAAATGAAAATAATCGTTCTTCAGAAGTTAGCATCGTTAAATTGTCTTTTACCAAAGCATCAATCAGTTTTTTTTGTCTTATTAAAGATTGAATTTCTATTTTTTGTGCATTTATTTTATTCGTCAATTGTATTTTTTCTAGATCAAGTGCAAAAGCGGTTTCCTGAATTTTCAGTTTTGCCAGTTTCAAATTGCCACGCTCTTTTCTTAAAAATAACGGAAAATAAAAATTCAACCCCACTTTATAATCCTTGAATTGATAATTATCAATGTAACTGGGTTCCGATAAATAGGAGTAACCCATATCTATTTTTGGTAAAAGTAAATTTGCTTTCAGCCTTTGATCTACAGTTAGAACATCAATTTTACTTTGTAATGCATTTATTTTTGGGTGATTGACAATAGAAAAGTCTGGATTCATTAAATCATTAGTTTTTAGCGTTTCTTGAATCGAGATTTCTAATTTTTCTTCAGGAAACAAAGCTTCAGAAAGTTCTAGTGGAATATTGTTTTCCAACCACAAAAAATTAGATAATTCCAGCTTGGATTTGGTTAGTTTCAAATTTGAATCTTCTAAACTTAACAATCTGCTTTTAACAATTATTCCTGCTTCAGTGCTGTCAATTGCTGGTTTATCGCCTTGTTCGATCAACGATTTTGTACCTTTAAAACGAATTTCTGAATTCGAAGCATAGTTTTGATATAATTTTACTTCGTTAAAATTCTTTTTCCAATTAAAATAGGCTACCGAAGCATCATACAAAACCTGTATCGCCTGTAGTTTTCTTTCCGCATCACTCAATTGAATTTGAATTTTAGCCTTGCGTAAATCTGCCATTCGTTGGTTAATAAACAAACCTTGTCCAAGCGGGATGTTAATTCCAAAAGAAGTCAATCCTTGGTTTGGAAGTGTATTCTCTGGATTCAAATAAACACCATCATTGTTGTCAAAACCCGCTTTTAATTCAATGCCATACCAAGTTGGAATTTTGAAACTGCTATTCAAAATCGAATAATATTCGCTGTCTTTAAATTGCTTTTTATCAAAATCCACTTCAATTTTTGGATCAAAACCACCACGCGCCATCATCAAATTAGCTTGGGCTTGGTTGAGATTCAAATTGGCAGTTTTTACCAATGGATGATACTTTTTCACATAACCTAAGTATTCATTGTAATTGAATTCTTTAGGTATGTCTTGGGCAAACGATTTTAAAGTAAAAATAAATACTAGTATAAAAAGGTTTTTCATTTTGTTATTTTTTACCGCTAATTCAAGAATTATTTCAAAAATCTTTGATTTAGTGGTGAATAATTATTTTTTTTCTTTTACAGTATTCGGTTTGTAATAATTGGGTGGAAAACCATTTAATGTTCTCCAAATCTCAAACCAAATTGGCACATTATCCAACAAAGCAATGGTTTGTGCTCCAGAACCGATGCTTACTTGTTTAGGCCACTTTGCTTCATTTTTATCAGGGGCAATTAATATTCTGAACTTTCCGTTTTCGCTAATAAAATTTTCTATAGCTACAATTTCCCCACCAAAAGTACCGTAAGACATATCTGGCCAACCCGAAAAAATAATTGTCGGCCAACCATCAAACCAAACCCTCACTTTTTCGCCTTTTGAAATCAGTGGTAAATCTATTGGATCCACAAAACTCTCCACAGCAATATCATATTCAGATGGCATAATGCTCACGATAGCAGTTCCTTCCTTAATGTTTTCGCCAAGTCCAGATTGCAAAGCACGATTTACATAACCATCTTGAGGTGCTTTAATATAGTACATTCCGTTTCGAATGCTGTAATTAGCATATTGATTTTCTAATTTATTAACTTGCGCTTTTGTATCATATTGATTGCTTCTTGCCGTAAATTGGTCGCTTTCTGCCTTTGATGATTTCTCTGAATATTCTGCGGAAATTCTATTTATTTCTACTTTCGCATTGATGAATTCATTTTTTGAAGTCAATAATTTATTTTCTTGTGTGATTATTTTAGCATCAACTTCTTGTAGCTTTAGGCGTTTTTCTTCTACATCTGTCAAGGGTTTTAAACCTTCTTTGTTGAGTTGTACTGCGCGATCAAATTGTGTATTGGCAATTTTGAGCTGCGTTCGCACCGCTACCAAATCCATACTGTCGCTTTTTACTTTAAAAATAGCTTGCTTTATTTTGTTTTTGGCTTGCTGCAATTTTAATACTCTCTCATTTTCAATAGCGCCAATTTGTGATGAAAGTGTTTTTACTTTTGATTCATAGGATTGTACCGACATTTTTTTAGCATCCACTTGATTTTTAGTATTTTCAACCAAATTTGGATCAAAATAATCTTCTTTGATTTCTGAAATAAATAAAATAGTATCGCCTTTTTTGACAAAATCGCCTTCTTGAACATACCATTTTTCGATTTTTCCAGCAATTACGGTTTGAATGGTTTGTGGTCTTTGATTCGGTTTCAAAGTAGTTACGGAACCTGAGCCCGAAATGTTTTGTGTCCAAGGTAAAAATAAAAACAGTATTCCTATTATAGAAACCAAACCAATAATTCGGTTCAATATTTTGTAATGCGGTCTATGGTTCAAACCCTTGATGTTTTTATATTTTTCAAGAGTTTTAATCGGAAATATATTGTTTTTTGAAATGTTTAGCATTGCTTTTATATTTTAGAATCTTGAATAATTGCGCCGTTTTCCATTATAATCTCACGATTGCATTTGGTTTTCCAATACTGATTTTTTGATGAAACAATTATCGTCCAATTGTTTTTATCCGAAGTTATAAAATCTATGATTTCATTGGCAACCGCTTCGTCCATTGTATCAGTTGGATCTTCGTAAAACAATATTTTTGGTTTGTGAATGATGCTTCTTGCCAAAAGAATTTTCTGTGCGTTGGACGAAGAAAGTTGTCTTCCCTCAGGGAAAATTTTGGTGCTTAAACCTTCAGGTAATGTTTTTAATAATGAGGACAATTGCATAGCATTGATTGCCCATTTTATATGTTCATCTGTAACACTCGGATCATTGAAAGTAATATTTTCTAGAATTGTGCCTTCAAACGGAGTTTCATTGTGAACAATTGAACCAATTTGTGAACGGTATTGGTTCAGATTTATTTTTCTAAAACTGTCATCGTTGATATAAAATGAACCCGATGTTTGATGCAATAATCCAGACAAAACTCTAATTAAAGTGGTTTTTCCAGAGCCGTTTTCGCCATTGATTACAATTTTTTCTCCTTGATTTATTTTTAAAGAAATGCCGTCTAAAATATTATTTTTTGAATCAGGAAATTTAAACTCTAAGTTTTCTGTTTCAAGCAAAATATTTGTATAACAACTGTCGTATTCTGAAGGACTTTCTAATTCTAAATTCATATCGGTAACTTGTCCTATTTTTTCAACAGAAGTGAGTACATCGTAAAATGATTCTAATCCTAAGATTATTTTTTCAACCGAATTAATTACCAATAAAATAATGATTTCTGCAGCCACAAATTGCCCAATATTCATTTGCTGATTGATGACTAAAAAGCCACCAATGGACAGTAAACTCATCGTAATAATCATTTTAAAAATAATGAGTTGGCTAAATTGTCTTTTAATAATATTAAAATGTTTTTCTCGATAATTCAAATAATCAGTAACCAAATTATCGTTTTTTTGTAAAGCATAATCAAAGTTCAATTCATTCCTAAAACTGATGTTGTTTCGCGCAATTTCTTGTAACCAACTGGCGACTTTGTATTTGAATTTTGATTCTTTCAAACTCGTTTCTAAACTAGAATTATATGAAAATCTAAATATAAAATACAACAACAGAAACAACAATATCCCAAAAACAATAAAATAAGGATGGTACAACGAAAGCAAAATTAATCCGAAAGTAATTTGCAAAATCGCTGCTGAAAAATCGATTAATAATTTTGATGTTCCTTTTTGAATACTCATTGTGTCAAAAAAACGATTGGCCAATTCGGGTGGATATTTATTATACAATTCTTCAAATTTTATTTTGGGTAATCTTGCAGCAAATTCAAACGACGAACGTACAAATATTTTTTGTTGTAAGTTTTCTGTGATTCGCAATTGCATCAACGATAAAATACCGACCAAGGCAACTCCAAAAACCACCAATACAATTAATACAATCCAAGAAGCGCTTATTCTACCTGATTGAATAAAATTGATTATGGCTTGAATTCCAAGCGGCAAAGACAAACTTATCAAACCTGCAAATATGGCGTAAAAGAAAATTTGGTAGACATCTTTTTTGTCTAATTTAAGCAGGTCGTAAAATCTTTTTAATGGCGTCATAATTTTATTTTTTCAAAACTTTTAAAACAAGGTCAATATAAAAATCAGATGGATTTACAGTTTCATTGCAATCGGTAATCGTTTTTAAATGGTCGCTCAAAAAATGTTGGTGCAAACTCCCTTCAACAATCGTAGAAACTAGACATTTTGCAAAGGCATATTCTGGATTTATTTCGTTTATAATAGCGATAATGCGATTGATAACTCGTTTGTAAATCAAGAAAAAACCTTCTTTGTTTTCGTCATCGACTTCTTTAGTGTGTAATGTTTTGGTGAATTCGGCAATGATTATTTTATTGAGAACAGCTTCATTAATATGTTCTGTATGTTCGTCATCAATAATTTTTTCGGTAACAATTGTAATGGCTTTTTTGAGTTTTTCAAAATTATCATCTAGGTTTGATGTGCCAAACACCAATCGGTATTCAATCCAACTCCAATACCAAGATGACAAGTAAACTAGGAGCTTGTGTTTGTTTTCAAAATACCTATATATGGAACTTTCGTTAGAGCCAATGCGTTCTCCTAATTTTTTAAATGTAAAATTATCGAAACCTAATTCATCAATTAATTGAATACTTTCTTGAATAATTTTTTTGCCAAGTGTTGAAGTCTCAGGATCTTTGACATAGATTTTTGGATTGATTTGGATTTTTATATTGGATAAAATAGTTTGCATATTAACTTTATTTTTAGTCTGATGTTTTTGGAATGTATTCTTTTTCTTCTTTGGTTAAATCAAAATTATAAAGTAAAGCAATGTTCATAAAATCTCGACCAATTTCGTCGTTTATTTTATAATCAAATTGATAAATATAACCCGTTTGAACTGCTACATTGTTATTAAACTCATATCCGCAACCAACAAAGAGTCTCGTTCTTTCGAAGTAAGGTTCTTTGTTAGTAAAAAACAATTCATTCCAGAGAGAAACATAAAATGTTTTTGCTTCTATTGTTTTATTATTTATTGGAATTTGCGCTCCCAATCTGTACCTGAATCTGTTTTTATATCCATTATTAGTAAAACGTTGTTCTGCGCGATATCGGTGTTCAAAAGTCAAAAATTCGAGTGGATTTTTCATATTGATTTGTATCCAAGTTCTTATTTCTTTGTTTTGAATTGGATTTTCAAAATTCCCTCCTTCGCTGTAGGTATTGTAGGATCCGAAGCCTGTTGTGGCAGAAAAATTTTTACTTATTTTATAGGTTCCACCTGCTTTTACTTCGTAATAATGAAAGTCATCGTAAAACGACAAACTTCGTAATTGTGTTTCGCCAAATGCACTCCATTTAGAGTTTATTTTTAGTGTAGCATTTAGAATATTCCAACTACCCAGGTTTTCCTGACTATATAAAGAACAGGTAATTAAGAAGGTCATTAAATGTGAAGCAATAGTTTTTTTGAGTTTCATCAATTTTTTTAATGAATTATAAATGTATTTTAAATCCGAAATTTAAAACATCCACAGGACTTAACGGTTTAATTTGGTTGTCATTTAAATCTAAATATTGCAAGTGATCTAATCCTCGAACTTGTTTTGGAATTTCTTTAAAACGATTGTGATTCAAGTACAAGCTTTCTAAATGTTTCAATTTTTTGATGTTGTCAGGCAATGATTTCAAATTATCATCTTCCAAATGCAACTCCTTTAGTTTTGGTAATTGTCCTAGAATGTAAATATTCGTTTTAAGATCTAAATTTTTATCGTTGTTAAGATATAACTCTTGCAAGTTGGATAACTTCCATAAATCAGTTGGAAGCATCGTGAAATCGTTTCCGCTCAAATCTAATGTTTTTAAATTCTTTAACAAAGTAATTTCATTTGGAATACTCTTCAAATGGTCGTTACTTAAATTGAGATATTCCAAATTGGTAAATTTTAGCCATTCTTCAGACTTGATCTTAACATCTTGATTGCTCAAATTTAATCGGTACACTTTTTCAGGTTCATTTAATGCATCTTTAATATTTGTGTACTCTTTCTTTATTTGTGTTGAATCTATAAGAGTTTGAGCGATGAATAACTGACTCGAAAGCAAACTAATAAATACTAGAATTCTGTGTGTTGTTTTCATAATTGTTTTAAATTAAAATTTTATTAAATAATAATATCGCAAATATAATAGTATTGCTATTAATATTGCGAATATTTAACTTTTCATTACAAAAAAAAAGAGATTCATATTTTTGAATCTCTTTTAATATTTTTTTTTAAAACAATATTAAAGTAATGATTGTCTTGTCATTACTTTTGGTTTATCAATTCCCATTAAATCGAGAATAGTGGGTGCAATGTCTCCAAGAACACCGTCGCGTATTGTTTTTAAGTTTTTGTCTACCAAAATTATTGGAACTGGATTTGTTGTATGTGCCGTGTTTGGGCTTCCGTCAGGATTTATCATAGTTTCGCAATTGCCATGATCGGCGATTACAATGGTGGTGTAATTGTTTGCTAATGCAGCTGTAATTACTCTCTCGACACATTTGTCAACTGCTTCACAGGCTTTAATGGCAGCTTCCATAATTCCGGTGTGTCCCACCATATCACCATTGGCAAAATTAAGACAGACAAAATCTACTTCTTGCTTTTCGAGTTCTGGAATTAAGGCTTCAGTGAGTTCAAACGCACTCATTTCAGGTTGCAAATCGTAAGTGGCTACTTTTGGTGAGTTTTTTAAAATCCGGCTTTCGCCAATAAATGGAGTTTCTCGTCCACCCGAAAAGAAAAAAGTAACGTGTGGGTATTTTTCGGTTTCGGCAATACGAATTTGCTTTTTGCCTGCTTTTTCAAGAACTTCCCCTAAAGTTTCGGTGATGTTGTCTTTGTTGTAAACGACTTTTACATTCTGGTAGGTTTCATCATAATTAGTCAATGTTACATAATACAAGTTTAACTTGTGCATATTTTGTTCGTGAAAATCCTGCTGTGATAAGGCTTCGGTTAGTTCTCGACCACGATCGGTACGGAAATTAAAAAATACAACCACATCATTTTCTTGTATGGTTGCTATCGAATTGTTGTTGCTATCAACGACAAACATAGGCTCTAAAAACTCATCGGTAATATTGTTTTCATAACTTTTGGTGATGCTTTCTAGAATGTTTTGCGTTTTTGTTCCTATACCATTAACCAACAAATCGTAGGCAAGTTTGACTCTTTCCCAGCGTTTGTCTCTGTCCATTGCATAATAACGACCAATGACTGAAGCTATTTTTACAGTGGAATTCGAAATGTAATTTTGCAAATCAGAAATGTATTGGTATCCCGATTTTGGATCTACATCACGGCCGTCAGTAAAGGCGTGAATGAATACTTTTTGAAGCTGGAAATCTTGTGTGGCATCAATCAATCCCTTTAGGTGGGATGTATGCGAATGCACACCACCATCAGAAACTAGTCCCAAGAAGTGCACAGCTACATTTTGATCTTTGGCGTATTGAAAGGCATCGATTAGCACTTGTTCTTTAGACAAGGTTTTGTGTTCGACGGCTAGGTTTATTTTGGCTAAATCTTGGTATACAATGCGTCCTGCGCCAAGATTCATATGTCCTACTTCTGAATTTCCCATTTGACCTTCGGGAAGTCCTACGTTTAAACCATCGGTTCGCAATTGTGCGTTTGGGTAATTTTTATACAATGCGTTTATAAATGGGATATTGGCATTGTCTATGGCGGATACTTTTGGATCTGGTGATTTTCCCCAGCCATCGAGTATCATTAGGATTACTTTTTTGTTCATTGTTTGAAATTTAACTACAAGGTTTACTAAGAATTTCTTTGCCTATTTTTTAATATAGGCTCAGGCTACAAAGTTCACAAAGTTGGATATTGAATGTCTGTTTTTTAGTCCTGATTACTTCACTTATTTTTTATTTTCATTTGAGTTCAGTGAACTTTGTTTGCAAAGGAAATCCTTTTTGTTTTTTCTTTAAATTCAAAAAGATTGAAGTGTAAACCAGGAATAGCTTCAAAGATAAAAAATTAAAACCAGTTTTTGGCTTGGTTGTAATCAATGAAATACTTGAGACTTATCGAAAATGTTTGATTTAGTACTTCATTTCGGATTAGGTTGGTATAATTTTCAGTATAATTTTTATTGATATTTGAAAGTTCGTTGAATGAATTATTTCGATATAAAATTGACAATTGACTGCCAGGAACAAACCACCAAGTGTAACTGATATCTAAATTCCAAGTGCTAAAATCTTGGTTTAAATTATCAACTGTTCCGAGATAGGGACTAAATCTGCCGTTTTCTTCTAATAATAAAAAATCTTTGTTTTCAGAATAGGACCAATAATGAATGGCCGATAAATTAAAATTCATATCACTGTTTACTGAATATTTTGCTGTAAGGGTATTGGTAAAGGAAATTATATTACGATTTGCTATAATAATATCGTCGGGTGTTAAATCATTATTGTCGGTATTTATTTTGGTTGCGAAGCCTTTGTTGTTTCTGTTTCTTGAGTAATTGTATCTAAAAACAAATGAGATTTTATCATTTTTTCTATATCGTGGACTTAAAGTTAAATTGATGGCATTTCTACCTTTTTGATCTGCCCAACTGAAATTTGATTCTATATCGTATGCAAATTTATTATTGTAATTTGAGGAATAATAACCGCCAAATCCAATTCTTTGGGGTTGAATGAAATACCTACCATCGACTCTAGGCTCATAATAATCGTAGGTTTCTATTGAATTTGAATTGATATTCATACCATAAGCATTGTTTTTTTTACTGCCTATATTTAAGTTTATATTAATGTTGCTGAATTGTGGTTTTCCTGTTTCGATTTGAAATTCATTATATGAATTTATATTGATATTGAATCGATTAAAATGTTTATTTGGGTTTAAAATTCTGTAACTTGCATTACCATAAGTACTGAAGAAATTGGTTTGAAAGTTGATTCCTAGATCGTTGTTGTCGTATTTTTTTGTAAAAAGATCAGCACCCAAACCAAATCGATATTTTCCACTAGTTTTATTAAATTCTAAATAACCATTAGAGCCATATTTGGTTTTTTCAATATCGACCTCATTAACAACACTTAACTTATAATTCCCTTGAAGGTTAAAAGTATTGGCTTTGGTATTTAAATCCCAAATTAATCCTGTAACGTTTCCGTCACGAAAACCACCGTTGCGTGTCACATTGGTATTAATTAAAGAAACAGATGAATTTTTGTTAAAGCGTTGATCGAAAACCAACACATTGTAGTTTGTTAATGGTTCTACAACTTGACCTCTTACTATTCCATTAGTATTATTCCGTATTCTGGCTACTGTAACTTCGGTAACTGCATTTAAGACTCCAATTCCTAAACCATTTTTTGTACGTCCAGAAATTTTTAGTGCATTGAGTAGTCCTACAGATGAAGGTTGTTTAATAATTTCTTCGTTAGCATTTGTTACTATTTCTCCAGTTGGTCTTCCGCCAATTCGCCTTGAATATACTAAGCCACCTTTGTTGAATAAATCAGTTCCCTCTGTAAAAAAAGACCTATTTTCGTTAAATTGTTGCTCGAATGGACCTAGATTTAATATTTTTTGGTCTACAGCAGTTTGACCAAAATCTGGAATCAGAGCCATATCGAGCGTGAAAGCATCGTTGATGCCGTATTTGATATCCAAACCTCCTTTCAGAGTTCCTTTGGTTTTGTTTTCTTTGTTTGCATTCAAATAGTAAGAGGAATATGGTAAGAAAAACAAACGAGTAGGTGTTTTTATATTTTCGATTCCTTGTAATGTTCCTGCTTGTTGAATGAA
Organism: Flavobacterium sp.; assembly: GCF_031422135.1. GTDB lineage: Bacteria > Bacteroidota > Bacteroidia > Flavobacteriales > Flavobacteriaceae > Flavobacterium. Next base: position 42,429 of record NZ_JANOQD010000010.1, on the reverse strand, counting down.
GGTTCCCAATTTTGCATCAACAAAATTCCAAGTGTATTTTTGACGATCACGACGTACTTCTCGCATAAAGTTAATTCCCCATATTTGTTTTTTTTCTGGCGAAAAACGCAAGGCTGCATACGGAATTTTTATTTCAGCAACCCACCCAAAATCTGTTACAGTAGTTTTGCTATTCCAAATTGCATCCCAAGAATAATCTTCTCCCTCGCTTTCAGATGCTTGACAATCATTTTGGGTATTTGCAGCAGTAACTATGAATCGAAAATCTTGTTGTCCATCGTTAAAACCATTTATAAAAATCCCAAAGAAATCAGCAGCTCCAAAATTGTCTCTTTGTGCGAATTCTTTTAAAATTTTATTGGGTTCGTCATCATACATTGTTGCTGCAATATATATGGCATCGTTGTTATAGACTATTCGGACTTCTGTTTTCTTGTTTTGAGGAATAGGGTTTCCATTGTCAGGTTCGAACGAAATAAAGTCAGTTGCAATTTCAGCGGATTTCCATATACTTTCGTCGATTTTACCGTCAATCGTTATATTTTCTGTAGTAAAAACGGAGTTTAACTGTTTTTTTATTGTTAAAGTTTGATTTTCAGATACTTTTTTTTCGGATTCTGCGTTTATTTGAGCAAATGAAATACAACTTGAAAATACAAACGTAAGTAAAAGAAGACGATTTGACATATTTTTGATTTGATTTTCAAATATAGTAAATATGTTGCCACGGGTTGATTTTTAAGGTTTTTTTAACAAATCAAAAAAGCATTAAATCGACGAAATGCAAAATAAATACGTTAAAAAGCAAAAAAAATTTGGATAGCTTATTTTTTTGTTTTTTATTTGTAAAGTAGAATTAGTTGTTTAATTAAAAGAATATCAATGATTTATAGAATTTTGCCCCTTCTGTTATTGGTTTTTATGTCTTTTGCTCCAAAAGCTGACATTACTGCATTAACTTCCGTTACGAAGAATAATGATTATAATTCAAAAATTGAAATTATATATAATTCTTTGAATGCAAATAGTTTTGAATTGCCAGAGATGGCTTGTTTTGCCAAAGCGATGGAAGGTTACTTTACATTGAAAGAAAATGGATTTGTTCAAAAAGATATTTTGACGGTTATAGATTTTAGTTTGTCTTCCACAAAAAAGCGACTTTGGGTAATTGATTTGTCAAGCAATACGATTTTATTTAACTCTCTAGTTTCTCACGGAATGAATTCTGGAGGAGAATATGCCAATAGTTTTTCAAATTTACCAAGTTCAAATAAAAGTAGTTTGGGTTTTTATACTACTGGGGAAACTTACAACGGAAAACATGGTTTGTCGTTGAAATTAGATGGACAAGAAAGAGGGATTAATCATAATGCAAGAACAAGAGCTGTTGTAATGCACGGTGCAGATTATGCAAATCCAGCCATATTAAAATCACAAGGATATTTAGGAAGAAGTCAAGGTTGTCCAGCTATTCCAGAAAATTTAAAAGCTAAGATAATTCAAACTATAAAAGGTAAAACGTGTTTATTTATTTACCACCCGAACAGGAGTTACGAGATTGCTTCTAAACTGGTTCGTCAGTCTTAAAAATAATTCAGGGTCGTAATTGTAGATGTCATTTCTAAATTGCATAGTACCATCTTCATACCAAGCCGTAAAATAAAGGATGTGGACATCAATTTCCTCTTCCATTTTTACGGTTTTTGTTTTCTTAAAAAACACGATAGAATCTATTTTTGTAGCATCATAACCTTCCTTGTTGTACAGTAAATACTCAGCAAGTTTTAATGGGTTTTCAACACGTACACATCCAGAACTTAAAGAGCGCATATTTTTTACAAATAACTCTCTATGATTGGTGTCGTGAAGGTAAACAGAATGGTTGTTTGGGAAGTTTATTTTCACATACCCTAGCGCATTATTTTCGCCAGGACTTTGTACATACTTATAATCATCAGCTAAACTTGAGCGCCAATTTCCAATAGGGATTTCTTTTCCTTTTTTGTCGTATATTGTTATGTTACGATTGGTTATGTATTTTCTGTTTTTGATAGTTCCAGGAATCAGATCTTCTTTTAATATGGTTGGAGGAACGGTCCAAGTTGGGTTGAAAACAATATTATCAATTTTTGAGGATAAAACGGGTGTTCTTCGTTTTTCAGTACCTACAACCACTTTGAAAATTTTTGTGGTGTCTTTTCCTTGTACTGCGTGTAAATTAAAATTTGGAATATTTACTACTATATGATTTATTCCTAAATCTCTTGGAAACCATCGCCAACGTTCAAGGTTTGCAATAATTTGACGTCTACGCTGTTCTTGTGTTACATTTAGTGCTTGTATGGTTCCTTTTCCAATTACACCATCTGCTTCAAGTCCATGTCTTTGTTGGAATTGTTTAATGGCATTGCCAAATGATTCATCATAAAACTCACTTAAAGTGTCCTTTTTACTTAAATCATTCCAATATTGCAATCTTTTTTTGATTAATATCACCGTTTTGCTTTTGCTTCCTAAATTAAATTTTTCAGAAGTAATAATAGGTTTAAAATCTTCTTTAGGCATTGAGCTTATAGCAATAAGAGCGGTTTTTAATTGGCTATAGATAGTATGTTTTGGTTTGCAGTTTTTTATAACATCTTCTACCTCTTTCTTTTCTATAGCATAAGTTAGAAGAGAATCAGCGTCAATTTTATTTTTTTTAATATCCCAATCAGTGTAAATTTCTCTAGGTTTAATCTTTCCGTTTGATAGATGCGAAATGTATTTTATAAACGAGGCAGACAATTGTTTTTCATATGTTTCTATTTCTAACTCTGACAAATCGTTGTACTTTTCTTCAAATGCTATTAATTTTGAATAAGAATAATCAGATGGTGTTAGACCTTCTAAAATAGACTCTTTAATGGCCTCAATAAGTTGTTTTCTGTTTTTTTTAGTCTTCCAGTCACCAATAACAACTTCCAGTTTTTTAATTGACTTCTCTGCAAGTGCAATTTCAGAATTAGTAATATTTCCGCAGCCAAAATAAATAAAAAAACAAAATAGAATAGGTAAAAATGATTTCATAAGCAATCTAAAACTTTTTGTACATAATATAATGAGGGCCAATATCTCCAACTTCAAATGGAGTGTCAATGATGGAATAGCCTAGTTTTTTATAAAAACCAATGGCATTTTCTCGTGCGTTAAACCAAAGAGTTGGGGATTTTTTTGATTTTGCATACACTTCAACTTCGTGTATCAATACATTTCCTAGGCCTCTTTTTTGATAGTTTTCTAATACTGCCATACCTCGCATTTGTAATTGAATACCGCCTGTAAAAATACTATTTTTATTTTCAAATACAGATACTATTCCAACTAATTCTTTATCAACAAATGTACCAAAGTGTTTTGTTGTAGGTAAATTGTCGCCATCAAAAACACAAGATGCTATCGGTTTTCCTATTCTCAATACAGATTGTCTAACCAAATAAGTCTCTTTTGAATGAATTTCTTTAACTTCAATCATAAATTTTAAATTTTAAAATTGTTGGATAAAAATCTAATCTTAAATTGATTACAACAAATAGGAATGTTTAGTTTCAAAAGAAAGTAAATTAATTGTAAAATTTTTTTTAAAAAACTTGCAACTAACTAAAGTTATTCTTTATATTTGCACCTCATTAATGCGAAAGTAGCTCAGTTGGTAGAGCTCCAGCCTTCCAAGCTGGTTGTCGCGAGTTCGAGCCTCGTCTTTCGCTCTTAATCCTCAAACTTAGGTTTGGGGATTTTTTTTATTTCAAAAACTCATATCACTTTCGGGATTAATTTCAACAGGAATTTTGCTTTGCTCAAACCATCGAGCGGTTAAATTTCCTTTTAGAGTAATTTTTGAATCTAATATTTCCAACCAACTCCCTTCTCTCAAACCTAAAACTGGAATAGAACTTACGTTGTGGAACTCTTTGATTCGGGTTTCTCGAGTTTCTCCCATATGCGCGGAACCTTCAATAGGGTCTAAATAATGAGGGTTTAAATTAAAAGGTATCAATTCCAAAGTGTTGAAACTTTCTGGTAACACAATAGGCATATCATTAGTAGTATTCATAGTCATTCCACCTATGTTGCTGCCAGCACTTGTTCCTAAATAGGGTGTTCCAGATTCAATGGTTTGTTTCAAAACAGACATTAAATCATTTTTGTACAATTGTGAAACTAATAAAAAAGTATTGCCGCCACCAGTAAAAATAGCCTCTGCATTTTGTATGGCTTCTATAGTATTTTCAAATTCGTGAATGCCTTTTACGCTAATGTTGATTTTGAGAAACGTTTCACTTACTTTTTTAGTGTAATCATTGTGGGAAATTCCGCCTGGCTTAGCGTAAGGTATAAAAAGTAATGTTTTACAATTTGCAAAATGATTTTTGAGAGTTGGAAATAAATACTCTAAATAGTCACCATTATATAAGGTAGAAGTGCTGGCAAGAATAATTTTTTTCATTATAAATTCAAATAGTTTCTCAAAGATAAATTATATTAACAAATATTTATCAAGTCATTAATAATAAATTGTGAAGCATCAATTTTACTTTTACCCAATACTATTTTTCTATGAATTTAAAGTTGCTTTTGTTTTTTTTTGTCGGTTTAATCCAAAGCACGGTTTTTTGTCAGTCGATTTTGAAAGGTCAAGTTATTTCTGATATTTCTAATCTCGAAGGAATTATTGTTATTAATGCCAGTTCTAATAAAACTACAGGAACTCAAAAAGAAGGTTATTTTTCTATTTTAGCTAAACCAACTGACACCTTGCTTTTTTCTGGAAATCAAACAACTGGATTGAAAATAATTCTAAAGAAAGAAGATTTTGCTGAAAACCTGTTTTTAGTTCGATTAAAGCGTGAAATAATTCAGCTTAATGAAGTTGTAATCAAAAAACACAATACAATTAATGCCTTGTCACTTGGAATAATTTCCAAAAAACCAAAGTCTTATACACCAGCGCAAAGAAGATTGAGAACTGCAACAGCCCCTTTTGCAGAGTTATCTTCAGGAACTAGTATGGGTGGAGCAGTAGGATTAGATCCAATTTTGAATGTTATTTCTGGTAGAACTAAAATGCTTAAAAAAGAGCTTTTAGTTGAAAATAAGGAAAGAAGACAGGAAAGTTTAACAAATAGGTTTGAGGAAGATTTTTATACAGTCAAATTAAAAATACCATTAGAATATATCAATGGCTTTCAATATTTTGTTGTGGAAGACAATGAATTCATAGGAATTTTAAAATCTAAAAATGAATTTTTAATACGTTTTAAATTAATGGAACTTGCTGAAAAATACAAATCAATAGTTTTTCAATAAAAGAATAATTACTTTCGTAAAATGAAGAAATCAATCCTTTTTTGTTTACTTTTTTTATCCATTATGAGTTTGTCATCGTTTGCAGTTCATAAATTCTATGTATCCATTTATCAAATCAATTATGTTCCTGAAAAGAAAATGCTTCAGATTACTTCTCGCATTTTTACGGATGATTTGAATGCGGTTTTGAAGAAAAAATTTAATGTAACAACCCATATTGGAGAAACTTCAGAGTCGGAGGAAGAAGTTGTATTGATGAAAAGATACATTTCAGAAAATTTATCAATCAAAGTAAACGGTAAACCACAAATCATTAATTATTTAACTAAAGAGTTGGAAGGAAATGTGGTTATTTGTTATTACAATATCAAAAATGTTTCAAAAATAAAAACAATTGAAATTCAAAATACAGCTCTATTAGAACATAATAATGAGCAGCAAAATATAATGCAACTGAATATTTTTGGCAAAAAACAGAATCTTTTATTCACTGTTGATAATGTGAAAGCTTTGTTAAAACCCTAACAAAAAGTTATATTCTTATAAAAATAATTAATTTTATAGCTTGACAATTACAATCAAACTATGAAAACTATTTTTACTTCCTTTTTCTTTTTATTTGCAATTTCAACCTCAGTAATTGCGCAAGAAACGAAAGAAGCCCCCAAAGCAAAAGAACAAGGTCATAATGACACGAACAAGTTCCGACAAATGTATGAGGAATTTGCAACGCCAAATATGTACAGAACAGCATCTGGTGCGCCTGGTCCAGAATATTATCAGCAACAAGCCGATTATAAAATGGATATTGAACTTGACGATAAAAACGCAAAATTATATGGTACAGAAACAATTACCTATACCAATAATGCCAAAGAATCACTAGAATATTTGTGGTTGCAGCTAGATCAAAATATAATGGCAAAAACTTCAAAAACGCCATTGGTTAAAGATACAAAAATAGATCCAGCGTTAAGTGCTGCAGGTTTTTCAAGAACCTTTCTTGAGGAAAAATTTGATGGCGGTTTCAAAATCGAATATGTAAAAGATGCTTCTGGGAAACCAGTTTCTTATACTGTCAATGAAACAATGATGCGAATTAATCTTGAAAAGCCATTGGCAAAAGGTCAAAAAATGGTATTGAATATTAAATGGAATTACAATATCAATAACTATATGATTGATGGTGGACGTTCTGGTTTTGAACAATTCAAAGACGGTAACAGATTGTATGTTTTAGCGCAGTTTTTTCCAAGAATGGCGGTTTATAATGATGTAGAAGGATGGCAAAATATGCAATTCTGGGGAAGTGGTGAGTTTGCTTTACCTTTTGGGAATTATGAAGTTAATATTACTGTTCCAGCCGATCACATTATGGAAGCTACGGGGAATTTAATGAACAGAGCCGAAGTATTCACTCCAGAACAAGTTTCAAGATATGCGAAGGCGCAAACCTCGTATGATAATCCAGTGATTATTGTAACACAAGCAGAAGCTGTTGCTAAAGAGACTTCGTTTTCTGATAAAAAGAAAACCTGGAAATTCAAAGCCGAAAATGTACGTGATTTTGGAATTTCAACATCGCGTAAATATATTTTTGATGCAATGGCAGTTAAGTTGGGAACAAAAACTGTTATGGCAACTTCAGTTTATCCAAAAGAAGGAAATCCACTTTGGGAACAATTCTCTACTAGAGCTGTGGCACATACTTTAAAATCTTATTCAAGTCATACTTTTGATTATCCGTATCCGAAAGCGGTTTCGGTAAATGCACAAGACCAAGGTATGGAATACCCAATGATTTGTTGGAATTTTGGTCGTCCAGATGCTGATGGAAAATATTCAGACGATGTGAAATACGGAATGTTAGGCGTAATTATTCACGAAGTAGGACACAATTATTTCCCTATGATTGTGAATTCTGACGAACGTCAATGGACTTGGATGGATGAAGGTTTAAACACTTTTATGCAATATATGGCTGAATGCGAGTGGACAGAATCTAAATTCCCATCCCGTCGTGGTCCAGCCAAAAATATTGTACCTTATATGAGTGGCGGACAAAATGGGTTGGAACCTATTATGTCAAATTCTGAAGTTTTGAAACAATTTGGGAATAATGCTTACGGAAAACCAGCAACGGCATTGAACATATTGCGAGAAACTATTATGGGGCGTGAATTGTTTGATTATGCTTTTAAAACCTATGCCAACCGTTGGAAATTCAAACACCCAACACCAGAAGATTTTTTCAGAACTATGGAAGATGCTTCAGCTGTGGATTTAGATTGGTTTTGGAGAGGTTGGTTTTATAGTACAGACTTTAACGATATTGGAATCAAAGAAGTAAAACAATTTTATGTAAGCAACGAGGAGCCAAAAGGGTACAAAGCTCCAGAAGTGACTAGAAGAAATCGATTTGCAGCTACAGGGCCAAAAGTATATATGATTGCCGATGGAAGCGATGGAGTGTCACCAGAAATGAAAAAAGCACTGAACGTAAAAGAGATTAAAACATTAGAGGAATACATCGCAACTAAATTTACGGAGGACGAAAGAGCTAAACTAGAAACACCGAAGTTTTTTTACGAAGTAACATTCAATAAACCAGGTGGATTGGTTATGCCAATTATTGTAGAATTAACTTTTGAAGACGGAACAACCCAAAATCATACTTTTCCAGTGCAAATCTGGAGAATGAATGATGCCGAAGTTTCAAGAACATTCGCCACACAAAAAACAATCAAAAAAATCGTAGTTGATCCAAAATTAGAAACTGCTGATATTGACCTAACAAATAATACTTGGCCAAAAGAGGAAGTGAAATCTAAATTTGATTAAAAATAATTTTAAACCTAAATTTCACTAATTTTTTTTAAAACAAATTCGTTACTACTAATGAATTTTTGAAAATTAGTGAAATTTAGGTTTATAAAAAACAGTTCAAATTTGTATCTTTGCGACATTAAAAATCAAAACAAATGTTTGGAATAGGCGGTGGCGAATTAGTTTTTATTATTTTTATTGCACTAATGCTTTTTGGTGCTGATAAAATACCCGATATAGCTAGAACTATGGGCAAAATAATGCACCAAGTTAAAAATGCCACAAACGATATTAAACACGAAATCACTAAAAGTGCAGATGCTAATGACATAAATATAAAATCATTGACATCAGGATTCAATGCGGAAATTGATGAGGTAAAACAAAGTTTAAACAAAATAGCATCGGAAAACCCAATTGATATTACAACAGAAATTTCTAAAGTAAAAGAAAATATCGACGATTTATCAGGACCTATAAAACGTCAATTGTAATGCTTGAAAAAATTATAGATTTAGACAAACAATTACTTGTTTTTTTGAATGGTTTAGGTTCGGAAAGGTTTGACCCATTTTGGATGTTTATTACAGAACAAAAAAATTGGATACCTTTTTTTTTATTGCTTTTGTATTTGGTTTATCAGAAATTAGGTGTAAAACAAACATTAGTAATAATCCTGTTTGTTGCTGCTTTATTGACTTTGAACAATCAAATTACCGAAGAGTTCAAACAATATTTCCTAAGACTTCGTCCTTGTAATGATCCAGAAATTAAGGATATTATTAGAAATATAAAACCAAGTGCAACGTTTAGTTTTTTCTCAGGGCACTCGTCAAATACTATGGCGGTTTTTGTGTTCTTATATTTTATTTTCAGAAAACAGTACAACTATTTTGGGCTACTAATTCTTTGGCCGTTCGTGTTTGCTTACAGTCGAATCTATTTAGGTTTACACTTCCCGACAGACATTTTATGCGGTTTTACTTGTGGTATTATTATGGGTTTTTTAACTTATAAATTGTATCAAATACTTCAAATTAGATATTTTAAAGTAAATTTTTAGTAGTTATTCTAGGTTTTCATTACAAAACCCGACTTACCGTCAATCCATCTCTTATTGGCAACAAAACCGTTTCAATTCTGGGGTCGTTTTTCAATAATAAATTATATTCTAAAAGTATTTTTGTACTTAAATCGTTTTTATCTAAAGGCAAAACGACTTTTCCGGACCACAAAACATTATCAGAAAGAATAATGCCACCTTGATTCATTCTTGGTACAATCAAATCAAAATAACGGATGTAATTTTCTTTGTCGGCATCAATAAAAACCAAATCAAATTTTAAATCTAATGTAGGAATAATCGAAATTGCCTCTCCTAAATGTTGTGTAATTTGATTTCCCCAAGGTGATTTATTGAAATATTTTCGTTGAAAATCTACCAATTCTTCTTTAATGTCAATGGTGTGTAATTGTCCGCCTTCCTGCATTCCTTCGCACAAACACAATGCGGAATAACCAGTATATGTGCCTATTTCTAGAATGTTTACAGGGCGAATTAGTTTAGAAAGCATACTCAAAACGCGCCCTTGAAATTGACCGCTCAACATTCTAGGCAACAAGATTTTCTGATATGTTTCCTTGTTTAATTGCGCTAATAATTCGGGTTCGTTTTCTGAATGTTGCTCGATGTAGTCTTCTAAATCTTGGGATAGGAAGTGCATAATTAGGATTGAATGGAGTTAAATAAATCTAATATCATTTTTTCACGTTCTATAAAATCTGCATTTTTGTCATACAGAATTATTACATATTTTTTATTTCCTTTGAAACCAAATAAAACCGATTTTTCAATCCCACTTTTTTTAATGTTTGAAATAAAATAATCTATGTTATTAGATTTGTTATTGTAAAACTCATATTTTTTATTTTTCAACCATTTTATATGTATTTCAAAATTATCAATAAAATTATCTTCATTTAAAATTTCAGATTTTCTACTAAAATATTTATTATAGATTCCTATTTCTAATTCAGTTCCGACTTCATTTTTTAAATTTTGATAGTGTTGATTAGATTCATCACCTCCAGCTAGATTGAATATTGGCAGCCATTTGTTTTTAATGTTGAATTTAATCCAAGAACTTGGTATTTCTTTTTTTACAATTGTGATATTTTTTACGCTATCATATTTGACTTCTTTACTGAATTTAATTTGAGAATAAGTAGTTGTTTTAGTAATAATTAAAGCAAGAATTAAAATTACGTTTTTCATTTCATTATTATATGTGGGTGTAAAAGTAATTTATTTTTTATAAGTTGGAAAAAATGTACTTAAATTTGCATTATGCAAACCGACAAAAAAGACATACGTTCCTTATCAAAAGAGCAACTTCGAGATTTTTTTATTTCAAATAATGACCAAGCATTTCGTGGTAATCAAGTGTATGAATGGCTTTGGAGTAAAGGAGCACATAGTTTTGATGATATGACAAATCTTGCAAAAACGACTCGTGCAATGCTCGAAGAAAATTTTGTCATCAATCATATCAAAGTCGATACTATGCAACGTAGTTCTGATGGAACAGTCAAGAATGCTGTTCGATTGCACGACGGATTAATTGTCGAATCAGTACTTATTCCAACCGAAACCAGAACAACCGCTTGTGTTTCTAGCCAAGTAGGGTGTAGTTTGGATTGTAATTTTTGCGCCACCGCTAGACTAAAACGAATGCGAAATTTAGAACCAGGGGAAATCTACGACCAAGTAATTGCAATTGATAGGGAAAGTAAACTGTATTACAATCGACCGCTGTCCAATATTGTTTTTATGGGAATGGGCGAACCGCTTATGAATTATAACAACGTCATCAAAGCGATTGATATGATTACTTCTGAGGAAGGATTAGGAATGTCACCCAAACGAATTACCGTTTCCACATCGGGAGTTTCAAAAATGATTAAAAAAATGGCTGATGATGAAGTTAAATTTAAACTAGCCGTTTCCTTGCATTCCGCAATCGAAGAAACTCGAAACAAAATTATGCCATTTACGAAGAATTTTTCACTTCCTGAATTGCGTGAAGCTTTAGAATATTGGTACTCAAAAACTAAGAGCAAAATCACCTACGAATATGTCGTTTGGAAAGGAATTAATGACGATAAAGCTTCTATTGATGCCTTGGTTAAGTTTTGTAAATATGTACCGTGCAAAGTAAATCTTATTGAATACAACCCTATTGACGATGGGGAGTTTCAACAGGCCTCATCTGATGCTATTGACAGTTATATCAAAACGCTAGGGCAAAATAATATAGTGGCTAAAGTACGTAGAAGTCGTGGTAAAGATATCGATGCTGCTTGTGGGCAATTGGCCAATAAGGAAATGTAATTAGATACAAACAATTTTGTGTTTTATAGCATATAAAACTAATCCTATTCTAGTTTTTAATTCTAGTTTTTGAAATAAATTTTCTCGATAGCCGTCAATTGTTTTTGGGCTTAAACACATACCATCAGCGATTTCTTTGTATGTTTTTTCGGTGCAAGCCAGTTTTATAAATTCGACTTCTCTTTCTTTTAAAATTACTTTGTTTTCATTGTTTCCTAGCTTGTTTATTATAAATCCTGAAACCATTTCAGAATAGTATACTCCTTTGTAATAAACATCTAGAAGAGCATCTTTAAAAGCCGTAGGACTAGTGTCTTTGAGTAAGTAGCCTTTGGCTCCGTTAGTAATCATTTTCATTATGGTATCTTCATCATCATTTACAGAAAGTGCCACAACTTTTAATTCGGGACTGTTTTCTTTAATCCATTTCATAGTTTCAATTCCGTCCATAATGGGCATATTTACATCAAGCAAAACAATATTTGGTTTTTCAAATTCAGCAGATGTGAATGAATTTACAAACTCTTTTCCATTGCTATAACTACCAATTACTGCAAATTCCTTAAATGTTCCTATTAGGTAGGATAGGGATTGTGAGAATAACAGATGGTCGTCTACAATTATTATTTTAATCTTTTCCATAATCCTGATTATAATCTTCTGTTTTTATAGGATAGTCTATCATTAGTACAGTTCCTTTATTTTCTTCTGAATAAATGGTAAAATGAGCTCCGATCAAATTGGCTCTTGTTTCAATATTAGATAATCCGGAGCCTTTAATGCTTTTTAGTAAATCAAATCCTTTTCCTGTATCAATTACATCTATTTTACAATTGTCTTCAGTAAATAAAATGTTTATTATAATGGAGTCACTATGGGAATGTTTTAATATATTTGAAATGGATTCTTGTAAAATTCTATAAATAATGGTTTCGTGTTCTTTATTTATGATTTGAATTTCACCATCTATGTTTAATTTGCATTTAATTTTTTTAAGCTCTTTAATTCTTTCTAAATCTTCCGATATTGCTGATATGAAACTAGTGTTTAGAAATATATCACCGTTCATTACTTTTGAAAGCAGTCTAATTTCGTTTAGCGATTTCGTTACTAATTCTTTTATGTTTTTTAAGTTTTTTTTAGAATATTCTTCATCGCTTTCAATAATAATATTCATTTGCATTAAGGCTACAGAAAGTATTTGACCAATATTATCATGCAACTCTCGACTAACATTGGTTAAGGTTTGTTCTTTTATTTCGATTTTTGATTTAGTGAGTTCCGATTGGAAAAACAACTCAGCTTCCATTTTATCGATTAAGAATTTGGATTTTTTTTTCAGAAAAAAAAAGAACAAAATAAATACTGTTAGTAATAGTGTAAACAATACTATACTAAATGAAATTATTAATAATTGTATCTCTTCTCGCTCCATATAAAACCAATTAAAAAACAAGAGTGCATTAACAAATTTAGTACAAATAATACAAATGCAAATATTATATCATTATTTTCAATTAAAAGAAATCGAATTGCTAACATATATGGTAAAAACGGGACGTGAAACACTAAAATCCCAAGTGTAAACCAAAAATATATTGACTTTCTTAAATTTAATACTTTTTCAGAATTTAATATTTCTAATAAATATAAACATGATAATACTACTATGATTATAACACCCACACCGAAGACATTAGTAAATGGACTTATAATATCACTTTGTACAAATAAAAAATTGATAAAGTAAAAAACAATAAATAGTAGTAAGGAAATAGAACCAATTCGTTGATTTTTTATCTTAGTTAATAATAACTTTAATAAAATAATATAATAGGAGAAGCTAATAAGAATGTATAAATTGTATATAGGATAGTTTTTTAACCCTGTCCATTCCGTAAAATTTAAACCAATGTAGTCAATAATAAAAGCAAGCCAAATAAAAACCAATAAAGACTTAGCCTTATTGTTAGGGAGTTTATGATAAAAAAACACACCAGGAATACTTGATAATAAGGCTATGTATATAATATATTGGCTTAGATTTTGTAACATTTATTGACTTATTGGATATTCAACTATTGGTGGATGACCAATTCCTCCATAATTTAATGGTTGTACTTCAGTTACATCAACATTCTCTTCAGGTGTTGGTGACTGTAATCTTTTCGTTTTGTTTTGGCTTTTATCTACTTTATCTACATTAATTCGTTTCATTGTTGGAGATAAAAATAGTGTTGTCAATCCAGCTTTCTCCTTATACCTAATTGTGTCATTTGGATATACTCCAAAATAAAACCGAATTCCATTGATCTCTTTATCCGTTTTTTTTGCTTCACATTTAGCATAATAAATATAGTTTTCCAATTCTTCAATGGAATACCAAACCGCATTAGCGTCTTGTCTCTGAATGCTTTCTTCAATTATCCCAGATCTTTCATTAATGTATCGATCGTTCAAATCGCTAGCGAGTACAGTAGAAATTAATTGTGTTGGAGCTTCATAATTTTTTTTATCGGAACATGAATTCAATAAAAAAAGAGACATAGTAGTTGTCATAATAATGTAAGTGCGTTTCATTTTTTTCTTTTTAGTTATTATTAATACAAATTTATTTTTTATGGTTTTGTGTTGCAAGGGGAAATACACCCTTTTTTTCTCCCCTAATTTACGTTTTTTTTAGGGATATAAACCATTAAAAAAAAGGGTTAAATCGCTCTTTTATAGCATTATATAAAAATTCAATTTTACCAAATCAAATTAGTGCACAAATTGATAGGTGAAATCTGAAAAACCTTTAACAGAGTAAGAAACAATTATTAATACTAGAAATTATGAGTTTATATCACGAAATTTTTCAGGGGGAATCGTTCAGTGAACAAGATTACTTTGAAGCAGTTAGATATGTTTTAGGGCCTGAATATTCAAATTTAGGCGAAAGCGAATTAGAAAATGTGCTTTTATCAAGAGTAGACCAAATGTCTGAAAGCGAAGCAGAAGGATTTTGGTCAAGCTTAGGAAATGTTGCCAGTAGTATAGGTTCTGGAGTGTTGCGTGGCGTTTCTGCCATAGCGCCAATTGCTGGAACGGCAATAGGAACCTATTTTGGAGCACCACAAATAGGCGGTGCATTGGGAGGTTTAGTTAGTAATTTGGCTGGCTCAGGAGCAACCGCTTTGTCAAATTATAACCAACAAAATCAGCAAAGACAGCAACAACAACAAGCTCCACAAAGAAGATATCCGCCACAACAACCACAGCGTCAATATCAGAATCCACCATCGCAATTTAGACAAACGTTTAACAATACAGGTCGCTATTTAGCTAATGCAGGAAGAGCTGCTTTACCAGCAATCAATCAATACATTCAGGACAATCCAGTACAATTGAATCCACAAGCAAGACAAGATATTGGTAGAGTTCAAAATCTGTATGGTCAATTGGGTGGTATCATCAATAATCCACAATTTCAAGCAGGACAAGCACAACAAAGTTTAGGAACTGCAAGTCCAAACGCACCAATTGAAAGCCACTCGTTTGCTGAATTGATTGAAAACGTGAATTATTTGACTGAAAACATTTTGTATGAATACTACAATGGTGGTTTTATACCAAGTGAAGATTATTTTGTAAACGATTATGGTCAGTTTGTTGGTAGCAATGCACCAAGCAGAATCAATCGAGTACAAACATCGATTGCAAGTTTATAATATAAAAACGAATAGTTATGGAAGCGTATATACAAATGTTGAAAGAGCAAAATCCAGAAATGGCAAAATATTTTGAGATGATGCAACCTATGATGGAAAAAAAAGAGACTATAGAAGAAACTCCTTTTATTGATTTAGAATTGGAAGAGAAAATCAAAAAAATGAAAAGGATAAATCAAAAGTTATTCGCCATCGTAGAAGAATTAAAAGCGCAACTAAATTTTGAATTATCACAAAACGACGACATCGCAAAAGCCATTGGTGCTTGCACTGAATGTTTTGGAGAAAATAAAGATTGTACAGAATGTTTTGGAACTGGAAAACCAGGAAACAATGTGCCCGATTTTATTCTGTTCAACAAGTATGTACAACCAGCTATACTAAAATACAATAAACATTATTTCAATAAAAATTAAATACATATTAACAATTAAAAATTAAAGTTATGAGCTATTACGAAAGTTATTTAGACGAAGATTTATTAAATGAAGATTTATTAAACGAAGATTTACTAGAAAGTTATGGGGAAAGTTTTGATGAATCAAGATCAAACAGAAGACCATTTGCTAGAAGAATAAACCCTTCTGTGAGTCCAGGGGTTAGACAGCGTTCTAATTTTGGAGGTAATTTGAGTGGAAATTCAGCAGATTATGCTACAAAAAGCGACTTAAAAAAATCATTAGATACCATTTCTAAAGATGTAAACGAACTTAAAACCACCACTATTGCTACCAATAAAGCATTGGTTTCATTAGATGCAAAACACACACAATTAGCAAAAATTGATCTTCAAAAGAACGACAATCAAACTAAAGTGTTGAAAAATATGCAAATGATGAACATGATGGGTTCGTTATTAAATCAGCCAAAATTGAAAGTTGAAAATCTTCAAATTAATCCTGCAAAAGCTGCAGAAGGTGGAAATCCCGCAGTTCCAGCGACTATTGGTGTTGTTCAAGGTAAAAACCCAATAGAAGTTGATATGACGATGTCATTATTATTGCCAATGTTAACTACAATGGGGGATTCAGGTTCAGGAAAATCATCAGACAGTATGAATATGATGTTGCCTTTGGTCTTAATAATGGGTCAAGGTGGTAGCAATAATGATAGTAGTAAAATGCTGCCATTAGTGTTAATGATGACTATGATGAACAAATAAAAAAATACTTGGGCAGTGAAATATTGCTGCCCAATTATTTCATTTTTTAACAATTAAATATAAGAAACTATGAATCCACTTAATCTAATTATGAGTTACTTTATAGCAAACAGCAGAGCTGAACATTATGGAATAAAAGACCCTCAAGAAATTCAAAAAACGGGACTTATTGCAGGAATGATATCGGCAAATCCAATAATAAGTTATTTACTTATTGAAAATAAAGCAAAAGAATTGGAAGTAATTCCTGCTAGAAATTCTGCTCCAACTGGAACAGCTACAGGAGGTTCAACAACTCCAACAACTCCAACGATTCCAACAACGACTGGAACTCCAACAACAACTGCACCAGATCCTATTTTGGAAAAATTGGATAAGCTCAATAAAAAACTAGGAGACAGTCAAAAAGCGATTGGTGATCTTACCGAAAAAATCGAAACCATTAAGAAATCTTCTCAGGATAATAAAGCCGGAATAGATAGTATTAATACCATAATTGCTGAATTGCCAAAAGTTATAGATAGACTAGGTGCACTTGAGAGAAAAGTAGAGGCAATAAGTAATGTACAACCTGCAACTGTTACTGAGGTAAAACCATTAACAAAAAAATAAAGCACAATGGAAACTATAACCACAACTAAAGCGGATGAGATATTAAAAACACTCAAAAAAATAGATCAAAAAACAGATCAATTAGAAGCAAATAGTATTGAAAATTTATCAAAACTTATAGATGATAAATTTCAGAAAAATTTTCTAAAAGTTGGAAGTGTTGAAACTCAAAAACTTTCAAAAGAATTGGATTTGCAAATCAAACATTTTCAATTACAAAATGAAATTTCAAGTTTAGCCGATCGTAAAAAAGAAATCGAAAAGTTACATTTAGATAAAAACAGGGATAAACTTTCTATCGTTGATCAAGAGATTTTATCAAAACTGGTTGAAATGTCTAGTGACGGTGGAATTTTAGATAAATTTTTTAAAGCAATAAGTAATGACGGTGATTTTTCTTTTTTCAATTTACTATCTATTTCGTTTTTAAGAAGTTCAATTTTTGATTTAGAACGAAAACTATCAAATTTAGTAATACAGCCAGAACCTGTAATACCATAAACAATGGATCCGCGACTAAAAATAATACTTTACGGAAACCAAGAAGAAGAACTTTCACTATTAATGCGGTTGTCAAATTCAAAACTGTATCCTAAAAACTGCAAAGTGATTTCGCAATTTGGAGATATAATAAGTTGTAGGATAAAAAGAAAATTTTTAAACCAAGTTTATGACAGTCCAGAAGTGAAAAGTTTAAAAGCGCCAAGAGTTATTCCGTCAGACGATTTTTTGCACGAAAAAGTTAGAAGATACAAATACAAGTCAAAAACAGTAATCAACGAAAATCAAACATCAAAAGTGGTTTTTGGAATAGTCGATTTTGGATTCGATTTCACACATCCTGATTTTATAAACAATGGAAAAACCCGATTTGAAAAAATTTGGATTCAATCAGAAAAAAGTGATGGCAACAAGTTTGGATACGGAAAATTCATCAATCAAAATCAATTAAATGATGCACTGGACGATGATTTTCCTTTCAAAAAAATAGGCTACCATCCCGGAAAATCTGATCTATTTGGTACAGGATCTCACGGAACCCACGTATTAGGCATTGCATGCGGAAACGGAAGTGTAGCTAACAAAAGTTTCGCGCCAAACTGCTCAATAATAGCTGTTGATATGGGTTCAAATCTGGTTAATGGTTCAAATTTATCACTTGGAGACTCCGTAAAACTAATCGAAGGTCTAGATTTTATTTTAAACGAAGCTGGAAATCGCCCAGTGGTAATTAATATGAGTCTTGGTGGTCACGGCGATGCACATACTGGACAAACCCTTGTAGAACAAGCTATTGACAATCTCTTAACTTCAAGAAATAGTACCGCAATAGTACAAAGTACAGGCAATTACCATCAGGCAAAAGCACACACTTATGGCGACATTAAAACCAATGGAAAAATTAAAATTCCGTGGATGTTCAAAAAAAAAGACAGAACACCAAACGAAATGGAAATATGGTATGAAGGAGATGATATTTTGAGTGTGGATATTTATGATGATAATAAGAAATTATTATTGTCTTCTACTCCATTTCAAGATGAAATAATAGTTAAAGACAATCAAGAAGTTGGCATTTGCTTGCACAGAAGCAATGAACCCAATACGCACAAAAACCAAATAGATATTTTGGTAAATGGTAAACTAAATTCAAAATATTGGACCATTGAACTCATTGGGAAAAAAGTAAGTAAAGGCAGATACCATTGTTATATAGAAAGAGACGATAGCGGGCAATCGATTTTTTTACCACAAATAGTAAATCAAACGCACACCACCAACTCTATTTGCAATTCTAAATATAGTATAGTAGTTGGTGCTTATGATCAAACAGATAATAACAAAACTATATTACCATTCAGTAGCTCTGGACCCACTGTTGATGGCAGAATGAAACCAGAAATTTTGGCTCCAGGATTTAAAATAAAATCATCTTGTTCCTCCTCGAGTAGAGAAACTCGAGCTTCAAATAAGTTGTGTTCAAAAAGTGGAAGTAGTATGGCAGCACCTTTTGTAGCTTCATTAGTTATTAAAATTCTTGAAAAAGAACCAAATTTAAATATAAAACAAATTCGAGAAAAACTATTTAAGGCGTGTGATCCAGCAGTTTTTCCTAATAATAATTTGGAAATTTTTAGAGCAGGAAATGGTTATATAAATCCAAACAAAATAATCAACTAAAAAATAATATCATGGAAAATTATATTATAAATTATAGAAGAAACAGACCCAATAATAATTTATACGAATCTTTAAATTATTTTAATCAAAATGAACAAGTAGTCGCGCCCAGACCAGCAAATACTAAAGATTGGTGTGCAATTAGAAATCAAATTGCCTATATTTTAGGGCAAGCTGAATTAGATTGGATTGATGCACAAACAGGAAGACAACTACTAGAAGGTGATAGAAACCCTGATAGAACTTTTAGAATGCTAGATTATCTAGAAGAATATTGGAAAGGTGTAAGAGGTATAACAACAAATCCGCCTGAATATCAAAATGTTAACCCAATAAGTACTGCTTTACATTCAGCTCAAAGCCATCCTACAATTGGAATTTGGAGTGCGGCTTTTGTTTCTTGGGCTATGAGAACGGCTGGAGTTGAGGAATCTGACGGCTTTGTATTTAGTATGCGACATATTACTTATGTGGTTCAAGCTTTGAGCAATGCCAGAAAAAATGATACTTCAAGACCTGTTTGGTTGGTTGATAATACAAATGCAGTAGAAGTAGGCGATATTTTATGTTTTAATAGAAAAAATGGTAATGGAGTAATGAGCAATCATACTCTAAATGGATTGGCGAGGCTTTATCTAGATGCAAACAACAACATAAGAAATTTAGAAGATGTTCGCGGTGTTTCACATTGTGATGTTGTAAAAGAAATTGTAACCGAAAATAATCGAAAATTTGCAATTGTTGTAGGAGGTAATAAAGGAGCAGGAACCGTTACTTCAGTGCGAATTCGTTTAAATAACAACAATACCATATTAAATCCAGCTACCGTAAGAAACCCAGGTAGTTGTTTTGGAATTATTAAATTAGGTTCAGGTTGCGCTCCAAGAACAACAGAATCAATTACTGAAGGCGAAGACGAATCGCTCCACCAACCTTTTTTTACAAATGCTTTTCTTTTTAGAAGAAATGCAAACAACCCAAATACTTTAAATGTGATTTTTGAAGGTGATTCTTGGCTTGATTATCCAATTCCTCGAGTGCTAGACTTGTACGACACCATTTCGGATAGAAACCAAAGCTTGAATCTAAATAGTTTGCACTTGGCAAAATTTGGAGAAACCACTAGCGATATGTTTAATGATAAAGCAAACTTTGTTCAATACATCAGTAACTATAGAATCGATAGAATATATTTTAGTGGTGGAGGTAATGATGTTTTTCCACAACTTGGAGCAATACTAAATCCTGGAATTACTAGCTTTAGTACTAGCTTTTTCACAGATCAATCTAAACTAAACGATTTGCGAAACACAGCTTCTGGAGATGAATTGTTTAGAAAATGCATTTTATATAAAAGATATTTAAATACTAGCGCATTTGAAAGTGCACTTTTCAACACAACCAATTTAAACCGAATTTTCAATACAATAGCAACAAATTATTTAGGATTTGGAAGTATTGTCAATTCAAACTCAACGCCAAATACTAAATTTTATATGCATACCTACGATTATCCGTTGTATAAATTAGGTGTAAGACCATCGTTGGTCAATGTAAGTTTGCCACTCGGACCTTGGATAAAACCAGTATTTGATCGATTACATATAAACGATGAAATTTTAAGATGCTATATTATAATCAGACTTCTAGATAAATTTCATTATTTATTAAACTGTATAAAAGCAATATTTATTCAAAGAAGATATCAATTTCAAACTCAAATTATCGATTTTCGAGGATTGCTAAATGGTTCACAATATTGGAGAGATGAGATTCATCCTAATTCCGCTGGAGCATCAAGATTATCAACTAGAGTTAATTTTTAATCTTAAAACTATAGTTATGAGATTTAGAAACACACAAAACGACCTAACGGTAACGGCAATATGCGGCACAACTTGCTGCCTGTTGTCGTTTGATATGGATGTTAATAAAACAAAAGGATTACTTGGTTTTGCTATCGAAAGAGAAGACAAAACAGAGCGTGAAAAATATTTTCTTAAAGGATTTAAGTATTTTGAAGAAACTGGATCTAACATTGGGAATGGGCAATTGTTCACCACATTCGAGCAACCGATACAATCTTTTTTATGGGAAGATTTTACTGTAAAAGAAAAACATCAATACATCTATACAATTATCCCCGTTTTTGGCAAACCGAAACTTCTTAAATATGGAAAAAGTTGTGCTATTACAGTAAATACTCCAACTAACAAGTTGGTTGAACACGAAGTCTACTTTAATAGAGGTGTAGCTGGAAGCAATGCGTATGCTAGCAAATTTAAAAACAAAAAACCAAGTGAAATGAATCCTGACGAACAACAGAAAGCACTTCAATGGTTGTCCAGAGGTCTTTTTGAAGCTTTAATTGGGTTTGTGGAATCTGCAACAGACAGTAACTATCAATTGCGTGCAGCACTTTACGAATTTGAATATCCGCCAGTACTTGAAGCTTTCAAAAAAGCATTTGAGCAGAGAAATGTTGATGTTCAAATTGTTTATGATTCAATAGGTCACAAAGAAAAAAATGAACATGCTATTTTAACAGCAAATCTTCCATCATCAATCATTACTCCTAGAAGTAAAGGTGTAAACATTTCGCATAATAAATTTATTGTTTTATTGAAAAACAGTAAACCTATTGCGGTTTGGACAGGTTCTACTAACATTACCGAAAAAGGAATTTTTGGACAATGCAATACGGGTCATATTATAAAAAACGAAAACATTGCTCAAAAATATTTTGAATACTGGAAATGCCTTCATTCTGATCCTGAGCAGGCTATTATTAAAAATAAAACTTCTGAAATTCAAAAAGAATTAAAATCGGAAGAAATACCAAATGGAACATCCGTTTTTTTTAGTCCTAGAAAAAGCAAAGACATTCTTAAAACGTATTCAGATTTTCTAAATAACTCCAATTCATTAATTTGTGGTATGTTTCCCTTTTCATTCAATAAATTAATAAAAGAAGCAGTTGTAAGACAAACAGATCAATTGAAATATATACTGATTGATAAACAAGATAAAAACACCACACTTTTAAATACAGATTTTGATAATGTTATCGTATATGGAGGTTATTTTAAAGAACCATTATTCGATTGGTTAAAAGAAACAAGTGCGGGAAGTCTGTTTAAAAGCGGTACTAATTTTATTCATAACAAAATTATGTTGATTGATCCAATGAGTGAAAATCCTATCGTTATTATTGGTTCAGCAAATTTTAGCGACAATAGTATTTCTAATAATGACGAAAACACTCTAATTATAAAAGGAAATAAAGATCTAGCCGATATGTATCTGACAGAATTCGTTAGGGTTTTTAACCATTATTATGTACGTCAAATCGCAAAAAAAATGACCCAAACAAATAATAAAAATCCATTGCATTTGTTTACAGATTCTAAAGATTGGGTGCCTACTTTTTATAAATCAACCACTTTAAAAGGCAAAAGGAAAAAATTGTATGATACTATGGCAGTTTAAATTCCTTTAAATAAAAAAGCGTCTTGAGTATTCAAGACGCTTTTCAAATTAAAAAAAATTAATAATTAATTACCCAAAATAATTTCATAAGAGTTGCCATTTATGCTAAATGTAGCTAAATTATCACAACTACCATCACCATAATTTAATGAAGCAATTCTGTTATTTCTTGAAAAAGTAATTACACCTTGAGAAAAAATACTTTTATTATCAGCAATACAGCTAAATTTTAAAATAATTGGACTTGTTATAGTAGTCGTTTTTATACTTAGGTTTGGGTAGCTAGTCTGCCAGCTTCCTGTTACACTATATACATTATCGTTCCATTCAGAAGTATCATAACCTGCAATAATTTCAGTAGTTCTGGTTCCATTTCTAGTCAATATTCTTCCGTCTGCTAAAGTAATTGTAAGATTCATTTCCATTGATAAAATTGGATGACTTGGCGAATTTGGAGTTTCTACAGTCATTGTTCTTGTGAAAATCTTAGTTCCTTCGACTTTTCTTTGATTGTGATAAAAATTTTCGAAGGTACATGTAATAATATGTGATGTGGCATTAGGTTGATAAGGAATAGAAATGATGATCTTCCCTTTTAAAATATTTCCGTTAGGCATAGTACATCCAGCAGTATCAAATGTTATGGTTTTAGTAATTATTCCTCCAACAGAAGGAAAACCACTTGTAGGATTTCTTACAACAGTGGCACAGCCAACTGGTAAAAAAGATGTACTAGGAATGGCAACTCTTGCACCAATTCCATCTTGAACTGTTAGTTGTTCGTCGACAATTTTTGACAAATCATCATTTTCCATATCAATTTTAGAATTAGTAATCGTTTCTTCAGATGTAAATGCGGTAGCATTATTGTCATTATCATCTTTCGAACAGCTAATCAGTACCACTGAAAAAGCAAATGCTAGCATAAAAAAATTAGTTTTCATAAATATAAATTTAAAGGGTTTTTATATAAGACATTAGTAAAACAAAAAGGTTTAATCTAAAGTTAAAAAAAGTGAATTTTTTTTAATTCAACTCAATAGTATTATATTTGTATAGCCAATGGACATTACTTCTCAAATAAAAAAACCCATTCTTGAAGAAATGGAACTTTTTGAAAAAAAGTTCTACCAATCAATGACTTCCAAAGTGGCTTTGCTTAACAGAATTACTTACTACATAGTTAACAGAAAAGGAAAACAAATGCGACCTATGTTTGTTTTCTTGATTGCAAAAATGGTTTCTAAAGGCGAAGTCTTGGAACGAACGTATCGAGGAGCACTGGTAATTGAGCTTATTCATACCGCAACTTTAGTGCACGATGATGTGGTGGATGATAGCAATCGGCGTCGCGGTTTTTTCTCCATCAATGCGCTTTGGAAAAATAAAATTGCAGTGCTAGTAGGCGATTATCTACTCTCAAAAGGACTGTTGCTTTCTATTGATAATGGCGATTTCGATTTACTGAAAATTATATCTGTTGCTGTTCGAGAAATGAGCGAAGGGGAATTGCTTCAAATTGAAAAAGCAAGAAGACTAGACATTACTGAAGAAATTTATTACGAGATAATACGTCAAAAAACAGCTACTTTGATTGCCGCTTGTTGTGCTTTAGGAACTTGTTCTGTAAATCCAAACGATTTGGATCAAATTGAAAAAATGCGAAAATTTGGAGAACTCATCGGAATGGCTTTCCAAATCAAAGACGATTTGTTTGACTATTCAGACGAAGCAATAGGCAAGCCAACTGGAATAGACATCAAAGAGCAAAAAATGACACTGCCTCTGATTCACGTTTTGAATAATTGCACCAAAAAAGACAAAGATTGGATTATTAATTCTGTCAAAAACCACAACAAAGACAAAAAACGTGTCAAGGAAGTTATCGCTTTTGTAAAAAATCAAAATGGCTTGGCTTACGCCGAAAACAAAATGTTGCAATTTCAGCAAGAAGCACTTTTGTTAATTGAAGATTTCCCCAATTCTGCCTACAAAGAATCGTTAATTCTTATGGTTAACTATGTAATTGAAAGAAAAAAATAATTTTTTTTGCTCACGAAGTACCATTTTTGCTAGAAATATCAAATACTTTTAATAACCATGCAACTATTTCATAACTATTCTCGTCTATGTAAATAGAAGTCCGATTGAATTTCAAAAATGTTAAAAATTGAATTCTGCCATTGAAACTGAATATGAAAGTAATCAACTTACATCAAGAAGAAAAAGAACTTATCCAGCCTGCGGTAGATAATAACCGTTACGCACAACAAAAGATATATTCTAAATTTTCTGGGAAAATGTTAAGTGTTTGCCGACAATACATAAAAGATTTACAGATAGCCGAAGATATTATGATTACCGCTTTTATGAAAGTATTTGTTCATCTTAAAAATTTTGAAAGCAAAGGCAGTTTTGAAGGTTGGATACGACGGATTATGGTAAACGAATGTATATCTTATATCAGAGTCCAGAAAAAAGTACGATTTATTGAAGATGAAACCTATTTTGAAGAAAGTTTCAACAATATCGAAAGTCAATTCTCTATAGAAGACATTCAGTTTTTGATAGATAATTTGCCTGATGGCTACAAAATGGTTTTCAATCTTTATGCAATAGAGGGATTCAAACATCAAGAAATAGCACAAATGTTAGGAATTAATGAAGGAACATCAAAATCGCAATTGTCTCACGCACGCAAAATGTTGCAAACCCAGATTGCCAAGTTAAAAAATTACGATAATGGAACAGAATAAATTAGAAAAACAGATAAAAGAAAAACTGAATTTGAGAGAGATTCAGCCTTCTGCTCAAGCTTGGGATAGGCTTGACGCAATTCTCTCTGTTACTGATGAAAAGAAATCAACTAGAAATTTTAAATGGCTTTATATAGCCGCAAGTTTTATAGGATTTACTATGGTAGGATTGTTTTTTTACAACCAAGAAAATTCAGCAACGGATATAAACTTAAATAATAAAGTAGTTGAAACAACTATTGATGTAGAAAAAGTAGAATCAAAATCAGAAGTTTTTCCAAAACAGGAAAAAACCACCCAGAAAGCTGTTGGATTAGTCCATAAGACAGAAGTAAATGTCCTAGCGCAACAATCAAAAGAGACAAGAATTGAAAAAAGTAGAAAAGAAAGAATACAAGAGTTTGTAAAGATAGAAAATGAAAATACACCGCTTATTGCACAAGAAGGTCATCTGAAAATAGAAGAAAAAATAGAAATTAAAATCAATTCGACTACCGCAATAGTATCAGTTGAGAATATTTTAGGTACTTCCGAAAAGCAAGCCAAACCAAAGCTAAAAATAGACCCCAAAGCGTTACTTTCGCAAGTCGACGGCGAAATTGAACTTACATTTAGAGAAAAAGTAATTAAATCAATTAACAAAAACTACGACAACGCTAGGCTATCTCTAGCAAGTAGAAATCAGGAGTAGCAATCATCAATCAACATTTAAAATCAAAAATTATGAGAAATTTTATTATTTACTTAGCCCTAGTATTATGCTCTTTTGTGAGCAAAATTTACGCACAAGACACATTTGAAAGCAAAGCAAGAACAATTGCTAATACTATCGAAAAAATCACAAGACAAGAAAAAGAAACCTTAAAGGTACAAATTGAGGAAGTTAATATTCAGCTTGATAAAAAAACCATTTCTAATCAAGATGCTGATGCTAAAAAATTAGAATTGGCAACACAATGTGCCATTGCTATTGAAACCAAAATTGCTCTTGAAGAAGCCAAACTAACGGAATTGGTCAAACAGAAAGTGGAAGGGAAGCTCGCCAATACAGAAGAAAAACACAAAGACCGAAGAAAACATATCTCTATTTATTATGGAGATGACACTCATAAAAATGATTCTGTAGGTAAAACCAAATCTGAAAAAAGAACCACTTCGCAATTTGTATTTGCAACAGGAATTAATAATTTAGTTACAGATGATAAAATTTCAAATTCAGATTTCAGGTATTTGGGCTCACATTTTTACGAATGGGGAATTACTTACAACACCAGATTAGCAAAAAACAATAATGTAGCACATATGAAATATGGAGTTTCTGTAATGTACAATAATTTAAGAGCGACTGATAACAGATATTTTCAAACAGTAGGAAATGTTACTAGTTTGACTACCTCTGCTATTAATCTCAAAGATTCTCGATTTAGAAATGTAAACATTGTAGTTCCAGTGCATTTTGAACTTGATTTCTCTAAGACTAAAATTGCAAATGACGAAAAAATATTCAATTCTCACAAAGGCTTTCGTCTTGGATTAGGAGGTTTTGCAGGAGTTAATGTTAAAACGAAACAAATTACCAAATACAACGATGCAATTGGTAATTCAGTAGAAACAAAATCTAAAGGGAATTATAATGTCAGTGATTTTGTTTATGGATTAAGTACCTATATTGGGTATAGCGAAACTAGTTTGTATTTGAAATACGATTTAAACACCTTGTTTGAAAATAATGTGACCAATCAAAACAATATCTCACTAGGACTTCGTTGGGATTTTAATTAATTATTGAGTTATTAAATTTGGAAAGTGCTTCATTGATGTATCGCCTTTTTATTTAGAATAATCTTCTCTAAATAATTTTAATCGTAATATTTGTGTAGTAATTATGAAAGACTACTTTTGCCTAAATTATAAAAGTAAATTATGAAAACCCAAATCTTAATTTTATTTGCATTTTGTATTTCGAATGCTCAAAATAATCAAGGAATAATAGGTGATTCAAACTGGTTCAATAATTGGACTAATTTTAGGCCAAAAGCTGTTGAATATAAGGAATCTACCAAAATTATTAATGGTGAAATAAACGTCAATACAACCCTGTATAGAAACAACGTTTACTTGCTTGTTGGAACAGTTTATGTATGTAAAAATGCAGTATTAACAATAGAACCAGGAACTGTAATACGTGGAGATTTTGAGACAAATAGTATGCTAATGGTTGTAAAAGGTTCTAAAATTATTGCTGAAGGAACTGAAACGAATCCCATAGTATTTACTTCAAATAGATCTACATCAGAACGGAAACCTGGAGATTGGGGCGGAATTGTTTTGCTTGGCGAAGCTCCTATAAACATGCATGGGGGAATGGCATCTTGTTTTTACGATCAAAACCCATTGTTTAATGGCTTTGGAGGAAAAAATGAAAATAGTGACTCAGGAATTTTAAAATATGTAAGAATAGAATTTGCTGGAAAAAAGATTGATTCTAAAATTGCATTGAATGGATTGACTCTTGCAGGTGTTGGAAACCAAACAAAACTGGAATACATACAAGTAAGTTTTGCTAGTGATGATTCTTTTGAGGTAATAGGTGGTAATAATAATTTGAGTAACGTAATATCCTATCGTGCTTTTGATGATGATTTTGACTACTCATTCGGCACTCAAGCCATAGTAAACAATAGTATAGCCATTCGTAATCCTTTTAATTCGGACAATACCCGTTCCAGATGTTTTGAAATTGATTCGTATGATAAAATAGAAAATGTTGATGTTACTAAAAAGAAAACACTTTTAAAACTAAAAAACATAACATTACTTAATAGTGAAGAAAGTGCTTCTTTAGGACTTATAAAAGAGGCTATATCATTAAAATATGATTCTTTCTTAGAAATGGAAAATTGTATTGTAAGTGGATTCTCTAGTTTCATAGCTTTGGATAATAAATACCAAGAAAACAATAATTTCAAAAACATTAAAGTTTATAATTCAACGATTAATAATTGTGCCGTTGCATTTACAAATGAAACATTACAAAAAAATGACCAAGTAAATGACTGGTTTTTAAATAATGCTAATTTATTAAAGGTTTCTAATGTTGAAATGATTAATTTGTTTAAAAATCCAGATTTAAAAAAGAAACCCGATTTTAGAATAAAATAATTGGACTATCATTAAAATTCTTTGCGGAATAAACTTATTTATTCCGCAAAGTAAACTTCATATTAATAAATACTATTTAATTTGAACTATACTCAACGTGTTTCTTATTCTAAATATAGAAAACAGTAAATTTTTTGATTTGTTTTAATATACTCAGAAATCACAGATAAATTGCATTTAATCGATTATAATTGATTATAATCGATTATAAATATTTTTGTTTAGTTGTTTTTTATCTATTGAATATATTTTATCAATTTTGTAAAAAAATATTCAATGAAAAATATAAATTTATTTTTGCTGTTTTTTATCTGTAATTTCATATCTGCTCAGGAAGTACAAGGTATTATTGGGAGTGCTAATTGGTTTGAAGGTTGGACAAATTTTAAGCCAAAAAGCACAGAATATAATCAACAAACTAAAATCTTATCAGGAAATATTTCAATCAACACAACATTATACAAAAAGTATGTATATATGTTGGCGGGTACAGTACGAATAGTTGATAAGGCGATATTAACAATAGAGCCTGGAACAGTAATTAGAGGAGATTCGGAAACCTTAGGAGCTTTAATTATAACCAAAGGCTCAAAAATTAATGCCATAGGAACAGATTCTGACCCCATAGTTTTTACCTCAAACAAATTGCCATCAGACCGGAAAGCGGGTGATTGGGGTGGATTAATAATACTTGGTGACGCTCCAATTAATACACCCGGCAGTATGGCTTGTTTTCAATTTGATATAAACCCAAAATACAATATGTATGGAGGTAAAAACGATAACGATAGTTCAGGAACCCTAAAATTTGTTAGAGTCGAATTCGGAGGTAAAAAAGACATTACAGGATATTCTTCAAATGGTATTTCTTTGGCAGGAGTTGGGGGCAAAACAGTTCTAGAAAATATAATTGTATCAAATTCTCTTGATGATTCTTTTCAAATTTATGGAGGAAATCTATTGTTGAACAATATAATTTCTGTACTTGCTAAAGACGATGATTTTGATTTGACTTCAGGTACTCAATGTACAATCAACAACAGTATTGCTATTCGTTATCCTTATACTTCAGATGTATTGCGCTCCAGATGTTTTGAAATAGAAACATTTGAAAAAAGAGATGATTTTGACGGAACAAAGAAAAAAACTTTAGTAAAGCTTAATAACGTCACAATGGTTAATAATGAAGACAATAATATGGGTTTGGTAAAAGAAGCTGTATTTTTAAATGAAGAAGCGGAGTTAGAAATTAACAAGTGTGTTGTAACTGGATTTTCTAGTTTTGTATCACTTAATAATTATTTTTTTCACGATGATAATTTCAAAAAGATAAAAATTGTAAACTCTAAAATTGACAATTGTCCAAGTCTATTTTCTGAGGAAACATCAAAAATTAATTTTGAAATCAATCAAATGTTAAGTGTTATTAAAGATTGGTATATGGTACCAAAAAACAAAATTACCCAAACCCAAATAGGAGTCAAGAATTTATTCATTAATAATGACATCAAAAAAAATCCTGATTTCAGATTGAAATAAATTTAATCATTCAAATTTATCAAAAGCGCTTTTAAAAGCGCTTTTTTTCATTTTAATAATACAAAATTAAGGTTGTATATTTGAACCATTACAATTTTTAAAACATTGATTTCAAAAGCCACCATAGACACCGTATATGAAACTGCTCGAGTTGAGGAAGTAATAGGCGATTTCGTACAACTCAAGCGAGCAGGAAGCAATTACAAAGGTTTGAGTCCGTTCTCTGACGAGCGCTCTCCATCGTTTATGGTTTCGCCAGTAAAACAAATCTGGAAAGATTTTAGTTCAGGGAAAGGAGGCAATGCGATAGCTTTTATTATGGAACACGAACATTTTTCGTATCCAGAAGCCATACGATATTTAGCCAAAAAGTATAATATTGAGATTGAAGAAACAGAACAATCTCAAGAAGAGAAAGAACAAGCTGGCGAGAAAGAAAGTATGTACCTAGTCTCTGAATTTGCTTCAAAGTTTTTTCAAAACACTATGAACAATACTGACGAAGGGAAGTCAATAGGGCTTTCTTACTTCAAAGAAAGAGGTTTTACAAACGACACCATCAAAAAATTCGGATTAGGATACTCCCCTGAAACTTGGGATGCTTACACAAAAGAAGCCTTGGGTCAAGGTTATAAATTAGAGTATATAGAAAAAGTTGGATTAACTATTCTTAGGGAAGACGGTAGGCATTTTGATCGCTTCAAAGGGCGTGTAATGTTTCCTATACAGAGTATGTCAGGGCGTGTTTTGGGTTTTGGAGGGCGTATTTTGACTAATGATAAAAAAGCTGCTAAATATCTTAATTCGCCCGAAAGCGAAATTTATCATAAGAGCAAAGTTTTATACGGAATTTATCACGCAAAACAATCCATAGCAAAGCTTGATAATTGTTTCCTTTGCGAAGGATATACTGATGTAATCCAGATGCATCAAGCAGGAATCGAAAACGTAGTTTCGTCTTCTGGAACGGCACTAACTCCAGATCAAATACGATTAATAAACAGGCTGACTAAAAATATTACTGTACTCTTTGATGGTGATGCCGCTGGACTTCGTGCGTCTATTCGAGGAATTGATTTGATACTAGAAGAAGGAATGAATGTTAAAGTATGTACTTTCCCAGATGGTGACGATCCAGATAGTTTTGCTAAAAAAACACCTTTAGACGAATTGCTAAAGTATCTAGATGAAAACGCTATGGATTTCATTCAGTTCAAAGCTTCGTTATTGATGAAAGATGCTAAGAATGATCCCATCAAAAAAGCGGAATTAATTCGAGATATGGTAAATAGTATTTCTAAAATTCCAGACAGAATTAAAAGAGAAATCTACATCCAAGAATGTTCCCGCATCATGGATATTTCAGAAGAAGTTTTATTCAATACATTAGCACAATTAGTTCAAAAAGACATCCAAGAAATTGGGAAAAAGCAAAAACAAGATCAAAAAAATCAAGTTTTTGAAGTTCATAAAAACGAAAATATTTCTGTCAAGGCGAAAGTTGACGTGTTGTATGAGTTAGAACTTAAAATCATTGAAATTCTCTTGCTTTATGGAAATGTAGAAGAAGATTTTGAGGATATTCTACTTAAAGCTAATGATGATGGTGAGTTGCAAGAGGTGAAAGAGATGAACAAATACAAAGTGTATCAACGCATCTATTTAAGTCTTCAAGAAGATGAGGTTGAATTGGCAACTCCAATATTTAAAAACATTTATACAGACTTGATAAATTATTTCAACGAAAATGAGAATTTTGAAATTGAACAATACTTAATGCGTTTGTCTCCAGAACTATCACAAGAAGTAACCACAATTTTGATGGACGATGAAAAAGTTGCTTTGCACAATTGGGAAGCAAAACAAATCTATGTAAAACAAAAAAACCAAACAATAACTCAATACGTTTCAGAAACAATATTGACTTTAAGATGGTTTTTAGTAAATAAAATTATTGAAGAAATCAAATCTAGTCTTTCTTCCGAAATTGACTCTGACAATTCCGAAAATTTAGCAATGGCTATTGATTATTCTAAATTAGTCAACAATTTTTCCAGTAAACTAGGGCGAGTAATGTCGCGTTATAGCTAAACTATTTCCAGTGTTTTGGCTTTGTTTACTAGATCAACAAGGTTGGTGACATTTAATTTAGCAAGAAGTCTTAATTTGTAAGTACTAATCGTTTTTTCGTTTAAGGTCAATATCTCAGCAATTTCTTTATTTTTCTTACCGTTAGACAAGTAACGCAATACTTCAATTTCACGAGAAGATAATTTTCTATACAATCTTTCCGATTTTGGTTGTCTTGCAATCAAAGCTATATTTTTCTTCACAGCATCGCTAAATATTATCGCGCCACGATTTACTTTTAATATTGTAGAAGCTAAATTTTCTAATTTTTCAGATTTGTGAACAAATGATGAAACACCAGCTTTTATAGCGTTTGGAGCATAAATTTGCTCATTCAAATTAGAAAAAAGTATAATTTTTGTTTTTGGATATGATTTCAATAATGATTTAACAAGATTAATACTTGTTAAGCCTTCAAGTTCAAGATCTAAAAGCAATACATCAATATCTTTACGTTTTAACATTTCCTCAGTCATATCAAAATTATCCACTATTCCAGTAAGTGAAATATCTGAATGTTCTTTAAAATACGATTTTATCCCATAGTGTACCACTGGATGATTGTCTGCTAGTCCTATTTTTACCATAACCAAATTATTAAACGTTAAACAAAATACCTACAAATTTACAAATTAAAATCGGATAAAGGTTATAAAAGCCAATATTATTACATAAATTCTTTAGGAATGAAGCAAACTGGTATTGAATTCATTTTATGTTGATTTGTTTTGTTTAATCTTTTGTATAGTATGAAAACTTCTTTTTCACGACCCGAAAAGTCATTTTCTGATTTACCATTCTCAATTGATTTCATTGCAAATTCGAGCTCTTCATAACTCGCTCCCAGTTGGTCTTCATCACTTCGATCATCACCAAAAAGCCCATCGGTAGGTTTTGCTGTCAAAATAGAGTTGGGAACTTTTACATACTCTGCAAGGGCTTTTACGTCACTTTTCATCAAGTCGGCAATTGGGCTCAAGTCCACACCACCATCCCCGTATTTAGTATAAAAACCAACCCCAAAATCCTCTACTTTATTTCCTGTTCCAGCTACCAAAAGGCCATGAATTCCAGCAAGATAATACAAGGTAGTCATTCGCAATCGAGCACGAGAATTGGCTAGAGAAATTTGATATTTTCCTTCATCATTTGTTAATGGAATTTCGCTTTTAAAACTTTCAAAAACAGGTGTCAAGTCAACTCTAGTGGCACTAACATTTTCAAATCGGGTTTTAAGTTGTTCAATGTGTTCCTGCGCCCGACTCACGTGACTGGCAGCTTGATGAATAGGCATTTCCACACACAAAGTCGTAAATCCTGTTTGAGCACAAAGAGTTGAGGTCAATGCAGAATCAATTCCTCCAGAGATACCAACTACAAAACCTTTAACCCCAGCGGTTTGAGCATAGTTTTTTAACCAGTTTACAATATGCTCGTTTACTTTCTCACAATTAATTGAACTATTTTTTTGCATTGTTCCTACTATTTTAAAAACCAAATGTATATTTGCAAAACTAATAATTATTTTGAAGCTAATCCTGCTGTTCGTTACAATCTTTTGTTTTTTAAAGAAAAAAACAAAAGGATTTCCACTGCCATCAGGGCTAAAAAAAAGAACAGTTTATGAAACAGTATATTTTTATTCTATTTTCAACAATTCTTTTAATTTCTTGTTCTGAAAAAAACAAAGTAAAAGAAGCTATTCAGGAAATTCCTGTCGATATCAAAGTGGATCGTTTCGACCAAGCTTTTTTTGAAACACCGATCCAAGATTTGTCAAATTTAAAACAGCAATACCCAAGCTTTTTTCCGCAAAATGTTCCTGATTCTGTTTGGACAAATAAAATGAGTAATCCATTATGGAGAGAATTGTACACCGAAGTTCAAAAAAAATACAAAAATTTTGACAAACAAACCTCAGAAATCGAAGACCTTTTTAGTCATATCAAATATTATTACCCACAAACGAAAACG
Source organism: Flavobacterium sp. (assembly GCF_031422135.1). GTDB lineage: Bacteria > Bacteroidota > Bacteroidia > Flavobacteriales > Flavobacteriaceae > Flavobacterium. Next base: position 8,151 of record NZ_JANOQD010000010.1, on the reverse strand, counting down.
CCAAAAGTAGTGACCTTAATATATGATATGGATCCCGACTACAAAGCGATTTACGCAGACAGTTTAATCATAGTGTCATTGGAATTATATTTAGGAAAAAATCATAAATTTTATGAATTCCCAGAATATCAAAAGTTGTCTTTCGAATCCTCGCAAATTTTACCAGATATTGTTCAAGAATTTTCTGTTCGAAAAATAAAACCACCTACAGAAAAAGATTTACTTTCGTTAATGATTTATGCAGGTAAACAACTCTATTTGAAAGATGCTTTGCTTCCTGAATATTCAGACGAAGACAAAATTGGGTATACAAAAGAACAATTGCAATGGGCAATTACAAACCAGGCTGATGTTTGGCGATTTTTCATTGAAGAAAAACTACTGTACGAAACAGATCCGAAATTAGCACAACGATTCATACAACCAGCACCATTTACAAAGTTCGGTTTAACTTCAGACAATGAATCTCCCGGAAGAATGGGATCTTGGATGGGTTGGCAAATTGTAAAATCATTTATGAAAAACAATACTGAAGCTACATTACAAAAAATGGTGCTGATGGATGCCAAAGAGATATTTCAAAAATCAAAATACAAGCCTAAAAAATAATTTTAAATTACGAATTTTCTAAATTACAAACGATATAATAAAAACATAATGACATCAGAAATAAAATTCATAGTAGATCTTGACGCCAATAGAGTGCCAGAAAAAATAAATTGGTCAGCCCAAGATGGTGGAGTAGAAGCCCAAGAAACAAAAGCCATTATGCTTTCAGTTTGGGACAGTAATATTCAAGAAACCATGCGTATCGATCTTTGGACTAAAGATATGCCTGTTGATGAAATGAAATTGTTTTTTCATCAAACATTAGTCTCTATGGCAGATACTTTTTATCGCGCTACAAACGATGAAAAAATGACAGATACTATGAAAGATTTTTGCGATTATTTTGCTGAAAAACTAGAACTTACTAAATAAAAAAATCGGTCATTGACCGATTTTATGTGTTTTAAATAAACGAATCATTGGATTTAAAAATTTCTTCATTCACTCCAGCAATATATTCTAAAACTTTATCTTTTCCAGTGCCTTCTGTGGCTGAAGTTACAAAGTGTTGAGGCATTTCTTCCCAGTTGTTTTTTAGTAAAGCAGTACGATACCCTGCAATATGCTGTGCTACTTTTCCTTTGCTAATTTTATCAGCTTTGGTAAAGATAATGCAAAATGGCAATTCAATTTCGCCTAAATACGTAATAAATTCAAGGTCTATTTCTTGTGCTTCATGACGAATATCTATCAATACAAAGGCACAAACAAGTTGTTCTCTTTTTTCGAAATAATCGGTTATAAATTGTTGGAAAACCTCTTTGGTTTTTTTAGAAACTCTAGCATAACCATAGCCAGGTAAATCTACTAGAAACCAGTTATTGTTAATTTTAAAATGATTAATTAATTGTGTTTTCCCAGGTCGTCCAGAAGTCTTAGCTAAACTTTTATGATTAGTCAACATATTAATCAACGATGATTTCCCAACGTTTGACCTTCCAATAAAGGCATATTCTGGCAAACGCTCTAGTGGGCATTTACTCACATCTGAATTGCTTATAATAAATTCTGCGGTATTAATTTTCATTTAATATATTTTACACTAAAAATAGTGGTATAAATCTTTTTTATAATTTTGAACACTGAACACTGAACACTGAACACTGAACACTGAACACTGAACACTGAACACTGAACACTGAACACTGAACACTGTTAATGCTCTGCTTTATTCGTCAACCATTCCTCTAGAATTTTATTAAACTCCTCAGGATGTTCCATCATAGCAGCGTGACCGCATTCTTCTATCCAATATAAAGTGGAATTTGGTAACAATTTATGGAATTCTTCTGCAACATTTGGTGGTGTAACTTTGTCGTTTCTTCCCCAAATAATTCCAGTAGGAACGTGCATTTTAGGCAAGTCTTTTGCCATATTATGGCGAATGGCACTTTTGGCAATAGTCAGGGTTTTTATCAATTTGATTCGGTCGTTTACAGTTGCATAAACTTCATCAATAATTTCTTTGGTAGCAATGGCTGGATTGTGAAATACATCTTCGGCTTTCTTTTTAATGTATTCATAGTCACCACGTTTTGGATAACTGTCTCCCATTGCACTTTCATAAAGTCCAGAACTACCTGTGATTACAAGTCCCGAGACTCTTTCTGGATACATTTTTGTGAAATACAATGCGATATGTCCTCCTAGAGAATTTCCAACCAAAATGGCTCTTTCAAATCCTTTGAAATCCATAAAATTCTTCACATAAACGGCAAAAGCTTTTACATTGGTTTTTAATATATTTTGTGTGTAAAGTGGCAATTGTGGAATCACAATTTTATATCCTTTTGCAGGAAAATAATTGGCAACACCATCAAAATTACTTAATCCGCCCATTAATCCGTGCAAAATAATAATTGGAATTCCTTCACCAGCTTCAAAATATTCGTATTTACCTTCTTTAATTAAATTATTCACAAGTATTCGTTTTGTCTTAGATATAGTGCAAATATAGGATTAAAATTTCAAAAATGTTAATAAGCTTAGGAAACTAAAATCCGCCTCTTGTTTGTTGATTGTTTCAATTTTTTCAATCAAAAAAATGAAAACTTATCAACAAAGTGGTATTAAGTGGTAAATTGTGGTAAAAACTTTTTTATATTTGCTCTTTATCATCTAAATTCATAACTCATTGAATACCATTGTAGGTACATACGAATGTAAGGTTGATTCTAAAGGAAGGTTGCTATTGCCTAATCCTTTGAAGAAGCAATTGAGCGAATCTTTGCAAGAAGGTTTTGTGCTCAAGCGTTCTGTTTTTCAGCAATGTTTAGAGTTGTATCCAATGCAAGAATGGAATTTGATGATGCAAAAAATAAACAAGCTCAATCGTTTTGTTAAAAAGAACAACGATTTTATTCGTCGTTTTACAGCTGGCGTTCGTGTGATAGAAATTGATGCAACTGGAAGGATTCTGGTGCCAAAAGATTTAGCAATTTTCGCTTCAGTTTCAAAAGACATTGTATTGTCATCGGCAATAAATATTATTGAGATTTGGGATAAAGACTTATACGAAAAAGCAATTGATGATTCTGTCGGAGATTTTGCTGATTTGGCAGAAGAAGTAATGGGAAATGTAAATGACGACGACAATGGAAATGGAATATCATAATCCGGTTTTGCTTAAAGAAACTGTCGATGGTTTGAATATTAAACCTGACGGAATTTATGTTGATGTAACTTTTGGCGGTGGCGGTCATTCTAAAGAAATATTGTCTCGTTTGAATGAAAACGGCAAATTATATGCCTTCGATCAAGATGAAGATGCTTGGGATAACGCATTACCTGACGAAAGATTTACACTCATTCAAGAAAATTTTAGATTTATAAAAAGGTTCTTACGTTTTAATGGGGTTAAAAAAGTAGATGGAATTCTTGCAGATTTAGGTGTTTCGTCTCATCAATTTGATGTGCCAGAACGTGGTTTTTCGACTCGTTTTGATGCCGAATTGGATATGCGAATGAGTAAAAAAAATGAACTAACGGCTTTCAAAATTGTCAACGAATATGACGATGCTAATCTTCGTCGTATTTTTTATGATTACGGAGAATTAAGCAATGCGCCAGCGCTGGCAAGAACCATTATTGAAGAAAGAGAAAAAGAAGAAATTAGAAATACAGAACAACTAAAAAATGTTTTGGCACGGTTTCTACCGAATAATAAAGCGCATAAAATTTTAGCCCAAATATACCAAGCCATTCGTATTGAAGTCAATCAAGAAATGGAAGTTTTGAAAGAATTCTTATCTGAATCATTAGAGGTTTTGAACCCAGAAGGAAGATTGAGTGTTATTTCATATCATTCGCTTGAAGACAGATTGGTAAAACGGTTTATGAAAAACGGGTTGTTTGAAGGAGAGCCTGAAAAAGATTTCTTTGGAAATTTTGAAGTGCCTTTCAAATTAATCGGGAAAATGATAATTCCTTCCAATGAAGAAATAAAAATAAACAACCGGGCAAGAAGCGCAAAACTTAGAATTGCAGAGAAAAAATAAAAGCTCAGCAACTTTGAACCTTTGCAACTTTGAACCTAAAAAACAAATGAAATACGGAATATACAACATATTAAAAGCAAAATTCCTAGTCAATGAAGACGCAGTAAAAAACTGGCGATTTATTGTCTTTCTTATTGGTTTGGCGATTATGATGATTGCAAATACGCATAGTTATGAAAAAAAAATATTTCAAATAGCTGAATTAACAAACGAAGTAAAAGAATTGAGATCGGAATTTGTGGACAGGCGTTCCGAATTAATGAAAATAAAAATGGAATCGACTGTGGCCAATAAAATGGTTGAAAAAGGAATTTTTCCTTCCTCGGTTCCACCAAAGAAAATAAAAGTAGCTCGAGAAAAAAACACTTGGGAAAAATTATGGCAATAGAAAATAGAAATATTTTAAAACGAATTTATCTCGTTGCCTTATTCATATTTATTATGGTAGTGGCAATAGGCGTAAAACTTACTAATATTCAGTGGGTTGAGGGTAATTATTATCGTAAGTTGGCCAAAGAACGCTCCGTTAAAAATTTCGTAATTCCAGCCAATCGAGGCAATGTTTATTCTTCCGATGGAAGTTTGCTTGCTACATCAATTCCAGAATATACCATTCGTTTTGATGCTGTAGCACCAAATAAAGAAAATTTTGACGAAAACATTCAAGGTTTGTCGGATTCGATAGCCGTTTTGTTAAACAAATCTGCTTTTTCAGTTTTAAATGATTTCCGCAAAGCTAGAGCCAACAAAAATAGATATTTATTAGTTGCTCGCGATTTGAGTTTTACCCAATATATGACCTTAAAAAATTTCCCGTTATTCAATCTGGGTGCTAACAAAGGAGGAATGATAACCGAACAAAAAACCGTTCGGGAACATCCTATCGGAAAAATTGCCGAAAGAACTATTGGCTATGAGCGTTTTGATTCGGGTGGCAATCCAGTTCAAGTTGGCATCGAAGGGGCATATGGAGATTATCTAAACGGAAAAGACGGCAAAGTTCTCAAGCAAAAAATCTCTAAAGGACAATGGAAACCCATTCGGGACAACAATGAAGTAGAGCCTCGCGATGGTTATGATGTGGTTTCTACTATTGATGTTTATGTACAAGATATAGCACACCACGCCTTACTAAAACAATTAGAATTGTATGAAGCCGATCATGGTTGTGTGGTTGTTATGGAAACCAAAACAGGTCATGTAAAAGCCATTTCAAACTTAGGTAGAGCCCAAGATGGTTCATATTATGAAACCATAAATTATGCAGTTGCAGAGTCGCACGAGCCGGGTTCTACTTTCAAATTGATAGATTTAATTGCACTTCTTGATGACAAAAAAATTGATACTAGCAAAGTTTATAATACTAATGGTGGCGTAGTAATCTATCGTGGTCGAAAAGTAAACGATTCACACGAAGGCGGTTACGGAAAAATCTCTTTGGCAAGAGGTTTTGAAGTTTCTTCAAACACGGTTATGGCGCAAGCAGTGAGCGAAAATTATAGAAATAATCCAAAACAGTTTACGGATAGAATTGTAAATCTTGGTTTAAATAAACCACTCGGATTACCATTCAAAGGAGAAGGAAGGCCATTTATTCCGCAACCATCAGATAAGAGTTGGAGTGCTATTTCATTGCCTTGGATGGCTTTTGGCTATGGAGTTTCAGTAACGCCTTTGCAAACACTAACATTATATAATGCGATTGCAAACAATGGCGAAATGGTTAAACCATTATTCGTTCAAGAAGTAAAAGAATGGAATAAAACCATTAAAAAATTTGACAAGCAAGTTATAAATCCTAAAATATGTTCTGACGAAACCCTGAAAAAAGTGCAAGCTGTGCTTCAAAATGTCGTTAAAAAAGGAACAGGGTCAAAATTGTATTCTAAAGATTTTTCGATGGCTGGCAAAACAGGAACGGCTAAAGTAGATTATCATAAAACCGATGGTAGTATGTATTATGCTTCGTCTTTTGCAGGATATTTTCCCGCCGAGAATCCTAAATATTCTTGTATTGTGGTGGTTCATAAACCCAATACATCAAAAAATAATTATTACGGAGCGGATGTAGCTGGACCAGTTTTCAAACGAATTGCTCAAAAAGTTTTTACCGATGTGCCTTCAACCAATCAAGTTAAAAATTTGAAGAAAGCCAATCCAAAACAAGATAAGAATTATATCACTTACAATGATAATGTAAATAAAAAACACAACTCAATCCCAAATTTAAAAGGAATGTCAGGAATGGATGCCGTTGCTTTATTAGAAAATTTAGGAATGAAAGTAAAAGCTATCGGAATTGGAAAAGTTAAAAAACAATCTATTTTACCTGGGCAACCCTTATTAAAAAATAACACTATAATTTTAGAATTGTCATAATGATTTTAAAAGAAATTTTATATAAAGTAGCACTCGAAGTCGTTCACGGTTCAACCGATGTTGAAGTGAATAATATTCATTTTGATTCTCGAAAAATAGAATCAAACGATACTTTTGTGGCTATTCGCGGTTCGGTTTCAAACGGTCACGAGTTTATCGATAAAGCAATTTCGCTTGGTGCATCAGTAATTATTTGCGATGAATTACCAACTGATTTATTGTCGCAAATCACTTACGTGAAAGTAAAAGATACAAATGTCGCGTTAGCGTATTTAGCAACTAATTTTTACGATAATCCGTCACAAAAACTACAATTGGTTGGTGTGACAGGTACCAACGGGAAAACAACAATTGCCTCATTATTATACCAACTTTTCAAAAAAGCAGGATTTAAAGTAGGATTGCTTTCTACTGTAAAAATTATGGTTGATGAAGTTGAACACAAAGCAACGCACACCACACCAGACTCGCTAACAATCAATTATTTTTTGAATGAAATGGTCGAAGCGGGTTGCGAATATTGTTTTATGGAAGTAAGTTCGCACGGCATTCATCAAAAACGCACCGAAGGATTACAATTCGTTGGTGGTGTTTTTACCAATTTGTCTCACGATCATTTAGATTATCATCCCACATTTGCAGAATATCGCGATGTGAAAAAGTTATTTTTCGATAATTTACCTAAAACTGCGTTTGCACTTTCCAATATCGATGATAAAAATGGAACGGTGATGATGCAAAATACGAAAGCTAGAAAATTATCGTATGCTTTAAAAACGTATGCCGATTATAAAGCTATAATTATTGAAAATCAATTAAGCGGATTATTATTAAAAATAAACGAACAAGAAGTTTGGGTTCGATTAATAGGCACTTTCAACGCCTATAATTTATTAGCAATTTACGGAGTTGCTATCGAATTAGGACTTGAAAAATTAGAAGTTTTAAGATTATTATCTGAATTAGAAAGTGTTTCAGGTCGTTTTCAGTTTATAGTTTCACAACAAAATATCACGGCAATTGTCGATTATGCGCACACGCCCGATGCTTTAGAAAATGTATTGAGTACGATAAATGACATTCGTACAAAAAACGAACAATTAATAACGATTGTTGGTTGTGGTGGCGATCGAGACAAAACTAAAAGACCAATTATGGCCAATATTGCTTCTGAAATGAGCAACAAAGCCATTTTAACATCAGACAACCCAAGAACTGAAAATCCAGAAACGATTATTGCCGAAATGGAAGTGGGAATCACGCCTGTAAATTTCAAAAAATACATATCGATTACCGATAGAAAGCAAGCCATAAAAACGGCTTGTCAATTGGCTCAACCAAATGATATTATTCTCATTGCAGGAAAAGGACACGAAACCTATCAAGAAATAAATGGTGTGCGTCACGATTTTGACGATATGCAAATGGTAAAAGAAATTTTAGAACAGTTAAATAAATAATTAGGAATCAGGATTTAAGAATTAGGAATAAAATCGTAAATCATAAATCGTAAATCGTAAATCAATATGTTATACTACTTATTCGAATATTTAGACAAAACACTCGACGTCCCTGGAACTGGAGTTTTTCAATATATCACATTTAGATCTGCTTTGGCAATTATTATGTCGTTGCTTATCTCTACTATTTTTGGAAAACGAGTAAT
>NZ_JANOQD010000009.1:0-15990 GCF_031422135.1 Flavobacterium sp. | reverse complement strand
ACTAGCCACCTTTATCTTCGTCTCATTATCAGGTAAATCAAATGAAAATCTATTTGTATCTACAGTAATACTTTGGCTTTTTATGTGGGCTTTGGTTTCTACTATTTCAATATCGACATATACATCGTCGTACCACATATTACCACCTAGTTTTTTCATTGCCTCGGTAAGCGGGATTTCAACATAGCATAAATTGCTGGTTATTGTTTTAACAATTGGGTCTTTGGTTAGCAAATGGGGGTCGCCCAGCCACTCTTTGTCATATACCCGCAACTTTACGGTGTGTCCTACAAGCCCTGTGGAGCCTATCGTGGCTCTTATGGTGTTGCCATAATCACTGTTTGTAATTTTATTTCCTTTATCGTCTGTAAAATAAATATACGTTATTTTTTTAGGTACAACTGCTGCTGGTGCTGCTGGTGCTGCTGGTTTAGGTGCTGGTTTAGGTGTTGCGACTTTTGCAGGGACTACAATTTTTGGGGCTTCGGCTTTTATTTTTTGTTTGGGTTCTTGTACTGGTTTTGGCTCTATGCCTTTTAGTTTTTCTTCGATGACCCTTTTCTTTTCTTCTACATATTCTGGTGCATATATGTTGATGTTGCCACTCGTGTTTATCACCTGAGGCGCATAGACCATAAAATAATACTCGTGCGTTTTGCCTTCTTTGGCGTTGTGGGTTACCGCTATACTTCTGTAGGCGTTTTGAATCACAAACCGCACTTCGGCTACGCCTTTTTCGCCTACAAACGCAAACTGCTCCATCACCTTGTTGTAGCGGTTTTCGTCACTATGTCCTGCACCTATAGCGTCGTCTTCCCAGAGCTCTACATGCACGAGTTCTCCCACCATACCTGTGGTGTGTACCACAACATTTACTACTTTACCATAATGGTATTTCTCGCCCTTAGGTATGACTTTACCATCAATATCCTCAGGGACTACTTTAACGATTTCTCGTTTTTCTTCTGGTCCCTGTGGTTTCTCCTCGGCTTTGGCTTGTGTTTGGTTGTCATTAAAATCTGCAAATACGGGGTTGGCTTGGTTTTGTGCCACAGTATCGCTTTCTTTTGCTTGTTGCTGGCTGCCTTCGCCTGTTTGACCGTGGTTTTTTATGGTGATACAATCAGGACCGCCTATAGGACAGGTGGCTTTGCTGTCTTCTAGTAATATTTTACCTTGATTAGATAGTGTTACTTTGTCATAAAAATCACTCCACTGGGTGATTACCGCTTGACACGGCAAGAAATCGCCACTGCCATTGGGTTGCATTTTGCATTTACCAAACGTGTTTTTATCGAGCGTTTGCCCTATATCTTTATCTGTAGCAATCAGTTTTTCTTTACCTTCTTTGTCGTTAGCATAATGCATACTTTGCGTGTTTACTTTCAAGACATCGGTCTTGGGCTCAACGCTAAATTTACACTGGCAGGTGCCTCCTTGTACTACGATATGTTTTTCAGCCATGCTTTTTTATGAATTAACAATTAAAAAAAATAGAATTATCGAACCTTCGAATCCCCGAATAAATAAACTATTTTCATTCTACTTCTGTTGGGTATAGGAGTTGGTCGCCATTAAAACGCTCATATTGATCTACAATTTCATTCATACGTTTTGCAACATCATTCAGAATGAAATCAAAAACTTCCTCATCCTCTAAATCAAAAGGTTTTAAATAATCAAAAACAATTTTAAGGTCTCTCTCCTTATCAGAAACAACAATTTCAGTGCCACCTAATGCAGGAAATACTACTTCATAGTGTTTGTCTGCCATATTTTTATGAATTACGAATTAAAAATCACTAAATAACTATTCCTTCAAATCATTGCCACTTTAACCCGAACACTTCGTGGTGTTTGTAAGTCAATGCTTGCTCGCAAATATATAGAAACTATGTTAGATGTTTTTATATCGAGTATTATTTTTTGTTCAAATTTTGCATCAATTTTTTGCGACAAAGTACCATCGTACTTAGTCTCTCCAACGGCTTGTTCTAAAGCTTCTCTTGTTCTAGTATCGTTTGAAATACCGTTCCTATTGATGGTAATGTGTTTTGAGTCTGGCATAAAATCGCCAATAGTTTGTTCTGTATCAAATGCAATTGGGACTACGTGATTTAATAATGCAAATTTAACAGTTTCTTTTATAGGTTGCTGGTGGTTATAATATCTATATGTGTTACTAAAAATAGTACCAAGTAGCCAATTGTCTTGAAACATTTTTTTAAAACGCTCCTCATAGCACAACTTTTTTTCAGCTTCTTGCAACAAATCAGAAACTAGTTTACCTTTATTGTATTCAAGGATTTCTTGCTTTGCAGTAGCAAATCGTTTCTTAATGGCTTTGTCATAAATAAGTTCTTGCCACTTCCCATTTTCTTGAACTAAAACCTGAAGCGGATACACAATATTGCCTAATTTCTCTTTTATTTCTTCTGTATCATTAGGCGTTACTTCTCCATTAATGAGAGTTGGCGCAATTTTATGTATCAAGTACAAATACCCTTCTTTAAATAATCCTTTTTGTGTAATGCTAATTTCAAAATCGACAACCGTCTTTTTTTCTCCTTCTGTTGATACATATTCTACACTATAATTGCAGGTTCCTTCTTGGGTATGGTGTTGCAAATAAGTGCTTTGATCTAGATGTTCTGCTACTCCTATGGCTTTGTAATGTAGTTGTGGGAATACGTACAATTGTTTCAAATCATAAGGAAAATCATATACAATTAATGCTGAATGTTCACAAAATATATTATGAAAACCCTTTATTTCTTGCTGTGTTTTTTCAAAATATGTAGCCACACTAGCTAGCGTATCTCCTTTTTTTAGAGCATAAATACTGTATTTTTCTTGTTGTAAGGGCATAAATTATCGATGTTAAAAAAAGAGGGTAAGATACACTTTATCTCAAATACTACATTACGGTTTCCTGGTGTATTTTGTTAAATTTTTTTAGTATTTTTTATGATAGTTTAATAAAAAATTTGCTTTGTTTTTAAAATATGGTCTGCTTTTAATTATGTATTTGAAAAGGAAGACATAAAAAAAGGAGCCATTTAAGCTCCTTTTAGTTTTATGATTTAATTCTATTTAAACAGTACCTTAACTCTGGTTTTTCTGCAGTAAAATTAAAAAGCCATTCTACTAATTCTTCTATCTCATAAGGTAGAAGTGTTTTTACTGCTTTTTCGACTTCTTTACAGAACAAAATGGGATCAAAACTTACTCTTTCAAGTATTGATTTTGTGAAATCCATCATCACTTTTGACATAATAAATGGTTTATGATTTGTTTAAGCTAATTTAAACAAAAAATTAATGCGAAATCACAAAATTATATTAAATTAATACTAAATATTTTTATATGCAATCATCATTTCCCTTTTTCCTGGTGGTCCAGCTACTTTTTTAACAGTAAATCCTACTTCTTGCATAGAACGCTTAACGACACCTCGAGCTGCATAAGTTACAAGTATTCCTTTGCTTTTTAGCGAATTATACATTTTTTGAAAAATTGCTGTACTCCATAATTCGGGCTGTACTCTGAATCCAAAAGCGTCAAAATAAATTAAGTCAAATTGATTTTCATCACTAATTTCTTGAAAAAATTGTTTACGTTTCGTTAAACAAAAATTAGAGTCAATTAGTATCTTTTGTTCCCAATGGCATTCGTGCATTAATCTATATTTGGTTTCAAATGGGATGGCGTCCAGTGCCTTCAAATAATTCATTGCAAATGCTTCTTCAATCTCAACTGGATAGGCTTCTACTCCAGTATAATCAATATTCAAATTATTTTTATTTGCTTCCAAAAAAGTAATAAAAGCATTTAAGCCAGTACCGAAACCAATTTCTAAAATAGAAACGGACTTGTCTTCTATTAAAGAAAGTCCGTTTTTTATAAATACATGATATGCTTCCTGAATGGCTCCGTGCTTGGAATGATAGCATTCGTCCCAATCTGGTAAGTGAATGGTTGTTGAACCATCAGTAGTGGTGATAATTTCGCGTTTCAAACTACTTTTTGATTAAAACTCCATCAGCCACAAACGAATAAATAGTTTTAATATTTACAATTTTGTCAATTTCAGCTTGTGCCATTCCTCCATCTTTAGCATAATGCTTTTGGTCTTCTACTGATTCTTCGCTAACAAATGCTTTTCCATTTACAATTACTTCATTATTTTTTGAATCTTTAGGCATAAAAAAAGCATAATCTTTAAACTTTACAAAAGTCTCTTTTTTGTTACCCAAATCTAATTTCATCCAACAGCCTTTATTCTGGCATACTTCTTTTATAGTCGATTTGAATTTTACATTTATAGTATCCCCTAGTTTTAATGTACTGTACTTAGAAGCCATATCATTTGCAGCAATAGTTTTTTCATCAGATATTTTCGATCCAAATGATTTGTAACCAGCAATTTCACTCGAATTTGCTTGATTTTTATTTGAATTACAGCTCCAAAATGAAACAGTGAGTACCACACAAATGAATAATTTTTTCATTATTTTAGTATTAAAATTTATTTAGTACAAAAATAAAAAAGATTTTCACAACTTTATAGAATTATAGTAAAGAAAAGTAAAAAATAATAACAAAAACGTAATATAAAATGATATGTGTTATTTTTTTATGAAAAATAAAGCAATTGTGAAGAATAAGTAATTAATTTCTAAAGTTAAATCGGGTTTTTTATTAAATTAGCAAAAATTTTTATAATCAAATGGTGTCAGATATTATTAGCGAAATCGATATAGTTAAAGTAGCAACTACAAAAATAAATGAAGTAGATTTTGAAAATCTAGCTTTTGGAAACGTTTTTACAGACCACATGTTGTTGTGTGATTTTAAAGATGGTGCTTGGCAGAAACCAGTGATAAAAAAATACGAACCTTTTTTACTGGATCCATCGGCTAAAGTTTTTCATTATGGACAAGCTATTTTTGAAGGAATGAAAGCTTATAAAGACCAAAACGATGACGTTTGGTTGTATCGCCCTGATGAGAATTTTGTTCGTTTCAACAAATCAGCAGTGAGAATGGCTATGCCAGAAGTTCCTGAAAATATCTTTATGAATGGTTTGAAAGAAATTTTAAAAATTGAAAAAGATTGGATTAAAGAAGGAAAAGGAAATACCTTATATATCCGTCCGTTTATGATTGCTATAGGTACTGGTGTTATTGCGCAACCATCAACTCAATATCGTTTTATGATTATTTTGTCTCCTGCCAAAGCTTATTATTCTGGTGAAGTTAAAGTTTTAATTGCAGAACATTATAGTCGTGCAGCAAATGGAGGAATAGGAGCTGCGAAAGCTGCGGGTAATTATTCAGCACAATTTTATCCAACACAATTGGCTCATGATAAAGGTTTCCAGCAAATTATTTGGACTGACGATGCAACACATACCAAGCTAGAAGAAGCTGGAACAATGAATGTTTTTTTTAGAATAAATGATACTTTGCTTACAGCACCAACCAGTGAGCGAATTCTTGATGGTGTAACTCGTAAAAGTTTAATTGATTTAGCAAAACGAGAAGGCTATAAAGTGGATGTCCGACCTGTTTTAGTAAAGGAGCTTATAAATGGAGCAAAAGATGGTTCACTCAAAGAGATTTTTGGTGCAGGAACAGCGGCTGTTGTTAATCCTATTATTGGATTTTCTTTTCAAGATGTATATTATGAATTGCCTAAACTTGAAAAATCAATGGCATTAGATCTTAAAGAAAAATTGACTAACATTCAACATAAATTAGCTGAGGATACTTTTGATTGGACGGTTAAGATTTAGTTTTTAGTATTCTGCAAAAAAAAAAGAAAGAGAGGTGTTTTTTAATTGAAAACACCTCTCTTTCTTTTAATTTCAAAATACTACTTCAAAATTTCTTCAAAATTTCTTCAAAATTTGGTTTGAAATAGTTTGGTCCTTTCAGAACTTTTCCATCTTCACGATAAATAGGTTTTCCGTTTTCTCCCAATTTACTCATATTACTGCGTTGTATTTCGTTAAAAACCGCTTCAATTTTGTCTTGCAAACCATGTTCTATAATAGTGCCACATAAAATGTAAAGCATATCGCCAAGTGCATCCGCAATTTCAATCAAATCATTATTTTGAACAGCTTCCAGATACTCTTCATTTTCTTCTTTCATTAAATTAAAACGAAGTAAATTTTTATCATTACCTAAATCACCAGTAGGATTTGTATTGATGCCAAGTCCAAAAGCAGAATGGAACTCGTGTACAGATTTAATTTGATTTTGCATAACTTGATTTTAATATAATTTTACTGCAAAGTATCAAAATCAAATTACAAATAGTTATTTTTGTATAAAAAAAATATGTTTAGTAAAGGACAAATTATTTTTGCTGCCTTTTTTGTGGTTTTTTTTATAATTGTTATGATATTTTCATACCGAAAAGATTTAAAAATGCACAAAGTGTATTACAAAGGAAGCTACTGGATACTCGCTTTTTTTATGCTTTTTATTGGAACTTTATTTCTGATTAAAACATTATTGAAAGAATAGTTAAATTATTGATTTTTATATAAATAAAATATCATTTATTTTTATATTTTTGCATAGTCTTCATTTCTTAAAATATGAAAATTGCCAAATATATCTTTCTACTTATCCTACTTTTTGCAATTGCGATGTCTGTTTTTGTTACTACTAAAGATGGAAGCTATAAAGTAGTCAAAAGTAAATTAATTGAAGTTCCAAAATCAACAGCTATCTCCTATATGGCAGACTCTAAAAATTGGGAAACTATTAATCCGTGGAAAGATAATTTGCAAAAAGGAATCATAAAAAAGCAAAACGTTTTTGATAAAGATTCAATTTCTCAATTCCTTTTGTTAGGAGGAAATGAAACAAAAACTACTTGGATTTTTTCAGATTCCTTAAAAAACACTAAAGTTAGTTGGATTACAAATGGGAAAATGAGTTTTACTGATAAACTTTTATCTCTTATAAATCGAGGAGAAAAGAATGCTTTAGATGATGATTTTGAGAAAGGTCTTTTTAATTTAAATCGAGTTTTAACGACTGAAGTCAATACTTATAATATCAAACTTGATGGATTTGTTGAAAGAGATACTGTTTTTTACATTCAAAGACCAGTAACGTGCAAGAAAGAACAACTTCCAAATAAAATAAAAAGTATTCTTCCAAAATTGGAAAAATTGTTATTGGATACCAAAACAAAAACAAATGGATTGCCTTTTATAATTTATCATTCTAGAGATAGTTTGGCAAATACGATTACTTTTTCGGTTGCTGTTCCAACCAAACAGAAAATTCAAATTTCTGCTGAAAGTGATATATATTCTGGACAAACCAATCCGTTTCAAGCTGTAAAAGCAACTTTAACTGGAAATTATAATCATAAGGCAGAAGCTCTGAATCAAATTTTTGTATTTATGTCAAAAAATAAGTTAGAGCAAAGCCCAAAACACAAAGAAATTGAAATTATTTCTAAAAATAGCACTACAAATAACTCAACTTCAAAATGGGTTACTGAAATTTTAATCCCTGTTCGTCCTATAAAACCTGTATTTAAAAAGAAACCTAAAGTTATTGCAAAAGATTCTACGGTAGTTGAAGAAGAACCAATAATGGAATAATCTATTCTTTCTTTAGTAAATAACGAATTACTGTTTCGGCTGCATACAAGCCAAAAAGACCAGGCATATAACTGTTAGTTCCATAAAATGATTTTTTGTAATTGGCTCCATCTGTCATTTTCAGACTCGTTTCATCTTGAATTTCTGAAGAGGAAACTACTTTTAGTTTGTCAATTTTTACCGCTTTCAAACGCTTCCTGATGGTTTTTGCCAACATACAATTTGTAGCATTGGTAATACAAGAAACATGCACTTTAGAAGCTTCCATTTTTCCACCAGCACCCATAGAGGAGATAATTTTGACACGCTTGCGTTTTGCAGCAATAATCAAGTTTAATTTTGGAGTCACGCTATCAATACAATCTAAAATGTAGTTAAAGTCTTCTGTAACTATTTCAAAGGCTCGCTCTGGAGACAAAAACTCTTCGACTTTGGTGAGTTTTAATTCAGGATTAATATCCATTAATCGATCACCAACAACGTTCACTTTTGGCATTCCTACTGTGGAGTGTAATGCGGGCAATTGTCTATTTATATTAGTAATGTCAACTGTATCTCCATCAACAATAGTTAGTTTACCTACACCTGCACGAACTAAAAATTCGGCTGCAAAGGAACCTACGCCACCTAATCCTACAACTAAAACATTTGAATTTTGTAAATTATCTAAACCTTCTTTTTTAAATAAAAGTTCAGCTCTTTCTTGCCATTTTGCCATTTTTTTTCTTTTAAATCTGAAATCAAAAATTAAACACTTGGTTAAAGTTTGATTGAATTTGTTTTTGAATTTCTGAAATTTCAGTGTTTTTATATTTTGCTGCTAATGTATAAACTTCCTCCAAACTTTCTTCGATTGTATCCGTCTCGAGAAAAAACTGATTATTTGGGACTTGTTTGAATACTTGCTCTAATTCTGGATTTCGCAATAAATATTTTCCAAACGATAAATAGAATCCGTTATCTAAAAGAGATTTTGCTACTTGTTCATTTTTAGAAAATCCGTGAATTAGTATGGGAACCTCTATTTGCAGGCGTTTCTTGATTTCTATAACTTCTTGATATGCCGAAACACAGTGCAAAATTAATGGTTTTTTGTATTTTTTTGCCAATTCAATTTGTTTTTCGAAAACTGTAATTTGAGTTTCAAATGAAGTTTCAATTCGTTTGTCTAATCCGCATTCGCCTAGAGCAAGACAATTTTTGAGTTGTAATTTTTCTTCTATAATTTGTAAATCGGATTCTAACCTATCTTCATCAATATACCAAGGATGAATTCCAATGGAATAGAATGGAATTGTATCATCAAATTCTTGTGGATATTGATTTACAATTTCCAAAATACCATCTTGGTTTGACGACTTATGAGTGTGAATATTGTAAAACATTAGTCGTGAAATTTCTTAACACCAGCTTTTATTTCAATTGCCAAATCATTTTCGATAGGCACAATTGGACAAGAATATTTGGGATTGTATGCACAATACGGATTGTAGGATTTATTAAAATCGATACGCACTATATCTTTTTTAGGAATTCTTAAATCAATATACCTTCCGCCTACATAACTTTGGTTTCCACAAGTTAAATCCGTAAATGGTAAGAAAAGATAATCTTTATATTCTTTTTTCTTAGACAAATCAATGTTTTGATATACATTCAATTTAAAATCTTTTCCTTCGATTGAAAAAAATAATTCACCATATTTTTTGTATTCTGGAAGCCTGGAAGTTGTGGTTTCCATTTTGAAAATTTTTTCTCTTTTGGTTCTTACAAAGGTGGCTTCTATAACATATTTTGAATCTATTTCAAAAAAAACTAACCCTTTAAAATGGTCTAAATCTTCTTTATTAAGAGGGCTCGAAGTCGAATCAGCATATTTTTTATTCAATTCGAATTGAAATTCTTGCGAAGTTTCTTCTTTCTTATCCTGAGCATTCGAAAGAAAAAAAGAAAGCAGTAATAGGACTGAAAAATAGTTTTTCATTGAATTTGTTTTTTGCAAAAATAGTTTAAAACTACCAAAGCTACAATGATACAAATTTGTAACTTTGAAAATTATCATTAAATCAATGTTCAAAACAGCTTTTAATCGCTATATCAATAATTTTAGAGGTTTTTCTAGAGAAATTTGGATACTTACTTTTATCACATTTATCAATCGTGCTGGAACGATGGTCTTACCTTTTTTATCCAAATATCTTAAAGAAGATTTGCATTTCTCGTATACTGAAGTCGGTTGGATTATGGTTTTTTTTGGTATTGGTTCGATGGCTGGTTCTTGGCTTGGTGGTAAATTGTCTGACAAGATTGGGTTTTATCGTATTATGATTTTTAGTCTGTTTACAAGCGGATTATTATTTTTTGCCTTGCAATACATCACAAGTTTTATGGGGTTGTGTATAGGAATGATGGTTTTAATGATTATCGCCGATATGTTTCGTCCAGCAATGTTTGTTTCGCTTGCCGCTTATGCTGAACCTGAAAATAGAACCAGAGCACTAACATTAGTGCGATTAGCGATCAATTTGGGTTTTGCAGCTGGACCAGCAATGGGAGGACTCATAATTATGGCTATTGGCTACAAGGGTCTTTTTTGGGTTGATGGAGCGACTTGTATAGTCGCAATCTTAGTATTTGCACTTTTGGTAAAAGAAAAGAAAAAAACACCAGAGCAAAAAGCGATTATAGCTACAGTAACAAGAGAATCTGTTTTTAAAGACAAAGCTTTTTGGATATTTTTAATGATGTGTGTGATTACTGGTGTATTATTTTTCCAGTTGTTTACTACGATTCCATTGTATCACCGAGAGCAATTCGGTCTAAGCGAATTTCAAACGGGACTATTGCTAACCTTAAATGGAGTCCTTATTTTCTTTCTCGAAATGCCAATTGTGGGGTATATAGAACGAAAAAAAATAAACAAAGTTAAGATTATAACTTACGGTTGCTTGGCAATGACAATCAGTTTGTTCTTACTATTGATTAATTTTTGGGTTGGTATTCTTATTGTAATGATGTTGTTTATGACTTTTGGCGAAATGTTTTCGTTTCCGTTTTCTAATTCATTTGCAATGAGTCGTGCACCAAAGGGTCACGAGGGAAGATATATGGCTATTTTTACAATGAGTTTTAGTTTGGCGCATATTATAAGTGCAAAACTCGGAATGGGAATTATTGAACGTTTTGGATATCAAATCAACTGGCTTGTAATGGGAATTCTAGGTTTGATAGGTGTAATTTGTGGTTTTTGGGTTATGAAACTGGTGGCAACTGAAAAACTTAAAAAATAGTTAATTAACAAAAATTATGTTTTTTAAAATTTCAAAAAAATATAATTTTGAGCATTATAATCATTAATCTAATACTTTATTTAATTATGAGAACAAATCTAAAAGAGATTCTTTTTTTTCAAATAGTAATGACAATAATGTCAGTAGGAGCCTTATTTGCTCAAGCCAATAGTTTTTCAAATACTAGTATGGATTCTAGTTCAGTTGTTATGACTTGGAATAAAAATACGCCAGAACAAGAAATGCTTGATGATATCAAAGCATTAAAGCAGAACAATGGTGTCACAATAAAGTATTCCAATTTAAAACGTAACATTAATGGCGAAATTACGGCTATCAAGATAGAATATAAAGATCAAGATGGTAATACTGGAAGTCAGGAATATAATGGTAAAAATGCTATTACACCTATTCTATTTTATAAAAACCGAGATGCAATAGGTTTTGGTCAAGCCAATGATAGTATGGGAATGGCTTTCGGTAATTTTGATTTTAATGATTTGAAGAAATCATTTGGAAACCAAATCCAAATGGATACATTAAGCAGCGAAAACTTTGGGTTTAGTAATGATTTGAGTCCAAAAATGAACAAAAAATCTAAAATTATTATTCAAGAAAATGGAAAAAAACCATTAGTTATTGAAGATGGAGAAGTCATTGAAGGAGGCGAAGGCTATAGCATTGAAGAATTGGATAAAATTAAAAAACAACACCAATTTGAATTGAATGGTAATCAAAAGTTAGATTTTAATTTTGGAAATTCTTCAGATATGAATAATTTGAAAGAGCAAATGGAAAAAATGCAAAGCCAATTATTGCAAATGATGCCAAACTCCGAAAATGATGCCAAGAATTTGAAAGATTTGAAATCTAACAAAGACACAACCAAAGAAGAACTCAAACAAGCCAAAGAAGAAATGCTGAAAGCAAAAAAAGAAATGGAAGAAGCTAGAAAGGAACTTCAAAAAGCAAAATCTGAAATTAAAATGAGAAAAACATAAAACTACTAAAACCACTGTAACGAGTGGTTTTTTTATGCGATTATATTTTAAAACTTAAAAAATAGTTAAATAACTATAAAAACAGTTTGTAAACTAGAAATATAGTTGTAAGTTTGTCTAGTCGATTATGATAATTAAAATATTATGCAAAAGTTAACCAACAAAGAAGAAGAGATTATGCAAATTTTATGGAAGCTTAAAAAGGCTTTTGTAAAAGAAGTTTTAGCCGAAATTGAGCAAGATAAGCCACATTATAATACACTTTCAACCATCATTAGAAACTTGGAAGAGAAAGGCTTTGTATCCTATAATGCTTTTGGAAATACACATCAATATTTTCCGATTGTTCAACTGGAAGAATACAGAAAACGTTTTATGAATACTGCAATTGAAACCTATTTTAATAGTTCTTATAAAAATATGGTGTCCTTTTTTGCAGAAGAAAATAAGATTTCTGCGGACGAATTACGGGAGATTTTAGCAATTATTGAAAAAAAATAAAGCGATGGAAACTATTTTTATTTATGTGTTAAAATCAAGTGCTTTAATTGCTGTTTTCTATTTGTCCTATTATTTTTTGATCCAAAAAGAAACGTTTTTCAATAGCAACAGATGGTTTTTATTATCTGGTTTGTTTACTTCGGTATTATTGCCTTTGTTTTTTATTAAGAAAATAGTTTTTATTGAAAAAACACCTATTGTTTTTAATAAACTGGACTCTATTATTCCAAATATAAGCAGAGAAGTTAAACCAATAGAGAGTAGCTTTGATTGGATTGAAGCTATAAATTTTGGCTATTTCGTTATAGCAATAGTTTTGTTAGGTAGTATAATAGTGAATGTGTTTTCATTATTCAAACTATTGTATAACAAAAAAGTAGAAATAAAAAAACCGTTTGCTTTGGTTGACATTAATGAAAATATCAGTCCGTTTTCATTTTTTAGATACATCGTTTTTAATTCCAAATTGTATTCAAAAATTGAATTAGAAAGCATATTAAATCACGAAAAAGTACACAGCCTAGAGAAACATTCCATTGATGTTATTATTGTTAAAGTTTTCTGTGCTGTTTTTTGGTTCAATCCGTTTGTATGGTTATACAAAAAAGCCATTCTGCAAAACCTAGAATACATTGCCGACCAAAAGGCAATTCAAAATACTGAAGATAAAAAAGCGTATCAAATGACGCTTTTAAAAGTAGTTACTGATCAAAACTGCTTGTCGATTACCAATAATTTTTATCAATCATTAATCAAAAAACGAATTGTTATGTTAAACAAAAATCAATCAAAACAGAGAAATGTATGGAAGTATGCCCTCATAATTCCTGCATTAGTAGCATTTGTAATTTTCTTTCAAGTAAAAGTTATTGCGCAAGAAAAAACTCGAAAACTCGAAAACGCTCAAAATTATAGCCATGATGTCTCACAAGTGATAGTGTGTAGTAAGAGTACAGATGAAGAGTTAAAAAACGATGTAGAAAGATTAAAAACCCATTCAAATATTGATTTGAAATTTTCAAAAGTAAAAAGAAACAAAAAAGGAGAAATTACAGCAATTACTGTAAATTTTAATGATAATAACGGTTCCAAAGGCACTCATAAAATTGATGGTGACACTCCAATAGATTCGTTTAAATTTTCTGCAAAAAAATCTCGTTCTGGCAAATATGAAGCAAGGTTTTATGATACAATTGATTCCTCAGATTTTAGAGATACCATTGATGAATATACAATTGTTGAAAAAGCAAAAGCTAATGGTTTGGTAGATTTACAAGATTTACCAATGCTTCCTGCTCCACCAACTCCACCAACTCCTCCAGATATGAGTAATATGCCAGCACCACCAACTCCTCCAAACTTTCCAACACATCCAAATGTAAAAACACCAACAAATCCAAACGATAAAAAAGGGTGGCAAAAATTTGAAGCTGATATGGAGAAGTTTGCTAAAGATTGGGAAAATAGTCCAGATATGAAAAAGTTTGAAGCCGAAATGAAAGCCTATGAATCCAAAATGGAAGAATGGGAGCCTGATATGACGGCTTTTGAAAAAGAAATGGAAAAATTTGAAGCCAAAATGGAAGCCTATCAAGATAAAATGGAAGCCTATCAGGAAAGTGTTGGAGATGAAAATCAAGATCGGCAAGAAGCTATTAGAGATCGAATGAATGCCAAGCGAGATGAAATGAATGCCAAGCGAGATGCTATTAATGCAAAACGTGATGAAATGAAAGCTAAGAGAAATAATAGATAAATACCTGTTTTTTGTATACTTAAAGTGAATTTGAAATTTTCAAATTCACTTTTTTTATTTATGTATATTAGCAAAAACATTAGTAATGAACTTTCTAGCTCATATTTATCTTTCAGGAAACAACGATTTAATAAAAATTGGTAATTTTATGGCCGATGGAATTCGTGGCAACGATTATTTGAGTTTTCCAGATGAGGTTAAAAAAGGGATTTTATTGCATCGACATATTGATACTTTTACTGACGCACATCCTATTTATCGAAAAAGTAAGCACCGACTTCATAAAAAATATGGACATTATTCAGGTGTTATAATGGACATTTTATACGATCATTTTTTGGCAAAAAACTGGAAAAATTATTCTGATGAAAAACTAAATGATTATGTCGATAATTTCTATAAATCATTAGTCGATAATTATGTTGTTCTTACCGAAAAAACCAAAACAATGATGCCTTATATGATGGATCAAAACTGGTTAACTAGTTATGAAACTATTGCTGGAATCGAAAAAATATTGTTTCAAATGGATTACCGAACCAAACACAGAGCCAATATGCAAGAAGCTATTGTTGAACTTCAAGATTTTTATCAAGAATTTGAAATTGAATTTGTGGCTTTCTTTCAAGAATTAATCAAGTACTGCCAAGATTTGATAAACAATTTATAAAAGAAAGGTTTATTTAAAAAAAAAACTAAAAAAAACCATTTCAAAAATTAATCTGAAATGGTTTTTTAAAATTTGTTTGAATATTAGAAGCAATACTCGTTTTCAGCAACTAATTTGCTTGTAATTGTTTCTCTCAAACCAACTACATTTGGCATATTTACATATTTTGTAAAACGGCGTAATCCCATAAGCATCATACGTTGTTCGTCTCCTTCAGCAAATGAAATAATGCTTTCTTTACCTTTTTGAGCTACTATATCAACGGCGTGGTACAAGTATAATTTTGCCATTGCAATTTGTTCTACTGCTTTGTCTTCGCCTTTAGATTTTGCTAATTTTTCAGTACGCAAAATTGTACTTTCTGCCATATAAATCTCAATTAGCATATCGGCAGCAGCCATTAACAACATTTGATGTGCATCTAAATCTGGTCCAAATTTTTGAACAGCACCACCAGCAACCATTAAAAATGCTTTTTTCAAATTTGCAATAATCGATTTTTCTTCAGCAAATAATTCAGAGAAATCTGGAGTTTCAAATGATGGAATACCCATTAACTCTTCTTGTACTTTTGAAGCTGGTCCTAATAAATCAACGTGACCTTTCATTGCTTTTTTAATCAACATTCCAACCGAAAGCATTCTGTTGATTTCGTTCGTACCTTCGTAAATTCGTGCTATTCGAGCATCACGCCAAGCAGCTTCCATTGGAGCATCTTCCGAGAAACCCATTCCTCCAAAAATTTGAATTCCTTCGTCAGCACAATTCTGAACATCTTCAGAAACAGCCACTTTCAATATGGAACATTCTATAGCAAATTCTTCTACACCTTTTAATTCTGACTCTTGATGCGAAGTTCCCTCAGCTTCACGTGCAGCAATTCTGTTTTCTATATCTTTTGCAGCTCTATATGAACCACATTCTCCAGCATAACAACTTGTTGCCATTTCTGCTAATTTAGAACGAATGGCTCCAAAATTTGCGATTGGTGTGTTAAACTGAACTCTTTCATTTGCATATTTTACAGCTCCAGTAATCACTCTTCGTTGCGCATCAAGACAAGCAACTGCCAATTTGATACGACCAACATTTAATGAGTTCATAGCAATTTTAAATCCATTTTGTCTTTCTGAAAGCAT
>NZ_JANOQD010000008.1:0-3451 GCF_031422135.1 Flavobacterium sp. | reverse complement strand
ACTAGCCACCTTTATCTTCGTCTCATTATCAGGTAAATCAAATGAAAATCTATTTGTATCTACAGTAATACTTTGGCTTTTTATGTGGGCTTTGGTTTCTACTATTTCAATATCGACATATACATCGTCGTACCACATATTGCCAGCAACACATTTGATACAGTAGGGTCATATTCAAACTTTTTTTATTGATTTTAACCTTGTAAAAATAAAAAAATAACCCGTAGGTTATCTTTTTATGTCACTTTTTTTATTTTGAATGTGAGGTTTTATTGTTTTTTTTGTAATAACAACACTTCTGATACATTACCACATTTATTCAGGCATACCGGGAACCCATACGCCACCGTTCTTAGTTTCTTGATAAATTTCTTTAAAATCTTTTATGTTATAGTAATTGGATTTTTCAAGTTCTTTTTGATCGGTCTCGTCTTGTAAAAATGGAAAAAAATTAAAATATTCATCACTTTCGGGCCTTGCTATTTTAGTAGCATGATAAGCTAGCTTGCCCATCATTTCTATTTTTTGTGAAAAGGTTAAACCTATTTCTACTTCTTTACCATTCGCATCTCTCTCTACGAGATATGCAAGATAGGTTTTTACTATTTCAAGATATTTAGTTTGTTCATCTTTTGAAGCTTGTTTGATAATTTTCATAATTTCCTCATGAAAATATAATTTCCCTGAACAATCTTTGCTCCAAATTACTCTACCAAACTCTTCGTTTTCTTTAAGATTATTATCCAAAACAAATTTATTTAATTGCTCATCTCCAACATAACCGAAAACCTTCACCAATGATTGTAAGAAAAAGGCATCATTAAATTTTAGCCAAACTAGGCTTGCTTTACTATCATTAAATAAATATTTATTACGGTTAATTAATATTTGTATATTTTTTTCTCTCTGTTGTGATAAATCTTCTAAAGAATTCCATTTATAAATTTTAACACCATCTTTTGATATTGGTATATTATTCTCTATTATTTCGATATCAGGAAACACTTTTCGATAATCCAAAATTTCTGGTATTGAATGTAATTCTGTAATAAAATTGTTTTCTTTATTTATATAATAAGAATAGTCATGTAACTCTTCTGTATTATTTTTTATGAATTTAATATCTCTATTACAAGGGGAAGTAAAGTTTAGATACACGTTTTTTTTTGTTGAACTGTAATCTAAAGTTCTTTTGAAAATCTCATTTATTTTTTTATTAAATAGAACATTATCTGGAGTTTTATATCCATTAATTATTAGACATTCTTTTAATATTTGATATGATATATTTAAATCCGTTTCAGTTAAATTATAATTTGGATAATCAGTTTCACTTTTTTCAGCTGCATATCCTGCTTTAATTTGTTTTTCTAATAATGTCCTTATTTCTTTATTACCCATTTTTTTATTTTTATTTACTTCATTTTTATTTTGACATGAACAAGTGCAAAATAATAATATGGTTGATGCAAGTATTAATAATTTCATAATCGTTAATTTTAAGTTCTAGTTGTTTTAGCGGTATCAACATCAGCTTCGCTATTCATAACTTTTAGTGTGTATTCTTCATTAGTAGGAATGTAATTTGGTGGAATAACAAACCAATCAATATCGTTTTTGGAATATTTGGAAATTTTTACAGTTCTAGCCCCCTTAACACCCCCTTGATTACCTCCTACACAATAATAATGATTGCCATCTGGGCTAATTCCAACAACAAAAGTTATATGACCACTACCTCCAACAGCACCATCTTTACCATTTGGTTTAACACTTTGATTACTATCCCAATCTATCACTGCGGCCGAACCATAAATTGGTTTATCTTGTTTCCAAAATTGCCACATTGCAGCTCTACACGATAATGCTGGCGGTGTATAATTTGCCTGAGAGAAACACCAACTAACAAAAGCACCACACCAGTTTGTTCCCTCATCAAGTCCGTTTCCGTTTGTTGAAGCTGTAAAATATTCAGTAATTCTAGGATTATTATCTTTTTTTCCTGAAATTGCTTTTTGACCTACTTCATTTAGTGCAAACGGCATCCACTGTGCTCTATCCTTAACTTCCTTTTTCTCCTCCTTTATCTTCTCACATTTCCCAAAAAAAACATTTGGTTTTCCAAGGTCGTAATGCTGTTTTTTCACAACCTCTGTTACTTCTTTTACGGTGGTTTTACCATTCATAAAACCATAACGTTGCTCAAATCGTTGTCTGGTATATACCCATTTCTTTCTTTTGGTATTTTCTCCATCTTGTAACATAAAGGGTGGGTTTGAGGCATAACCATATTTAGTAACCCAAGGTTCTTGTGTGATATTTTTCATTCGTTGCACTTGGCTCGTCGTGCTTCCATCGCCATCAGGTACAGTAACACTTTCATCAAATAATACATAATCTGGATTACCACCTTGACCAACGGCGTTAGGTTTTAATACTTGTAAATAAAAATCAGTAAGTGTAGCAAATTTATCTTTATTTTTTTGCAAATATTTTTTGACATAATCCATTTGTTCAATAAAAGTCATTGCTTTTAGTTTGGCTCTTGTTGTACCAAGCTTTTCTGCCGAAGCATCGCTAAATTGTATGAGTCCTGAATACCCTTTTCCATTATCCGCATAAGGCTTGAAGGTATCTTTACTCCCTGTTTCTAAATGAAATATAGACATCAATTCACTCGCTTTTTCTTTCTTTTTACTCTCGCCCCATAACTCTGAACAAACTTGTAATACTTTTTTTCTTTGGTCGCAAGTTAATTGATTGCTCCAATAAAACTGGTTTTCTTTTTGCTTGCAGAAACATTCACTTGTTTCTTTTTTGGAATCCCTCTCTCCAAGCTTACTCTTCGTCTCATTATCAGGTAAATCAAATGAAAATCTATTTGTATCTACAGTAATACTTTGGCTTTTTATGTGGGCTTTGGTTTCTACTATTTCAATATCGACATAGACATCGTCGTACCACATATTGCCACCTAGTTTTTTCATAGCCTCGGTAAGTGGGATTTCAACATAGCATAAATTGCTGGTTATTTTAGCAACTATTGGGTCTTTGGTCAGCAAATGAGGGTCGCCCAGCCACTCTTTGTCATATACCCGCAACTTTATGGTGTGTCCAATAAGTCCTGTGGAACCTATTGTGGCTCTTATGGTGTTGCCATAATCACTGTTTGTAATTTTATTCCCTTTATCGTCTGTAAAATAAATATACGTTATTTTTTTAGGTACTACCGCTGCTGGTGCCACTGGTTTAGTAGGTTTGGGTGCTGGTTTTGGCGTGGCTACTTTTGCAGGGACTACAATTTTTGGGGCTTCGGCTTTTATTTTTTGTTTGGGTTCTTGTACTGGTTTTGGCTCTATGCCTTTTAGTTTTTCTTCGATGACTCTTTTCTTTTCTTCTACATATTCTGGAGCATATATGTTGATGTTGCCACTCGTGTTTATTACCTCTG
>NZ_JANOQD010000007.1:0-88876 GCF_031422135.1 Flavobacterium sp. | reverse complement strand
AAAACAAGAAGAGACAAAAGAAGAACTCACTATAAAGCAACTGTTGCTCAAATAGCAACTTGCCCAATAACTGGTGAAGCGCATTTATACCACAGAGCTTACTGGCATGAAGGTAAAATGTACTACAGAGGACAAGTAGTTATCGATAAGCAAACAGCTGTTGCTTAATACATTTTCTGTGCAAAAAATATAACTCTCACGGTGTGAGAGTTTTTTTGTTTGGTATAACCTAAAATAAAAATTAGCTACAAAAAACACTTCGTTTCAAGATTTTTTGTAACTTGAACGCTTTTAAAACTTGTAATTTTAGAGCATTATTTTTCAACTTTATGAATACAATTACAGCCGCAATTACAGCAGTAGGTGCTTATGTTCCAGAATTTGTACTTTCTAATCAAGTATTAGAAACTATGATAGATACCAATGATGAATGGATAATAACCAGGACAGGAATCAAAGAAAGAAGAATTTTAAAAGAAAAAGGCAAAGGAACTTCATACCTAGCCATCAAAGCTGCACAAAATCTTATTGAAAAATCAGGTATAAATCCTGCTGAAATTGATATGGTAATTATGGCAACCACAACACCAGATATGCCAGTAGCTGCTACTGGGGTTTATGTAGCAAGTCAGATAGGGGCAATTAACGCTTTTGCATACGATTTGCAAGCGGCTTGTTCTAGCTTTCTCTACGGAATGTCAACTGCGGCAGCCTATATTCAATCCGGACGTTATAAAAAGGTATTGCTTATTGGAGCTGATAAAATGTCTTCTATAATTGATTATACAGACAGAGCAACATGCATCATTTTCGGAGACGGAGCTGGTGCAGTTTTATTTGAACCAAATACAGAAGGACTTGGATTGCAAGACGAATACTTGCGCTCCGATGGAATTGGTCGTGATTATCTTAAAATTGACGCTGGAGGATCCTTACTTCCTGCTTCAAAAGAAACTGTTGAAAACGGACAACATACTGTAATTCAAGATGGAAAAACAGTATTCAAATATGCAGTGTCAGGAATGGCAGACGTGAGCGAAAAAATTATGGAACGCAATAATTTAACACCCGATAATATAAACTGGCTGGTAGCTCACCAAGCTAATAAACGAATCATTGATGCTACAGCTCAAAGAATGAATTTGGATGAGTCTAAAGTTTTAGTTAACATTCATCGTTATGGAAATACAACTTCTGGAACGCTACCACTTTTGTTAGCAGATTTTGAAGATAAATTCAAAAAAGGTGATAACCTTATATTTGCTGCTTTTGGAGGTGGATTTACTTGGGGTTCTATTTACCTAAAATGGGCATATAATAAATAATTAAAGTATTAATAATTAAAAGATTAAAAAAAAGGTAAAATTGAAAAATTAAGTTATTGTAAATTTTTCAATTATCGAATTTTTAAATAGTAAAAATATAACTAAAACGAATAAACCATGGATTTAAAAGAAATTCAGAATCTAATTAAATTTGTAGCAAACTCTGGTGTAGCCGAAGTAAAGCTAGAAACAGGAGATGTTAAAATCACTATTAGAACAACACTTGAAGGCAGTACTGAAACTACTTACGTACAACAAATGCCTGCACAAAATATGTTGCAACAAGCAGTTGCACCACAGCAAATTGCTCCAGTCGCTGCAACACCAGCCGTTGTAGTTGATGAGAATGCAAAATATATTACCGTAAAATCTCCAATTATCGGAACTTTTTACAGAAAATCATCACCCGACAAACCAATGTTTGTTGAAGTTGGAAGTACAATTGGAAAAGGAGATGTATTATGCGTTATTGAAGCAATGAAATTGTTTAACGAAATCGAATCTGAATTTTCAGGAAAAATTGTTAAAGTATTGGTAGATGATATGTCTCCAGTAGAATTTGACCAACCATTATTCTTAGTAGATCCATCATAAGAAATTTTAGAATTTAGATTTTAGAATTTAGATTTATGAAGTAAGAAATTAATTTTGCTTGTAAATTCTAAAATTATCTAATTTTCAAATTGTCTAATTTTCTAATTCAAAATTATGTTCAAAAAAATATTAATAGCCAATAGAGGAGAAATTGCACTTCGTGTAATAAGAACCTGTAAAGAAATGGGTATAAAAACCGTAGCGGTTTACTCCACTGCGGACGCAGAAAGTTTACATGTTAAATTTGCTGATGAAGCCGTTTGCATAGGCCCGCCACCAAGTAATCTTTCGTATTTAAAGATGTCAAATATAATAGCAGCAGCTGAAATAACCAATGCAGATGCTATTCATCCTGGATATGGATTTTTATCAGAAAATTCTAAATTTTCGAAAATTTGTCATGAGCACAATATCAAATTTATTGGTGCTTCACCAACAATGATTGATCGTATGGGAGACAAAGCTTCTGCAAAATCAACAATGATTGAAGCTGGTGTTCCTTGTGTACCTGGTTCCGTAGGGATTTTAGAATCCTATGAACAAGCTGAACAGTTGGCTTCTGAATTTGGTTACCCAGTAATGTTAAAAGCAACTGCAGGCGGAGGCGGAAAAGGAATGCGTGCCGTTTGGAAACAAGAAGATTTACTAAAAGCTTGGGATAGTGCTCGACAAGAGTCCGCTGCCGCTTTTGGAAATGATGGAATGTATTTAGAGAAACTAATCGAAGAACCACGTCATATCGAAATTCAAGTAGTAGGCGACTCGTTTGGGAAAGCCTGTCACTTATCAGAAAGAGATTGCTCAGTACAACGTCGTCATCAAAAACTAACTGAAGAAACACCATCTCCATTTATGACCGATGAACTTCGTGAAAAAATGGGTGAAGCAGCCGTAAAAGCTGCTGAATATATAAAATACGAAGGTGCAGGAACAGTGGAATTTCTTGTTGACAAACATAGAAATTTCTATTTTATGGAAATGAATACCCGTATTCAAGTCGAACACCCAATTACTGAACAAGTAGTTGATTACGATTTGATTCGAGAACAAATAATGGTAGCTGCTGGAATTCCTATTTCAGGTAAAAATTATTTACCACAAATGCACGCTATTGAATGTCGTATCAATGCCGAAGACCCATACAATGATTTTAGACCATCACCAGGAAAAATCACAGTATTGCATTCGCCAGGTGGTCACGGAGTTCGATTGGACACTCACGTTTATGCTGGATACACCATCCCACCTAATTACGACTCAATGATTGCAAAATTGATTACCACTGCCCAAACACGTCAAGAAGCCATCAATAAAATGAAACGTGCTTTAGATGAATTTGTAATAGAAGGAATTAAAACTACAATCCCTTTCCACAGACAATTAATGGATGAACCGGATTATGTGTCAGGAAATTACACTACAGCATTTATGGATACTTTCCAGATGAAAGAGCTTAAATAAAATGAGAAATCCCATCCGCTTTGCGAGATGGGATTTTTTTAGGGTAGTATCTCAAAAAGTGTGTAAGTGAAAAAAGTATAATACCTCTGGTTTAATTAGTTTTTGTATCTTTTTATTCTCATTTTTTGTATAATCCCTATAAAATTTTATGTTATCGAATAACACTCTTCTTAAGAAGAAAAGAAAATAAGGAGCTGCCCAAAAATTACTTTCCAGCAATTTGCTTTCTAATTTCAATTAAAGTACAATCAACTAAAAGTGTTCCATCACGAAAAACTTCTTTCAATTCGCCTTGTTTTTCTTGTTCCCAAGTCACTTCGTCAATTAATTTGTAAATATTATTTTCAAGTTCAATTTTCATTAAACCTTTTGCTGATTTTTTAGTTCCATCATCCGTAATTGGATCTTTGAAAATGGCTCTTCCTTCGCCGTTTACTTCGCCATAAGTGGCTTTCATAGCAAATCCAAAAGTATCGCGCGTGTTGTATTGATAAGTAAATGAACCTATGCCGAGAACTACATTTGTAGATGCAAAACCTTTTTGTTTCAAGCGTTCACATATGTTTGTGGCTCTTTCTACAGTGATACTATCACCATAAATTGCTCCTATTTGTGGAATTAACTCTTTATATCCTTTTGCATTTGTGCTTCCACCAAAAACATCCCAAAGTAATTCGATAACTCCTTTTTTCTCTTGTTCAGTTTTTCCGTTTGGATTACCACAAATAATATCGGCTGGATCGCCACTATCAGGACGAATAACAACTTTGCCTTCTCTACCAACGATTTCTTCTTTCAATCTTGGCAAATAATCGGTTAAAACTTTCCATAAATCCCAAGTATCAGAAACGATTGAAACGATTCCTTTCGGATAAATTTCGCAAATTAATCGTTTGAAAGTTTCATATTCACCTTCGGTTGTGCCCATACACATTACAGAATGTTCGGTTGCAGCAACGGATCCGCCAATCAATTCAACATCAGAATTTGCGTTGTAATATTCTTCGAAAAACTCGATTGCAGGAATCGTATCTGTGCCTGTAAAACTCAATAAATGTCCTGCTGCCGATGTTATTGCTGCTTCGATTCCGCCCATTCCACGCATCGAAAAATCGTGACCTTGCCAATCTACAAATTCAGGAATTGATGATGTTTCTTGCGCATACTTGTCTAAAACCAAACGGTATTGTTTGGCAATTGTAGCCGAATTACAAGGCAACCAAACCACAGCCGAAAGTAATGTTTCGAAATAATTGGTCAACCAGAAAAACTCGGGTTTGGTGTTGTACATCGTAAACATTGGAATGCGAATTGGCACACTTGCACCTTCTGGTAAGGCTTTGAAAACCATAGGAATATAACCCAAATCGTGCAAATCTTCGATGTGTTTGATGCCTACTTGGTTTTCGCCCAAATAATTATTGATTCTGCGGCTGTATTTTGCCACAACTTCGGCTTTTGGTCGTTTGAAAAAATAATCTTCAAAATCGTGAATGATGTATTTTTTTAAAAAATATTGCAATCCGAAGAAAACAACTTCTTCCACGCCATCAATTCTTGATTTTCTTGGTGTCCAGTTAGAGTAAACCAACGTTGTATTGTCTGGATATTGTCTGCGGTGATCGACTTTGTAGCCGTCTGTTAGGAGTAATGGGTTCATTTATAGTTATATTAAGTTTTTGTATAAATTATAATTCTCTTCATCAAAGCACACAAATGTTACTTCTTCAATAGCGTTGTATGAAAACGATTTTATTGTTTCGATTGCTATTTCAGCAGCTTTATCTTTAGGAAAATGATAAATTCCAGTACTGATATTAGGAAAAGCAATTGACCTTAATTCTTTATTTTCGGCAATTGTCAAACAGTTTCTATAACAGTTTGCTAACAATGCTTTTTTTTCTTCTTTATCACCATTCCAGACAGGCCCAACTGTGTGAATTACATATTGTGAAGGCAAATTTCCTGCAGTTGTTATTACTGCTTCACCTACATTGCAACCACCTTGTTTGTTTCTTATTTTGACACATTCATTTAGAATTTCTTTTCCACCGGCTCTATGAATAGCGCCATCTACTCCACCACCACCAAGTAATGAAGTGTTGGCGGCATTGACAATTGCATCTGTGTTTATTTTTGTGATGTCGCCTTGAATGAGTTTGATAATCATTTTCATTTCTATTTTCTTAATTCATCTCTAACTTCCATTAAAGCAAAACCTAACAAATTCAAACCTCTCCATTGTTTTGGATTTTGAGCTTTTTCATTATCTGCTGTTAGTCCAATTCCCCAAATAGCATCAACTGGACTAGCTTCAACTAATATTCTTTCTTTGGTATTTAAAAGAAATTCTTTCAGTTCTTTATTCTGAGTGAATTTTTCTAGATTTCCTTTAATTACAATTTCTCCTCTTTTTTCATTCCAAATAACATCATTGAAATTTCGCACTTGTCTACCAATCGCTTTTGCTTCGACTGGTGATTTGGCTTCAATAATTTTAGAATAATTATCGTTATCATTAAATGCTATTGCTTTTTGTGACATCATCCAGTGCTCAGCTGTTGGATATTTAACTCCATCTATTAGAAAAGGAGCTCTCCACCATTGACTGAAACAACTTGCTGTAATTTCGTTATTCTTGCTTTTTTGATGCCCCCAAAAGAACAAATATTTATTTCTTTTCCCTTTTTCAAAATTTAAAATAAGTTTTTCAATAGTATATTTCATAATACACTGTTTAATCTTATTTGTGTAAGCTCATCCTCCTCAAAATCCCTAAACGAATCCGTCGTAAAAATCCCATCAAAGCATTTCAAATCGTCAAAACCTTTATTGAAAATCCCATGACTAACGGCTAAATATAATTTTCCCGCATTTTTATTTTTCAGTTCTTCGGCTAGACCAATAAAAGTGCCGCCACCATCGCAAATGTCATCTACAATCAAGCAATCTAAACCTTGCAAATTATCATCATAAACTTTAAAACCTGATAATTTTCCAGTTTTTACATCACGACTTTTGCTACATTCAACAACATCAATTCCTTCTAAAAATTCAGAGACTTTGTATATTTTCTTTAAAGCACCGCCATCTGGAGAAATTAATTTGACATTGTTGCCAATTGTTTTCAAAACTTCTGCAATAAATGTATGATTCGGAATCACTATGCAATTATTTACTAATGCTGGTGTAACTTCAGAGTGCGCATCGAAAACGGTCACTTTATTTAAATTCATTGCATTCAAAATATCGGCATACACTTTTACTGAAAGTGGTTCGCCAGGAATCATAACGCGATCTTGTCTTGCAGCTGGAAAATAAGGAATAAAAAGATTGATAATTTTCACATCCATTCGTCGTAAAGCATCAACTGTAACGCAAAGTAATCCTAAATCGTTAAATGAATTCAAACGATGAGTTATTGTGACCATATCATTTATATTAAATTCAGATTCTATTTTTATATGTGGTTCGCCACCAGAAAAAGTGAAACTTTGAAAATTGATTTGATTTTCGTTTCCTAATGGACTGAAATTTTTATTTAAATTGAGTATCATAATTATTTTGTTTGTGTTATTATTACGCAAATGTAAAATGAATTGTTCGAATAAAAAAATATTTAGTGTAAAATTTACGCAAATTTAATTTCGAAATGAAAACCTTCACTCAAAAATGCTTGATATTTAATATTATTAAATTGAAATAATTTGGCAGGACGCCCAGTTTTTATTGGCGAAAACTGATTGGTTTCCTCGATAATTCCAAAACCGAGCATTTTTTTTCTGAAATTTCTTCGATCGATTTCTTTTTCGAGAATAGTGCAATACAAGTTTTCTAAATCGGAAAATAAGAATTGTTTTGGCAATAAATCAAAGCCAATAGGTTGATAAGATAATTTTGACTTGAGCCTTTCAATTGCTTTAGCTAAAATTTTATTATGATCAAATGCCAAATCTGGAATTTTATCAATAGTGAACCATTGTGCTTTTTCAGCATCAGAATCGGCTTTGATTTTTAGTTTTGAAGAATCAACTAAAGCAAAGTAGGCAACAGAAACAACTCTGTTTCTATGATCACGGTTGATGTTGTCGCCAAACGTAAAAAGTTGTTCAAGATAATTAACTTCAACATTAGTTTCTTCTTTTAATTCACGGCTTACAGCATCTGTAAGCGATTCTCGATTCTGAACCAAACCGCCAGGTAAAGCCCAATATGCAGTTTCAGTTCCGAATTTTTGTTGAATTAGAAGGACAAATAAGTTATTGTTTTGGTAGCCAAAAACAATTGCATCGACAGCAATTCTTATATTTTGATTTTCAGACATTTTGTTAATGCGTATATTTTACACAAATATATTGATTTTTACTAAGAAATGATTTCAATATCAAAAAAGAGACTAAATCCATTGTGTGTAATTATTTAGAAACGTCAGTCTGGTGTTTTATGAGCAGAGAAACGGAATAAAAATGCATCGAGAACCATTTTAATGAAATTTTTCTTGTTCTATATATGCTTTTTTTAAAATCACTTGAGCTGACGAAAAATTATCGTTTTGAGAGAATTACCCTAATTTAAAGTTACTCTAAAAATTTGATTCCCATAATAAATAGTTAAAAACCAGTCCAAAAAGGGTTTATAAAAATGAAAACAATTGTTAAGAATCACCTAATTTTGCTATCTTTGCGCTTAGCACAAAACGTAAAATAAATGGGTCTAGTTACCGCTAAAGAAGTTGCAAAAGCTATAAATACCGACAAATATGGAGTCTTCGGTACATTTTCAGGTTGGTTATTAATGAAAGTACTTCGTATTTCTATTCTAAATAAAATTTACGATCGAAATAAACATCTTGAAGACACAGTATTTCTAAATGCTATATTAGATGAATTCAAAATTAAATTTGAAATTCCCGAAGAAGACTTTAAACGTTTGCCAAAAGACGGAGCTTATATTACCATTTCAAATCATCCGTTAGGCGGTATTGATGGCGTTTTATTATTGAAATTGATGCTTGAAAAAGAGCCTAATTTCAAAATAATTGCCAATTTTTTATTGCATCGTATTGAACCCATGAAGAAATACATAATGCCTGTAAATCCTTTTGAAAATCATAAGGATGCTAAATCAAGCGTTATAGGAATCAAAGAAACATTACGCCATTTGAGTGATGGAAAACCATTAGGAATTTTTCCAGCAGGAGAAGTTTCTACCTACAAAGACGGGAAACTAATGGTAGACAAACCTTGGGAAGAAGGCGCTATAAAAGTAATAAGAAAAGCACAAGTTCCTGTTGTTCCCATCTATTTTCACGCCAAAAACAGTCGCCTTTTTTATTTTTTATCAAAAATTGATGACACACTGCGCACGGCTAAATTGCCTTCGGAATTGTTAACTCAAAAAAATAGAGTTATAAAAGTTCGAATTGGGAAAGCCATTTCGGTTGCCGAACAAAATGAACATAAGACTATAGAGGAATATTCTGAATTTTTGCGAAAGAAAACCTACATGTTGGCCAATCCTTTCGAAAAAGAGAGTAAATTATTGATTCCACCAAGCCTCAATAGCCTCAAAAGTCCAAAAAATCCAAAGCAAATTGTGACTGGAGCCAATCAAGAAAAAATGATTCTTGAAGTGGAAGCCTTGCGAAAATCTGATGCTCGATTGTTGCAAAGTAAAAATTATGAAGTGTTTTTTGCAGCTGCTACTGAAATTCCTAACATACTACACGAAATAGGACGTTTGCGTGAAATTACGTTCAGAGAAGTAGGCGAAGGAACTAATGAGTCTATTGATATTGATAAATTTGATCGTTACTACCACCATATGTTTCTTTGGGACGATGACGCAAAATGCATTGCTGGAGCGTATCGAATGGGATTGGGTTCCGAGATTTTTCCAAAATACGGAATTGCAGGATATTACTTAAATGAGTTATTCCGCTTTGAACCTGAATTGCACGATATGATGCATCAATCTATCGAAATGGGCAGAGCCTTTATCATAAGTAGTTACCAGCAAAAACCAATGCCGTTGTTTTTATTATGGCGTGGTATTATTCACACCACATTACGTTATCCAGAACATAAATTTCTGTTAGGTGGCGTGAGTATTAGCAATCAATTTTCGGATTTCTCAAAATCGTTGATGATTGAATTTATGAAGTCGCATTATTACGACCCGTATATTGCACAATACATTCATCCTAAAAAAGAATTTAAAGTAAAATTGAAAGATGCTGACAAAGACTTTATTTTTGATGAAGCCGAAGCTGATTTAAATAAATTTGATAAAATAATAGACGAACTAGAACCAGGAAATCTTCGTTTGCCTGTATTAATCAAAAAATACATCAAACAAAATGCTCGATTGGTGGCATTTAATGTGGATCCATTGTTCAATAATGCTACTGATGGTTTAATGTACATTCGTATAGCAGATATTCCAGAAAGCACAATGAAACCCGTAATGGAAGAGTTTACAGCAGAATTAGAACGAAAATTAGCGGAGAAAGGGGATTTTTAAACCTAGAAATCATCCCCAATATTCTTCTTGAATTCTTCCCATTCTTTAAGACTCAAAATGTTTTTTTTATCAAATTTTTTACCTTTAATGTATTCAAAGACATATTTTGCTCGCGCTTCAGATTCTGGGTGTGTACTTATCCAAGCCAAGCTACTTTCCATTGGGTTATCAAAAGACATTTCATATAGAAAATCGGCAAACGGTGCAGGATTAATATTGGCTTTCATCATATATTCGACACTTGCAATATCAGCTTCTTTCTCTAAAGTTCTATCATAGGCTGATGAGGAAAGCGTTTCAAAAATTTGTCTTACTACTCCAGCGTTGCTGTTTCCAGTAGTTAATGACAAAAGTATGGAAAGTCCAATCTCTTTTGACAATTTTTTCATTACATGATTATTTTCAATATGGGCAATTTCGTGACCTAAAACACCCAATAAGGCTTGTTCGTTTTTAGAGGATTGAATAAGCCCCGAGTAAACTACCAAATGCCCATCAGGCAATGCAAAAGCATTTACCTCATCCTTTTGAATAATATGCACTTTTAAACTATCCCGAATAATATCGTTCTCCTCACAAAGTGGTTTCAATAACTTATCCAATGTTTTGGTTATAGAATCATTGACAACCAAGTCTTCGGTTTTTTTGATTTCGTCCCAAATCACATCTCCAATACTTTTTTCGGTTGCTCCAGCGGCCTTGTCAATTTTAAAAAAAGTAACAAAATCCAGTTGCGCTAACGAAAGCCAAATGGCAAAAAAAGCAACTACAATAGATAATCCTTTAAGAAGCGTTTTCATTGGTTTTGCAAATTAAGTTTGTAATATCTGAAAAAAAGTACATCTCCAAATGGTTGCCTTTTCGGGTTTGTGTGGCCAAATAAAGAGTAGAAATGAATTCAACTAAATTAAATAAAACAATGGTAATCATATAAGCAACATAATAATTAGTCGCAATTCCATCCCTAAAAATAATCGAAATGGTCCACCAAAAACCAACCGTATTAAAGAAAAACATTCCGAGTTGTGCAAACAGCGCTTGGGTACAATGCCATTTGACAAACGGAGTGCTTTTACGATTTCCAATATAGAAAAAAACAGAGGCTAAAAGATTCATAATAGGCAAAGGCAAACCACCTAAAACGGCTACTAGTGACATTAGATAACTGTTAGAAGCTCTTTCGAGTTCGCTATCAACAGGTTTGTAATTAAATTTTTTTGATGCTATCATACTTGTTTTTTTATGTTCCAAATCCAATTTAAAATCAATAACAAAATCAATAAAACATGGACTTTTCTGATTTTTAAAATAGTTTCACATTTAATGTAAAAATTATAGAATGTTTGCTTTTTAGTATACCAATCTATGGAAATCCAGATTGGAGAAACAACCATAATTAGAGCCAGAACAATTCCTATTGGATTTAATAAAACAGCTGTTATAAAATCGCCTTTAAAAAAATAAGAAATAGCTCTTGTTGTTCCACAAGACAAACAAGGATAGTCGGTTATTCTTTTAAACAAACAAACTGTATAATCTATTTCAGTAGAAATACCTTTATTATAATTAAAAAAAAACAACCAACTGTAACCAAAAAAACAAGCCAAAAATATAAATTTATAAAGCTTGTTTTTTTTCATTTTACATAAAAGTATTGTTGAATGCTTCGATGTTTTTTTCTTTGGTAGCTCCTTGAATTAGGAACCAATCTACAATTGCCCAAACCATAAAACCTCCACACGTAAGTAATTTTCCAACTCCTAATCCTGTATCGCCAATATAAAAACGATCAATTCCATATGCTCCAGCAAAAATAGAAATCAACAAAGCGGTTGTTGGATCTTTAAATTGTGTTAATTGCAATCTAGACCACTGGCTATCATCAAGGTTTATTAATCGTTCTCTGATTTCATTTAAGTGATGTCCTTCAAAATACTTGCTATTCATCATCAAGTACATGTCTACTTTTTGTGCGTCCATTTTTGTTTTTTTATGTTTGTGGTGCTAATATATAAATTTTATTGAAAAGCGTTGTCATTTGGTTCCCAAAGTTCTATTTTATTTCCTTCAAGGTCAAGTATCCAACCAAACTTGCCGTAATCATAGGTTTCCACATCGCCAACTAGGGTTATTCCTTCGGTTTTTAGTTTGGATAATAAATCTTCTAGATTTTCGACTCTAAAATTCATCATAAATTGCTTTTGGCTTGGTTCAAAATAATTGGTGTCGCTTGCAAATGGTGACCATTGTGTGGAACAGTCGTTTCCTGTTTTGTCTTTCCACCAAAAAGTAGAGCCATAATCATCGGTTTTTAAACCCAAATGTTTGGCGTACCAAGCTACTAATTCTTTAGGGTTTTGAGACTTAAAGAAGAAGCCACCTAGTCCTGTAACTCGTTGTTGTGTTTCTGTATCTTTGGATTTTCCGAAATAAAAGGTTTTGATTTTATCTACAATTACTTGGGCTAGTTTCTGATGACTTTCCATAGTCCAACCTGCAATGTGTGGCGACAGAATTACGTTGTCTAATTGAAGCAAATAATCGAGTGCTTCGGGTTTTTGTTCTTCAAAAAGGGTTTCAAATGATAGTTTTTCGTATTCTAAAACATCGAGTCCTGCTCCAAGTATTTTTTTAGATTTTAGGGCTTCAACCAAGTCGTGTGTGACTACGTTTTTGCCACGTGATGTGTTGATGAGCCAGAAGGGTTTTGTAAAGCCGTTAATGAAATTGATGTTCACCATTTTGTCTGTTTCTGGCGTCCATGGAATGTGAAGACTTAGTACATCTGCTTTTTGTTGTAATTCTTCAAGAGTAACTTGTTTGGCGTTTTGATCTCCAACATTTTCGAGAATGTCATAACATAGTACTTCGAGATCGAAACCGCGAAGTTTTTTGGCAAACGATTTTCCCATATTGCCGTAACCAATTATACCAACTGTTTTTCCTTCAAGTTCGTGACCACGATTGGATTCTCGATTCCAGTTACCTGATTTTACTTCTTGGTCTGCTTTGTTGAGATTGTTGAAAAGCGACAACAACATTCCTAATGCGTGTTCGCCTACTGCATTGCTATTGCCTTCGGGTGCCGCTATGAGTTGTATGTTTTTGGAAATGGCATAATCACAATCAATGCTTTCGAGTCCTGCGCCTACTCGTGCAATGAATTGCAGGTTAGTGGCTTTGTCTAGGAATTGTTTGTCGATTTTGAATCGGCTTCGGATGATGATACCTTGGTATTCGTGAATTTTGGATTCGATTTCTTGTTTTGTTGCTGTGTAATCTTCGTGGTTGGTGAATCCTGCTTGTTGCAATTGTTCCATCATTAAGGAATGATTGCTATCGATATGAATGATTTTTATGGTTTCTGGTTTCATTTTTATTTAAAATAAAGTTACAAAATACTTATAATTGAAGTAGTAAATGAGATGAATGTGCTTTTTAAATTTTTTTCTAATTGTAAAAAGAAAATACAATTACTTTCTAGCTATGATGGATGCGGCATCTTTTTATACTACTCTAGCTTTTTGGCAAACCAGAGTAGTATAAAAAATAAAGCGGACAGTAGGAACAATGTTTATTAATAAATCCTATGCCACTTGCTCCAAGAAAATTATCCTTTAATTTTATTCAAAGAGGTTTTTATTCCTTTTATTAAGGAGGAACTAAACCCTTGATGCTCCATTTCGTTAAGTCCTACGATGGTGCAACCTTGAGGTGTTGTTACTCTATCTATTAATTGTTCTGGATGTATTTTCTCTTCGAGTGCCATAGTTGCTGCTCCTTTTGCAGTTTGAGAGGCAATGGCAAGGGCGGTTTGTGCATCGAAACCTATCTCGATTCCAGCTTGCATAGAGGCGCGGATGTATCGCAAGGCATATGCCGTTCCGCAAGCACCTAATACAGTTGCTGCATCCATAAGTTTTTCATCGATTATTGAAACAGTTCCTAAATCATTAAACAAACTAATCACTTTTTTTGCATGCTCTTTGTCTTTTTCAAGGTAGGAGATACATGTTGCTGATTCACCAAAACGAGCCGCAATGTTAGGCATAATGTGAATTATTGTATGGTTTTTTCCTGCTTTTTCTTGAAGTGTTTCAATAGACAAACCACTTACTGCCGAGGCAATTATTTTATTTTTTATAGCGGGTAAAATTTCTTCTAAAACGGTGTCTACTTGGTAGGGTTTTATGGCAAGTATAATAATATCTGCTTGGTCAATATCATTAGTATTATTATGTGAAACGGTGATGTCATCGCTTTCTAAATACTTAATACTTTCGATGTTACGTCTGGTTATAGTAACTTGGTTTCCTTTTGAATATTTTGAAATCCCAATGGTAATAGCCACCCCTAAATTTCCGCCTCCAATAATATGTATCTTCATGTGAAAAAATTTAAAATCCTAAAATTAATCGGGCAATTGAAAAATA
Source organism: Flavobacterium sp. (assembly GCF_031422135.1). GTDB lineage: Bacteria > Bacteroidota > Bacteroidia > Flavobacteriales > Flavobacteriaceae > Flavobacterium. The sequence continues at coordinate 74,541 of NZ_JANOQD010000007.1, read as the reverse complement.
GATTAAAGTTCCTATAATATCGTTACTGGTTGTTATAAATGGACCTGTTGCGAGTGCTGGATCAATACCATATTTGTTTAGTATAATTGGTATAAATGTACCTATTAATGAGGCTGTTATAATTACAGAAATTAATGAGATTGCTACAATTTGCACCATTTGTATCTCGAAACCTAATAAAAAATGTGTTCCTAAAAAAAGTATTATTGCTAGAATAAATCCATTTAATAAACTCAAGGAAAGCTCTTTTAATAATCGTTGTGCTAATGTTCCAGTCATTGTATTGTTTGCTAAACCCTGCACAATAATTGCTGAAGATTGTACACCTACATTTCCAGCCATTGCGGCAATAAGAGGTGTAAAAAAAAATAATTTTCCGTGTTCGAGCATTGCAACTTCAAAAAGGCCAATTACTTTTACGGTTATAAATCCGCCTAAAAGTGCTAAAACAAGCCACGGCAAGCGTGCTTTTGTGAGTTCGAGAATGCTGTCATCGGCTTCTACGTCTTGTGAGATACCAGCAGCAAGCTGGTAATCTTTGTCGGCTTCATCCTTGATGACATCAATAATATCATCGATGGTGATGCGACCTACTAATCGTCCCATTTCATCCACAACTGGAATGGCTTCGAGATCGTATTTTTGCATTATTCGGGCTACCTCAACATCTTCGGTATCTACTCTGACATAGGTTACTTTTTTAATATAAATATCGGCAATTTGAGTTTTGGTAGATGTGGTGAGTAAATCTTTGAGGGAAAGTCGTCCTTTAAGGCGATCTTCGTCATCGACTACATATATGGAATGTACTCTGGTTACGTTTTCGGCTTGCAATCGCATTTCTTTAACACAGGTAAGAACACTCCAGTTTTCGTTGACTTTTACAAGTTCTTTTCCCATTAATCCACCAGCGGTGTCTTCGGCGTAACGCAACAAATCGACAATGTCTTTGGCGTGTTCGACATCTTCCAATTCGGAGATTACTTCTTCTTTTTTGGCTTGGGATAGTTCTCCGATAATATCAGCAGCATCGTCGGTATCAAGCTCGTCAATTTCTTCGGCGATTTCTTTTGGCGAAAGCCTACTTAATATGTTTTCTCGTAAATCGTCTTCGAGTTCAAGTAGAATTTCAGATGTTTTTTGGGAATCTAAAAGTCTAAAAATATAGGTTGCTTCGTCAAAATCGAGTTCATCGAGAATTTCGGCAATATCAGCGTGGTGCAAATCATTAAGCAAAACTTCCAATTGGGAATTGTTTTTACTTTGAATGAGTTGCTCTAATTCGAGAATTAGGTCTTTGCTGATTTTAAATTCCATCGGCTTCGATTTTTTGAGTGAGTGCTATGAATTGTTCGACATTGAGTTGCTCTGGTCGAAGGTTAAAAACTTCGTCTTCTCTCAAATTGTCTGACAAATTTAGTGTTTTTAAACTGTTACGCAAGGTTTTTCGACGTTGTTGAAAAGCGGTTTTTACCACTGTGAAAAATAATTTTTCGCCGCAAGGCAAGGTGTAGTTTTCTTTTCTTCGTAAACGCAAAACGCCTGATTTTACTTTTGGTGGCGGAATGAAAACGGTTTCGTCCACCGTGAACAAATATTCGGCATCGTAAAACGCTTGTACTAAAACCGATAGAATTCCGTAGGCTTTGGTTCCTTTTTTCTCGCAAATGCGTTGTGCCACTTCTTTTTGAAACATCCCTGAAAATTCTGGAATTTGGTTTCGATATTCTAAAGCTCTAAAAACAATTTGGGTGGAAATATTGTATGGAAAATTGCCGATGATGGCAAATTGTTTTCCTTCAAATATCTCATTGATGTTGTATTTTAAAAAATCTTGTGAGATAATTTTGTCTTTGAGTTTTGGGTAGTTGTCATCTAAATACACCACCGATTCTTTGTCAATTTCGATTACGTAGGTATTGATGGGTTTTTCTAACAAGTATTTTGTCAAAACGCCCATTCCTGGTCCAATTTCCAAAATATCGTTGTATCCTTCTAAATTCAATGTATCAGCAATGGCTTTGGCGATGCTTTCGTCTTTAAGAAAATGTTGTCCGAGGTGTTTTTTTGCTTTTACTGCTTCCATACCTTTTTGGTTTATTTTGATTGCCTAAAAGCAAAGTTTATTTATTAATTTCTCTTAACTGTTGTATATCTAATAAATCTTTGGGTCTGTTTGCTTTAATTTTACTAGTTATTAAATCTTCTAGTGACAATACATTCCATTTCAGAAAAAGATTATTATTAACTATTACTTCTTCACTATTATTAAACGCTTCTTCAAAAGATTTATTTACTGAAAATCTTGTAATTAATTCTAAATCTAAATCAACTGGCGAAAATTTAATAGAGATATTCTGTTCTTGCTTTTTTACATCTTCAGGGAAATCTGAAATTTCATATCCCATTTCAGTAAATACTAAAATCAATTTTTTGAAATTTTCTGGAGTTGTGTCTATCCAAAAATCTACATCGGCAGAATGTCTTTGATAACCGTGAAAGTTAACTGCGCCACCGCCAACCATTAACATTCTAAACTGATATTTGTTTGCTGTTGAAATAAATTGATTTATATTTTCGTCCCACTTTTGAATCATTTTATTTTGATTTTAATTCAATAATAAAATTATTTTTGTTATTTTCTTTTATGTTTTTTGTGGGAAATTGTTTCATTTTCAAAATTAAATCCAAAAAACTATATATCCGTTCTACTTTGGATAATTGTAAAAAATCTTCCAATTGTTTTTTATTGCTTTCCTCTTTGGTTTGAAAATATATTTTCATAGTATCAATGTTCCGAAATTAATTGTAATTCTGTTCTAAAAGCCAGCATTTTGTCTCCAAAAAGTCGCAATCCTTCTTCTCGAAGTTTTGGTGCGTCTTCTTGGTAATATTTTTCTAAGGTTGCTTTGCTGTCGGTGGTGTATTGCACCGAATAGGTTGTGCCACCCATTTCTTCTTCTATCAGAACTTTGACCATTCTGGCAGATGTGAATTTGCCTGTTGCTAGAACTTCTTTTATATGTTTTTCTTGCATCCAAGCCATCCATTGATCGTGGACGCTTTCATGAATGTTTGTGGTTACGTTGTATATAATCATAAATTTGTTGATTTGTTGATTTGTTGATTTGTTTAATCGATTTAACGAACAAACAAATCAACAAATTAACTTTTTATAAATTAGTGTCTCCTCGTAATTTTCTGAAACTGTTTCTGGCTTCTACAAAATAGATGCTATCTTCGTGTTTGAAAATAATTTTTTCGTAATGGGATTTGGCTTTCTCATTGTCCAAAAGGTTTTTTCTGTAAATTTCTGCCGAAAAAAACAAGGCTTCGTCGATGTAAATTCCTTCCGAATGTTTGTCAATAATAATTTGATAGTACTGTAATGCTTGCACGTAATCGTTCTCTTTTTGATACAGTTGTCCTATTTTTAAAAGGGTTTCGTCTTCGATGCTTTCGGTTTTGTGTTGCTCTAAAATAGCTTTGAATTGTTGCAAAGCATCTAGATTTTTGTTTTGATACGCTAGAAAATCGGCTTTTGAGAACTTTTTCAAAGCAACTTGTGTACTATCTTCTACGGTGTTATCGCTGATTAGCAAAAATAATTCCATCGAATCGTTGGAAATCAATTGCGATGTGGACGATTTTAAGACTTTAAACTGTTGTTGCGCCCATTCGAAATCGCCTTTAAAATAACTGGCTTTTGCCATTTTGAAACTGGCTTCGTGTGCTACTTCATCGTTTTTTAAATCTTCTTCAATTTGGGCATAATAGATAATGGCTTGGTTGAATTTTTGATCCAACAATAGGACATCTGCCAATTCCATTTTGACAGCTGCTTTTTGGTAATTGTTGAGCGGTAATTCTAATGCTTTGTTTAAAGTAGTTTTTGCCGCTTCAAATTGTTTCAAATAAAAGGATTCAAAATGTGCTTTGGTGATTTGCAAATTTAAAGTATAAGGAGAAATTCCAAATTGCAATAATAACACTTCTATTTTTTGATAGATTATTGGATATTCAGGAGTTTTTGCTTTTTGAATGTCTAAATTTAAAAGATTATAATTAGATTCTACCAACAGTTGCTGGTCTTGTGTGTTGCCTAAAATGTATTCTAAAATCATACGAGCTGTGTCGTCTTCTTTTTCTTCAACTGCCAATCGAGAGAGATTCACAATATTTACAAAATATTCTGGATTGCGTTTAAAAATAGCTTTTTCTTGAATGAACGCTTTTCCATAGTCTTTTTGTTGTACAAAAAACCAACTCATAAACTGGTTCCAAAAAATGTCTTGTGCTTTTTGGGTGCGAAGTAATAAGGCTTTTTTTACCAATTCAGAAAATGTTTTCTGACTGTCCTCGGTTATAAATCTAGTCAACTGATACTGAACTTGAACTAGATTTGAAGGATAACTAAAAGCATAATCGAGTAATTTATCAATCATTAAATCCATTTTGCCCAATTGTCCTTGAAGTAGGGCAATTTGATAATCAAAATTAGCGTTTGGATTGCCCAAAACGCCTAGATTATAGGCTTCAATAGCTTGCGGAATTAAATTTTTTTGTTCAAAATCTCGGGCAATACTATAGACATTATTTGGGTTTTCTTTGATTTTATCAATCGCAATTTGATAATTTTTATTGGCTTTGTCTGTGTTTTTTTGCAACTGAAAATTGTATCCTAACTCAACATATAAATTGGGCTGTTTTGTTCTTTCAATTCTTACTTTAATTAGATTTTCGGCTTTTTCAAACTGAGCTAATTGTTGGTAACACGTTATTTGTCTTTGAAAATACTGGTAATTATTAGGTTGGTTTTTAGCCAATTGCTCATACATAATAATGGCTTTGTCAAACTCTCCTCTATCAAAATAATTTTGCGCCAATTGTTCGTTTGCAGGCACATTTGTTTTTGGAGTCTCTGGAGAAGATGGATTTATGATATTATAAACAGGTTGCGAAAACACAATACTTGAAATCCATAAAAAGAGATATGTAAAAAAGTTTTTCATTTTATTTAAAAAGGATAATAAGCATATTGAAAATCTTTTACTTCAGATTTATGTGAACTCATTTTAATACTTTCCCATTTCTCATTTACTTTAGACACCTTATATACTTTGGTAAAATATTTTTTTTCTTTCGGATATGCGATAGAATAATATATGTCAACAGCATTCATAGCTATGGGTGTTTGGGTAAATTTAATAAAATTTTTAGTTTCCCATAATCGCTTCTCTAAAGAAGTGTTTTTATGCAAAACAGAATCTAATAATTCCATTTTTTCACCTTCGTTTCCTCTAGTAATCCATAAAATTTTGATGTTGTGAGTTTTTTCGAATTTGTTAATCGATATGGTATCGCTTAAAACATCTTCATATTTTTCATAAAATTTATCTAATCCTGATTTTTTCAAACCTTCCATATATTCATAAGCTGCCGTTCCACAACCAAAAATTTTCGTTTGAGATTGAACAAGAATTGTATCGGAAATTTCTTCCGTTTCTAATGTTTTAAAAAAAGCGACATAAGGGCTATTGTTTTTTGCATCTATTTTTTCAAGTCTTTTACAACTAAAAATGATAACAAACCCAACAAGTAAAAACAGTATTTTTTTCATTGCCTTCCCTTTCATAAAAAACAAAGTACTAATGTAACTATTTTTTAAGTTTCAATTAGCACTTTATGAAATATTTAAGTTTCTAGTTTATAATATCAAACCCCGTATATTTTCGCAATACTTCAGGAATTACAATTCCTTCGGCTGTTTGATAGTTTTCTAAAATTCCTGCCAAAACTCTTGGTAATGCCAAAGAACTTCCGTTCAATGTATGTGCCAATTGCGTTTTTCCATCTTTCCCTTTAAAACGAAGCTTCAATCTATTGGATTGAAATGTTTCAAAATTGGATACAGATGAAATTTCTAACCAACGATCTTGCGCCGTAGAAAACACTTCAAAATCGTAAGTCAAAGCCGAAGCAAAACCCATATCACCACCACAAAGACGCAAAATTCGATATGGCAATTTTAATTCTTGCAAAATATTTTTAACGTGTTCGACCATTCCTTCCAACGCTTCATAGGATTTTTCTGGATGTTCGATACGTACAATTTCGACTTTATCAAACTGATGCAAACGATTCAATCCACGCACGTGAGCGCCCCAAGAACCTGCTTCACGACGGAAACAAGGTGTGTATCCCGTTGCTAAAACTGGCAACTCGTTTTCTTGCAAAATCACATCTCTAAAAATGTTGGTTACAGGAACTTCGGCAGTTGGAATCAAATACAAATCGTCTTTGGCATCGTGGTACATTTGTCCTTCTTTGTCAGGCAATTGTCCTGTACCATAAGCAGAAGCTTCGTTGACCAAATGTGGCACTTGGTATTCTAGATAGCCAGCATCGGTGTTTTTATCTAAAAAGTAAGAAATCAAGGCACGTTGCAACTTGGCTCCTTTTCCTTTGTAAACCGGAAACCCTGGTGCTGTAATTTTGGTGCCTAATTCAAAATCGACAATGTCATATTTTTTAATCAAATCCCAATGTGGCATTGCACCCTCATGAAGTTTCGGAATTTCGCCTTCTTCAAAAATGTTTAAGTTTTCCTCAGGAGTTTTCCCTTCAGGAACCATATCGGCTGGAAGATTAGGTAATGTATATAGTTTGTCTAATAACTCTTTGGCGAAAGCCTCTGTTTTTTCAGATAAATCTTTGCTTTTTTCTTTTAACGAATGTACTTTTTGTTTCAGAATTTCGGCTTTCGATTTTTCGCTATTTTTCATTAAATCACCAATGTCTTTGGATAATTTATTAGTTTCCGAAAGAATATTGTCCATTTCAAGTTGCGTGGCACGACGGTTTTCGTCAAGTAACACAACATCTTGAACCGTTTTCGTGGCATCGATATTTCGTTTTGCTAATGCTTTAACTACTTTTTCTTGGTTTTCTCTGATGAATGCAATTTGTAACATACTATTTTTTTATATGGAAGCAAATTTAGTAATAAATAGTGATGAAAAACATCTATTTTTAATCAAAATGACCGAAATAAAATAATCACAAAAAAATTTACACGAATTACACAAATTAACACGAATCTCTATTTTAATTCCTGAAAAATTCGTGGTAATTCGTGGTTAAAACCTAAAAATTCGACCAATAAGTGCTTTGATAAATGGAAGTTTTGGGCATTTTAACATTACTTGCAAATCTTCCCAATACGAAGTTTCGTGATCCAAAAATTTTAAAACTAAATTAGGATTTCCGTTTTTGAATAAAGCCGAAAAAACGGTTGAACCCAACTCGTTATTTTTATCCAAAACGTCAAGAAATAGCAAATCGTAAAACCAAAATTTATCTTTCTTTTGAAATTTTCTAAAATCTGTGTCTTTTTGAAGAAAAGCTACTAATTTCTTGGCTTTTTTGGTTGTATGTTTAAATGTAAATCCTGTACTCGCCTTGGTCCAACCGCCAGCTGATCCAATATTTATGGTATTTTTAGTATTGTGTTTCCAAAATGGGTAACACGTCATCGGGATATTACCTTGTTCTTTTTCGGTAATTTCAAAATCAGAAACGCTTAGTTTTTTTAAATAAAGTAGAATTTCAGCTTCGTATTCCTCTTTTTTTAATAAATCGTGTGAAAATAGAGTTGGTTCCAACAAAGCTTCGGTTGTTGATGTTGGCAAAACATACATAAACCGTGTATTGCCCTTTTGTTCAATAGAAAAATCCATAAAAGTGGCTTGCTCTGGATTGAAAACTGCTTCTTTCGTTTTGACAAACCAACCTATAAAATGTTGTGATAATAACGGGTATTTGGTTTGTGATTTTACAATTTCGGGGTTGTAAATACTATTGAAAAGTGTATCGCAAGTATAGTTTTGGTTCTCAGAAATTACCACAACTTGATTTTCATTGTCATTAAAACGGATGATTTTTTCGTTTACAAAAGTGATATTGTTTTGTTTTTTAATCAAATCAAAAACGAGATTGTAAAAATCAAATCCACGAATCATTTTATATTGATAGGGATTAAAATCTAAATCACGACTAAATTTTTGATTGGCAAAAATTGCATTATCCCATTTTTTGGAAACAATTGCATCAAACTGTCCCTTTTCTTTTTCCCAAAAACACCAAGTTCTGTCGTTGGTTTTTTTAGCATCAATATCAATTAGCAAAATGGTTTTGTTTGCAAATTTTTCAGAAATCATCATTTCATAAACCGTCATTAAAGACGATAATCCAGCTCCAGCAAAGATATAATGGTAGTGTTTCAATTTTAAAATTTCATCAAAAATAAGTAATTTATTCTTTTAATTCCCCCAAAATATTAATTAAATCTTTCGCATTTAAAAAACTATTGTGTTGAAAAATAATCTCCTTTTTTTCATTTAAAACGCACAATGTTGGATAATTAATTTGATTGTTAATTGTTCCCAATTCAATTGCCAATTCGTGAATTCCCGAATTACTCCCTTTTGGTTTGAAAGCAAAATCTTGTTTATTAAAAACTATTTTTCGTTTTTCTTCAGCGTTAAAATCTACAAAATAAAATTTTTCATTTATTAGTTTTATAGCATCCTTATTTTTGAAAGTTTTATTCTTCATTACTTGGCAATATTTGCACCAATCAGCGTGAATAAAAACGATAACATTTCGTTTTTCTTCTTTTTGCAAACTATCAATTTGCTCAAATTGTACCATATTCAGTTGGGCAAAACCTTGCGGAATTGCCCAAAAAAAACTAATAAAACAAATTAAAATCTTCATTACTTTAAAGTATATCTTAATCCAAAAAAACCTCTAATTCCTTGATTTTGTGCATACACATATGTAGTATCAAAAGTTAAACCATACGGATTTTGCGCTGTTACTAAAACTTGTCCATTGGTATCATACTGAACATTTGCATCAAATGGGTCATTTACATTGGCTATCAAAAACGGATTGTTTTGTTTTGGTAAAAAATTCAACAAGTTTTTTACACCAGCATAAAACTCAAAATTATTAAAACCCGAATAAGTAAATTGCACATTCTGAATACTATGTGTTGGAGAATTTGGCGCTCGTGGGTCTAAATCGTTCAATAATGGTAATTTCATAGAACCATATAAATTGCCTGTATAATCAATAGTCAGATTTATGGGTTTTATTTTATAGGACACATTCCAAGTTCCTGTAAAACGCTCTGTCAAAACAGGAATTATACTAATTCCGTTTTCAATGTTTCGATTATCCAAGAACGAAAAACCTGTAATGATTTTCAAACCATTGGGGAAATTTACATCAATATTCGAAGTTATTCCTTGGCTTATAGCATAACCATTTATGTTATCATAAATAATTTTGTTTGGGTCAGAAATATAATCATTGACAATTTTATTACTAAATCGAGTATGATAAAACGAGGTTTCAATTCCAATAAAAGTTCCATTTTCAAAATTAAACTTCTTAATATAATTCAAATTTATATTTACAGATTGCTCGGGTTTCAAGTTGTTTTTTATTACAACTTCTCGAGAACCTGTTAGTGCAGCGTGGTCTTCGGTAAATAAATTAACCACTCTAAAACCTGTTCCAGCATTTAATCTTATGATATTATTATCGTTCAATTTTAATTTATAGGCAATTCTTGGTGTAAAAATGTTTCCGTGAAAAGAGTTATAATCATATCGCAAACCCAAAAGAAGTTTATTTTTGTCATTAAATGCAATTTCGTCTTGAACAAAAATTCCTGGTAAAAATGTTTTTTCTGCTTTATTCTCGCCGTTACTATTTGAGGTCGCAGGCGTATTATCATCATAATAATTGTATCGCAAAGCAGTTCCCAAAAGCAAATCGTGTTTCCCGATTTTTTTATCCCAAGTCAATTGTCCAAAAGCAATTTTTTGATTGGCAATATAACTTGTAGTTCCATATCTGCTATCTTGAAAATGCACATTTCCCGAAAACGAAAACATAATTTTTTCAGAAGAGGGCAATTGATAATTCCCTAATAATTCGCCACGTTTGGTATATATACTTTCACCATAAATTTGGTTTCCGCCACGATATTTTCGTTTCCAACGTATATCGCCACCAAAACGATCTTCATATACGCCTCGTGCGGCAATTGTAAACAACCTATTTTCTTTTCGTTCGAAAGTCCATTTTTGGAATAACGAAATCCTATCGGACAAAGTTACATCTGTAAAATTATCTTTATCATTATCAACTCGGTTTCCGTATTTAAAATAGTTCAGCCCAAAAAGTGCAATCGCTTTTTTACCTATATTAAATTTTGCGCCCAAATCAATATTGTTTTCAAGATAAGAAGTCGAAAAAACATCTGCCGAAAATCTCAGAGCATTCGTTGCGTTTTTGGTAATAATATTGATCAATCCTCCAACTGCTTCACTTCCATAAAGTGACGATGCTGGCCCTTTTACAATTTCTATTCTTTCGACCAACGAGTTTGGAATTCCAGATAAACCATAAACGGTCGATAAACTACTCACAATTGGCATCCCGTCAATCAAAACTAAAGTATAAGGGCCTTCAAGACCATTTATGTGAATATCGCCAGTATTACAAACACCACAGTTCAATTGAGGACGAACTCCATTAACGTTTTGCAATGCTTCATAAATACTAGCAGTTGGGTTTTGTTTAAAAAATTTCGGAGAATACACTTCAACAGGAACTGGACTTTCTAATCTTCGAACAGGTTTTAAAGTTCCAGAAACCACAACTTCGTTTAAGTTATTTTGAGTTTCTTTTAAATCAAAATTTACAATCAAACTATCGTTCTCTTTTACAACAATATTTTTTCTAACCATTTCGTAACCTACTGCTGATACTTGCATCTTATAACTACCAATCATTAAATTTTGAAAGTTATAATTACCTAAACTATCGGTTTTTATTTTTTGTTTTGTGTCAATCAAAAAAACTTCGGCTTGTTTTAATCCTATTTTTTCTGCTATTACTTGACCTGAAATTGTTTGTTTATTTTGTGAAAAACCAAAAGTTGTAATTAATATAACGAGTAATGAAAATATATTTTTCATATTAATAAATAATTTTTAGGCAAACCTAAATATAATTTTAATTATAACAAAATTAATTATATTAAATATTTAAAAATTAATTTTATTATATTTGGAAAAATATTTTTTATGACCATTTCTGAAGAAAACTATATTAAAGTAATATATCATTTGTCATTAGTTTCACCAACTGGAGTTAACACTAATGCCATTGCTGGAATGTTGAATACCAAAGCATCATCGGTAACTGAAATGTTAAAAAAATTATCTGATAAAAGTTTATTGATTTATCAAAAATATCAAGGTGTAAACTTGACAGAAAGTGGTTTGCTTTCTGCTAAAATGATTGTCAGAAAACACAGATTGTGGGAAGTTTTTTTGGTTGAAAAACTTAATTTTTCTTGGGATGAAGTTCACGAAATTGCCGAAGAATTAGAACATATAAAATCAGAAAAGCTTATAAATAAATTAGATGAATTTTTAGACTTTCCTGCATTTGATCCACACGGCGACCCAATTCCTGATGAAAATGGAGCTGTCAAAAAAGTCGAAAAACTATTATTATCTGAAGCAAAAATTAATCAAGATTACCAATGTGTTGGCGTAAAAGATACTTCAGTAGCATTTTTGCAGTATCTTGACAAACAACAAATTTCCTTAGGTTCTAAAATGAAAATTCTTTCGAAAGAAGATTTTGATGCCTCGCAAACTATTGAACTTGGTAAAAAAACTTTGGTGATTTCTAACAAAATTGCCGAAAACATATTCATAAAATTAAAATAAAAGGTAACTAAAAAAAAACAGCTATGTATCAATCTATTATCGATTATTTTACCAGTATTAATCCAATATTAGCGGCACTTTACGCTACTTTATTTACTTGGTTTGTAACTGCTCTTGGCGCCTCATTTGTATTCTTTTTTAAGGGAATGAACAGAACTGTTTTTGATGGTATGTTAGGTTTTACAGGTGGTGTTATGGTTGCGGCAAGTTTTTGGAGTTTGCTTGCGCCATCTATAGAAATGTCTGAAGGAGCTGGTTTTATAAAAGTAATTCCTGCTGCCGTTGGTTTTGCGCTGGGAGCAATATTTATTTTTGGACTAGATAAAATTTTACCTCACATACATATTAATTTTAAAGAAACTGAGGGTATAAAATCACCTTGGCAACGCACCACATTATTGGTTTTGGCAATTACTATGCACAATATTCCCGAAGGTTTAGCAGTAGGGGTTTTGTTTGGTGGTGTTGCAGCTGGAATTCCAGAAGCTTCGATTGCTGGAGCTGTAACTTTAGCAATTGGGATTGGAATTCAGAATTTTCCTGAAGGAATTGCAGTTTCGATGCCACTGAGAAGAATGGGAATGAGCCGAAGAAAAAGTTTTATGTATGGACAATCATCGGCTTTGGTCGAGCCGATTGCAGGAGTTTTGGGTGCATTAGCGGTAACTTTTTTTACACCTATTTTGCCTTACGCATTGGCATTTGCAGCAGGCGCAATGATATTTGTAGTTGTCGAAGAAGTAATTCCAGAAACACAACAAGCCAATAATACCGATATTGCCACTCTTGGCTTCATTGGTGGATTTATAGTAATGATGACATTGGATGTCGCTTTGGGTTAATAAATTAAATTAAAAAAAATGAAAAATATTTTATTTGGTTTTTTACTTGTTTTTACTGTTTCTTGTGCCTCACAAAGGAACAAATCTATTTCAGATTCTAATACTATCCGTCAGGAAGTTCAAAAAATGAAAGGGAAACAATTGGTGTTAAAGAAAGTAACTAACGAATCTCGCTGTCCAGAAGGAGTTCATTGCATTTGGATTGGCGAAGTTGAAATACTACTTTCCTTATATAAAAACAATAAATGGATTAAAGATAAAACATTATTAATTTCACCCAAAACTGAAAAAGAGTATTTGGAATGGTTTTCTACCTATTATTCTAAGACAGTGACCTCTGTTACTGTGATACCGTATCCAAAAGAAGGTGTGATTATAAACCAAAAAGAGTATTACATCAAAATAAATTAATGACAACCACAGTCATCTGAACCACAATTTTTTTCTGATTTTTTTTTTGCAAAAAACTTATTATATAGGAAGTAGATGGCAACTCCTAAAATTATAAAAGCTATAATTTCTTGAAAATTCATACTGTAAAATTACGAAAACTTTAGGACGCAATTCGTTCGAAAGCAATATAATTTATTAATTTTCCTTTAGAATTAAATTTTGGATAAGCCTCAATATGACATTGATACGTTTCGCCATTTTTTTTATAATTTAAAATTACTTCCTTAAATGGCAATTGATTTTTTACAGCTATACCTATTCTGCAACTAGTTTCTTTTGAAGTGGCTTTTCCTTGAAACATTTTTGGTGTTTTACCTATTAGTTCTTCTGGTGTATAACCGTTTATTTTATGAATTTCTTTTGAAGCAAAAATGATTCTAAGATTAACATCTGTAACTAAAATTTCACCTTTTTGTTTGTATAAATCCAAACTTGTTTTTTTATCTGTCCAACCACCTTGTATCTGATTGAATTGTGTTTCCTCAGAAATAAGATTCGTGTAAAATTCCCAACAAGTTAATGGCAGCGGAATAATTTTTAAATTTTGCTGGTATTTTGCCCATGCGTTATCGAATTCCTTAATCATCGTACTTGTTTTTAGGATTAATAAAAATAGAATAATACAATATACAAAAATAATTTTTTAATTCTATTTACAACTTCAACTAAAGTTAAAATAAATAATAGTTAAATTATTCATTTTTAGGCGTTTACGAAATAAAAGTTAAGATTTAAAGTTAAACGAAACACAAATGTCGGTTTTTAACGTTTGTTACTTCAACAATTGAAAAGCAATAAAAGCAACCGAATAAGCAAATCCACTCATAAAAACCAATTGAATTAAAGGCCATTTCCAAGAGTTGGTTTCTTTTTTGGTAACTACCAAAGTACTCATACATTGCATTGCAAAAGCATAAAAAAGCAGTAGTGAAATTCCAGAAGGCAAGCTGAACAATTTTTCTCCCGTCAACGGATTAATTTCGGCAGATAATTTATTCTTGATGGTTTCCTCTTGATCTCCTGATTCGGAAACACTATATATAGTTGCTAATGTTCCCACGAAAACCTCACGAGCAGCAAACGATGTAACAATTGCAATTCCAATTTTCCAATCATAACCCAAAGGAATGATTGCGGGTTCGATTGTTTTTCCTACTATGCCTATATAGGAATGTTCTAATTTATAAGAAGCAATTTTAGATTCTAAATTTTCTTTAGTACTATTTTGTTTTGTAACAATTTCCGTTGCGTTTTTAAAATCATCGCCTGGTCCATACGATGCCAAAAACCAAAGTATAACGGACAAGGCTAAAATCATTTTTCCAGCACCAAAAACAAACGATTTGGTTTTCTCGATAACATTTAGTGCTACATTTTTAAATAGTGGCAGCTTGTAATTTGGCATTTCGATAACAAAATAAGATTTTGATTGAATTTTCAATATTTTATTTAAAACCCAAGCAGAAAACAATGCCATTCCGAAACCTAACAAATACAACATCATTAAGGTTATGGCTTGCAAACTAATAACACCAAACAATCTTGTTTTAGGTATAACCAATGAAATAATAATAGAATAAACAGGTAGCCTAGCGGAACATGTAGTAAACGGTGTGACTAAAATAGTGATTAATCTTTCTTTCCAGTTTTCGATATTTCGTGTCGCCATAATAGCAGGAATGGCACAAGCGGTTCCAGAAATAAGCGGGACAACACTTTTGCCGGAGAGTCCAAATTTTCTCATTGATTTATCCATCAAAAAAACCACACGACTCATATAGCCACTTTCTTCTAAAATGGAAATAAAAAGAAATAAAAAGGCTATTTGTGGAATAAAAATCACGATTCCACCCAATCCAGGAATGATTCCTTGGACTATCAAATTCGTTAAAACACCAGCAGGTAATTGAGTTTCAACCCAAGAACTTAAACTAACAAAGGAACTGTCTATAAAATCCATTGGAAGACTAGACCAATCGAAAATAGACTGAAAAATCAGCATCAAAATCAAAAAGAAGATTACATAACCAAAAACTTTGTGCATCAAGATTCTATCCAAACGACTTCGTAAGCCTTTGGCGTTTGCAATATCTATGGTTTGACCTATTTTTAAAACATCATTAATAAACTGGTAACGCTTAATGGTTTCTTTTTGTTGCAAGCGTTTGAGATCAGCTTTCGATTTGGTGAACGAAGGGTTGGGTAACTGTTTTCGATCTAAATTTACAAAATTGACATCTTGTGTAATGACCAACCATAATTTGTATAACGATTGATTCGGAAAAGCCCGACGGAGATTTCCAAAATAGTCATCATCAATATTAGAAGCATTCAAACAAGGTTCGGTAGTAATATTTTTATAATTTACAATCAAATTCTTCAATTCAGCTATCCCTTCTCCTTTTCGAGAACTAGTTAATGCAATTTTGGTTTTAAGATGACTTTCAAGATATGGTATGTCGAGCGAAATGCCTTTATAACTCATTCGGTCTGACATATTTATGACAAGAATGGTTGGTATTTCTAAATCCTTAATTTGGGTAAAAAGCAATAAATTACGCTTCAAATTTTCGACTTCCGTAACCACAATGGCAACGTCAGGATAGTCTTTATCGTTTTTATTTAATAATAATTCGATAACTACATTTTCGTCCAGCGAACTTGCGTTTAGACTATAGGTTCCTGGCAAATCAAGAATTGTAGCCTTCAAATTTGAAGACAATTTACAAACGCCTTGTTTCTTCTCGACCGTAATTCCGGGATAATTACCCACTTGCTGATTTAAACCGGTAAGTTGATTGAAAACCGAAGTTTTTCCAGTATTTGGGTTTCCTATAAGGGCTATGTTAATGTTTCCAACTTTCATTACAAGTGATTTTCTGTTGGAATTTCTACCTCAATAACAGAAGCCGTTTCTAAACGAATGGCTAAATGACAATCGTTAATATTCAAATATAAAGGACAACCAAAAGGGGCAATTTGAACCACTTCGACAAAATTGCCAGGCAAACAGCCCATTTCCAATAGCTTTAAAGGGATATTGTTAATGTCAAAATCTTTTATAATTGCTTTTTGACCAATAGCAAGATGAGAAATAGTTAGGCTCAAGTTTATTTAGATTGAATAAATTTAAAACAAAATTAGTCTTTTTTATTGGATTCACACAAAAAAAGAAGGTCTTCCAATAATCTTTCAACTTCTTCTCTTTTCGTACCATCATAAAAACCTCGAACTCGTTTTTTATCATCCACTAAAACAAAATTTTCGGTATGCACCATATCATACATTTCTATTGGATTTCCCGTTTTAACAGCTAAATACGATTTTCTTGCTATGAAGTAAATGTCTTTTTTATCGCCAGTAACAAGATTCCATTTGCCATCAATCACGCCTTTTTTGAGGGCATATTTTTTTAAAACGGAAACATTATCAATATCCGGTGTAACGGAATGAGAAAGCAATAGTGCTTTAGGATTATTTTTTATTTGACTTTGCAGCCAGACCATATTGTCCGTCATTATAGGGCAAATAGACCCACAAGTAGTAAAAAAGAAATCGGCAACATATACTTTCCCTTCATACTCTTTTTGTGTAATGGTTTTTCCGTTTTGATTTGTGAATGCAAAGTCAGCTATAAAGTGTTTGTTAGCAATGTGTTGCATTGTAGTATCCACTAATTCAGGATTAACCATTGAAGGTGTATAAATAGGTAATGATTTTGAAGGTTTTAAGGCAAGATAAAATAATACAATTATCAAAATTGATAAAATGGAAAGCGTTATTAATAACGTTCTAAAATTTTTTAAGAAAGTAAACATTCATTTTTTTACAAAAATACAAAACTGCATACTGTTAATTTGTAAAACAAAATAAAAATGAATGTTAAAAAATTGATAAATAGAAAAAAACGTACTATTTTTGGAAAAAAATTATTAATCATGAAAAAATTCTACCTACTTGTTGCATTATCGTTTGCATTTAATGGTTTTGCACAGTTCAACTCAAGCGCGCCTTGGTTGAAAAACGGAGACGGCACGGAAAGAGCTAAAGAGAACAATCAAGATCTAACTTATGATCAATTAGTACTTACTTCTGAAAAGTATTGGGAAAGTAAAGACAAATTCAAAAAAGGAAGTGGTTACAAGCCCTTTAAAAGATGGGAATACCACTGGAGAAATCAAGTGAACGACAAAGGTTTCATTATGTCTCCAGCTGAAATGAAAATGGCTATGGAGCAAAAAAGAAATGCTAAATCTCAAAATTCGAGAAATGCAAATCGTTCTGCGCTTGCATTACCTACTAGTAACTGGTTGCCACTTGGTCCTTTTGGAAACGCAACTCAAGTAACCTCAGCAAAAACAAGAGCAAGAGGAAGAATAAACGTTATAGTTGCCGATCCTAGTAATGCTAATGTAATGTATTTCGGTACACCTGGTGGTGGCGCTTGGAAAACAAACAACATCAACGCTGTAGGTGGTCCATCTTGGACGCCGCTTTGTGATAATGAAGGGCAAATGGGAGTATCCGGAATTGCTATTGATTATTCGAATTCAAACACTGTGTATATTGCTACTGGTGATAGTAACGCTGGAGATACCTATTCTATAGGAGTACTTAAATCAACTAATGGTGGAACAACTTGGGCTGCTACTGGTTTGACATTTGGTAATACAAGTTCAAGAGCTGGAGATTTGCTTATACACCCAACAAACAATCAAATATTGTGGTGTGCTACAAGTGCTGGTTTACAAAGAACAATTAATGGGGGAACAACTTGGTCAATTATTCAAGCTGGCGATTTCTCTCAAGGAGCAATGAAACTTAAACCAGGTACAGGTACAGCAACAACACCAATTGCAACTATTTACGCATGTACAGATACTAGTTTTTACAAATCATCAGATAATGGTGCTACTTTTACAGTTACAACAACCGGATTACCAAATGCAACTACAACTCTTTCAGCAAGGATGAAATTAGATGTTTCTCCAGCTGCCCCAGATAACGTATATGTAATATCAGCAAAAAGCGCTACTGGACTCCCATTTCAAGGAGTATATAGATCTACTAATAGTGGAGCTTCATTTGTTAAACGTAGTGCTATTGGCACTCCAACAAATATATTTGAAAACGATCAAGCTTGGTATGCATTAGCTTATGCAGTGTCAAACACTAATGCAGATACTATGTTTTCAGGGGCTTTAAATGTTTGGAAGTCTACAGATGGCGGGGTTGCCAATGCAAATTGGGGCGCTTTAAATTCTTGGAGTACATATAATGCTTCGTTTACACACGCAGACATTCACTATTTACAATATATTAATGGACAATTATTTTGTGGTAGTGATGGAGGAATTTATCGCTCATTAGACAATGGCGCAACATTTACTGATTTAACAGGAACCGCTCAAATAAGTCAATTTTATAAAATTGCGGTAGCCAAGCAAACTTCTGAAAAAGTAGCTGGTGGATTGCAAGACAATGGTGGATACGGTTTTAGTAATGGAACATGGAAAGGATACCACGGGGGTGATGGTATGGATTGCGCTATTAGCCCAGCGAATAGTAATATTTATTATGGTTTTTCACAATATGGTCAAGGCTTAACAACAAGTGATAACTCTGGAGAATTTGCTACTGCATCAACAACTGCTCCAACTGCTGAAACAGGAACTGGTGATACAGGTGGAAATTGGGTAACTCCTATGGCTGCTAATAGTGCTGGTGAATTGTTTGCTGGGTATAACAAATTATACAAGTTAGACGCTACAGGCGCTTGGGCATTACAAATGGCAGCTGGCCCATTAAATACTATTGGAGCTGGAGATGTGGAAGAAATAGAAATTAGCCCAACGGATGATAACATTATCTTTGTTGCTAATGGTGTAGATTTATATAGAAGTATAAACAAAGGGGTGAATTTTACTAAAGTGTATACGGCAGTTAGCGGAATTACATCAATAGAAGTAAATTCTTCTGACAATACCATTGTATACATTACCACAGCTGGAACGACAGGTGATGTAATGAAATCCACAAATGGAGCTGCTGCTACATTAACTTTTACTTCAATAAAAACGGGGCTTCCAAATATTGGTAAAAACGTTATCAGACATCAAGGGAGAAACACATTGAATCCATTATATGTTGGGACTAGTCTAGGTGTTTTTTACAGAGATGATAGTATGACGCAATTTGAGCCATTTGACACCAATTTACCAAATGTAGATGTTAATGATTTAGAAATTAATGTATACGATGGTTTTATTACAGCCGGAACTTATGGTCGTGGTGTTTGGAGAAGTGAAATACCATATCAAGCTCCTGCTAACGAATTAAGACTAGTGAGTGTACAAAATGTTCCTTTAACTTTAACGTGTTCAGCTCCTACTATTTCTGCTGAAATAAATGTTAAAAATATTGGAGCAAATCCGGTGACAACAGTAAGTGTGAATTACGATTACAATGGCACTCCATTAGCATACAATTGGACGGGGACTATCGCTGTAAATGCAACACAAACTATTCCATTGCCAAGTTTTACGCCAGCTACAAGAGGCGCATACACTTTAAACGTTACCTCAACAATTGTGGGGGATACTTATTTAGATAACAATCAAGGCTCTGCCCCATTTTATGTGAATGATTCTGGAACAGTGGGAGTTACTAATACGTTTGAAGCTACAAATTCTGGGTTGTTAACTTCTAATGAGGGTTCTGCATCTAGCTTATGGACAAGAACAACAAATACAACTGCATTATTAGGAACGGGAACAAACACAGTATATACTACAAATGCAACGGGACAATACCCAAATGCGACAAAGTCTTATATTTACTCTCAATGTTATGATTTAAGATATGCGGTAAACCCACAAATTAAATTCAAAATGGCTTACGATTTAGAGCCAGACTGGGATATTGTTTATGTAGAATACTCTACAAATTTAGGAGCCAACTGGACTGTACTTGGTGCACAAGGTCCAAACTGGTACAACAGTAACAGAACTCCAACTACAGCGACAGATGCTGGAGCAGCTGCAGATTGTTTGAATTGCCCAGGAAAGCAATGGACTACAGCAACTACAGCGCCCGGAACAACTTTAACTCCTTACTTTTATGGATTAAATAGTCTGATTGGTCAGCAAAATGTTATTTTTAGAATTGTATTTCATGCTGATGAAGCCGTACAAGCTGTTGGTGTTGTTATTGATGATTTTGTTGTTGACGGTGTTTTATCAAATAAAGATTTTGACTTGCAAAACATAGCAATATATCCAAATCCTTCAACAGGTGTGTTTAATGTTTCGACAGGAGATAAGGCTATCGATAAATTAGAAGTATATGATGTTACTGGAAAAGTGATTGTTAGTATCAAAGATTTTTCTAGTGTAAATTCTGAAAAAGCTTTAGACTTAAATAATGTATCAACCGGTATCTACTTTATAAAAGTATCTTCAAATAATTTAAGCACCGTAAAACGAATTATTAAAAACTAATTTTTTGTTATAATAAAGTTAATTTATCCCAGTTGTAAAATTACAACTGGGATTTTTATTTAATTTTAGATTCTATTAATTTACCTTAACTATGAGAATCAATACAACTAAACTAAACTCAATTCTTTTAATTTCTGCATTAGGGATAACAAATCTTGCCATAGCTCAAAAAAAAGAAGTCACAAAAACTAAAAAACCTGGTATAGACTTGTCATTAATGGATAAAAAGGTCAAACCTGGGGATGATTTTTTTAGATATGTAAATGGGACTTGGGTAGACAAAACTGAAATTCCAGCGGACAAAACTCGTTGGGGAAGTTTTGATGAATTACGCCAAAACACCGATAAAGATGCGCTGGCTATTCTTAAAGAAGCTGCTGCTAATAAAAATTTAGATCCAAAATCAGATCAAGCAAAAGCCATAAACGTATATCAAACCTATATGGATACTATTTCTAGAAACAAACTGGGAATAAATCCTATAAAACCTTACTTAACCAAAATAAATGAGCTAAAAAACATTCAAGATGTCAACAACTTAATACTTGAAATGGAACCTCAAGGCGGAATAGGTTTTTATAGTATAGGAATAAGCCCTGACGCAAAGGATAGCAATCGAAATGTTGTGAATATTGGTTTAGGCAGTTTGGGTTTGCCTGATAGGGATTATTACGTTTCTGATGATAAAGACTCGAAAGAAAAACGTGAAAAATATGTAAGCCACCTAGCAAAAATGTTCTCTTTCATAGGAGAAAATACTGAAGAAGCTAAGCAAAATGCTGCCAAAGTTTTGTCAGTAGAAATTGCTATGGCAAAACCAAGATTAGATCGTGTTGAACGTCGTGACCGAAGAAAAACATACAATCCAATGACCGTTGATGGTTTACAAAAACTAACACCATCGGTGAATTGGAATGCGTATCTACAAGGGGTTGGAATTGATAAAATTGATTCTCTTAATGTATCGCAACCAAAATACATGATGGCATTAGATGAATTATTTAAAAACACCAACATTGAAGACCTAAAAGCCTATATGCGATGGACATTGTTAAACAAATCAACAGGTGTGCTAACATCAGAAATTGAAACGGCCAATTGGGAATTTTACAGCAAAACATTGCAAGGCGCTTTAAAACAAAGACCTCGTGAAGAACGAGCATTACAAGTAGTCAACGGAACAGTTGGGGAAGCATTAGGCAAACTGTATGTAGAAAAAAAGTTTCCAGCCGAAGCCAAAGTCAAAGCAAAACTAATGATTGACAATATTTTTATAGCATTTGAAAATAGAATCAACAAATTGCCTTGGATGACACCCGCAACTCGAAAAGGAGCTATCGAAAAATTAAAAAAATCTACTGTAAAAATTGGATATCCTGACAAATGGAAAGATTATTCTAAACTAGAAGTTGTATCTTTAGAAGAAGGAGGAAACTATTACGAGAATATGAAAAATGTTTCCCGTTGGGCATTTGCAGAAAACATAGATGATTTAAAAAAACCTGTTGACAAAACTCGTTGGGGAATGTCACCACAAACAGTTAATGCCTATTTTAATCCGTCTTACAACGAAATTGTATTTCCTGCTGCCATATTACAACCTCCTTTTTATGATTACAAAGCAGACGAAGCGGTAAACTACGGAGGAATTGGTGCCGTAATCGGTCACGAAATTTCACATGGATTCGATGATTCTGGTTCTCGCTACAATGCCGATGGAAATTTAAAGGATTGGTGGACGGAAGACGATCTAAAACAATTTACAGGATTGGGTGGAGCACTCGCAGCGCAATACAGTGCTTTGGAACCACTTCCTGGTACATTTGTAGACGGAAAGTTTACTCTTGGTGAAAATATTGGCGATCTAGGAGGAATAAATGCTGCTTACGATGGATTGCAGTTGTTTTTAAACAAAAATGGAAACCCAGGACGCATTGATGGTTTTACACCTGAACAACGCTTGTTTATTTCTTGGGCTACTATTTGGAGAGCAAAAATGAGAGACGAAGCCATTAAAAATCAAGTAAAAACAGATCCACATTCGCCTGCTATGTATCGTGCTTATGTACCACTACAAAACTTAGATACCTTTTATGAAACTTTCAAAATAAAAAAAGGAGACAAATTGTATATTGATCCTGAAAAAAGAGTCAAAATTTGGTAATTTAATTTTATAGAAAACGAAGACTGAGTATAAATTATTTAGGCTTCGTTTTTTTAGAAATTACTTCAACAAATATTCTTCCATAAATCGTATTACAGCCAAACGCTGGTAATCCACATTTGCTTTTTTACGAAAACCATGTCCTTCGTCTTTTGCTTCCAAATACCAAACCGTATTGCCTTGTGCTTTTAGCTTATCTCTCATTTGAGTAGCCTCAGTAACGGGTACTCTTGGATCGTTTGTTCCTTGAATAATAAATAATGGTTTTTTAATCTTATCGGTATTGTTCAATGGTGAGATTTTATCTAGAAACGCATACATTTTTGGTTCTCTTTCGTCACCATATTCTACTCTACGCAAATCACGACGGTATTCTTCGGTATTTTTTAAGAAAGTATTAAAATTAGAAATCCCCACCACATCTACAGAACATCTTATTCTATCCGCATAATGAAATGCTGTGGCAAACGTCATATAGCCGCCGTAACTACCGCCCATAATCATAATTCGGTCGTTGTCTAATTCGGGTTGTTGTGCAATCCAATCTAGAAGCGCACCGATATCTTTTACAGAATCTTCTCTTAAAAAACCATTGTCTTTAGCAATATAGCTTTTGCCAAAACCAGAGGAACCACGCACATTTGGAAAAATCATTACAACACCTAGTTCGTTCGTGTAATAATTGTTAGAGCCTAAAAAAGAAGCCATTGATTGCCCTTCTGGACCACCGTGAATGTTAATCAAAACAGGTCTTTTCCCAATAAATTTAGATGCAGCTGGATAATAAAATCCAGAAATTTTTAAATTATCAAAACTATTCCACTCTATAAATTTTGGGGAAGACATATCCTCTTTTTGCATTTCGCCCAATTCACTTTCCGTCCAGCGTTCGATTTTATTTGTTTTTAACGATAGCTTATACACATCCGAAGAGGAATCTGCTGTTGATTGAGTGAAGAATAAACTTTGTCCGTCTTTAGTGAAATTGTAACCACTAATTAATCCTATTGGAATATTTTTAACTTCTTTAAATGTTTTAGAAGTAGAATTCATAAGATACAATTTGTTTAAACCGCCTTCATTTGTGCTAAAAGCCATTTGTTTTTTATCATCAGAAAGTGTGTACGATTCTACATTCCAAGCAATAGAAGAAGTGTGATACATTATTTTTTTCGTATCAAGATTAAAGGTTGACAAACGTTGAAATTCATTATCTCTATCGGTTACAAACCATATTTCATTAGCATTGTTTGAAAATCCTGCATTGCTTTGCACAATGCCTTTGTCATTTCTATTGGTTAGTTGGGTCAGCTTACTAGTTTCTGTTTCAAACAACCAAAGGTGTGATTCGTTTGCAGATACATATTCGCCAACCAATAGCTTTTTCCCATCATTTGAAATGTCTTGAATGCCCCAACCTCCTCCTTTTACCTGCAAAACAAGTGTAACAGATTTTGGATCATTTGGATTCATATAATAAATATCTCGATCTCCTCCATTTCTTTTGGTTGAAGAGAAATAAAAACCAGAACCGTCTTTTTTCCAATTAATACCGCCGTTTTGGGAACGACCACCATCGGTTATTAGAGTAGATTTCAAGGTTTTTAAATCTAATTTGAAAAGTTGACCAAATTCATTTCCGCCAATGTCTTTAGAATAAATCAAATAGTCTCCTTTTGTAGGTTCGAAGCTGGCATTTCCGACAGGCTCATCAAAAAAAGTAATTTGCTTTCTAGCACCCAAAGGTTGTATCACTTTATGCAATTGTGCTGTAGAACCAAAACGGGTTGCAATTATAATTTCATTTTTAAGTGGATGTATTTCTATTAATGAGGCACCTCTGGATTCAGAATATTTTTTAGTCTGAACAACTAATTCTTTTGGGATTTCTGCAATATTCTCTGTGATTAAGTTTTCGTTGGGTGAAACGAAATTCTTTTTTTCTTGTGCTTTAAGGCATAACCCAAAAAGTAAGAGAAATAAACTAAGATTTAATTTTTTCATAATGGATAATTCTATTTTTTTTAATGGATAAATTTACTAAATAAATGCCACACAGCACCAAAATTCCTCCCAAACCAATAGCAATTGTTAACGGTTCTTTAAAAAATAAAACACCCAATAACAAAGCAACAATAGGATTAACATAGGCGTAAAGACTGCTTACTGTAGGTGGAAATTTCTGTAAAACATAAATAAAAGCAACAAAAGTCATCACAGAACCAATTAGAACCAAATAAGCAATGGCATACCAAGATTTGACAGGAATTGCATCTATTGGAATAGTATTATTTGTTCCAATACAAATTCCATAAAGCAAAATACTGGAAATAAACATTTGGATTCCTAAACTAAAATATGGATTAAAATTTTGTGCATAACTAACCGTATAATACGAACACAATGCCCAAGTAAAGGTTGCAATTACAGATAAAACAATTCCAAATACAAAATCAGGATTCAAAAAATCTGCCAAGTGGTCGTAAAAGATAACACATATTCCCAAGAAACAAACCAGCAATCCCCATATAGCATTTCTAGGAACATATTGTTTTTTTACCACTTGGATCAAAACCAACCACAACGGAAAAATAGTACCAATTATAGCACCCAATCCGCTACTAATATACTTGACTCCCCAAGTACTCAAAGCATTACTGCAAATAAAATTCAGAAAACAAAGCACAAAAATGCTTTTCCACTGACTCTTATTAGGCCATTTGGCCTTTTTAAAAATAAAAAAAGACAGAAATACAGTCGCTCCTAAAAACTGCCGTATCGCAACCAGCTGTATCGCTGGCATATATCTAACGCCTTCTTTTGAAGCAATCCAAGTGGTTCCCCAAGCGAAACTTATCCATACTAAGGCAATAACTGGCAAGGCTGAAATGATTTTTTGTTTGCTGTTTTTCAATTTTTTTATAAATTTTCTATAAATGTATACTTTAATATTTCAATCACTTTTTCTGATGACACAATTTTAAAATCATTTTTCGAGTTAGAATCAAAATTCGGAATCGCCAAACCAAAATCAATCGCTTTTTGTGTATAATACTCTTTTTTTGTTGGATGTTTTGGGTTTACAGCATTAAAAATTTCTCCCCATGCTTCGACAAGCTCAGAAGAGCCTTCGACAAGCTCAGAAGAGCCTTCAGCAAGTTCTCTATAATTTACAATTTTTTTGATAATTCCAATACAGTCAGAAATAGCAATCAGATTTACTGGAGCTTTTGGGTTTTCTATATTATTGCGACCAGCCATATACTTTACAGGATGTCGATCTAAACCAATTAATCCACCAAAACGCAACACGGTAGTTTTGAAGTATTTGTTGTTTTGCAAAATAGCTTCCACTTCCAACAATTGTTTTCCACTTTCCGAATCTGGTTTCGCAATCGTTTCTTCTGTTACGACCAAATTGTTGTCTGCATAAACCGAAGTTGAACTTACAAACAAAACCTTCTTTACGCTTGATTTTTCTATAAACGGAATCAGATTACTAATTTTAGAAACAAAATTTTCTTTATCAATTCTTCGAAGTTTTGGCGGAATATCTATAATTAAAATTTCCGAATCGTTCAAAAAATCCCTAACATTTCCAATAATATCTTTTTCGCTCAAAACAATCAAAAACGAATCGATACCCTTTTCCTCCAACTCCGAAAGTTTACTCTCCGAAGTTGTTGATCCCTTGACCAAAAATCCATCGTCAAGTAACGAAACAGCCAATGGCAAACCCAACCAGCCACAACCTAAAATCGATATTTGTGTTTTATTTTCTGCCATTAACTGTCTTTTTTAACCAACATAAAATACTCGTCTTCCAAAGCTCGATACCCTTGATCATACAAAAAAAAGTACGTGTTTCCCGTTTTGGTATTATAAATCGAAGTGAAAAACTCAAAATCAAAACCTTTACTAAGAAGTTTGGTTCGAGTCGTTTTGGCCTTTCCATCTACATTCAACTCACACAAAATTCGATAATTTTTGCGCAATTTGTTGTTAATGTTTCGCATCAAATTGGTATTGTCCTTGTTCATTTTGTTGTTGTACGCATTGCGACAACCATCGCTACAGAACTTTTTGTCCTCACGTCCCACAATTTTATCATTGCATTCCAAACAGTTTTTCATATTTTTTTTATTTGAAGCTAATCCAGCTATTCGTTACAATCTTTTGAAGAAAAATTGCTTTTTTCTAAACCCAAAAAGGAACTTCCGTTGGTCGTTCTTTTCAGGCACGAAAAAATACAATTTTTCTTCAAAAGGATTTCCACTACTATCTGGGCTAGTTAGGAAATATGCCTTTATACAACAATGCTTGTTCTATATGAGCCAAATGGTGGTTGCAATGCCAAGCATACAATCCTAAAGCCTCATCGAGTGTATATATTTTCCCACTGGCAGGATGCAAAAATTGTCTAGTAAATTCAGTAGTACTAAAACTTTTTAATAATAAAACCCATCTTGCATGAACCCCTTGAATAATTTGTATCGAAGCCGTTAATTCGTCCATAACTCCATCGGGCAGAATTGCCCAAAGCGCTTCCTCATAGGGTCTTATTGTAGGTAAATCTTCGGTCAAAGCCAGTTTAAATCGTATCAAACTATTCATATGACTATCACCACAATGATGCACGACTTGTTTGATCGACCAACCTTCTGGGCGATATTGCCAGTTTAATTTTTCAACAGACAGATTTTCGGTTATTCTTTTAATTCTATTAGGAAAGTTTTCAATAGTCTCAATCCATTTTTGAATGTCGTTTTCAGAAATTGAGATTGGTTTTTGGAATGCTCCAATGGGGAATTTTAAAGTTTCAAGGTTTTTCATTAATAATTATAATATGGATTCATAATTTGCAGAATATCATCTGGAATTGGCATTTTTTTCAAAGGATGGACATTGGAACCGCCCGTGTTTCCAGTTGGAATAACCCCTACATACGATTTTATACCTCCAACAAACAATCTAGGTAATTGCCCAATTATTTCTTTCGTGTTTTTTATTTTTAAAGCAAAAATAAGCATTTCAATGTGAGAAATAGTATGCTCAACAGCCCAAGGTTGTCCTATAATGTGAGCTCGTTCTAGCTTTTTCCAGGAAGCAGCTAATTCATTTTCACGAAATAAGGCTTGACTGTCATTTATTTCTTGATTAAAAATTACTTTCAATTCCTTGGGCATTTTCCAGTATGTTTTCATTTTATAAATTTTTGACAATTTCTTTCATTAATTCAGCAACCATTTCAATATCTTTTTTAGCGGTTAGCCAATTTACAAAAGCTGCACGGATTCCTTTTTTCTCATTATAAACCGTTGGTGTCATAAAAACTTTTCCAGTTTCATTTAGGTTTTTTAGAAAAACGCCGATTTTATTTTGATTTTTGTTACCCGAAATAGTGAAACAAACGGTGTTTAATCTAACTGGTGCAAGCAATTCAAAACAGTCGCTTTTTTCAATAAATTTTCCAAAATCTGTAGCGTTTTGTATATTGTTTTGAACCAAATCAGCAATTCCTTTTTTACCATATGCCATAAGCGAAAACCAAACAGGCAAGGCCTTTAATCGACGTGAATTTTCAGGTAAAAAATTAAGATAATCAAAATGTTCCATTGGGTTTCCCAAATAAGGGGCATTCGAATTCTGAAAAGTTTCTACTTGCAGAATATTGTACTTTTGTTTTACAAAAAATACAGCGCTTTCATAAGGAACATTTAACCATTTGTGGCAATCAATCGTAATACTGTCGGATGTTTCCCAACCTTTTACTAAATGCTTATGCGATGAAGATAAAACTGCAAATCCGCCAAAAGCAGCATCAATATGCCACCAAAAATTATACTTTTCTTTGAGTTTTGCAATAGCTTCAAAATCGTCAAAATCCACTGTGTTTACTGTTCCTCCACTCGATAGTAGAATGAAAGGCTCACCGTTTAATTGATTTATTTTATTCTCAAAATCAGTCATATCCATCGCCTCACGATTGCCTCCTTTTTTATTGATTTTGATAATATTGTTACTGCCGATACCCAACATTGACAATGCTTTAATCGCTGATGAATGTGGCGTAGCGGTAAGAACATTCAATTTGCTTGAAACACCATCTTTAGCTAAATCTTTGTTCATTTGTTTGCCAAACCATTGTCTTGCCACTGCTAAACAAGTAAAACTAGACATCGTGGCACCAGTAACAAATCCTCCAAAAAAATCTTTTGGTAATTCGAATAAATTCAATAGCAATTGAATGGTTTCTATTTCAATGTTGGCAGAAATATCGCCAGCGCCATCCGTATTTTGACAGTTTTGGTCATAAACACTCGTCAACCAATCGCCAATAATTGATGCTGGCGTTGACCCGCCAGTAACATAGCCCCAATATCTTGGTCCAGATGAGGCAACTATAATCGGTTCAAATTTTTGATTGAAATGTTGTAAAGCATCTAAAGTTCCTAAACCGTTTTCAGATAAATTACTGAAATTTTCAATTCTATTATTTGTAGAAGTTGGTCTATTATTAAGATCTTTTATATAATTTATACTTTGAATTTTCACTTTTTCAAGTAAATTTTCAAGATTATTGAAATCGTTTTGGAGATTTTGATTCATTTTTTTCAATTAAAATGATTTAAAAATAATTCTCTTAAAATCAACCAAATATAATTAAAAATTTCCAATTACAAACGGTTACAAACAATTACAACCGAAAGTAAACGAATGTTAACCGAATAAGAATTTTCAATCACCACATCTTTGCACTGTCGAAATGAAACAATTGTAATGTCAAAAATAAATTGCAATACCATCAAGACAAACAAAAAATCAATTTTAATAACAATTTAAATTTAAACGCCATGAATGCATTAAGAAACAAAGTACAGTTAATTGGACACGTAGGACAAGAACCAGAAATTAAAATCCTAGAAGGAGGTAAAAAATTAGCCAAGTTCACTATTGCCACAAACGAGGTATATTACAATGAGAACAAAGAAAAAGTAACCGACACCCAATGGCATAATATTTCGGCTTTTGGGAAAATTGCCGAAATAATCGAAAATTTTGTAACCAAAGGAAAAGAAATTGCCCTTGAAGGAAAACTAACCCATAGAAGTTATGATGACAAAGACGGCATAAAAAGATTTTATACTGAAGTTATCGCTAATGAATTGTTACTTTTGGGAGGCAAGTAAGAACTATTTTGAATACTCTTCAAGAGCTAAAAAGCGAAATAATAAAAGGCTTTCTCATTAAGTTGAGAAAGCCTTTTCTATTATAGTTGTGAACTAAATTTCACGTTATCTAAAAAATAATATTATTTGCTGTAAATACCAACTCCATCTACTATAACAGAATAACCATAAATAGCAATGCTAACTGAATTTCCAGAACTATAATTCGAAATGGATTCAGAAAGCACTAAGGAGGAGTTTTTAAATTCAATTTTTCGCAATGGATTTTTTCCATAATTGTCTTTGATTTCAATAAATCCATTAATTTTGTTCTTGTTGTTTTCAAAAATTTTATAAAACTCTTTGTTTGCAATTTCTGTGGCAGTTGCATTTATGTAAACAGGTTCTATTTTTTGTGGAATAGCAGGATCAGCTTCTATAGCATAATTGCCCAAACTATATGAAATATTTACTAATTTTAATCTGTTTCTAATCCCATTATAATCGGTATTCAAAGTTAACTCATACCTGCTTTCTTCTTGAGAATATAGCGTTTGCAAAGAAAAAAAGAACAGAAATAACAAAGCAATTTGACTAATTTTAGTTTTCATAAAAAATTTATTTGAAATTATACTTTATAAAAGTATAAAAAAGCAAACATATAAAATTAGTTATTTGTTAATTCTGTTTTATTTTATTGACAAAAAACACTTTAACGAATAAAAAAACTACTTTATCGATACTAATTTTCATATTTTATTAAAGATTTAACAGCGTGTTTGCAAGAAAAAATATATGTTTGTAGATTAATTTATTTTTTATGAAAAAAATTACCTGCATCCTATTATTTGTCCCATTTTTTGTTTTTTCTCAAACTGAAAAAACGAGACAACAAAAAATGGTAGAATCTGAAATGAAATCAGCTTCTAATACAATTAATTTTAGAGTAAATCCTAACACTCTAAACTATGACATAACTTATCACAAACTAGAATTCACTGTTAATCCAGCAGTTGCTAGCATAACTGGAAAAGTGACAACTACCTATACTGCTCTAAGTAATATAAATACAGTAACATTCGATTTGAGTAATGTGATGACTGTATCTTCAGTAAAAAAAGGCACAATAAGTTTAGCTTATACTCGAAGTGCTTCCAACGAATTAATAATTACTTTGCCTTCAACACAAGCAAGTGGCACATCAGAAACACTAGAAATTAATTATTCTGGAAACCCCACTACAACAGGATTTGGTTCTTTTCAAATAGACACACACGGAACAACCCCCTTTAATACAAAACCGGTTTTATGGACACTATCTGAACCATATGGCGCAAGAGATTGGTGGCCGTGTAAGCAAGATTTGAATGATAAAATTAATAATATTGATGTGTATATTACCGCCCCATCAGCATATAAAAGTGTTTCAAATGGATTGGAAATAGGAACTCCTGTAACTTCGGGGGTTAACAAAATTACTCATTTCCAACACAATTATCCAATTCCTGCTTACTTAATTGCCATTGCTGTTACAAACTATCAAATTCATAATCAACAAGGAGGAACAGCAACAACTGGTTTTTTCCCAATTGTAAATTACATGTACCCTGAAACTGCCACAGCAAATATAGCTAGTGTAGCTGTAACTCCAACAATAATTAATTTTTTCGAATCCATTTTGGGGCCTTATCCATTTAGAAACGAAAAATATGGGCATGCAGAATTTGGTTGGGGAGGCGGAATGGAACACACCACGGTTTCGTTTATGACTTCTTATGATGGTTCTGGAGCTTATGATCGAGAATTAATTTCGCATGAAATGGGGCATCAATGGTTTGGAAACAAAATTACGTGTGGTTCTTGGAAAGACATCTGGTTAAATGAAGGAATCACAGAATATATGTCGGGTTGCGTGGTGGAACATCTGGACGGAGCTGCGGCATTTAAAAACTGGAAAACCATTAAGATTAACAACATTACTTCACAAACCAGCGGTAATGTCTATTTAACAGATGCTCAATTAACTTCCGTAAATCGAATATTTAGTCTTCGCTTGACTTACGATAAAGGCTCGATGGTTTCTAATATGTTACGTTTTAAAATGGGTTCTACAGCCTATTTTCAAGGCTTAAGAGATTACCTTTCTGATTCAAGATATGCTTATGCCTATGCGATAACACCAGAGTTTCAGGCAAAAATGGAAACATTATATGGTTCGCCAGGAAGTTTACAAGAATTTTTTAACGATTGGATTTACAATCAAGGCTATCCTACTTATAGTATTAATGCTTACAATTCAGGTGCTGGACAAGCAACCGTTCAGATTAATCAAACACAGTCTGATGCATCGGTTACTTTCTTTGAAATGCCTGTTCCTGTAAGATTAACAGGAGCTGCAGGAGCTTTCAAAGATGTGGTTTTAGACAATACAACTAACGGACAAACATTTCAAGTGCCTGTAACATTTACAGTAACTGGAGTAGAATTTGATCGAGATAAAAATATTATTTCAAAAGACAATACAACCACTTTGGGTGTAGAAAATTTTAATTTTGCAGCATCTATAAAAATGTACCCAAATCCTAGTACTGCTATTTTGAATATTGATATGCCTTCAAGTATTACGCTAAATAAAGTCTCTCTTTTTAACACTTTGGGGCAAAAAACATTGGAATCAAATCAAAATAGGATTGATGTTTCAGGTCAAGCATCAGGAATTTATATTGTATCGTTTGAAACTTCAGAAGGTACTTTTCATAAAAATTTCATAAAAAAATAATCACGGCACATAAATTGTAAAAAGTAAGGCGAAAACCTTACTTTTGCTTTTTATACAAAACACTAAAATTAAAAAATGGATACTTTAGTTCAAATAGGTCAAATATTATTTATTCTTTCCGTTCTTGTTGTTCTTCACGAATTCGGACATTACATACCCGCAAAATTATTTAAAGTTAGAGTCGAAAAATTCTACCTGTTTATGGATCCATACTTTTCTTTATTCAAAAAGAAAATCAAAGACACCGAATGGGGAATAGGATGGTTGCCTATTGGCGGTTATGTAAAACTATCCGGAATGATAGACGAAAGTATGGATGCCGAGCAGATGGCACAACCAGCACAGCCTTGGGAATTTCGCTCTAAAAAGCCTTGGCAGCGATTGATTATCATGTTGGGCGGAATTACAGTTAACATTATTTTAGCGTGGTTCATATACACTGTTATGTTCGCCACAGTAGGACAAAAATACATTTCAACAGAAATGTGTAATAAAACGGGGTTTGCTTTTGGAGAAGTTGGCGAAAAAGCAGGTTTTAAAAGCGGCGATAAAATTCTTTCTGTAGACGGGAAATTTCAGGAACAATTCCAACGACTATTTATTGACATAATTTTAGGAGATGATGTAGTCGTTCAAAGAGATGGTGCCAAAGTAAACCTTAAACTAACTGACGAAATGAAAAAAGAAATCTTCAAGAAAGAAGGCAGAAACTTCATAAGCGTACGTGTTAAGAATATTGTTGTAGATACTGTATTGCCAAAATCTCAAGCAGCGATGGCTAAACTCGTTAAAGGAGATCAAATTGTAGGAGTAAATAATAAAAACACACAATACTTAGATCAATTTACTAAAGAACTTCGAAGTTTAAAAAACGATTCTGTAAAAATTAATATCGTAAGAGCAGGAAAACCTGAAACTTTAAATGCATTAGTTACAAATGAAGGAACTTTGGGATTTGAAGCCAAAGGACATACTATAAAAGATTTAAAAAAGTATGAAATCGTAAATCATATGAGTTTCACCTCTGCAATACCTTTGGCGGTTGAAGAATCATACACACAGTTCATTTACAACATCAAACAGTTCAAACTGATACTGAGGCCTAAAACCGAAGCATATAAGCAGGTAAAAAGCCCAATAGGCATTACAAGAAGCTTGCCTACAGAATGGGATTGGGAATTTGTTTTTAAATTTATGGCTGTATTCTCAATAGGATTAGCATTTATGAACCTCTTGCCTATTCCAGGATTAGATGGTGGTCACGCCTTGTTTACCATTGCTGAAATGATAACTGGTAAAACATTAAGCATAAAAGTGGCGGAACGAGTGCAAACCTTTGGAATGATTATCTTGCTGAGCCTAATGGCTTTAACGTTCGGGAAAGATATTTATGAAATAATAATTGATAATTTCTTTAAAAAATAATTAAATTTATTTGCAAAGTATAAAAATCGTGCTATCTTTGCACCGCTTTTAAAGTGAATTACACTTTCCTTCTTAGCTCAGTTGGTTAGAGCATCTGACTGTTAATCAGAGGGTCCTTGGTTCGAGCCCAAGAGAGGGAGCAAAAAGCGAAAAGACTATCAGAAATGATAGTCTTTTTTTTTGTTTCTTAACAAGAAATGTAAATAACTTCACTTTTTCTTCTTAATTTTTTATTTTATGATTAGTTTTGATAATTAAATTATCTTATGAGTAAATTAACCTACATAGATCTTTTTGCAGGTTGTGGTGGATTATCACTTGGATTGCACCAATCGGGATGGCAAGGACTATTTGCTATTGAAAAAAGTTATGACGCATTCAAGACCCTTGAATATAATTTAATAAATCAAAAAAATCACTTCAATTGGCCAAAGTGGTTACCTCAACAACCGCATGAAATAAATGAAGTTCTAGACAAATACAAATCTCAGCTTGAAAAATTAAAAGGCAAAGTGACTATGATTGCTGGTGGCCCTCCTTGTCAGGGGTTTTCGATGGCTGGAAAAAGAAATGAATATGATTTAAGAAATGACTTAATTAATTCCTATATAAATTTTGTGAAAATTGTAGAACCAAAAATTATTTTCTTCGAAAATGTAAAAGGTTTTACAATGGAATTTAAAAAAAATAAAGAAAAAGGAGTTGCCTATTCCTCACAAGTAACGAAGAAACTAAATGATGCTGGATATTTTGTAAAAGGACAATTAGTTAATTTTGGCGATTATGGTGTTCCGCAAAAAAGAACTCGTTTTATTCTTGTAGGAATTAAAAAAACTTTAAAAAATGCGTCGCAAGAAAAAGCAGAAGCATTTTTCAATTCTTTAGAGAGCAATAAATTTGATTTCCTCAAAGAAAAAGGATTAAACACAAATACTAACCTTCAAGATGCTATATCTGATTTATTAAGGAAAAATGGATTAGAAGAAACTCCTGAATATCCTAGTTTTCAATCTGGTGTTTATGGAAAAGAAAAAGGTAATTATCAAAAGGTAATGCGAGAAGGTACCGATGGTAAATTAGCCGACAGTCATCGATTTCCTAAACATTCACCTGTAATTATTGATCGATTCCAAAAAATTCTTGACGCAACTATTGACAGAAGAAATTTTAACATTAGCAAAAGTATACAAGAAGAATACAATATCAAAAAACGCACCGTAATACCGTTGAATGCTCTTGACAAAACACCTACAATAACCACTTTGCCAGATGATTATATTCATTATTCCGAACCGCGTATATTAACCGTTAGAGAGTATGCAAGAATTCAATCTTTTCCTGATTGGTACAAATTTCAAGGGAAATATACAACAGGTGGAAAATTAAGAATACAGGAAGTACCAAGATATACTCAAATAGGAAACGCAATTCCTCCACTTTTTAGTGAGCAAAGTGGATTGATATTGAAACAACTAATATAAAAATGCAAAACCCTTTATCTTTTAAAGTCAGTTCTGCCTTAAAGAATATTATAGGTAGCGATTTAATCAATGATGATTTTATTGCTGTTTTTGAATTGGTGAAAAATTCTTATGATGCTCATGCAACAAAAGTTGAAATTATTTTCGAAAACATATATTCAAATAGAGCAAAAATTATTATAAAGGATAATGGTAAAGGAATGAACTACGAAGACCTAATTAATAAATGGTTATTTGTAGCATATTCAGCAAAAATTGAAGGGACAGAGGAAGATAATTATGATTATCGCGATAAAATAAAAGTAAAAAGAGCATATGCAGGTGCTAAAGGAATTGGACGATTCTCTTGTGATAGACTAGGTAGTAATCTTTATTTAGAGACAATAAAAGATGAACCAAATCCAAAAGTCGAAGTTTTAGTAACTGATTGGAATAAGTTTGAAGGGGATATTAAAGATGAATTTGTTAACATAAAAGTGTTACAAGAAACAATAGAGGAAAGTAATTATAATGTTGAGCATGGAACTGTTTTAGAAATCACAAATTTAAAAAGTAAGTGGAATAGAGAAAAATTTCTTGAATTGAAAGATGCACTTTCAAGATTAATAAATCCAAATACAATTAATGAAAATGATTCCTTTAAAATTTTATTAAAAGTTAGAGAAGAAATAGATAATGATAAAGAACAGTTTCTAAAAAACAAGAATCAAGTTAATCATCCAAAAAGTCCAATTGATCCAAATTTAGTTCAATACAAAAAGATAGTTAATGTAGAAATTCAAAATCTAATATTTGATACTCTAGGAATCAAAACTACATATATTGAATCCAAAGCAAATAATTCTGAAATTATAACTACTTTATTTGAAGCTGGAAAAATGGTGTATTCTATAACTGAAGAAAATCCATTTACAGATTTTAAGGATTTAAATTTTGCTATTTATTTTTTAAATCAATCGGCAAAATCTATTTTTAGTAGGCGAATGGGATTACAACCTGTTGAGTATGGGCATATCTTTGTTTACAAAAACGGTTTACGAATTTTTCCTTATGGCGAAAGAGGCGAGGATCCGTTAAAAATGGATAACAGAAAGGCTCAAGGACATAGTAGATATTTAGGTACAAGAGAAGTTATTGGCTATATATCAATTGAAGGAATAAACAATAATCTTCGTGAGACTTCTAGCCGTGGCGATGGATTAATAAAAACACAGACCTATTTAGATTTAGAAAATTGGTTTTATGAGACTTTAAAAAAACTTGAAAAATATACAATTGAAATTACTGATTGGGGAAACTCGCTCTCTACAGAGGAATTTATCAATTTTGATAATGTTTTTGTAAAAAACAAAGGTCAAGAGAATGAGAAAATTAATAATATTAATGACAACTTAAGGAAGTTATTAAATGGATTAACAAATTCTAAAAATGTTATAAGATTTGAGGTTTCGGCAGAAATTTTAAGTATTTTAAATAAAAAATCTGAAAACTCAATAAATACGGTATTAAGTAATCTTACCGAACAAATAAAAACTGATTCTTTTAATAAAGATGAAGTTATTAATACAATCAAAAAAGCTGAAAAAAAGATTGATGAACTTCGTAAAGTTAAAGATGAAGCAGAAGCAGAAGCATTTGAAAAATTAATAGAGAACGAAAAGCTATCGAAAGAATTAAATGAAGAGATTTCAAAAAAACTTTTTGATAATTCAATAAATAATAGAGATAAAAAAGATTTATTAACATTACAGCATCAAATTGTTCATACTGCTAGTAATATAACTTTTAGTCTTGATGAATTAGTTAAATCTATAAACAGTAATTTATCTAAAGATAAATTAATTGAAGAAGTTCTAAATATTAATCTTGAAGTGAAGAAAATATTAAGCGCTTCAAGATTTGTTACTAATGCTGGTTTTAGCCTAGAAAGCGAAAAAATAACAGAGGATATTATTCAGTTTTCTTATGATTATATACAAAACAATTATATCCCTGTAAATTCATTTATTCATCAAAAACAACCATTAAAAATAAATTTTGAAAAGCCTAATAATCTAAAAAAGAAAATAAAATTTAGACCATTAGAAATAACTGTTTTGTTAGATAATTTATTTAGTAATTCAAAAAAAGCGAAAGCAAAAACAATAGATATTACTTGGATTAAAGATAAAGAAAATTTTATTTTAAGATTTAAAGATGATGGAGATGGTGTTCCAGAAGAAATAAAAAGCAAAATATTTGATTTTGGATTTACAAGAACTGATGGTTCTGGAATAGGATTGTCATTAACAAAACAAACACTAGAAAAATTAGATGCAAAAATTGACGTTAACACTAATTTTGAAAAGGGTGTTGAATTTTTAATAAAATTTCCAATATGAAGTTAAACTACAATATTATTTGGGTCGATGATAAAATTGATACAAGACCTTATTTGGCAATAAAGAAAGATTTATTTGATTTTGTAACAAATGAGTTTTTTAATTGTGATATACAAGAAGCGGAGGATTTTAATGAATTTCAAGAATTATTTAATGAAGATAAATCATATGATTTAATTATAACTGATTTGTCTTTAAACAATGGAACAACTGGAAAAGAAGTTATTGATTTTATTAGGGAAAACAAGCACAATCATACAGAGATATTTTTTTATTCAGCAAATACAAAACTTCGCCAACAACAATTAATAAATAGTAATCGAATTACATTTTATCAATTAACAGAAGGAAATTATAATGAATTAAAGAATGAAATAATAGATTTAGTAAAATTAACTATTTCAAAATTTCAGCATATAGTTTCAATGCGAGGAATGATTATGCACGAAACTAGTAGTTTAGATGTTAAAATTGAAGATATATTAAATCAAATAATTAATAAAGGAGACAAAGATAAATTATTGAATATAATTAAGGAGAAATTTTTAAAAACTAGTGAAGAGTTTGCAAAAAGAATTTCTAAATGTAATGATGTTGAGGAATTACTTCAGTTTATTGGGGCAGACCATAGAGTTCGTGCAATATTAAGAAACATAAGTAATGTTGAAGTAAAGAATATACTTTCTGATTATACTAAAGAAGTAATTACAGTAAGAAATCAGTTTGCTCATGCAGAATTAAATATTGAAACAAATATTTTTAAGACTAAAAATGGTCTAATTTTTAATGATGCACAATGCGTAATTATTAGAAAAAACATCAATAAACATCTAAAAAATTTAGATGCATTACAATCTTTTATTTAAATTAATCATCAACCCCGCTTCAACCAACCCGTCAAACTCATTCGTCTTTCATTAGTAACCAAAACCTCGTGAACCAGTTCATTGCTCTTAAAAAAAACCGTTTTGCCTTGCGTAGGCGAGATTTTCTGATTGTTTCCCGCTTGATGAATCAGCAATTCGCCACCATCATTTTCTTGCCAGTTGGCATTTAGGTAACTAATCATCGAGAATTGCCTACTCGTATTGTCTTGAAACTGATCCAAATGCTTGCGGTAAAAACTTCCAGTTTCATAAAGAGAATAATGAAACTCATATCCTGTAATTCCAGCATAACAAGAAGTATTCAAGTATTCGATAAAAGCTTCGATTTGTACAAAAAATTCATTTTCGTAAGGGTTGTTGTTTTTTTTGTCTAACCAGTAAATCACATCACTACGAACAAGCGCATTGTGCGTTAGTTTTTTGTCATTGCCCGTTCCAGCAGCAAGCAACAATTTCTTGTTGTATAATGATAGTAAGTTTTCTTTTAAATGATTGCCGAGTTCATTGCTTATAAAATGTTCCGCAATACCCACTCCATTTTCAATATAAGAGGCAATTAGGGTTTCAAAGCTATTTTCCATAACATACTTGACTACCTGAATAGACAAGCAATGTTCGAAAGGTAGGTTTTAAAAAAGCAATTCGAGTTAAATTAACTTTTTATGTAAAATTAGGATTGGTTTTTTATCGATTTAAAAATGGAAATTCCTTTGTTACACCTAAAAATTCAATGCACTTCACCCCTATTTTACACAAAACCAAACCGTTTGAGTTATGAATCAAAATTTTGATATTTGTTCTGGTAAAAAAATTAGAAAAGAGTAAAAATCAAACATTGCAATAACACTTTTTTTTACAATTACGTTGTGCTTTTTTCAAAAAAAAGGCTAAATTTGAATAATAACTAGATTGTTTTTAATTTTATGAGTTCCATTGAAGATAAATTTTTTGAAAACACCGCCTTCTTTTTCAATAAACCCGATGCTTATATGGGAGGTTCAGCTGGAATGGGAGTAGATAAAGTTTATAATATCGAAGATTCTAGCGGGAGGACAACTCAAAAAATTATTCCACCAGGTGATTATTTTGATAGTAAAGGAGGATATTTAGGCTCTGACAACATAAATGATAAAAGGATTTATATTACTAGTAAAAATGACAATACTGGTTTAGATTCAAAAGATGATTATTCGTTGTTTAATATCCCAAAAGGGTTTTATAACAAAAATGGCAAAGTAAATCGTAAAGTGGGTCAGTCTACATCTGTAGAAATAACTAATCTTTCATATGAAAGAAGAATTGAGGCATCAGCAGGGATTTTAAGATATTATTATGCTGAAGCAGGTTACAATATTAACGAATTAAAATCTAAAAGTATTACAGATGTGTCTTCAAATATCGGAGCATTGGCAATGACAAGATTTGGAGGTGTTACACCTACATCGGAACATTTAAATAAAGGAGAAAAAGACATAAGTGTTTCATATAGTAGTTTAGGTAATGTTTTAAATAATGGCTTCGATGTTATTAATTTGTTTGCTCATGAGAGAGGTTGTCATATGAGTGATGCTATAAATTATGGAGCACAATTATATAAAATGGATCCCGAATATAGAGCTTATTTTTTTCAAATTAAACATTCTTCATGGAGATATGTTTCTCCGAAATTTAAAAAACATGTTTTTTATGTTGGATCTCCATATTTATATCCATCTCAAGTAAAAAAATATTTTGGCGATATTAAATAGTAATATAAAAAAATAAATTGTGAGAAAAATTCTTGTGTTATTTTGTTTACTTTACTTATCATGCAATAGAAAAGACAATGAATTAAGCTTATGTGTGGTAAAAACAGAGTATAAATCTAAAAAAATCAACTTGATTCCATCACTTATAATAATTTCAATAGATGGGAACGATAAGAATACAATAGCAAAAATTGAGGAAGGAAAATTAAGCAATGTAATTTTGTATTCTATAAAGAAAAAATATCGAGATTATTTTCTACTACACAATCCTTATGAAAAAAGTAAAACCCCAAATAGAATAAAAATTATAACAAGTTTTTTTGATGCAAATAGGAGTTTTGATAATGATAGTATACAACATATTTGGACACAAAAAGAAATTGAAAAAACTTTGAAAGGCGATGTAGGTTTAGTTTTTCCTAATGACACTATTAAAGTTAAAATGTGTATTGCAAAATAAAAAACCTTAAAATTAATCAACTAAGTTCGACATTAGAATTGCTAATTAAATTTCACTATTTACATTAGAAAAAAAATTAAAAAAACAAAAGCAAAAAACAGTTAAAAGCTTTTTTAATTAAACAATTATGCTGTACCTTGTTAAAAAAAATGAAAAACCTATTTACTCTACTATTTATTTTATCTTTAGCATTCTCATCAAATGCACAAAACATTCCTTTCAATTCTAACGAGTTGTATCCTGAAGGCATTGCGTATAGTCAAAAACAAGACGTGTTTTTTGTAAGTTCTTTACACTACGGAAAAATTGGAAAAGTAACCAGAGACGGTGTTTACACAGAATTTATCACTGATAAAGATTTGGTAAGCACCATAGGAATTCACGCAAATGAGAAACGAAATTTATTATACGTTTGTGTTTCTGATCCAGGAGTTGCTGTAAACACAAATGGTGCTACCCAAATGAAGATAGCCAAATTAATCGCCTATGATTTGACTACTGGAAAACAAAAATTTGCTGCCGATTTAGGTGCTTTGAACTCAAATGGTGGGAATTTTGCCAATGATGTTGATTTTGATACCAAAGGAAATACCTATGTAACCAACAGCGCTTCGCCAATAATTTATAAAATTTGTAAAAAAGGAGTTCCTTCGATTTTTGCAAAAAGTGAGGCTTGGGGAAAAAAGGGTTTCAACCTCAACGGAATTGTGGTACATCACAAAGGATATTTGCTTGTAGCACAATCCAACACTGGTGAATTGTACAAAGTATCGATGAAAAATCCAACCGAAATAACTAAAATAAATACGGATATACTGCTTGGTGCTGATGGGATTTTCTTAAACGGAAACAACGAATTGATGGTGATTTCCAATTCGACAAAACAAGTTTTTCAACTTAATTCTTCTGATGATTTTGCTTCCGCAAAAGTTTTGAAAACCGCTCCAACCGAAATGAATTTTCCAACAACAGGAATTGTAGTAAAAGGGAAGTATTATGTTTTGAATGCGAAATTGGATGAGATTTTTAATCCAAATGCGACCAAAACTTCTAATTTTTTGATTCAAGAAATTACATTTTAACCTCAGTTCGATTAATCCGTAATTTTATTAAACCATATAGAAAAATCTTAAAAAAAGTAGCTTCGATCTATTTCAGTTCATATCGCTATGTAAAAAATTATTTTTTTCTATGAAACTCATTATTCTTTATTTTTAGTGTGAAAATTAATACTCGAAATCAGGTTTTAAACATTTACATTGGAAAAATTTACCGCTAATTTACAAATCTATTTTGCGAACTAGCGGTTTTTTAATTAACAAACATTTAAAATCACTTTACGAATAAGTTCCGTAACTTTAAACTCTTAAATTTTTAAATTCAAAAAAATGTTAAACTTCGAATTATACAATCCAACCAATTACGTTTTTGGAAAAGATCAAATGCAAAAATTAGCCACATTAGTTCCTAAAGGTTCTAAAATTCTTTTGGCCTATGGTGGCGGAAGCATCTTCAAAAATAATGTTCACGCACAAGTTATAAAGTATTTAGACGGTTTCGAAATCATTGAGTTTGGCGGCATAGAACCCAACCCACGTTTTGAAACCTTAATGAATGCCGTTGAAATTGTTAAAAAAGAAAAAATCACATTTATTCTTGCTGTTGGTGGCGGAAGTGTGATTGATGGTGTAAAATTTATTTCAGGCGCAACCCATTATGAAGGAAATCACATGGATATTCTCAAAAATAGAGTTTTATTTACTGATTTATCCAAAGTAATTCCGTTCGGTGTAGTTTTAACCTTACCAGCAACAGGTTCCGAAATGAATTCAGGTTCCGTAGTTACTATTGAAGCCACCAAAGAAAAACTGGTTTTAGGCGGTAGTGCTTTGTTTCCTAAATTCTCGATTTGTGATCCAACCGTGATTGCATCGTTGCCAAAACGCCAATTAGAAAATGGAGTTGTTGATGCTTACACCCACGTTATGGAGCAATACCTAACCTATCCGCATGATGCCATTCTTCAAGACCGAATTGCCGAAAGCATATTACAAACTCTAGTGGAAATTGGACCAAGTGTCGTTGAAAACCCAACCGATTACAAGCTGGCATCCAACTTTATGTGGTGCGCCACTATGGCTTTGAACGGATTAATCCAGAAAGGCGTTCCTTCCGATTGGGCAACGCACATGATAGGCCACGAACTCACAGCACTATACGAAATTGACCACGCTAGAACTTTAGCCGTTATTGCGCCAAGTTTATACAAAGTAATGTTTGAAACCAAAAAAGACAAGCTCGCACAATACGGCGAACGCATTTTTAATGTTTCAGGGAAATCTGTAGAAGAAAAAGCAGAACAAGCCATTGAAAAAACTATTGAATTCCTTCACAAAATGGGAATGCAAACCAAACTGTCCGACTACACTCCCGATTATGAAAAAACAGCCGATTTTATTGTAAATCGCTTTCAGGAAAGAAAATGGGTAGCTCTTGGCGAAAAACAAAACATTACTTTAGAAAAAGTCAAAGAAATTGTAGAAATGAGTTATTAAAACCCTAGTGTTATAAATTCAAAAGGCGTTCAAGAATATTTCCTGAACGCCTTTTTCCTAAACACCAAAAACAAAACTTAACTTAACTTTATTATAACTTAACTAACTCCACTTTTTTAGCTGCATCATTTTTAGTTCTTGGAGCCGCTTGTCTCAAATATTGAACAAAACCTCTACCTTCAAACTCATAAGTTGTTCCAGATGCAGAATGAAACAATCTAATTCTATTATCATTTATAACGCTCAACCTAAAGCTTTCATTGCCCCAGAAATCATAATCTAATGTTAAATTTTTTAGATTAGGATTTCCAGTGTCAAAAACACCGTATTGTCCTGTAAAATCCCAAAAAATGTTGTTCACATTAGTAAGATAAGCATCTTGTGACGATTTGAATGTAGTGCCACTTCCGCCAGCTACAAACTTCAAATAATGTTCGTTGTCAAACTCGTTCAAAGCACCCACATTACTAGTATATACTTTTTCCCAAGCTTTGTATTCTTGCAGAAAATAATTAATATTGTCATAAAAAACACGATCGTAATCAAACGAATTTCTCTGATATCCTATCAAATAATAGGTTGTGTTTTGATTGTAATCATACAATTTAATTTCGTTTCTACTAGTTTGAATCACCTCCAAATCGTAGGTGCCATACACATCGTGGTAAAACCGAATCGCATTAGGATAATAACTATAATTCCCCACAACAATACCCAAACCATTCCCTGTAGAACCAAGTCCTACTAAATTATTATTGGCATACAAGTCACCATTTACTAACGAAATCGTAAAAGCTCTGGTCAAGAAAGGGACATCGCCATTTCCAGTCGTTCTATTATAATCCACATACCACAAATCGTTGCTTTCCATAAGTTCTGGCAATGAGATTGAGTTGTCAA
Source organism: Flavobacterium sp. (assembly GCF_031422135.1). Taxonomy (GTDB): domain Bacteria; phylum Bacteroidota; class Bacteroidia; order Flavobacteriales; family Flavobacteriaceae; genus Flavobacterium. Next base: position 29,979 of record NZ_JANOQD010000007.1, on the reverse strand, counting down.
CATAAGGATCATTTACAATAATATCTGCCTGACACGCAGAAAATAAAAAAGGCGAAACCATCGCAATCAAAAGTAATTTTATCGTTTTCATGACTTTAGTTTTTTAAGGTTTATAAACTATATCCAATTTGCGTGCCACTTTTTTCATATTCATATAAAACCATATTTTTAAACCCTTATGTTTTTACTATTTTAACAATTTTGCTTACATTTGAACATCCTAATTATTAGGAGCTATTTCCCGCTATTCGCTATATCTTTTTTTGTTTTGTCCTTCGACAAGCTCAGGATGACAAAACAAAAAAAGGATGCCGCTACTATCGGGGCTAATTAAGAAACCCTATGATTACAAAACCAAAATTTGCCGTAATAGGCGGCGGAAGCTGGGCAACAGCCATCACTAAAATGTTATGCGTAAACCTAGACCAAGTAGCGTGGTATATGCGAAACGAAGAGGCGGTAAACCATATCAAAACCTACAAACACAATCCTAACTATTTAACAAGTGTTGAGTTTGATGTCAAAAAACTACAACTAACTACTGATATAAATGAAGCCATTGCCTATGCCGATTATATTATTTTCGCAATTCCTTCGGCTTTTTTGAGCAAAGAGTTAGAAAAAATGACCGAAAGTTTGGAGGGGAAAATAATTTTTTCGGCCATAAAAGGAATTGTTCCTGAAACAAGTCTAATTGTTGGAGAACATTTTCACAAAACCTACGACATTCCTTTTAATAACATAGGTGTAATCACTGGACCCTGTCACGCCGAAGAAGTAGCATTAGAGCGATTGTCGTATCTAACCATTTCTTGTGGCGATGCCAAAAAAGCCAAAATTGTAGCCGATTGCCTTTCTGGGCATTTTATCAAAACTAAAATTACTGACGATATTATTGGCACTGAATATGCCGCAATGCTCAAAAACATTTACGCCATTGCCGCAGGAATTGCGCACGGATTGGGTTATGGAGACAATTTTCAATCGGTTTTGATGAGCAATAGCATTCGAGAAATGAAAAAATTTATCAAAAAAGTACACCGAATGAAACGTAACATAAACGATTCTGCCTATTTGGGCGATTTGTTAGTTACTGGATATTCTGTTTTCTCCCGCAATAGAATGTTTGGTAATATGATAGGCAAAGGCTACACCGTAAAATCCGCTCAAATGGAAATGAGTATGGTTGCCGAAGGTTATTATGCCTCAAAAAGTGCTTGGAAGCTCAACCAAGAATATGGTGCCAAAACACCAATTATTGATGCGGTTTATGAGATCTTGTATGAAGGAAAAGACGCTAAAAGTGTGTTTAAGAAATTGACTGATAAGTTGGATTAGGTTTGGTTTTTGATTTTCAGCACAAACTTGTCATTTCGACGAAGGAGAAATCTCTAATCGTTCATGAGATTTCTCCTTCGTCGAAATGACAAAAATGTGGAAATGACAAACGATACTCTTTGTTAAATTCTTTTTTATGTGTTTTACCTTATAATTACTCCATCAACAAACAAAATAGGCACTTCCTCTACAAATTCAGGAGAAATAGAATTGGCTTTGAAAATAAATTTCTTGTCGTAGAGTGTGTTTTCGATAAAATAAGTGACCATAAACTCGTTATGAAGTTGTAAAACACTTTTTTCAATCATTTCGATTTTGACTACTGAAACTGGTGGGACTTTTACAAAAGCGTGTCGAAGTGACGATGTTTTTTTCATCTCGCCGTTGAGTGTTCCAAATGCTTTAGAAACTACCATCACGCCATCGAGTTGAAAATCGGAATCGTTGATGAGATATACATTCCAGATTTTGTCCATAAAATCATCGCTCCATTCTGAAATGGCAGCTAGAAATACGTTTTCGACGGTTGGCATGGTGATGTCTTTTTTCATTTTTTGATTGTTTGATGATTCGAATTTTCGATAATGCCTAGCCCAGATAGTAACGGAAAGCCTTTTGAAAAGAAACGCTAATTTTTCTTGATAAAAAACAACGACCAAAGGAAGTTCGTTTTTTGTTTAAAAAAATAGTGTTTCTTGAAAAAGCTTGAAGTGAATAGCTGGAAATGGCTTCTCATCTTCGACAAGCTCAGATTGACATTTCTTCGACAAGCTCAGATTGACATTTCTAGATGTTGGATTTAAATTGTTCTAAAAATCGTACGTCATTTTCGTAGAACATTCTAATATCGCCTATTTGGTAGAGTAACATTGCGATGCGCTCGATTCCCATTCCGAAGGCAAATCCGTTGAATTCGTCGGGATTTATATCGCAATTTTTGAGTACGTTTGGATCTACCATTCCGCAACCCATAATTTCTAACCAGCCTGTTCCTTTGGTGATTCGATAGTCGGTTTCGGTTTTTAAACCCCAATAGATATCGACTTCGGCACTTGGTTCGGTAAACGGAAAATAACTCGGTCTTAATCGGATTTTGGATTTTCCAAACATTTCTTTGGTGAAATAGAGTAAGGTTTGCTTCAAATCGGCAAAGGAAACGTCTTTGTCAATATACAATCCTTCGACTTGGTGGAATATGCAGTGCGAACGAGACGAAACGGCTTCGTTGCGGAAAACTCTTCCTGGCGAAATGGTTCGGATCGGTGGTTTGTTGTTTTCCATATAGCGCACTTGAACCGATGACGTGTGTGTTCGCAACAATATGTCGGGATTGGTTTGTATGAAAAAAGTGTCTTGCATGTCTCTTGCTGGATGGTATTCTGGCAAGTTGAGCGCGGTGAAATTGTGCCAATCGTCTTCGATTTCTGGTCCTTCGGAAACATTGAATCCTATGTTGGAAAAAATATCAATAATTTGATTTTTTACTAGTGATATTGGGTGACGAGAACCTATTTTAAATGGTTCTGCTGGGCGTGACAAATCACCATAAATGCTTTTTACTTCTTGTTTACTCTCTAGTTCGTCTTGAATTGTTTTTACTTTTTCTTCGGCGATGGTTTTGAGCAAATTGATGACTTGACCAAACTCTTTTTTCTGGTCATTTGGAACGTTTTTGAATTCTGCAAAAATATCTTTCACTAAACCTTTGCTTCCAAGGAACTTGATTCGAAATTCTTCGAGTTTTTCTTTGTTTTGTGTAGAGAAAGCTTTTGCTTCAGCTATATATTCTTTAATCTTGTCCGTCATCTTGCTTTGTGTAAAGGTGCAAATTTAAGTGTTTTTTAGTCATTAGGCAATTACTTTTTTCTCCAAAAAATAATTTACAATAGCTTCTTTCATTAGTACCGATTGTTCGCCTGCTTTGAGTGGTGGCAATTCTTCTTTAACGATGTAATGTGGCCAACCATCGTTGTCGAAAAACTCGAATTCGTAATATCCGTATGGTTCTAGCAATCGACAAATGGCTATGTGCATTAGGTTTAGTTTTTCGTCTTTCTTGTAGGTTTGATGAAATTTACCTAGTTCTTGTACACCTATTAAATAAATAATGGCATCTAAATCAAGATCTTCGCCTTGCGAAAATTGATTGGAAAGTATGTTTACAAGCTGTTCCCAGCGTTCTTTAAGTTGTATATCTCTTGACATTTTAATTTACGATTTAGAAATTAAGATTTTAGATTTAGAATTTCTACTAAAAATCAAAATTATTGGCAAATATAAGAAGTTGAAGTTTGGTCTTGATGCTTTTTGAACAATTTATAGAAGTCTATTCTGTAAAAGCCTCCTGATATTGTCTTTTCTATTATATTTGTTTTAAAAAATAAAAAAGATGAGTTTTTTAGATATTGTTTTGGGTGCATTATTGGTTTATGCTTTTTATAAAGGAGTTAAAAACGGGCTTTTTGTAGAGTTAGCTTCTTTAGTTTCGCTGGTTGTTGGGATTTTTGTCGCAATTAAGTTTTCTTATTTAATGAAGAATGTTTTGGAAAATAATGTGACTTGGAATCCAAAGTATATCGAAATTACATCTTTTGCACTTACTTTTTTAGCCGTGATTTTCACTATTCATTTACTAGCTAAATTTTTTACTGGAGTGGCTGATTTTGCCTATTTAGGATGGCTCAACAAGCTTGGAGGTGCCACTTTTAGTGTTTTGAAAACGGTTTTAATGTTAAGTATTGTTTTTAATATTTTTCAGAAAATCAATGTAAATAATTTTATTGTAAAACAAGAAACACTAAACAGCTCAATGTTTTACAATCCTATTCATGCCGCTGCACGATTTGTATATCCTACTTTAGAGGATTGGTATGCTGAATTTAAAGTGAAGACTCAAAGCGATAAGAAGAGCGAAAAGTAATAATGAACTATTCATTATGTTTCTTCATTGTTAACTTATAAAAAATAAAAAAAACGAGGCTTACTATGCCAATATAAAACCACCAAGATATTTCAATTTCAGAAGTTGTGGTAACAAAAATATAATCGGTGTGTTGTTCAGAATGAATTTTTCTTTTGCTTGTAATAGCATTCTTCTCTACTTCAATTCCTTAATCGCACTTTTATCAATCCAGCCTTCTTTTAAGTCTAATAATTGGATTTTTTTGTAGTTATTTAAACTTTCTAACACGCTGACTTTGGTGCCAGCGTGCAATTTAAACGTTTCTTGTGAAGTAGATCTAGGTTCGCTTTTTACTGAAGTCACTTCCGTGAAAACTATGGCGGGTCTGTACTTGTCGGATCTATTTTTTTCATAAAACCCTGAAACAATACTCAACAAAGCAAATAAAAGAACAAACAGCATTGATGTGAAGAAAATCCTTTTTAAAACGGTTGTATTTGAAAAATAATACCCTAAAAAGCAGCCCAAAAATAAAAGTGCTAAAACAATTGAGATCCAAGCCCAAGTGTCATAATGATAACTTGATGTAAACTCTTGAATCATTTTTGAAAAACCAACTTTTGGGACCTCAACAACTTCATCAATGGTCATTTTTTGGGCAAAAGCCAAGTTGTTTTGAATTTCTGCATCGTTTGGATTAAGCAACAGTGCTTTTTCAAAATTAAAAATGGCTGGCGCTACGTTGTTTTGTTTGTAATAACAATTTCCCAGATTAAAGTACAATTCTGCAGATTGTTGTCCTGATTTCAAAATGTTTTCGTAAACTGTAATGGCTTCATTATAACTTCCATTCTGATATAAAGTATTTCCTTTTTCAAAAGCAGATTGTGCCCAAATGGTTTGAGAAAGAAATAGAAATAGTATAAATAACTTTTTCATTGTTTGTTTGTTTTCGAACCGTATCAAATTAAGCATCGTTAAGAAATTTGTTTTTCTAATTCAGAAATAATTGTAACCGCCTTATCATAATCTTGTTGAATTGAAACACTGGTTGATGGCGCATAACGAGCAAATTCGCAGTTTTCTGTCAATGCAATAAAATTACCAACAGATTCAGGGTTTGCCTTTTTAGATAGTAAAATTTCTTTGATTTTATCTTTACTCATTTCTGAAGTTTCGATATGCAATTTGGCTTTTAAGAAATTGTGCATTGCTTTTTCTAGTGCAATATAAAACGGCTCTTTGTTGTTAATTTGTTTTTGTGCTTCCGATAAATATTTCTTAGCGAGTTTATTAGACAATTTGATTCTATTTCCTACTACATCGCCATCAATGGCTTCTTTTTTCTTTTTGATTGCCATTATTATTGGAATAAGTAAAAACGGCAACAATAACAAAACATAGAACAATCCTGAATCTAAAAAAGGAGCTTTTTTAACATCAACCAATGTTGTTTTCAGTTTTATAAATCCGAAAGCAGCGTTTGTAGCTATTTTAGTTTTATTAGGATTGTTACTTGCAACCGTATTATCATTTGAAGCTGTTGGCCCGTCTAAAACTTCAATATTCATTGACTTTGAAGTAATAGTTTTATAGGTTTTACTCCCTAAATCGAAATACGAAAAAGTAAGAGGTTGAATAGGATAACTCCCTTTGTACTGTGGAATTATGGTGTACGAATCTGAAATGTTTCCTACCATTCCAGAAAGTGGTGTCGATACATTTTCTTTGTGCACAGGATCATACATTTCTAGTGAACTTGGAATAATGGGCTTAGGTAATGTAAACAATTTCAAGTTCCCTTTTCCTGAAACTTCTACTTTCAAGTCTAACGATTCTCCGTTTTTTAACGTTGTTTTTGACGGGGAAACTTTAAAATCAAAATCCCCTACTGCTCCTGAAAAATCAGTTGGTTTCCCTGCTTCAGGCAATGGTTTTACACTTATAAGTCTAGCACCAGCAGAAACTCTTTTAGTTCCAACTGTCATTTGTTGTCTCCCAAAAAAATCAGCTTGACCAGAAGGTATTTCTACTTCGACATCTAATGAGAGTGGAGCAATTTCCAATTTTCCCGATTTTTGAGGATACAGGACTGTTTTTCTTAAAATGGCATATCGATAATCCTGTCCTTTGTATTTGCCTTGTTGAATACTCAATTGTTTTATATCGATGTTTTGACTCCAAAAATTGGAATATTTTGGATTGTCTATCTGGCTCCAGCCTCTTACACCAGAATTATTGCTTACATAAATCTTATAAACCACCGTTATTGGTTCATTAAGATATGGATTAGGATTTGATATTTCTGCTACTAGATGTACTCCCTCCTTACCCGAACTTGCATCAAGTTGCTGCTGTTGTTGTCTTTGTTGTTGCTGTCTTTGTTGTTGATAATACGGACTGTAAGGATCTGGTTCTTCTGCTACGGCATTGCCAACAATTATTTTGACCGGATTGGTTTTAAGCAATTGACCATTTATCTCTATAGTTGCTGACTTTATGATAAAAGTCCCTTTTTTGATAGGTGCCAAGTAGTATGAATATGTTTTCTCGAACGATTTACGTTGATTCACCCATTGATAACTAACCGATTGACTAGGGCCAGCAATTACCTTAAAACCTTCAAAAGCAGGTGGACTAAAATTATCTCCGTCTTCATTCATTGCAAAATCAATACGAAGTCGCTCATTGATACCGATGTTGTTTTTGCTTGCTTGTGCTACAAATTGCACTTGAGCATAAACCCCTTGAATTGTTAATAATAATATGAATATGTATTTTTTCATTTGTTTTGAAATGCTTTGTATTCAGGACGCAAATCTATACTATTGCTTTTAAATCTACCAGTCTTTTTCGTTATCCGTTGGTTTTCCTTTTACTTTTTTGCCATTTACTTTGTCTTGGACTTTCTTTTCTTCATTATTAACGGCATCAAGTAAGTTTTTTAATTGCTGTTTGGATGGGCTATTTTGTGGTTTAGGCTCTTGTTTATTCTCTTTTGGTTTGCCTTTATCATCTTTCTTGTCGTCGCCTTCTTTTGGTTGGTCTTTTTTGTCTTCTTTAGGCTCGTCCTTTTTATCTTTTTTGTCGTCTTTTTTATCTTCTTTTTTGGGAGGATTTTCTTTTTGCATTTTCTTTGCTAAAGCAAAATTATAACGTGTTTGTTCATCGTTAGGATTGTTTCGCAAAGCATTTTTATATGCTTCTACTGCTTTGCCATACTCTTTTTCAGCCATAAACACATTCCCTAAATTGTGTGAAGCACTGTGTTTTTGAGCTTTACCTTTCGCACTTTCAATCGCTTTTGCAAAGGCGTATTTGGCTTCACTTGGTTGTTTTTGTTTGTAAATAGCATTGCCTAAATTATAGGATGCTGTAGCTCTTTTTGCATTGTTGGCTTTAGATATTCTATAATTAGCCTCCGCTTGTGCATATTCTTTCTTGACGAAGTTTTCATTTCCATCAGGCAAATCAAAGTCTTTTTTCTGTGCGAATGTTGACACAGAAAAGAATAAGATTAGATATAAAATTATGTTTTTCATTTTCATTTTTTTTAACCGCAGAGAACGCAAAGGTTTTCGGCAAAAGTCACAAAGTTTTTTTGAGCACTTTGCAGTTAATTCTTTTTCTCATTAAATAAATCCAATTTTTGTACCCATTTTGTTTTTCTTTCTAACAAAAAAACATCTAACAATAACAGAAAAAATCCAAATCCTAAAAACCATTGAAATTGCGATTGAAAACTGGCGGTTTCTGTAGCTTCAAATTCTGTTTTTTGAATGTTGTTTAATGATTTTTTTATAAAACTGACTACTTCTTTAGTATTGTTTCCGTTTATATAACCTCCTTTTGCTGCTTTAGCAATAACTTCTAATCCTTCTGGTCGCAATTTTGTAACAACTACTTCTCCTGTACTTTTATCACGGTGGAAGCTTTCGATAACACCATTTCGTTTGTTTGGAATGGGTCCTCCAGAGGTTGTTCCTATTCCAATGGTAATTATTTTCATTCCCATTTTTTTGGCGTTCTCAGCAGCATCTTCAGCGCCTTCTGAATGGTCTTCTCCGTCGGTCACCATAATCATTAGTTTGCTTGTGTTTGGACTTCCTTTAAAATAGGTTTCTGATAGTGTTATGGCTTCATCTAGATTACTCCCTTGTGAGGAAACCATATCTGGATTCATACTTTGTAAGAACATTTTAGCAACATTATAATCAGTTGTAATAGGTAATACTGGAAAAGCACTGCCTGCGTAAGCAATGATTCCAATTCTGTCGCTTCCCAAATTGTTAATGATCTGTGATACAATTTGCTTGCTTTTTTCCAATCGGTTTGGTGCAATGTCTTCTGCCAGCATACTTTTTGAGACATCAATAGCAAAAACAATATCTATTCCTTCTCGTTTTACTTTCTCTACTTTTGTTCCGATTTTTGGATTAACCAATCCTAAAATCAACATTGTTATTGCCAATAAAACAACCCCGAATTTTAAGGCTGGTTTGAACCTTGATTTTTCAGGACTTAATTTTTTTACCATTTCTAAATCACCAAATTCTTTCTGTGCTTTTATTTTCCAATATTGAACATATAGAAAAAGTAATGCCAACAGTGGCAAAAGAAACAATAGGTATAAGTATTTTGATTCGTCTAATTCGTACATTTTTTTTAAATTTCAATGGCAGTTTCAAAAATCACTTTCAATTTTTTAAAATTAAATAAAACTTTTAAAAATAGTATTCCGTAATAAAATTTCAATTAATAATAACAATCCAGCCAACCAAACTAGTGGTCTGAATTTTTCATCATAATTGACAAATTTTAATTCTTCTACTTCCGATGTTTCTAATTTATTAATTTCTTTATAGATGTTTTCCAATCCAGAATTGTCTGTTGCTCTAAAATATTTTCCGCCTGTTTTTTTAGCAATGTCACGCATTAATTCTTGATCTATTTGCACAGGCATCATTTTAAACAAAAATCCTTTTCCGTTGGGAGCATAGGCATATGGGAATAGTGCATTCCCATTGGTTCCTATTCCTATAGTATATACTTTGATGCCAAACTCTGTTGCCATTTCGGATGCCATAGTAGGCTCAATAAAACCAGCATTATTCACTCCATCGGTCATTAAAATAACAACTTTGCTTTTGGCTTTACTATCTTTTAATCGATTAACAGCCGTTGCTAAACCCATTCCAATTCCTGTTCCGTCTTGCAAAACACCATCATATTCAATACTACTTATAGCTTCAAGAACGACCGCTTTGTCACTTGTAACTGGAATTTTGGTGTAGGCTTCGGCCGCATAAACAACCACGCCTATTCTATCGTTTGGACGCGCTTCAACAAAATCGGCGGCTACTCGTTTAAGTGCTTCCATTCGATTTGGTTTTAAATCTTTGGCAAGCATACTTCCAGAAACGTCAGAGGCTATAACGATATCAATACCATTTGTAGTATTATTTTTATTACTCACATCGACCGTTCGTGGTCTTGCCATTGCTACAATTAACAAACTTAAAGCCAACAATCGCAATACAAATAACAATGGTTTTAGTTTTGGCAAAATAGATTCTGAAGCTTTAAATCCTTTTAATGAACTTATCTTTAAGGTTGGTTTTTCCACTTTCCTTTTATAGAAATACCAAACAATAACTAGTGGTAGCAATAGAAACAACCAAAAAAATTCCGGATTTGTAAAAGTGATATTCGTCATTTTAGTTGGTAATTTGTAATTCGACAGAGTTTAACATTCGTTCTGCTATTTTCTCTGCATTTTCGTCGCCTTCTTTGTGTGCAAACATAATTTGTTGTAGACCACCTTCTTGGCTAAACAAAATAATTTCGTAATACATTCTTTGATTGTCAAAAGTAAAACTTCCAAAACCTTTGATTCCTTTGACCCCTTTTTCGGTTGTAAATTCTGCTTCTTTTGGAAATATATTTTGCGCACCTTGTGCTTCAAGCGTTTTTATAATTCCGTTGAGTGCTTGTGACAAATCAATATCAGTCTCCTTCTTGAATTTTGCGGCCGAAACTGCTATATAAAACTGATCGATTAAGCTTCCATAACCAAACATCTGCATTTCCTTGATGAGTGCCATTGCATCTTTTGGAACCGCTTTTTGAACATCCATTCGTATTAAAACCTTTGGTGTTTCAATAGAAATACTTGGATCACCATATTCGCTTTTTATCCAATCGCCATTTAACAATTCGGTAGTTGAATGTCCTACAAATCCATTTTTAACATAGTCGATTCCTTTAGTAATGGTTATAAATATTAAAATTCCAATAATTAAAAAGGATGAAATCCCGATAATGGCGGCAATTTTTTTCTTTTTTTCTTTTTTAATTCGTAATTCTTCTTTGAGTAATTCTGCTTTTGTACTCGTATCGTCAATAGTTACAGGAATCGATTTGTCGAGTGTAATGATGGTTTTTTCTATCACTTCACGATCATTGACAATTTCAAATTCCAACGGTTTTACTTTGGCAAATTTTACCAAATCGGCTTGTTTTAAAACCTTTTCTAAACTTACCAATATTTCTTTTGAAAGTTTCATTTTCTTTTTAGTCGATGCCGCTCGAAGCGCAACAATAAGTTCCGATGTGGTGCTTTCTTTCGCTGGAATTTCGATGGCTTCTTCGATATAATCTCTAGCAATATCTGTCAATTCCGAATAATATTCTTTGATTTCTCCTTTTTGAAGTAATTCTTTTTTCTCTAATAATTGCAGTAAACTGGTAGCTTTTTCGATTGGCGAATTGTACACTATTTCTTTTTCAGGCGCTTTTCGGTATTTTTTCCAGAGAAAATAAGCCAGACAAACCAATCCAATGATACCTATTGTTCCTAAAAGATATTTCCACCAGTTTCCCAAAGGCCTTTCGACCTGAATGATGGGTTTTATGTCGTACATTTTTTGTTTTAACGTATCGACTTCAACATTGTTTACCTCTATTAACAAACTGTCTGAAAAAACTGAAATTCTGTCGATTAAAACTGGAATTTTTGGAATTACATATTTTCCAGAATCAAATTGAGTTAGTCCGTATTTTTTTATCAATTCGTAACGATCGTTTTCTTTTATGGTATCAATTGGATAAGATTCTATAACTTCCAATGCACCGAAATTTGTGGCTTTTGGGAAAATAACTGTTGACGTTGGTTTTACTTTTGCCTTGAGCGTTAGGGTGAATTGTGCTCCAATTTTGTTTTTGGTCGTATCAATAGAGGTTTCGACTTTTTGAGCAAAAAGTGAAGTTGATAGTAATAAGAATATGTATAATTTTAGTTTCATTTGATTGTTGATTGAAGATTAACGATTTTTGATTGCAGCTATTTTTGATTCTTGTAAACTGAAATCTTTTGTTTTTCTTCTTAATACCTTTTTGTTGATTTCTGTTTTAGTGTGTTATGGATTTGTTTTTGCTGTTTTAATACTTGAAACAAAAATTGATATGAGTTCGTTTGCTTCTTTTTTAGCGATTAATATATTTTCGATATTTGTTGATAATTTTGCTTTCTCAATAATTTTTAAACAATTAAAACGTTTCTCTCAATTCCTTTAGACAAATCCCCATTTTATGTACAAAATCTCTTTTGCTTTCTGCACTTTGAGCTTCTCCATAATTTAAAGCTGGTGAAGTAGATGAGCGAATTATTTGTCCTAATAAATGATTTCCAGCATAACTCTTTTCAAAATCTCTAGAAATTTCAACAACCAATACAGCAAAATCTATTAATCTATCTTCTAAAATTTGTTTGTTCATTAGTTATAATCTTATTTAAATCTGCAATCAAAAATCTTAAATCCCTATCTCGATTTAAAATATCCTAATAATTTGGTGACATAACTTTCGTCCACTCTAGTGTTCACAATACCTGAACCACATTTTGAAAAAATATCCTTAAAGAAATTTACTTTGTCGTTATAATATTTTTCATATTGCAAACGAACCGTTTTCGAGTTGGTATTTATCCATTGTGTTTCGCCAGTTTCAGAGTCTTGCATTGCTACCAAACCTATATTTGTCATTTTTTCTTCCCGAATGTCATACACCCGAACACCAGTGATGTCATGTTTTTTGGAAGCAATTTTCAATGTTTTTTCGTAATCGTCATCGGTTATAAAATCGGAAATCATAAAAACGATTGCTTTCTTCTTTTGGGTTCCAGACAAAAATTTCAAGGCTTGCGAAATATCTGTTTTATTGCTTTTAGGCTTGAATTCTATAAGTTCTCGTATGATTCGTAACACGTGTGGTTTTCCTTTTTTAGGCGGAATGTACAATTCGATTTGATCGGTAAACAAGATTAACCCTATTTTGTCGTTGTTTTGTGTTGCCGAAAACGCCATTGTTGCAGCAATTTCGGTTACAATTTCGCTTTTGAGTTGGTTTTTAGTTCCAAAACTTTCCGACCCCGAAATGTCCACCATCAACATCATTGTGAGTTCTCTTTCTTCTTCAAAAACTTTTACGTGTGCCTCGTTGTATCGTGCGGTAACATTCCAATCAATGGCACGAATATCATCACCATATTGGTATTGTCGCACTTCGGAAAAAGTCATTCCTCGCCCTTTGAAAGACGTATGGTATTCGCCCGAAAAGATATGATCGCTCAATCTTCGGGTTTTGATTTCTATTTTTCGTACTTTTTTTAAGAGTTCTTTGGTATCCATATTGATTTTTGATTGAAGATTAACGATTTTTGATTTCAGATCTAAAATCTAAAATCTTATATCAGAAATCTAAAATATCTAGGGTACTTCAATTTCGTTTACAATTTTGTTGATAATGTCCACAGAAGTTACATTTTCTGCTTCCGCTTCGTAGGTAATTCCGATTCTGTGTCGCAACACATCGTGAACAACGGCACGAACATCTTCAGGAATAACATAGCCACGACGTTTGATAAAAGCATAACATTTGGCTGCATTTGCTAAATTGATGCTTCCACGTGGCGATGCTCCAAAACTAATCAAAGGTTTCAGGCTTTCTAATTTGTATTTTTCTGGATAGCGCGTGGCGAAAATAATATCCAAAATATATTTTTCGATTTTTTCATCCATATATACTTCACGAACTGCATCTTGAGCACGGAGAATTTGTTCCACAGAAACTACTGGATTTACTTTTTGAAATTCCCCATTTAGATTTTGACGAATGACCATTCGCTCGTCTTCCAATTTTGGATAATCGATAACGGTTTTCAACATAAAACGATCGACTTGCGCTTCTGGCAAAGGATACGTCCCTTCTTGTTCGATTGGATTTTGAGTGGCAAGCACTAAAAATGGTCTGTCCAACTTGAATGTTGTGTCACCAATAGTCACTTGTTTTTCTTGCATGGCTTCCAAAAGTGCCGATTGTACTTTGGCTGGCGCACGATTTATCTCATCTGCCAAAACGAAATTGGCAAAGATTGGTCCTTTTTTTATGGAGAATTCGTTTTGTTTGATGTTGTAAATCATAGTTCCCACTACATCGGCAGGCAACAAATCGGGTGTGAATTGAATTCGACTAAACGATCCTTGAATGGCTTGCGATAGGGTGTTTATAGCCAAAGTTTTTGCCAATCCAGGAACGCCTTCGAGCAAAATATGTCCTTTTCCTAACAATCCAATTAACAATCGTTCAATCATGTGTTTTTGTCCGACAATTACTTTGTTCATTTCCATTGTGAGAAGGTCTATAAAAGCACTTTCTCTTTCAATCTTTTCATTAATCGCTCTAATGTCTAAAGTCGTTGTATTTTCTTCCATTTCTGTATTTTTAAAACCGTGAATTTAGTATGTATTTTATTATGGTGCAAATTGAAATTTTTTTTAGAAGTAAGATGTTAAAAAATGGTTAAAACTTCTTCTAAAGATTACTTTTTAAGGATGATTTATGATAGTATTTGTCTATTTTTAAGACTTTAAATTTAAAACCATTAAAAATGCAGTTTTCTAGAATAATTTCGGGTGTAATGACTTGGGGAATTTGGGGCAAAAATTACAACACCAATCAAATGGTTGAAATGCTACATTCTTGTTTGGAAAATAACACTACCTCTTTTGATCACGCCGATATTTATGGCGGATATACCACTGAAGCGAGTTTCGGAAAAGCTTTCGTAGAAAGTAAAATCGAAAGAGAAAAAATTCAATTAATTTCCAAATGTGGGATACAACATACAGAAGGACGAGATAACAAAGTCAAACATTACAATTACTCCGCAGCATACATTGTTTGGTCGGTCGAAAATTCGTTGCGAAATTTAAAAACCGATTATCTTGACGCACTTTTGTTGCACCGACCAAGTCCGTTGATGCAAGCAGACGAAATTGCCGAAGCCATTGAAAAGTTGAAATCCGAAGGAAAAATCAAAAGTTTTGGGGTTTCTAATTTTACACCAATGCAAACAGAATTAATTCATCAAAAAACAAAAGTTGAGTTTAATCAAATTCAATTTTCGGCAACGCATTTACAACCAATGCTTGATGGGAGTTTGGATTTTATGCAATTGCATAAAATTACACCAATGTCTTGGAATCCGTTAGGAAGCGTTTTCCGAGAGAAATCGGAGCAAACACAACGTTTGAATTTGCTTTTACAAAACTTTGAAATAAAATATAATGTGTCGAGCGACGTTTTACTTTTGGCTTGGATAATGCAACATCCATCGGGTGTTTTGCCAGTAATTGGGACAACGAGTATCGAAAGATTAAAAAACGCAACTCGAGCTATAGGTCTTATATTAGATTTAGAAGATTGGTTTGCAATTTGGACAGAAAGTATTGGAAATAAAGTGCCATAGTGATTTAAGATTGAAATTAATGATTTTTTATTGCAGATTTTAACATCGTTATTTTATGCATTCTAATTAATTTTTTAAGTCGGAAATCGTTACCCAAGCCAGAAAGTGCGAACTGGCGAAGCAATCTGCATTCGACAATCTTAAAACAAATGATAAACAAACGTCTTCTTATTAAAAACCTTTTGGCTCACAACGATGAGTGCGGTTTCTATGACAAGAAGCGACAATTAAATTTGCATTCTCGGGAAGGGAAGGCGAAATTTTTGAAGCATATTTGTGCGTTGTCCAATTCTAATCCTACAAACAATTCTTACATTGTGGTTGGCGTGGAAGATTCAGACAATGAAATTGTTGGCGACGATTTTTTTGACGATAGTCGCATTCAAAATTTGGTCAATGCATTCCTAGAAAACCCACCACGAATTCAGTACGAAAACGTACCTTTTCCTAATTTACCAAAAGACAAAGTCGTGGGATTGGTTACCATAAAACCCAACAGTAAAGTGTCATTTTTTAAAAAAGGAATTCATACTATTGTAGCCAATTCCATTTTTAAACGTGTGGGAAGCAACACCATTCCTACAGAAGATAAAATTTCTTTTTCAAAACAAAATGTAGAAACCGTTATTAGCATCGAAAACAACTCCAGAAACAGCATTGGATATACGCTTGATGGTGTTCTGGATTTTATCAATATTCGACACAAGGATATGTATGCTAATCATAAAGTTTTTAAGGAACTGTTTGTGGTTTGCTGGTCTGGAAATCAAAAAAAGGTGCGTGAAAAAACCTATTTGTACAGAGTAGATATTGAATTAATTAATGAACAAATCAAGCTTTTTTATTCGGCACAAGACGAAGTTTCAATAGCTTTTGATGATACTTCGTTTGAGATTACAGAATATATTTCTTTAGGTTTAAACGACAAAACGAGTTATTATCCTTTGGAGAAAGTAACCATTACGTTTTTTGATAATGGGTATTACAAAATAGAAAACACAATGTTGTTTGAACCTCCTGTTTATAATAAAAAAATGTTACACCACATTTATAATTCAAACAAATCATTATTAGAAAAATTAAATAAGAATATTGGTTTAAATCAAAGGGAATTAAAGGATTTAGAAAACCTGCCTTCAACTTTAATGATTTGTTTTTTGAACGGATTTGAAAATGCAAAACAAAGATTAATTGATGCCAAGCCATTTTTAAAACCTTATCCAAATATTTATTTAAGTTTTAAAGAAGCTTTACGTGTGTTGCGAAAAATGAAATACAATAAATAGCGTTCTCTAAGTGTAAATGTAGGTGATGGGTTTTTTAATTACTTTTAAAGTGTGTAAAATCATTAGAAACCAAATTATAAACAACATTATTATATTATAAAAAATAGAAACTCCTATTTTTTTACCATTTAAAGCATAAAATCCATCTATGAATGTGATTGAAATTTTATCAAAATCAATTTCATTTATTAATTCAGATATGTTTAAGGTTATTAACAACAAATTCAATGCTAAAATTGCATAAATAGACAATCCTAATGTAGATAAGAGCAAAGTGTATTTAACTTCTTTTTCTATTTTTTGTGTTTTTTGTGACATAATCTAAAAGTTTACATGTGTAACAGCTGTTTTTTAGTTTTAAACCCTTTGAAGATTCTTTTTTAATTAATAAACTAATAACAAGTACAAAATTATTCAACTTTTAGCTTTTTAGGTTACGGTAAAACCACGTATTTTTTGTTAAAATTAGGCTGTTTTTGGCACTTTATAAGAAAAATCATATTAAACCTTTTTTTCTTGCTTCACGAATAATTTCTTCGTCTGAACCTTTTCTTGTAAGACCAAAGTAGTCTCTAATTGTGTTTTTCCTTTTTTCGATAGAACTTAATGATAGCTGTATTCTTTCTGGTATATTTTTAGTTACAACTCCATCAGCTATAAGGGTAATTATATGTCTATTGATCTCGTCTAAAAAAATGTTTTTTGACAAAAGCTCTTTAATTACTTTATGTGCTGTTTCACTGTAATAGGTATAATTATTCATAATATAATCAAACGCTTTTATCAATTCGTCAGCACTGAAATCGCTTTTAACTAAAATCCCTTCGGGTTTAAGGGCGGTATTTAAATCATAAAGTATTATTCCTTCGATATGTGAAGTCAATATCACAATTTTAGTATTTAGCAAGTGTTTTCTAATTACAAGTCCTAAATCCTGACCGTTAAAAATATTTTCTTTTTCAAAAGGGGGTAAGCTATAGTCCAAAAAAACAACATCATAATCTATTACTAGTCTTTTATTGGTAATTAACTCAAAGGCAGTCTGGCAATTATAAGCTTCGGTATATTCAATATCGTAACCTAAGTTGTTGTACGATAAAATGGTTTTGTATCCTTCAATCATAGAAGGATGGTCGTCTATTATTAAAATTTTCACTTTCACTTTTCACGTTTTATTTCAACTGTGAAAGTAAAAATTTAAACTGGGATAATCAAATTTATATAGGTTCCTTTTCCTAATTCTGATTCAATAGTTATCTTGCCTCCAATACTGTTTACTCTGGAGAATATATTTTTTAATCCAATTCCTGCTTTTTCTTTTTTAAGATCAAACCCTACTCCGTTATCCACAATATCAATCTCAATATAATTGTCAGAATTTAATATAATTATGGCGGTGCATTTTTTTGCGTTTGCATATTTATTGGCATTTTGCATAGTCTCTTGAAAAATTCTATAAATATTAATTTTTGTTTTATTGTCAACTACTTCCCAATTTATAAATTCACTCATTTCTAAAACAAACTCTGTTTTTGAGGTTTCGTTTTGAACTTCAAAAAGACTTTCAATCATTATTTTAAAGCTGTCTTTGTCTTTAAAAACATCATTGGCAAGATTATGAGAGATGCTTCTTATTTCTTTTTCAATGTTTTGAATATTATCTATGTGTTTAAGGCATTTTGCAATGGTTTCTTCATCGTTTTTTTTACTTAGAATAAACAAATTAAGTCTTGTGCTGGTTAATTTATTCATTATACCATCATGTAACTCTTGAGAAATTCGTTTTTTTTCTTTTTGTCTGGCCTCATCAATTTTGATTTGTTGCTCTAAAAGCAACTGATATATTTCCTCATTTGCTTTTTGCTGTTGTTGTTCAAATTGCAGTACTTTGTTTCTGGAATGTTGCATTTTAGTTAAATACAGCAAGCCCATTATCGATATTGAAAACAACCCAAAACCAAGTATTATCCAGCGCTGAAATGAAATTCTATCTTTCTCAACTTCAATATCTTTTTTTTGATTGGTAATTTCATCCGTTTCAAATTCGATTCTTGCAAATTTATTCCGAATTGCCCTTTCATTATTTTGAAGGCTATCAGTGAGTTTAATAAATCGGTTATTGTAAAAAGAATCGTTTTTTGGATCGATTTGAGTTAAAAGCTCCAAGGCCTTGAGCTCGTCTTCAAAGATTTTATTTTGACGTGCTTCATTTCTAGCTTGATAGCCATTTTTAAAAGCTTTTAAGGTGTCTTTTTGATCTAAATAATATTCAGCTAGGTTAATTTTGCTAGAAATTATTCCTGGAATATTATTTAAGCTTACTCTTATCTTGTAGGCTTCAATAAATAATTTAAAAGCGACTTGATTTCCTGTTTTGAATTCTGAATAAGCAAGATTGTTAATCAAATTAGCATAGGACAAGTTTTTAGTATTCTTAACTTTTAACTCATTTAAAGCTTTATTGAAATAGTCAATAGCAATTTTATGTTTTTGTTGCTTCTGATAGGTTTTTCCAATATAATTATAGGTCTGTACCTTTAGCAAATCATATTGAGAATCATTCTTTAACTCATTAGTCAAAGTGAATGCTTTATTATAGTATTCAAGGGCACTTTCAGAATTATTAAGCCCGTCAAGAGCGTTTCCTAGAGTGATATAACAATCGTAGACCAACCGAGTGTCTGTTTTTTTCTTTGCTGTTTTTAAAATGGCAATGATGGCGTTTTCACAACCCGAAAAGTCTTTTTCGTAGAACAAGATGTTTGCTTTATAAAGCTTTAACCTATCAATGTTTTCATCATTTTTTAACTGTCCATATGTTTTTTCTGCTTTGCTGTAATAATAATAGGCACTGTCTTTATTAAATTGCTCGTAATGATAGTCGCCTATATATTGTAGGCTTTTAGCTATGGCAAGTGTATCCTTACTTTCAAGAGCTAGTTTTTGTAACCTTCTAGAAGTTTCAACATATTTTTCAGATTCATTAAGATTAAAATACCTATTCGAAAGTTTTAAATAATAGTATCTTGTACTTGAATCATTTACTTCGTTATTCAAAATATTAAATAATGAATCTGCATATACCAAACGTGTGTTTTTGTCTAGTTTGGAATTGTATGATTTTGACAATAAAGTATCAATTGTTTTCTTAGGATTTTCTACAGTTTTACTTTTATCCCTTTGATTACAACTAGTAAAAATAATACTGCATAAAAAAATATAAATTATTTTTTTCAAATTGTAAATTTGTTTTTTGTTTTAACAAATTTACTTAAAAAATATACTTTAAAACAATTTTATTAAGACTCTCTTACTTTGGTTTATCAGGCATTATTGGTGGATCAATTGGAGTATCGGCCTCTGTTGTAAATTGTGGTTTTGTGTTTTCTGTCATTTCATCTGCTGTGCAAGAAGAAAAAGTGATTGTTATTAAAAGAAACGCTAATGTATAAGTGATTGTTTTCATAATGTTAAATTTTGAGGGATTATCTGTTTGCTATTTATCCGTAGTTCTTATTTTGGTTTGTCTGGCATTATTGGTGGATCAATTGGAATATCGGCCGCTGTTGTAAATTGTGGTTTTGTGTTTTCTGTCATTTCATCTGCTGTGCAAGAAGAAAAAGTGATTGTTATTAAAAGAAACGCTAATGTATATGTGATTGTTTTCATAATTTTATGTTTTTTGGTTAGAATATCTGTTTACTATTTATCCCTAGTTCTTATTTTGGTTTGTCTGGCATTATTGGTGGATCAATTGGAATATCGGCCACTGTTGTAAATTGTGGTTTTGTGTTTTCTGTCATTTCATCTGCTGTGCAAGAAGAAAAAGTGATCGCTACTAAAAAAAGTGCGAATGTGTAGGTAACTGTTTTCATAATGTGAAATTGTATAGATTAATATTTTTTAGATTATTTGAAGTAAAGACTGTTGTGGTATTTTACTTTTTATAATTTGTAAAATTATAAAGCTATTTTCGTTCCTGCTTACGGTTTTACCTTAAAAAAAAGTTAATTATATGTTAATTAGAACCAGTGAAATAACGGTTTTTTCAAAAAAAAGTAAGTTTAATACTGTTATATGTTTTTTGATTTTTTCTTGTTTTTACAAAAAAGGCGTTTTTGGTCATTTTATCATCAGTTTATTAAAGTGTGAATTTTAAGTTAACTTATTAGCTAATTTGATGTACTTTTATTCAAAAACTAACCAAATGAGTCGAACATTAGTTGTTGGTGATATACACGGTGGATTGCGAGCCTTAAAACAAGTTATTGAAAAAGCAAATATTACCCTAAACGATACTTTAGTTTTTTTAGGCGATTATGTTGATGGTTGGAGCGAATCCCCTCAAGTAATTGATTTTTTAATAGAATTAGATCAAAAACAAAAATGTGTTTTTATTCGTGGCAATCACGATGAGTTACTTTTAGAATGGTTGTCAGAGAGTAAAGACAATTTAGAATGGTATAAACATGGTGGCGAGGCAACCGTTTTAGCGTATAGCTTCATATCCTCTGAAATAAAGAGGAAACATATTGATTTTCTAAAATCTTTGAAAAATTATTTCATAGACTCAAAAAATCGCCTTTTCGTACACGCGGGCTTTACCAATATGAATGGAGTTGATTATGAATATTTTCCTAAATTACTATATTGGGACCGAACACTTTGGGAAACTGCATTAGCTCTTGATCAAAATATAGAAAAAAATAGTGCATTGTATCCTAAAAGATTTCGTTTATATCACGAAATATATATAGGACACACTCCTGTAACTCGAATAGGTCAAACAATTCCCATTCAAAAAGCAGGTGTTTGGAACATCGATACTGGTGCTGCGTTTCTTGGACCACTAACTATTTTAAATATTGATACTAAAGAATTTTGGCAAAGCAACAACCTACCTGACTTGTATCCTAACGAAAATGGCAGGAATTAATTAAGAACTTACTATATTTGCGGCTATAATTAAAATGAAAAACAAAATGAAAAATTTTATTGTAATGGTATTTATGGTAGCTACAAGTATGGTTAGTGCTCAAGCTTACAAAGGAAAAGGAGATGTTAAAGGTCAAGTTGGCGCCACCTTTCAAGATGGAGCAAATGGAATAAGTATATCTGCTGATTTTGGTATTGGTGAAAATATGTCATACGGATTTGTAGGTTCATACCTACTTTCTGCCAATAGCTTTGCGGAATTTGAAGACAGAGTCGATGTCAAAGCGCGTTTCAATGCGAACCTTGGAAACGTTTTTAAACTGGACGAAAAAATAGATATTTATCCTGGTCTTAATCTAGGATTGCGCAATTTTGGAGCTCATTTAGGGGTTCGTTATTTTTTTACAGATGGATTTGGTTTGTATACTGAAGCGGGAATTCCAATTGCTAGCTATGAAAATAACACCAATGGATTTAAAAATTACAATAACCAGTTTGTTATAAATATTGGTGCTTCTTTCAATTTATAAATAACAAAATGCAATGGGTGTTCTTGAAAAAAAATTAAAAGACCGTAGCAATTCCAAATGCGAAATTAGCGGAATTGAAGAAAATTTGGTTATTTATACGGTTGCTCCAAAAGTAGAAGATACACTAGAGACTTGTTTACTAATTACCCAAAATCTTAAAGATCAAATAGAAAACACCATCACGACAAACCCAAACGATTGGCGTTGTTTGAGTGAAAGTATGTGGAACGAAAATTTACCAGTTCAAATCGTGGCTTGGCGAATGCTTACTAGACTTCGCACCGAAGGATGGCCTCAAGACCTTATTGAAATGATGTATCTAGATGAAGAAGCACTTGAATGGGCTAAAGCAACTGGTGAAGGCGATGACGAAGAAGGGAAAATAATTCATAAAGATTCCAACGGAAACATTTTGCAAGACGGAGATTCTGTGGTTTTAATCAAAGATTTAGATGTAAAAGGAGCCAACTTTATTGCAAAAAGAGGCGCTCCTGTTCACAACATCAAATTAGTTTGGGACAACGCAGAACAGATAGAAGGTAGAGTTGACGGACAGCATATTGTGATTTTAACACAGTACGTTAAAAAAACAAAATAATTTTTTAAAATAATTATAAAAGAGGAAGTCTCAAAACTATCGAGATTTCCTCTTTTTTGTGTTTCTTAACAGAAAAAAATCAATTTTTTAGCCACTAATTAGGGATTTTATATTGATTTTGTCGATTTTTAAGATGTAATACAGTCTCTCTTTTTATTATAACTAAATCACGAAAAATAGTTTCGTTTACATAAAGTTACTTTTTTAAATCATTATAAAACTAGCTTAATGTTAAAATTTATAGTTATGAAACTAAAATGTATTTAATACCTTTACCCCATGAATGATGGTTACCCAATAGAAGAAAAATTAAAAAGCAAAACAACCATTGATTTACTATTTTCAGAAGGAAAATCAGTATCAAAATATCCGTTGCGTTTGGTTTATATTCCTATTGATAAAAATGTTGAAGGAAAAATAAAAATGGGCGTTTCTGTTTCTAAAAAATATTTCAAAAAAGCAGTAGATCGCAATTATTATAAACGTGTTCTGCGTGAAACCTATCGATTAAACAAGACGTTATTGCTGGATAATTTAAACCAAAAATATGCTTTTATGTTTTTCTATCAAACAAAAGACAGGCTTACTTATCAAGAAATCAATGAGAAAACCATTTCTGTTTTTGAAAAATTTAGAATGTTGATTCAATCAGAAAATATGAATACTACAAATAAAAAAGAGTTGCTCTAGGAACAACTCTTTAATAAAATAATTAGAATTAATAACGTAATTATAATTGTGGCCCTGCTTTTACAAGGTTTTTCCCTTCTTCGTTATCCGTATATTGAACAAAGTTATTGATGAATTTTTTAGCTAAATCTTCTGCTTTAGTGTTCCATTCTGAAGCTGTAGCATACGTTTTCCTAGGGTCTAAAATATCAGTATTTACTCCTTCAAGAGTAGTTGGAACTTCTAAATTAAAAACAGGAACCATTTCAGTAGTTGCTTTTTCCATTGAACCATCCAAAATTCTATCAATAATAGCACGTGTGTCTTTGATAGAAATTCGTTTTCCTGTTCCGTTCCAGCCAGTATTTACCATATAGGCAGTGGCTTTATGCTGTTCCATTTTTTTTACCAATTCTTCGCCATATTTTGTAGGATGAAGTGATAAAAATGCTTTTCCGAAACAAGCGGAAAATGTTGGTGTTGGTTCCGTTACACCTCTTTCTGTTCCAGCTAATTTTGCTGTAAAACCAGATAAAAAGAAGTATTTAGTTTGTTCTGGTGTCAGTTTTGAAACTGGAGGTAAAATTCCAAAAGCATCTGCTGTTAAGAAAATTACTTTGGTGGCATGTCCCGCTTTAGAAACAGGGGTTACAATGTTATCAATATGGTTTATTGGGTACGAAACTCTTGTGTTTTGTGTCACAGATCCGTCTTTAAAATCTATTTTTCCATTCGCATCAACCGTCACGTTTTCTAATAACGCATTCTTGCGAATTGCTTTGTAAATATCTGGTTCGTTTTCACGACTTAAATCGATTGTTTTAGCATAACAACCGCCTTCAAAGTTAAAAACACCATCGTTATCCCAACCGTGTTCGTCATCACCTATCAATTCCCGTTTTGGATCTGTAGATAAAGTGGTTTTTCCAGTACCTGATAGTCCAAAGAAAACAGCCACATCGCCATCAGCACCTTTATTTGCAGAACAATGCATCGATGCCATTCCTTGCAATGGCAAGTAATAGTTCATCATCGAGAAAAGTCCTTTTTTCATTTCGC
The DNA here is from genome assembly GCF_031422135.1 of Flavobacterium sp. Taxonomy (GTDB): domain Bacteria; phylum Bacteroidota; class Bacteroidia; order Flavobacteriales; family Flavobacteriaceae; genus Flavobacterium. The sequence goes on along the minus strand of NZ_JANOQD010000007.1, from coordinate 5,855 downwards.
CACCATACCAAGTACCACCTATTAGCTGAATTTTTTCAGTCAAATTGAAGGCAACGTATACTTCTGAATTTAATCCGTGAGCAGCAAAATCTTTAAATTCGGTTTTAGAACCATTCATAACCACAAAATCGGGTTCTCCATAGGTTTCCATTTCAGCATCAGTTGGACGAATAAACATATTTTTAACAAAATGTGCTTGCCAAGCTACTTCCATTATAAAACGAACTTTAAGACGTGTGTTTTCATTGGCACCACAAAAAGTATCTACTACAAACAATCTTTTACCAGACAATTGGTTCACCGTAGTTTCTTTTAAAGCATTCCAAGTGTTTTGTGTGATGGCTTTGTTGTCATTTACTGCTTTGTCAGAAGTCCACCAAATTGTATTTTCGGTAACAGCGTCTTTAACAATATATTTATCTTTTGGGGATCGACCAGTAAACTCTCCAGTCATAACATTCACAGCACCCAATTCAGTTAGCTGTCCTTTTTCGAAACCTTGAAGTGTAGGGTTTAGTTCTTCTTCGTATAAAAAATCAAACGATGGATTGTGAATGATTTCTTGAACATTTGTAATTCCGTATTTTTCTAACGAAATCGATTTCGTAATCTGGGTGTATGTTTCCATAAAAAGTGATATGTGTTGAATACTAATACAAAATGCAAAAGTATAAATATTATTGAAACGAAAATCAATATTAGGATTTTTTTACAACGATGTAGTAAAATGTTACTCCCCAAGAAAAAATTAAAAATAATCCTCCAATAGGTGTAATTGGACCCACAAACTTAAAATTAATTCCAGTAATAGCGGTAGTTGTTAGCAGAAATATGGAAAAAGAAAACAGAATTGTCCCAAATAGAACCAAACTGTAAATTATTTTCTTCTGTTTTGAGTCAATTAGTTGATTTGTAGCTATAAAAAGTAAAAATAATGCGTGATACATCATAAATTTAACCCCAGTTTCAAACGAAGAAAGTTGGTCAACTTCTAAAATTTTTTTTAAGGTATGAGCTCCAAAAGCACCCAATACAATTGAAACAAATCCAAAAACAAGTGCTGTGAGTGTAATTTTTTTATCCATAAACGGTCAATTAATTGAATTATACCCTCAAAAATATAACATTTCATTACATTTGCGTGACTTTTTTAGAAAACAAAATGAGAAATGTACTTATTATTGGTGCGGGTCGTTCCGCATCGTCCCTTATAAAATACCTTTTAGACAAATCTGAAAGCGAAAATTTGCATCTTACCATTGGTGATTTATCTTTGGCTTTAGCCCAAAAGAAAACACACAACCATAAAAATGCGACTGCCATTGCATTAGATATTTTTGATGAAAATCAAAGAAAAACGCAAATTCAAAAAGCCGACATTGTTATTTCAATGTTACCAGCTCATTTGCATATTGAAGTGGCTAAAGATTGTATCGTTTTCAAAAAACATATGGTGACCGCTTCTTACATAAGTGATGCGATGCAAGCATTAGATGCTAAAGTAAAGGAAAACAATCTTGTTTTTATGAACGAAATTGGTCTTGATCCCGGTATCGACCATATGAGTGCAATGAAAATTATTGACGAAATTAGGGATAAAGGTGGTAAAATGATACTTTTTGAATCTTTCTGCGGTGGATTAGTTGCCCCAGAATCAGACAACAATCTTTGGAATTACAAGTTTACTTGGGCACCTAGAAATGTGGTTTTGGCGGGTCAAGGTGGCGCAGCAAAGTTTATTCAAGAAGGTACTTACAAATACATTCCATATCATAAATTATTTCGTAGAACCGAGTTTCTCGAAGTAGAAGGTTATGGTCGTTTTGAAGGATATGCCAATCGTGATTCTCTAAAATACAGAAGCATTTATGGTCTTGACGACATTTTAACGTTATATCGGGGTACTATTCGTAAAGTGGGATATTCAAAAGCTTGGAATATGTTTGTACAACTGGGAATGACAGACGATTCGTATGTTATTGACGATTCTGAAACCATTAGTTACAGAGAGTTTGTCAATTTATTTTTGCCCTACCACCCAACAGATTCTGTCGAAATAAAGTTAAGAATGCAACTTGGAATCGAGCAAGACGACATTATGTGGGATAAATTGCTAGAGCTTGATTTATTTAATAAAAACAAAACGGTGGGTATAAAAGACGCCACACCTGCCCAAATTCTAGAAAAAATTCTTACTGACAAGTGGACTTTGCAAGAAAACGACAAGGATATGATTGTAATGTATCATAAATTTGGTTACGAACTCAACGGAAAACAACATCAAATAGACTCCAAAATGGTTTGCATAGGAGACGACCAAACCTATACCGCTATGGCAAAAACAGTTGGTTTGCCTGTTGCAATGGCAACTTTACAAATTTTAAACGGAAAAATTACTACTCCAGGAGTTCAATTACCTATAAAAGAAGAAGTTTATTTGCCTATTCTAAAAGAACTAGAGCAGTTTGGGATTCATTTTAAAGAGACTGAAATGACCTATGTAGGTTACAATCCTGATAAAGTTAAAAACTAATTTTATCGCTATTTCTTATGTTAAAACACGTAACAACTCTTTTTAACTTATTATCTTTACCATAAAAATTACAACAAAATGAAATTCAATACCAAAACCATACACGGTGGTCAACACCACGATCCAAGTACAGGAGCTGTAATGCCACCTGTTTATCAAACCTCAACATTTGTACAGACGAGTCCAGGACAACCTTTGAACCCAGATTACGAATACAGTCGTGCAGCTAATCCAACCCGTTCGGCATTAGAAAACGCATTAGCAAGTATAGAAAATGGCGTTCGTGGATTGGCGTTTTCATCAGGTTTGGCAGCTACCGATTGTGTTTTACGCTCTTTCAAAACTGGTGATGAAATTATTGCTATGGACGATTTGTATGGTGGAACTTATAGAATGTTTACTCGTATATATAAAGATAGTGGCATAAAATTTCATTTTGTAGATATGAATGATATGGAGAAATTCAAATCATTAATCAATACAAACACAAAATTAGTTTGGGTAGAAACACCAACGAATCCGTTAATGAAATTAGCTGATATTCAGGAAATTGCAAAAATTACCAAACAACACAACATCTTATTTGCTGTAGATAATACTTTTGCTACACCTTATCTTCAGAAACCATTGGATTTAGGCGCTGATATTGTAATGCACTCAGCAACCAAGTATCTTGGTGGACATTCTGATGTGATTGCAGGAGCCTTAATTGTAAAAGATGAAGCATTAGGCAATCAACTGCACTTTCAACAATTTGCAACAGGAGCAACACTCGGCCCAATGGATAGTTTTCTGGTCTTAAGAGGAATTAAAACATTGCATCTAAGAGTGCAAAGACATTGTGAAAACGGAACTAAAATCGCAGATTTTCTCTTAAATCACCCAAAAATAGAACGAGTGTATTATCCAGGATTGCCTTCGCATCCGTACCACGAAATTGCAAAAAAACAAATGATAGGTGGTTTTGGTGGTATGGTAACCTTTACATTCAAATCCAAAAAGAAAGAAGATGCCATTTCTTTTTTAGAAAAAGTAAATGTATTTACCCTTGCTGAATCGTTAGGTGGTGTAGAATCGTTAGCAAATCATCCTGCTTTAATGACACACGCATCAATTCCTGAAGAAAAAAGAAAAGAAATAGGAATTACAGATGATCTTGTTCGATTGAGTGTAGGAATCGAGGATATCGAAGACCTTATTGCTGATATCAAACAAGCATTAGAATAAATAAGAATCCCGATACTAATAGATTAAGTATCGGGATTCTTATTTTTATACTAAAATTATTTTACTCAAAATAATAAACATATCCAAAATTGATTATTGTAGACCAGTCATTAGATTTGTTTTCAGTATATATTCTTCTATTTGGATTTAAACCATCAACCCAGTCAGAAAAATAATATTGAGCTTTAAAATCTACAGTTAATGCATCGTAATTTGATAATTTGTATCGTGTTCCAATACTGGTACTAATTGAAGCTACAGATCCACCTTCGTTTCTATAGGCACCCAAATATTTAGTTGGAGTAGTTTGAGAATTTCCCAAAGGACCATTTAATGAAAATGCTGTAGTGTCATAATAGTTAATTTGAGCACCAAAGCTAATGTATGGCGAAAACCGATAACCACGTCTGTAATCGTCAGTTCTAAATGGATAGAACTCTATTTGAGAACCCAAACTTAGTGTTTGCGTTTTACCTCTCATCCCCTTTAGTTGGTTTTTAAAAACACTGTTCCCTTCCACATATTTTCCATAATGTTTTAAGTCACTTTTCATAAAGTTAAGATCTAGTCTTAATTTAAAATACTCTCTAATACTTCTGGTGTTTTCGTTTGGCGTTAAATAATAGTAGACTCCTATATTATATCCATTATTATTAATGTAGTTATCGAAATTGTTTCTTTGCCCGTAATCAGACTGAAAAAAAACAGGCCCTGCTAAAAACCCTATTTCTTTGTAGTTTCTACCGTATTGAGCTTGAGTAAAATTAAAGCTAAATACCAATATTGAAGTAATTAAAATTTTATTTAACATTTGAGGTGGTTTTGCAAATAATAAACAAATGTATAAAACAAGAATTAATTATTCATCTAAAATATAAATAAGTTGAAGAAATGACAACAAAAAATTAACAATCCTCCTTTTTATTGATTTCTTAAACAATTTATAATTGTTTTAATATAAAAAAATTGGCTATATTTTTATAAAATGTATATTTGCTGTCCGTAACGAAAACGTTTTCTTAAAACGTTAATAATCTATAAATCATGTCACAAAGTATTGATGCTTTCATCGAAGCAGTAGGTAAAAGAAACCCGAATGAACCTGAATTTATGCAGGCAGTTAAAGAAGTTGCAGAAACTGTAATTCCTTTTATTGAAAAAAATAAAAAATATGAAGGCAAAATGCTTTTAGAAAGAATGGTCGAAGCAGAACGTGTTATTATGTTTCGAGTGGTTTGGCTTGACGATGCTGGTAATACACAAGTAAACCGTGGATACCGCATTCAAATGAATTCTGCTATTGGTCCGTACAAAGGAGGAATTCGCTTTCATCCATCTGTAAACCTGAGTATTTTGAAATTTTTAGCTTTTGAGCAAACATTCAAAAACAGCTTAACTACTTTACCAATGGGTGGAGGAAAAGGTGGAGCAGATTTTGATCCAAAAGGAAAATCAGACAATGAAATTATGAAATTCTGCCAATCATTTATGACAGAATTATCGAAGCACATTGGTGCTGATACGGATGTCCCAGCTGGAGATATTGGTGTTGGAGGACGTGAAGTAGGATATATGTTTGGTCAATACAAACGTTTAAGAAACGAATTTACAGGAGTTTTAACTGGAAAAGGAATTTCTTTTGGAGGCTCACTTATTCGTCCTGAAGCAACAGGTTATGGCGATGTGTATTTTGCTCAAAGTATGTTACAAACTAAAGGAACTAGTTTTTCTGGTAAGACCGTTGTAGTTTCTGGTTCAGGAAACGTTGCTCAATATGCTGCTGAAAAAGCAACGCAATTAGGTGGAAAAGTAGTTACTTTATCTGATTCAGCTGGATATATTTATGACGAAGCTGGTATCGATGCCGAGAAATTAGCTTACGTTATGGAAATCAAAAATGTAAACTATGGTCGTATAAGCGATTATTTGACAAAATATCCAAACGCAAAATATGTAGCTGGAAAACGTCCTTGGGAAGTAAAATGTGATATTGCATTACCCTGTGCTACTCAAAACGAATTGAACGCAGACGAAGCTAATATGCTTGTTGCTAATGGATGTATTTGTGTTTCCGAAGGAGCAAACATGCCTACAA
>NZ_JANOQD010000006.1:0-46144 GCF_031422135.1 Flavobacterium sp. | reverse complement strand
AACTACTTGTCCTCTGTAGTACATTTTACCTTCATGCCAGTAAGCTCTGTGGTATAAATGCGCTTCACCAGTTATTGGGCAAGTTGCTATTTGAGCAACAGTTGCTTTATAGTGAGTTCTTCTTTTGTCTCTTCTTGTTTTGGAGATCTTTCTCTTAGGATGTGCCATTTTGCAAAATTATTTATCCGTTAATAGTGTTTTCAATTTGTCCCAACGCGGGTCGGTATTCTCTTCTTTTATTTCTTTTACTTCTATTGAATCTTTTACTTTTATTTGATTCAGTTTATCTAGCGCTTCCGACTGCAATGTGCCATCTTTTACGCCTGGGTGCACTTTTTTTAGTGGTATTGATAAGACAATCATTTCATAGATATACTGTGAAACATCTATTTGATGTTCTCCAATTGGCAATATGAGCAATTCCTCATTGTCATTATTGAATTCTTCACCAAATCGAACTACTAAATTCAAATTGCCTTTTATTGGCAAATCAAATTCTTCGCTAGTTAAATCACAAGGTACGTTTATAGTTCCTGAATGTTTGAATGTTACTTCAAGCATTGTGTTTTTCTTTTCTAATACTACATTTACTTTGATGTTGGCGGTTTCGAATTCGTCATACTCAAAGTGATCAAAGAACTTTTTATTAATTTGATATTCAAATTGATGTTTACCTAGCTTTAACCCTACGAAAGGAATTAAAAATTCATTTGTAACTTTCATCTTGATAACAATTTGTCCCTTTATTCGGGAGTGCAAAGATATAAATAATTTACAAAATCAAAAGCCTTATGAACATTTTTTTGTTTATAACTGCTTTTCTTTTGTTTTTAGTGGCTTTGCGGTTAATTCTTTATACTCGTTTCTTGATTTAAAAATATCAATAGCTGCATAAATTGCTTCTGTAAACGAATTGTGATTTGCAATTCCTTTGCCTGCAATTTCAAAAGCGGTTCCATGGTCTGGCGATGTTCTCACTTTGTTTAAGCCTGCTGTGTAATTAACGCCTTTTCCAAAAGATAAGGTTTTAAAAGGTATTAATCCTTGATCGTGATAGGTTGCGATAACTGCATCGTATTTTTCATATTGATTGCTTCCAAAGAAACCATCGGCTGAAAACGGACCAAAAACCATTATTCCTCCTTCAAAAATCTTTTTTAATGCTGGCTTTATCAATTTGTCTTCTTCATCTCCAATCACACCATTGTCGCCAGAATGTGGATTGAGTCCTAAAACAGCAATTTTTGGTTTTCTGATGCCAAAATCTTGAACTAACGATTTGTTTATTGTTTTTATTTTTTTGCGAATTAATTCTTCTGTTAAATGTTTTGCTACTTCGTTTAACGGAATGTGATCTGTAAGTAGGCCTACACGTAAATTGTCTTGTATCATAAACATTAAAGCGTCACCTTCTAGTTCTTGATCTAAATAATCAGTATGTCCTGGGAATTTAAAATCTTCGGATTGAATGTTTGATTTGCTAATTGGTGCTGTTACTAAAACATCAATCATATCTTCTTTTAATGCTTTGGTGGCTGCTACAAAGGATTTTATAGCATATTTTCCAACTTCTTGATCTGCTTTTCCGTATTCAATATTTACACCTTCACGCCAAACATTTAAAACGTTTATTTTACCAATAATCATTTGATCCAATCTGTCAATTCCGTGTAAAGCGGCTGTTAATTCTAGGTTTTTTTTCAGAAAAGAAAGAATTTTTACATTTGCAAAAATAATTGGAGTGCACAATTCTAACATTCTTGGATCTTCGAACGATTTTAGGATGACTTCGCTTCCTATTCCGTTCAAATCCCCAATAGATATACCTACAATTATATTTTCTGGTCGTTTTGTCATCAGTTGAATAAATTTATTGCTAATTTTGATGCAAATTTACTAAAATAAAACCACTAATGTTCACAGGAATCATAGAAACTCTTGGAAGTATTCAAGAACTTAAAAAAGACAACGATAATCTTCATATTACAGTTAAATCAGCTATAACAAAGGAGCTTAAAATAGACCAAAGTGTGGCGCACAATGGTGTGTGTTTGACTGTTGTGCATATTGAAAATGATAGTTACACTGTTACAGCAATTCAAGAAACCATCCATAAAACTACTATTTCTGATTGGAAAACGAGTGATATTGTTAATCTGGAACGCGCTATGAAACTTGGAGACAGACTTGATGGACATATTGTACAAGGTCACGTAGATCAAATTGCGGTTTGTAAAAATATCGAAGAAGCTAATGGGAGTTGGTATTTTACTTTTGAATACGATGCGTCTTTGAATAATATTACCATCGAAAAAGGCTCTGTTACTGTAAATGGGGTTAGTTTGACGGTAGTTAATTCCAAAACAAACGAATTTAGCGTGGCTATAATTCCTTATACCTATGAGCATACTAATTTCAATTCTTTTGTTCTAGGGACTAAAGTGAATTTAGAATTTGATGTTATTGGGAAGTATGTGGCGAGATTACACAATTTACATCAATAAAAAAGCACTTATTTTAATTTCAAAACTGTGTATATTGAAGTGAAAAGCTCTTGACTTGAAAAAGGTTTTAGAACGTAATAATTTACTTTTAATGCTTTGCATTTTTTTCTTTCATCGCTAGATTCTACAGCAGTTAGAACTATTATGGGCGTTTTTTTTATTTTTTTATTATCACTACCTCTAATTATTGTAATTGCTCCTATTCCGTCAAGAATTGGCATGTGCATATCCATAAAAATTAAATCATAATTCTCTTTTTGAACCATTTCTACGGCTACCTTACCATTGCTTGCAATATCCATATAAAAACCTGCGTGATCTACAAGAAGTTTCATTAAAACCAATTGGTTTATTTCGTTATCATCAACAATCAAAACATTGATTTTTTTATTAATTTCAACTTTTTTAAACGGCTGAATGTTTTTTGGTTTTTCTGTTTTTTTAACATCCAATTCAAATGGTAAAAAAATATTAAATACAGTTCCAATATCTTTTTTTGATTCAAACCGTATGCTTCCATTAAGTAGTTTGACAACGCTTTTTACAATTGACAATCCCATACCTGAACCCTCAATTGTAGTGTCGTGGGCTTTGCTGAAACTTTTTCTTAATTGTTCTATCTTATCAGCTTCAAAACCAATTCCTGTATCTTTTATAATTAAGTTCAAACCTGTTTTACTAGGGCTTATATTATCAATTTTAATTTCGAAAATAACTTCTCCTGTGTTGGTAAATTGATACGCATTTTCAAGTAAATTGATAATAACTTGCAGCACTCTATGTTTGTCCCCCAAGAGCTTGTTAGGAATTTTTGAAGGTTTTATAACTTTAAAATGAATGCCTTTTAGCAAAAATTTATTTTGGTATAAGTTTTCTACATTAGTTACTAAATCATCAAACAAAAAGGGTTTTATATCAAAATTTAATTCGCCTATTTCAACTTTAGACAAATCTAAAACATCATTTACTAGTCGATTTAAATGATTCATAGATAACCTTATAGTCTTTATTAACTCGTTTTGCTCGAAAGTTAAACTTCCCTTTTGAAACAGCCCTAAAAGTCCCGCTACAGATGATATTGGAGTTCGTAAATCTTTGGTTATACTGGCAAGAAACTTGTTTTTTATTATCCTTTCATCTTCAATTTTTATTAATTTTTGACTTTCAAAAAAGTTTTTGATAAAAACCTCATTACGTTGTTGGGTAATCTCTTGTACATCCTTATAATGTTCTGATTGGTCAAAAATTAAAATGCTTGGGTTTTTGATTTTATTGCCAGAATCAATGATAATATCTGCTATAAATGTTTTTTCAACCACTTCAAGATGAACGGTGTTGAAATAAACCTCATCGTTGTCTTTTTGGAATAACGTAGAAATAATTTCAAAAAAAGGATGAAAATTCTGTATACTCTCTTTGGGTGTAACTACAAATAACTGATTGTTAGAATTTAAAATAATTCCATCTTTATCCAATTCAATAGTTTGAATTTTGTTCGAAAAAAATTTATGTATACCTTTTATTTCGTTCATTATTTCAGCAAATCAATTCCTAATTTTTCGAAGATAAACTCCACATTTTCTCCAGTTTTAGCGCTCGAAAAGAAATGTATGGACAAATTGTTTTGTTTTAACTCTTGTTCAAATTCATTGATGTCTATTAAATCACTCTTGTTGGCGACACTTACTATTGACGCTTCAATAAAATTTGTTTTTATATATTCTATCTCATTATTTAGGTTCACATAAGTCGAGCTTCTTGTGGGATCTATAACATAAATAAAACCTGAGGTTCCTAATAAATAGGAAGGTCTAATTTGTTCTATATCTTCTTTTCCTTCAATATCCCAAATAATAAATGTAAGGTTCTTCCCTTCAATAGTAATTTCTTTTTTAAGGATTTGAACGCCAATAGTTACTTTGTAATCATTGGAAAATGCATTGTGAACAAAACGTCTTATCAAGGATGATTTTCCAACGCCAAAATGCCCCACTAAAACTATCTTTTTGGAATTATTCATTGTCTGTTAAATCATTTAAACTTTTGGCAATTTCGGCGGCATCCGAAAGATTGTTATTTATTACTTTTTCAGCAAAATCAAAAAGACGATTCTCTAGAATCTCCTTGTAATTTGAATCAAAAATCCCTGAAACGACAACTGCCATATAGTAAGCTGAAAAATTTTGGATATGAATATTATACAAATCATATTGTATTAACTCCAAACTTTGATCTTTTTTAGAGAAGGCATCTTCGACAAAACTCTTAATTGCTGTGAGCATTCCAGCAATCATATCATCATCAACACTATCGGTATTTGATGACGAAGCCATTAGTAAGCCAGAGCCTTTTTCGATTACAAAAACTTGCTCAATTTTAGATTTAGAGTGTTCACTAATAATAATGTCGTTTTCTGAAACACCTGTGAATATAGATTTTATTTTGCGTTTCAACCCTTTTATTGAAAAAGTGTTTTGCACTTGACTGTTTATAGATTCTGACAAAAGTTTCATTTCTTGCTGAATGTATTTCTTTATCATTTTTCCAATAATTGGAAATAGCGCTTCCACAACCTGATCTTTGGAATTTTTTATTTGGTCTGCCAATGCTTCGGTTATGGCTGGACCTAATGTTTTGGGTACTGCTGCTGCAAAAGCAGCAATTTTTTTATCAATTATAGGATTGACTTTCTCTGATAAATTATCTTCAATATTGACCGTGTTTTCTAGCGACTCTAGTTTTTGCAAAATTTGATTGGCAAAATCTCGGTCTTCATCAAGCAATAATTGTTTTAATATTGATAATTTATTGGTATCAGTCATTATAGAAAGAATTTAGTCTTTCATTATTTTTTCGCCAAGCGAAACCAGCATCGTTCCGAGTGTGTTTCTATCTACTTTTTTATGATTCAAATTGTCAATTTTATCATTCATAGTATCTTCCAAATCAGTAATTCTGATGTTTACATCGGTAGATAAATTATCTATCAGAGTGTTTAACTCTTTGCTGGTTTGTTCTATAAACGATTCTAATTCTTCCTTTCGTTTTTCAATAAGTGCTTTTATAGAATCGAAATCGGTATTGATTTGTTCTATGTTTTCTCCAAAAATTAAATTCTTTATGGCTTCCAATCTTTGTTGAGATTCAAGTGGACTTATAGTGTTGTTTTCTTGTTCTTTTGCCTGATTTTTTGACATAAATAGTTATTTTTTGATTCGTAAAATGTAAATATAATGAAAACGTTAAACAAATTTATTTTTTTAGTATAAGAAATTTAAACACAAACAAAAATCCCAAATCCAAATATTTATTGGGATTTGGGATTTATTTTTTGAATTTTACATTTTCATCAACCAATTTCGCATCGAAACTTCATTGTTGATTATTTCTCTCAACTCTATGATTTTCACACGATCTTGTTTCATAGAATCACGGTGACGAATGGTTACCGTTTCGTCTTCCAATGTTTGATGATCGACCGTGATACAGAATGGCGTTCCCAAAGCATCTTGTCTTCTATAGCGGCGTCCTACAGCGTCTTTTTCATCATAAGCCACATTGAAATCCCATTTTAAATCTTCTATTATTTTTCGTGCTACTTCGGGCAATCCATCTTTTTTGACCAGTGGTAAAACAGCTGCTTTAGTTGGTGCTAAAACTGATGGCAATTGCAAAACAGTACGTGTTGAACCGTCTTCGAGTGTTTCTTCTTTTAAGGAATTGGAGAAAACTGCCAAGAACATTCTATCCAATCCTACTGACGTTTCTACTACATAAGGTGTGTAATTAGCATTGGTTTCCGTGTCAAAATATTGTAGTTTTTTGCCCGAAAATTTTTCGTGTGCTTTTAAATCAAAATCGGTGCGGGAGTGAATTCCTTCTAATTCTTTAAATCCGAAAGGAAAATTAAACTCAATATCAGCAGCTGCATTAGCATAATGCGCCAGTTTCTCGTGATCGTGAAAACGGTAATTTTGTTTTCCTAAACCAAGTGATAAATGCCAGTTTAAACGTGTTGTTTTCCAAAACTCATAATAGTGCATTTCTTCTCCTGGTTTTACAAAAAATTGCATTTCCATTTGTTCAAATTCTCGCATACGAAATATAAACTGTCTCGCCACAATTTCGTTTCTGAAAGCTTTACCCGTTTGCGCAATACCAAAAGGAATTTTCATTCGTCCAGATTTTTGAACGTTTAAGAAATTGACAAAAATACCTTGTGCTGTTTCTGGACGCAAATATAAATCCATCGCTGAATCGGCTGAAGCACCTATTTTTGTGCCAAACATTAAATTGAATTGCTTTACTTCAGTCCAGTTTCTAGACCCTGAATCTGGACAGGCAATTTCTAGCTCTTCGATTAATACTTTTACATCATCTAAATTTTCGGTTTCTAGAGAATGTGCCATTCGTTCTAGAATTTGTTTTTTCTTAGAAAGATACTCAACCACACGAGCATTAGTGGTTATAAATTCCTGCTCATTGAAGGCATCTCCAAAACGTTCTTTTGCTTTGTCGATTTCTTTTTGCGCTTTTTGGTTTAATTTTTCGGCATAATCTTCAATGAGAACATCTGCTCTATATCTTTTTTTGGAATCTTTATTGTCTATTAAAGGATCATTGAAAGCATCAACGTGACCTGAAGCCTTCCAAGTCGTGGGATGCATTAATATTGCAGCATCGATACCCACAATGTTTTCGTGCATTTGCACCATCGACTTCCACCAGTATTCGCGAATGTTTTTTTTGAGTTCAACTCCGTTTTGTGCATAATCATAAACAGCACTTAAACCATCGTAAATTTCGCTTGATTGAAAAATAAATCCGTATTCTTTTGCGTGCGAAATCACGTTCTTAAATAAATCTTCTTGTTTTGCCATAGTATTGCAAAAATAAGAAAAGAGACTACACCTTTTGTATAAAGTTAAAAAAAATTATTTTAAAGTGAAAAAAGTATTCCCAATTATATGAGTTCCTGACAAAATGTTAATTTCATAGTCTCCTTTAACAATATCTGATTTGTTTGGATCAACAAAAACGCAAACTTCTAACTCTTCATTGTCATAGTAAATATTTGTCTTTGCGCTATAAAAAAGTGATTTATCTCCTATTTCTAAATTTTCTCCGTTTTTACTTACTACGTTGTTCTTTGGATTAATTATTTGTACAAAAATATCTTTATTCCCTTTTAAAGTAGCTTTGTTTTCTTGAAGCGTGAAGCAAACCTTGATTTGTTCAGTAGCATTAAAACGTTTGGTTTCTATGATATTATTTGAAACAATTTTTATCCCATTTGCATATACATTCATTGCAGTAAGGCTTTTTGATAGCTCAATAATGTTTTCGTTTCTATTATTTACCCTGTTTAAATCCTTGTTCTTATTAACTAAAATATTAATTTGGCTTGCGAGCAAACTATTGTCTTGATTACCTAATTTTAAAAGCATTTTTAAAGAATCAATCTTTTTGAGTAGGTTTTTATCAATTCTTAAATTTTTTACAAGTGGGTTTTTGTTATTTAAACCAGTTTTGCTAAAAGTTAAAAGTTCGTTTTTAGGATTTATTTTTGATGCTGTTAATTTTTTGTTTTTAAGCAACTCAGCGTCGTAGCGATCAAAAATTTCTTTTAAATCGTTCGTATAGGTTTTTTTGTCTAACTCAATTGCTTCTTTTAATTTTTGATTTTGATTTTTTACTTCAAAATATTTCACAGCAAATACTAGAGCTGTTGAAACAAAAAATATTGAAGTAAGCTTTATCATAGCTAGTGATGTTCTTACAGTCATATTTGGGGATATTTGTAATTTTTACTAAATTTAATGTTTTTTATACTTATAAACATAAAATATCCGATTAAATGCTAAAAAAACTGTTAAAAATATTTTTTCCGAAAGTCTGTTCCGGTTGTTTAGAAATTCTTTTAGAAAATGAAAATAGCATTTGTATATCCTGTAGACATCATATTCCACTTACAAATCATACGTTAGGTTTTCAGAATGAGGCTAATAATAAATTTTATGGAAGAATCCAAGTAAAATCAGTTACTGCAATGATGTATTTCCACAAAAAAGGTATAGCACAAGAGCTTATTCACAATTTAAAATACAAAAACCATCAAGAGATTGGCACTGTTTTAGGAAATTGGTATGTTGATGAATTAAAAAGCAATAAGGTTTTGGAAACAGTCGATTTTATAATACCCGTTCCATTACACAAAAAGAGATTTTCTCAACGGGGATACAATCAAATAACCACTTTTTGCACTGCTATTTCTATTGGTTTAAACAAAACATTGAATGATTCGTTGCTGTTTCGAAAAGAATATTCGATTACACAATCCAAGAAAAACCTTAAAGATAGAAATTCAGTTTCAGAAGACACTTTTGAAGTTTACTTTTCAGAATTGCATCACAACAAGCATTTTTTACTCGTTGATGATGTTTTAACTACAGGCGCTACTCTTGAAGCTTGCGGAAAAAATCTGTTGAAAATACCTGGAGCAAAATTAAGTATTGTAACTATAGCAATGTCTCAGTCATAAATTTATTAAAAAAGGTTAAACATATTTTAATAAATTTCGTTTACACTAAATATAGTTGTTATTTTGTAGTGATTAAATTGGATTTTGATGAAAAAATTAAAGAAACTTAGTTTAAGTTTTATTGTACTTTTAATAGTTGCAAGTTGTGCCAAAAGAGGAACGATTACTGGTGGAGATAATGATATTTTGGCTCCAAAAATTACGATGAGTTCCCCTAAAAATTACACTACAAATTTTGATAAAAATACCATTAAAATAACTTTTGACGAGTATGTAAAAACAAAAGATGTTCAAAAACAGTTGATTGTCTCGCCACCTATGACAACACCTTTGACCATTTCACCTCAAGGTAGCGCTAGCAAATCAATTACTATTAAGATTAATGACACCCTAAAAGCAAATACTACTTACAGTTTTAATTTTGGTCAGAGCATTGTAGATTTTAACGAAGGGAATGCTTTTAAACAATTAAAGTATGTTTTTTCAACAGGGTCTTTTATTGATTCCCTCTCGGTTGAAGGACTCATAAAAGATTCTTATGAGAAGGCAACAGAAAATTTTGTTAATGTGATGTTATATGAAGTGGATGAAAAATACAATGATTCTTTGATTTTTAAACAAACGCCTCGTTATGTGACCAATACTCTTGACAGCTTGAAAACTTTTAAAATTGAAAATATTAAACCGGGGCAATACAAACTAGTTGCACTCAAAGAAAGTAGTAATAATTATAAATTTGACCCTAATAAAGACAAGATAGCTTTTTATACTCAAACCATTACTGTCCCAGACAAATCACTTTTTGAATTAGAATTATTTAAAGAACAAGCTGTTTTCAAGACTAAAAAACCGTATCAAGCGTCCTCAAATAGAGTAGTTGTTGGTTATGAGGGAAATGCTAAAAACATCAAAATAGACACCAAGTTTACAGGGACTATTTTAAAAACAAAAATGACTAAATTTCCAGAAAAAGATTCGTTACAAGTTTGGTTTAAACCCATCAAGTCGGATTCATTACAACTTAATATCGAAAACGGAAAGTATAAAGAAGAGTATGTTCTAAAAATCAAAAATCAAAAACAAGACACCTTAAGTTTGAGCTCGAAACAAACAGGTATTATAAATTTGAAAGATCGGTTTTTAATAAACACTTCCATTCCTTTAGAAAAATTTGACTTAACTAAAATGTCATTGATAAAAAAAGATTCATCAAAAATTGTTTTTACTACTACTTATGATGAATTCAATCAAAATTTAGAAATTATCTTTGCTAAAGAACCTGCTGAAAAATATTCGTTATCATTCCTGCCAAAAGCTGTTGAAGACTATTTAGGTCATAGTAACGATAGTATAAACTTTAATTTTTCGACAAAGAATATAACCGATTATGGCAATTTGAAATTGAATTTGCAAAACGCAAAATCGTTTCCTGTAATTGTAGAATTAACAGACGATAAAGGGAAAATTCTGGCTACCGAATATTCTGAAACAAAATCAGTTGTAGAATTTACATTACTTGAACCTAGAAAATATTCTGTGCGTTTGGTTTATGATAACAACAAAAACAAGCTTCGTGATACAGGAAATTATCTAGAAAAAACACAGCCCGAAGAAGTGGTTCATTTTCCTACAGAAATTGATGTTCGAGCCAATTGGGATGTCGATCAAGCCTTTGATTTAAGTCTAAAACCTATCTTGAAAAACGAAGCGAAAAAAGAGCCAGTTAAGTAATTTGAAAAAAATCTCTGTCATTTAGAAAATTGAGGTTTTTACGAGTTTCTAGCATTGTGTCTTTGTCTAATTCGGTGATGAAAACACCTTCTTTTTCTTGAGGTTCAATAAGGTTATTCCCTAAATAGTCTATTACTTGCGAATGCCCAATATATTCGTGATTGTTTGCATCAAGACCAATTCTATTAACTCCAATCGTGTAACACATATTTTCAATTGCTCGCGCTTTGAGTAAAACATCCCAAGCATTGATTCTTAGTTTTGGCCAGTTGGCTACATAAATCAATATGTCATAATCTTCAGTATTTCGAGCGAAAACTGGGAAACGCAAATCGTAACATATTAATGGACAAATTTTGAAGCCTTTATATTCTACAATCAATTTTTCTTCTCCAGAAGTATATGTTTTGTCTTCTCCTGCGAGTGAAAACAAGTGTTTTTTGTTATAATATTGCACTTCTTCTGAAGGAAAAACAAACACCAATCGGTTGAAATAGTTTCCATTTTCTTCGATTACTAAACTTCCTGTTATGGCACAATTTTTAGTCTTTGCTAACAATTTGAGCCAAGAAACAGTTTCTCCTTGCATTGTTTCAGCAACGTTTTTTGGATTCATTGTAAAACCTGATGTAAACATTTCGGGAAGCACAAATAAATCAATAGTTTCGTTTGTAGAATTGATTTTTTGCTCGAATATTTTCCGATTATCGGTTGGGTTTTCCCAAACTAATGAAGATTGAATAATGGCTATTTTCATTTTATAAAAGTAATAAAAAGTAAAAACGCATTCAAATTACTGAATGCGTTTTTTAGACATTTTATGTAAACATTTAAAGCACACTGGCCTTCAAAAATTCTCTATTCATTCTTGCAATATTTTCTAACGAAATTCCTTTTGGACATTCCACTTCACAAGCTCCAGTATTGGTACAGTTTCCAAAACCTTCCTCATCCATTTGGCGAACCATATTTAATACACGTTGTGTTGCTTCTACTTTACCTTGTGGCAATAAAGCATATTGCGATACTTTGGCGCCTACAAAAAGCATAGCGGAACCGTTTTTGCAACTAGCTACACAAGCGCCACAACCAATACAAGCAGCTGCCATAAAGGCTTTGTCAGCATCTTCTTTTGGAACTGGAGTCGCATTGGCATCAATAGTTCTTCCTGAAGTATTTACAGATACGAAACCTCCTGCTTGCTGAATTCTATCAAAAGCACTTCTATCAACGACTAAATCTTTGATTACAGGAAAAGCTTTGGAACGCCATGGTTCAATGAAGATAGTATCGCCATCGTTAAATTTTCGCATATGTAATTGACACGTTGTGTTTCCAGTATCTGGCCCATGCGCTCTACCATTTATGAATAGCGAACACATACCACAAATTCCTTCACGACAATCATGATCGAAAGCTACAGGCGATTCTTTTTTTATAATTAATTCTTCATTCAATTGGTCTAACATTTCCAAGAATGAACTGTCTGTAGATACATTATCTAATTTATAATCTACTATGTTTCCTTTGTCTTTAGCATTTTTTTGACGCCAAATTTTAAGGTTTATATTGATGTTTTTTGCTTTGCTCATGATTCTATTTGTAATTACGTGCTGCTATTTTAATAAACTCATATTTCAATTCTTCTTTATGAAGTTCCGATTTTGTAATATCGTCACCTTTATACTCCCAAGCACCTACGAATGAGAATTTTTCGTCATCACGTAAAGTTTCACCTTCGCTATCTTGGTATTCCTCTCGGAAATGACCACCACAAGATTCTTCTCTTTGTAATGCGTCCATTGCCATTAGTTGTCCTAAATCTATCAAATCAGCAACGCGTTGTGCTTTGTCTAATTCTGGGTTGTACTCATCTGCACTACCTGGAACGTAAACATCTTTATAAAATTCTTCTTTTAGTTGGGCAACATCAACGATGGCCTGTTTTAAACCCGCTTCGTTACGACCCATTCCTACTTTATTCCAAATAATATTTCCTAAACGTTTGTGGAAATGATCTACGGTTTTAGATCCATTATTATTTAAGAATTTAGAAATACTGTCTTTTACATTTTTTTCTGCTTCTGCAAATTCTGGTGCATCCGTAGAAATTTTTCCAGTTCTAATTTCATCTGCTAAATAGTTTGAAACGGTATAAGGCAATACAAAATAACCATCCGCTAAACCTTGCATTAAAGCAGATGCTCCTAATCTGTTGGCTCCGTGATCAGAGAAATTAGCTTCTCCTGCAACGAAACAACCTGGTATAGTTGATTGTAAGTTATAATCTACCCAAACACCACCCATTGTATAATGTACGGCTGGATAAATTTTCATTGGTGTTTCGTATGGATTTTCGTCGGTGATTTTTTCATACATAGTAAATAAATTACCATATTTTTCCTCAATCCATTTTTTTCCTAAAGCAATTGCTTTTTCATCAGTAGGATTTTGATCTCCCTGTGTAAAAGCAGCTTGTTTTCCTTTGTTTAAAATTTCAGTAGAAAAATCAAGATAAACCCCTTCGTTAGTATCATTAGCTTCTATTCCATGACCTGCATCACACATTTCTTTTGCTGCTCTAGAAGCCACGTCACGAGGTACTAAATTTCCAAAAGCTGGATATTTTCTTTCTAAGAAATAATCTCTATCTTCTTCAGTTAATTGTGTTGGCTTTAATTTCCCTTCACGAATAGCTGCTGCATCTTCTTTCTTTTTTGGTACCCAAATTCGGCCAGAATTACGCAATGATTCAGACATTAATGTCAGTTTTGCTTGATTGGTTCCGTGCACTGGAATACAAGTTGGGTGAATTTGCACAAAACAAGGATTGGCAAATAAGGCACCTTGTTTATGTACTTTCCAAGCAGCAGTTACATTGCTTCCCATTGCATTTGTGGACAAGAAGTAAACATTTCCGTATCCTCCAGAAGCAATAATTACAGCGTGAGCCGAATGTCTTTCTATTTCTCCAGTAACTAAGTTACGAGCAATAATTCCACGAGCTTTCCCGTCAATTTTTACTAAATCGAGCATTTCGTGACGGTTAAACATTTCTACAGTACCTTGACCAATTTGTCTTGATAATGATGAATAAGCACCTAGTAATAATTGTTGCCCTGTTTGTCCAGCGGCATAAAAAGTACGTTGTACTTGTGTTCCACCAAACGAACGATTGTCTAGCATTCCACCATAATCACGAGCAAAAGGAACACCTTGCGCCACACATTGATCAATAATATTGGATGAAACTTCGGCTAAACGATGCACGTTTGCTTCACGAGCACGGTAATCGCCACCTTTTATAGTATCATAGAATAATCTGTAGGTTGAATCACCATCATTTTGGTAATTTTTTGCTGCGTTGATTCCTCCTTGTGCCGCAATAGAGTGTGCTCTACGTGGCGAATCTTGGAAACAAAAAGCTTTTACATTGTAACCCATTTCTGCTAACGATGCAGCAGCCGAAGCACCTGCCAAACCAGTTCCTACAACGATAATATCAATTTTAGGGCGGTTGTTTGGCGCAACAAGTTTTAAGTGGTTTTTATGATTGGTCCATTTTTCAGCTATTGGACCTTCTGGTATTTTTGAATCTAACTTCATATTGTATATTGATGTTGATTATTTACTAAAGTGAATATATATAGGAATAATGGCAAACAATAATGGAACGCCGATAGCAAAACATTTTCCAAACAATTTGATAAATGGTGTGTATTTTGGATGATTAGCTCCTAATGTTTGGAATCCACTTTGAAAACCGTGTAACAAATGGAATCCTAAAACAGCCATTGATAAAACATAGAAAAATGTGAACCACAAACCGTATTTAGTATCTCTAAAAAAGTCAAATGTCAATTTGTACAAGTCTTTGTATCCTTCTTTCACTTTTACTTTTGCAGCAGCATCGTAAAATTCAGTTTGATTTTTAATAATATAACTTTGATCTGCTACAGGAATATAACCACCATCGGTTGTTAAATAAAAATCTTGTTTCATTCCTTGTTGTGCTTCAATAGTCGTTTTTTGTAACGGGAATTTTTCATCAAAATGCATTTTTGCCCAGAAATTAATCATATGGGTTGCAATAAAAACCAAAACCAACGTTCCTAAAACCGCCATATTTCTTGAAGAAAATGAGCTGTTTGCGCTAGGACTGTTTTTCGCATATGCAATAGGTCTAGCTTTTTTGTTTTGAATAGCCAACAAGATTCCATCAATAGCATGAAAAATAATGGAAATGTAAGTCAGGTAGGAAAGTAATTTAACTGCAGGATTTGTAGTCATAAACAATGCATATTTGTTGAAATTCAACGCATTATTAGGAACCAATAACTGAAGATTTCCAGCTAAATGCCCCACTAAAAACGTGCACAAAAATAAACCAGTAAGAGCCATCCAGTATTTCTTACCGATAGATGACTTTAAAAGTACAGATTTTGCCATAATATTAATTTGATTGTAAGGTTTTAAAAATTGAAACAAAAATAAGTCAATTTGAATGTTTCTACAACCTTTTCATATTAATTTATAATGAGTTTAAAGTAGGTTTAACTTTTGTTGATTGCCAATAAGTTAATTACCAAAAAAACATTTTTTTGTTAAACAAAACATCAATATGTTTTAGTCACATCTTGATCAACGACTATAATAAAATCAGCTTTATTATAATTCTCTTTTTCAAGCGATGCGATGTCTTTTTGAGAAACGGTTGCAATGGTCAAAATTTTAATGGCTGAGCTGTGTTTTTTTAAATACCAATTAATTCCTTCAAAATTATCACTATGATAAGTTCCATTGTAATGTATAAAAACCGAATTTTCTTTTTTGTTTTTCGAAATAAAATGAGCCATTGTGGCGTCTTTTATAGCTTGTGCTTTTGGCATTTTGTCGCCTGCATGGCCACCTTGCATAGTCATCATTGCTTTGTATCCTGGTAAATTCAAGTCAAAAGTTATTGGTAATGGTGCAATCCAAGATTTTTCTTCGTCAGTTAATGATTCTAATGCAATTAAATCATTTTTAAAAACTTTACTAGCAAATCGTCGAGGAATATTAGTGGCTATAAAATCGATTTTGTTTTCTTTAGCAAAATCAACTAATGGTTTGTAGTCGGTTTTGTAATTTGGCCAAAGTCTCGCTGTGGAATCCAATTGTTTTTGATTTATTTCTCCTTTCAAATACTGATTCAACTGTTTTTGATTATCAGATTCTATCATTTCAGCACCTAAAACCAGTGGTGTTTTCAAAAATAAATCTTTTGTAAGTTCCACTTGCAACCAATGCACAACTGAATTGTCGTGGTGTTCGCCAAACAAAACTATTTCTGTCTTTTCAGATGCTTTTAAAAGTTTTTCATAAGTGGTTTTGTTTCCATTTCTACCAAAAATTTGATAGGGTACTTTGTTTTGTGCAAAAAAGGAGAAACTAAACAATAAGCCAATCGAGAAAATAAAAAATTTCATAACTAAAATTTAAAATCAAAGGCATAAAGTTATGTAAAAGTATCACTTTACAGATTTAACTTCTCATTTATTTTGAAATTCACAAAAATGTTAGACAACCGTTTTTTATCTGTTAAAAAATACAAATAGTGACTTGCATCTGTTTAATTTTAGATTTTTAAATTCAAGAAATGAAAACAGGAATTGATGCCATCTCTTTTGATGTTGCCAAAATACATTTGCCTATAAGAACATTGGCTACATTCAGAAATATTGAAGCTGAAAAACTCGAAAAAGGTTTGGGATTGCTCAAAATGACTTTGCCAGACGCACATCAAGATGTGGTGGTTTTTGGTGCCAATGCTTTGACGAAATTGATTTTGGACAATCAAATTAATCTTTCTGAGATTTCTCGAATTTATGTAGGAACGGAAAGCACCATTGACAGTTCTAAACCAATTTCTTCTTTTCTAATTTCTTTAATGGAACAAAAATTTGGCGAAAACATTTTGTCCGAATGTGATGTAGTCGATTTTACCTTTGCTTGTATTGGTGGTGTGGATGCTTTGCAAAACTGTATTGATTTTGTTCGATTAAACACTAACAAAAAGGCAATTGTTGTAACCACAGATATCGCCAAATATGATTTGAATTCGACTGGCGAATACACACAAGGTTCAGGTGCGCTAGCAATGCTTATTACTACCAATCCGAAAATTATGGCTTTTGAAAACCTTTGGGCGACTAGCACCAAAGGGGTTTTTGATTTTTTTAAACCATATAGAAGTATTTCTAAAAAATCCATCACAGGAAATGATAATAACGAACCTTGGTTTGACAATTTGGAAGCCGAAATCGAAATACATAAAGACCAACCTGTTTTTGATGGTCAATATTCTAACCAATGTTACATGGATAGAATAAGAAGTGCTTATTTCTTATTCAAAAAACTCAAAAATCAAACTGGAAATTTATATAACTCTTGGACAAGTATTGTGATGCATTTACCATATTCATTTCAAGGGCGACGTATGTTGTCAGAAATTTACGCATTGGATGCAGAAAATAAAATAATTTCTGGCGAAGAATCAGCTTCGGATTATCAAAATAAATTGAAAGAAATTAGTAAATCTGAAGCCTATCAAAAATTTGTTATTGATAAATTACAACCTGCCGAAATAGCTTCTTCATTAATTGGAAATTTGTATACTGGTTCTATTTTTATGGGATTGTTATCCACTTTGTGTCATTATTATGATACTAAAAAAGAAATTTCGGGGCAAAAATTTGGTTTTCTTGCTTATGGAAGCGGATCAAAATCGAAAGTATTTGAAGGTACAATAGAAGAGGATTGGAAATCATCAATTTCTAGCGTTACCCTATTTGAAACTTTAAAAGAAAGCTTCGAGATTGATTTTGAAACTTACGAAAAATTGCATAAAAAAGAACAAAAACAGAGCGTTCACTTACCTAAAAATGAATGGGTTTTAAATCGTATCGAAAAAGAAAACCCAAACTTACTTGGCGCTAGATATTACAAATGGATTGATTAATAAAAAATTTAATATTTTTGTAGTATGACGCTACAAAACACATCCTCTAATTTTTTGGATTATTTACATCTGTTTCTTAATTCCAATATTGAAGATGTAGAAAGTTTAACAGAAAAAGTTATAACTAGTTTTAAGGTTTTATATCTCAAAAAAAATGAATATTTTGTCAAAGAAAATGAAATTTGCCAATATTTTTGTTTTGTTGAAAGTGGAGTTTTGCAACATTCGATTGTTGTAAATGATGGTGAAAAAACTACTTATTTAGCCTTACGAAATTCTGTGACTGCTTCATTAGATAGTTTTTTGAATAAAAACCCATCTCGAAAAAGCATCAAAGCCATTGCCGATTGCAAATTATGGGTTATTGATTTAGAAACCTTCAAAGATTTGATTGAAAACAATTTGGCTTTTCATCAATTCTATTACAATTTGATTGAAAGACAAATTTGTCTTATAGATGATTATCGTATTGACTTGTTAACGCTCACACCCGAAGAACGCTATCAAAAATTATTAGTTACTGAACCCAAATTATTACAGGAAGTTCCGTTGCATTATCTAGCCTCATTTTTAGGGATTTCTTCACGACATATGAGTAGAATTCGAAAAAACGGAAAATGATGTTTTACCGCTAATTTGCTAATTCAAGTAAATAAATTATTGGTTAATAAAAAAATAACGCCATTTGGCCACATCTTAAAAAAAATCTTTGATTACTTTTGATACAGTTTTAAAATCTAATAATCAAACAAATGAAATACCATCAAATAGACAAACAACTTTTCATCAAAAACCGCGCAAAATTTGCATCACAGATGAAACCTAATAGTGTTGCAGTTTTCAATTCAAACGATTTATATCCCGTTTCAGCTGACAGTCATTTGCCATTTGCACAGCATCGTGACATTCTTTATTTATCAGGCGTGGATCAAGAAGAAAGTATTTTGCTGCTTTTTCCAGATGCTCCTTATGAACATTTGAAAGAAATTCTCTTCCTAAAAGAAACCAATGAACACATTGCTATTTGGGAAGGCGAAAAATTAACCAAAGACAGAGCTTATGAAGTTTCGGGAATTAAATCTGTGATTTGGCTGCAAGATTTTCACAAAACTTTGAAAGAAGTGATGGCGTATTCTGAAACTATGTACATTAACACCAACGAGCATTATCGAGCCGTTATCGAAACCGAAACCCGTGAAGCTCGTTTTGTAAAATGGTGGAAAGAGACTTATCCAGCGCATCAAGTAGCCAAGTCGAATCCTATCTTGCAGCGCATTCGTTCTATCAAAGAAAGTGAAGAATTAGATTTGATTCAAAATGCCTGTAACATTACCGAAAAAGGCTTCCGAAGATTGTTATCCTTCGTAAAACCTAACGTAATGGAATATGAAATCGAAGCCGAATTGTCACACGAGTTTTTAAGAAATCGTTCCAAAGGTTTTGCGTATACGCCAATTATTGCTTCTGGAAATAGTGCCAATGTTTTACATTATATTGAGAACAACCTTCAATGCCACGCTGGCGATTTGGTTTTGCTTGATGTTGGTGCCGAATACGCTAATTATTCTAGTGATATGACTCGAATGATTCCTGTTTCAGGACGATTTTCTGACAGACAAAAAGCGGTTTATAAAGCGGTTTTGAATGTAAAAAACGAAGCAACCAAAATGCTAACTCCAGGAACATTGTGGAAACAATATCATATTGAAGTTGGTAAAGTAATGACTTCGGAATTGCTAAGTTTGGGATTAATTGACAAAGCAGATGTCCAAAACGAGAATCCAGATTGGCCAGCTTACAAAAAATATTTTATGCACGGTACTTCGCATCATTTAGGAATGGACACACACGATTATGGCTTGTTGCACGAACCTATGAAAGCCAATATGGTGTTTACTGTTGAGCCTGGAATTTATATTCCTTCTGAAGGTTTCGGAATTAGATTGGAAGACGATGTTGTCGTTCAAGAAAAAGGCGAACCTTTTAATTTGATGAGAAACATTCCTATTGAAGTGGATGAAATTGAGAGTTTGATGAATTCTTAATTAGAAAATAGATACAAGATGAAAAAGAAAAGACGGTTTGCAGTAAAGTGAGCTGTTTTTGTTTTAAAACACAGATTTAAGAAATTTTTTAAATTTCTCAAATCTGTGTTCAAAAAAAAAATTCGTGTATTCGTGGCTAAAACATACTTTTGTATTAATGAATAATTTCCTCTACAAAAACACTAAAGTTTCTTATTCCGATTCTGGAAAAGGATCCGCTATAGTTTTACTTCATGGTTTTTTAGAAAATGCCACGATGTGGGATTCTTATATGGTATCGTTTACCGAAAAATACCGAGTTGTTACCATCGATTTATTAGGTCATGGCAAATCAGACTGTTTGGGTTATGTACACACGATGGAAGACCAAGCCCAAATGGTGAATGCGGTTTTGCAACATTTAAAAATTAGAAAATCTATTTTCGTAGGACATTCGATGGGTGGTTATGTAGCTTTGGCTTTCGCCGAATTATATTCTGAAAACACTAAAGGGTTTGTCTTATTAAACTCGACTACTTATACTGATGACCACGAGCGAAAAATAAACAGAAATCGCGCTATAAAAATGGCACATAAGGAATATGCTTCTTTAGTACAAATCTCTATCGCAAATTTATTTAGCATAGACAATCGGGAAAGTTTTATTTCAGAAATAAATCAAGTAAAAAAAGAAGCTTTAAAAACGCCTTTGCAAGGCTATATTGCAGCACAGGAAGGCATGAAACTCAGAAAAAACAAAGAACACTTATTACATCTTACTTCTTATCCTAAACTACTTATACTTGGTAAAAAAGATGGTGTTCTAAATTACGAAGACAACATCAAACAAATTGAAGGCACTAATGTACAACTAGTTTCTTTTCCTGATGGTCACATGAGTCATATCGAGAATCGTGATGAATTAAAGTTGGTTTTGTTGGGTTTTTTAGAGCTATGTTAAATTTTCTCTTCAAAAGAAATCGAGTCATCTAAAATCTCATTAATTAGAAGTACTATTTCTGCTTTAAAGCTTTCTAAAATTTCTGTTGTTACGGTTGTGAAAATTTCTTTATCTTGTTTTATCCCAAATGGCAAAAAACCACCTTTCATATTTTTAAATGAAATGATTCCTGCTTCTATTTCTAACCCATTTGCTTGTGGTTCATACATAAAAGCATAACAAAGTAATTGAATGATTTTGTCATTTTTAATATCTAAGGTCAATCCGTCCCAGTTTTTCAAAACAACATTGTTTTTATCAACTTTACCCGTTTTGTAATCTATGATTCTAATTTTGTTATTTCTAATTTCGATTCGATCTACATTCCCAGCAATTTTTATGGGATATTGTAGTTTAGCATCTTCCAGAATTCTTTCTAAAGATGTTTCTAACGAAATAATTTTAATAGCATCGCCATTCTGAATTTGTTTTTTTTCTTCGGTCAAAAAATTAAAAACATTACGTTTGGCGACTTCAAAAGCCAATAAGTTTTTACCTTTTTTTACTTCTCCTTCTTTGTATATTTCTTTAAACTGCTTTAGAACCTCGTCGTTTGCTAAAGTCAACATGGTTGTAACATCATCAATATTCAAAAACTTATTAATAAAAGGTTTGTATAACTCTTCTAACGTTTTATGAATGATAGTACCTAGTGTGTTCAAAGCAATATTTTCTTCGACTTCTTCTACTTCACGAATGGAAAGTACTCTTTGAAAATAAAATTGAATTGGATTTCTAACATAAGTAGTCAAAGCCGAAGGTGAAAACCCTTTGCCAGTTGCAATTTCTTTCAAACGACACATTACTAATTCCGATTTTGAAATTGTTATCGGGTTGCTGGCAATGTTGGGAACAATGGGTTGTATTATTTCGTGAGTCAAATTATGATTTGGCAGTTTTTCGACTTCCAATTGGGTTATAAAACGGCTTTTTTCGCCACCATCTAAACCTTCGTTTTCAGTATTATATATCAAATAAACATTTTTGGCTCTTTGTAATAAGTGGTAGAAATGATACGTGTAAATTGCATCTTTTTCTTTAAAAGTTGGCAAGCCAATTTCTTTTTTTACATCAAACGGTATGAATGAATTCAATGTTTTTCCTGCTGGGAATCTTCCTTCATTTAATGAGGTAATGATAACGGTTTCAAAATCTAAAACACGACTTTCTAGTACACCCATTATTTGTAATCCTGACAGTGGCTCTCCTTCAAAGGAAACTTCAGCAAGATCAATCACTTGTTTGTATATAGCGTGTAGTGTGTCTATGTTATCAATGTATTTGTTTTTGGAGCAATACGAAATCAATTTATTGACAACCTTAAATATCGAATACAAGAACGTTTTTACCACTTTATCATCTTCTGTTGTCTTGTCTAAATTAGATTTAATTAGAAGTAATATGGAAGAAATGATTTCTAAAATTGCTGTAGGTTGTTGATTCCATTTTTGAAACAATAACTCAAAAAGTGGATTTGAATTTTCCTGTAATATAATTATTTTTTGATGTGTAATAAATGTGAAGTTGTTGTTTTTGATAGTATTTACAAGTTTCGAAGCATTAATATAAGATTCAATTATTGGATTTGATAGCACATCTAGAACATCTTTATAATAAAAAACATAACTTGATTCGTTACGCTTCATAGCGTTATTATGCATTTTAAAAAGTTTAGAAATCAACAGTTGAATGGGGTTGTTTTTGCTAGAATAACCCATTGTAATATTTAGACTTTCTACTGCTGCTGGTAGAGAATGTAACATAGGAATAAGCATATTCTCGTCTCCAAGAATTAATGCCACTTTGTCCAAAGATGCACTTGGGTCTTCTAATATTAAATTCTCAATTATACTAGATACAATTTTGGCTTGACCAATAGATTTTGAGGTCCCAATAATTTGAATGTTCTTGTTTTTTGAAAAATCGTTAGCAATCCATTCAAATGGATTTGATTTATAATGTGTCCAAGTGTTTTTAAATTTGCGTGTAAACAAGCCCGCATCATGTGCAGTATCATTTAAAAATATTTGGTCTATATCCCAATAAATAAAAGCTAATTTTTCAGAAATTAGAAATTGTACTATTTTTTCTTCGGCTTGATTTAAAGCGTTAAAACCAGCAAATACAATTTTTTTGTTGGAAATATTTTTGGTATATTTTTCAATATTGCGAACCGCTTCTCTATAAATCAACCCTTGATATCCGATTCCTTTGTTTTTTAAAAACGCATAAAATGTTTCATAATATAATGGAAGTAACTTCCAGAATTCAAGATAATTGTCAATTAATGTTGTTTTGTCTTCGACTTCAATTCCCCAGCGTTTAATAACTTCAATATCTTTCAGATACGAAAACACATAATTGGGTTCCAGTAAATATCGATCTATTTCATTAAAATCTTGCAACAAGGTTTTCGCCCAATTTGAAAACAGCTCGAATGTTTGTTGTTTTTCTTTTTTGGTAACAGATAAATATACTTCATAAAATTCAAAAATCAATTCAATGGAGTCTATGGAACGAATTGTGGCAATTTCTTGAACAAAATCTTCTATGCTTATAATTTCTGGTGCAAAAGTTGTTTTTTCTAAATTGTTCTTGAAAGCCTCCAGTAAAAAAATTCGTGCTCTTTTGTTTGGTAAAACTATAGTAGTTTCCGAAAGATTGCTTTTATTATCTGATAGTAATTGAGTTACTAAAATTTCAAGAAAAGAATTATTTGTCATTTTATAAATATAAAAAAACGTCCCGATAATTCGGGACGTTTTAAGAAAATATTTTGAAAATGATTATTTAACCACTTTTACTTCTACTCTTCTGTTTAAAGCTTTACCAGCTTTAGTTTTGTTTGAAGCAATTGGTTTTGATTCACCAAAACCTGCTGAAGTTAATCTTCCAGCTTCAATACCATTTTCTGTCAAGTAATTTTTAACTGCTGCAGCTCTATTTTCAGATAAAGTTTGGTTAGCAGTATCTTTACCGTCAGCGTCAGTGTGACCTTCTAAAGCAAAGTTAGAAGAAGGATATTCTTTCAAGATTGCAAGCATAGCTTGTAATACTGGGTAAGTTTGTTGTTGGAATGTAGCTTTGCTAGTGTCAAATAAGATAGTTTTAGCATAGTCATTTAATTTTTTAACAACGTCTTCGCTTACTTCAGGACAACCATTGTTAGCAACAGTACCTTTAACGTCTGGACATTTATCATCTTTGTCAAGAACTGAATCTCCGTCAGTATCTGGCCATGGACAACCACCGTTATCTCTTGGACCTGCTACAGTAGGACATTTGTCTTTTGCATCAGCAACACCATCTCCGTCTGAATCAGGACAACCATTCAAGTTAGCTAAACCAGCAACTTCTGGACAATCATCATTTTTATCAGCAATTCCGTCTCCATCAGTATCAGGACAACCTTTCATTTCTGGTGTACCAGCAACTTCAGGACATTCGTCTTCTTTATCTTGAATACCATCTGAGTCCGTATCAGGACAACCTTGGAATTCTTTTAAACCAGCAACTTCTGGACAAGCATCATCTCTATCATAGATTCCGTCTCCGTCAGTATCTTTACCTCCGAATTTGAAAGAAAGACCAGCCATATGTTGAAATACTGAAGGTACTTCAAAACCAATTCTGTCTGTAAATGCTTTTTTGTAAGTAGAGTTTAATGATAAACCAACTTGCTCAGTAAACCAAAAAGTTAATCCACCTCCTATGTTAGCAGTACCCGAAGTTTCTTTTTTCAACCAAGTATAACCTCCACCAATATTAATAGAAGGATCAATAACTTTAGAGCCAATTAAGTTCATTAAGCTATATTTGATTGCTGCATCAGCTGAATAATACATTAAATTAGGATTAACGATAATTTTATTGCCTCCAACTGGATTAGAATTTACAAATTTAGTAATCTTATTTACAGACCCTGTAAGACCTACTGAAAAATTACCTCCAACATTTTTAGATACACTTAGATAAGACACTGAAGGAATAATATTCCATTGATCTTCTAAGTTGAAAAACTCATTGAAGTGATCGCTTAAATTAAAATCCCTGTTACCAGCACTAGTGTTTGTGTCTACTGCGTTGGCTCCGAAAGATATTGCCCATGGGTTGTTGCTGTCTTGTGCAGTAGCACTTAACCCAGCAATCATCAACATGGAAACAAAAAGTTTGTTAAGATGTTTCATACTTAATTTTATTTGATTACATTACGTTATTGTGACAAAAGTAAGTCGTAATTAATTAATTACAAAATGAATTGTTAAAAAAAATGAATAAAAAGTGAAAAAAATTATTTTTTTATGATATTTAGCTGAATTCCAACTGTTGTAAAGGCAGTTATAGCATGGTCTAAATGCTCTTTTGTGTGCGCTGCAGAAAGTTGCACTCTTATTCTCGCTTTTTCTTTTGGAACCACTGGAAAGAAGAATCCGATTACATAAATGCCCTTTTTTAGTAATTCATCAGCCATTATTTGTGATAATTTAGCATCATAAAGCATTACTGGAACAATTGCAGAATCACCATCAATAAAATCCAATCCTGCTTTTCGTAATCCTTTTTTGAAATAATTGGTATTCCATTCTAGTTTATCACGAAGTGTAGTGTCTTTCTCTAATAGTTCAAAAACTTTAATAGATGCTCCTACAATTGCTGGCGCCAATGAATTTGAGAATAAATACGGACGTGAGCGTTGACGTAATATTTCAATAATTTCTTTTTTCGCTGTTGTGTAGCCACCCATTGCTCCTCCTAGAGCTTTTCCTAATGTTCCTGTAATAATATCCACTCGTCCCATTACGCCTTTTGCTTCTAATGTTCCTTTTCCTGTGGCGCCTATAAATCCTGCAGCGTGGCATTCATCAACCATAACTAGTGCGTCATATTTGTCGGCTAAATCGCATATTTTATCTAGTGGTGCTACCAATCCATCCATTGAGAAAACACCATCGGTAACAATTAGTTTGAAACGTCTGTTTTCTTGATTGGCTTTAACAAGTTGTTGTTCTAAATCTTCCATATTGGAATTTTCATAACGATAACGTGCTGCTTTACACAAACGAACGCCATCAATAATCGAAGCGTGATTCAAACTATCGGAGATAATGCAATCTTCTTCCCCTAATAACGGTTCGAAAACACCACCATTGGCATCAAAGGCTGCTGCATACAATATGGTGTCTTCTGTTCCGTAGAAATCTGCAATCTTTTTTTCTAATGTTTTGTGGATGTCTTGCGTACCACAAATGAAACGAACGGACGACATTCCGAAGCCGTGAGAATCCAAAGCGTCTTTTGCGGCTTGGACCACTTCTGGATGGGATGACAATCCTAAATAATTGTTGGCGCAAAAATTTAAAACAGTTTCTCCATTAACGGTAATTTCTGCTCCTTGTGGCGAAGTAATGATTCTTTCTTTCTTGAAAATACCATTTTCCTCGATTGTGTTTAATTCATTTTGTAAGTGTTGTTGAATTTTTCCGTACATAATATGTAGATTTGTTTATTCGTGGATTTGTTTATTTGACAAATGTACTATTTCTATATTTTCTCCTATATACAGAAGTACTTTTTTTTGAACTTGAAAACCCATTTCTTGTAATGCTAATTCGTATTCTTTTAGTTGGTTTTCATATTTATGTTGGTGTTTGCCTGTTTTATAATCTAACAAGTAAGCATTTCTACCTTTTATTGTTACTCTATCTGGTTTTATTGTTTTAGTGTTTTTTTTAAGAATATTTTGTTCATTGAAAACAATAGATTCTTCATCAAAAAAATCAACTAAGTCCGAATGAAAAACAATTTCAGTAATTGTTTTTTCTACTTCTTCTTTTTGAGTTGCAGTAATTAATCCGTTTTCTAATGCTTTGATTATTGCTGTTGAAATGTCGGCTTTCGTTTTTACAAATGATAAAACTTCGTGTAGCACATTTCCAAATTCAATAGCTTTCAACTGATTTGTCCCCCACATTAAAGCTTCTCGTTGAGCAATTTTAATTGCGGCTGGATTAATAACTGAAGTTACTGGTTTGATGTTTTTACGTTTTGCTTCTATAAGTTTTTGTTTTGAAATTCTTTTTGATGTTCCAAACTCATAGTCCAATGCATTTTCGTCAAAATTTTTATAATCTTCAAGAAATCCTATAAAAAACGACGCCAGATTATTAGGTAAATCACCCGCTTTATTTCTGTTTTTTACACTCGAAATAATATGCAATTGTTCTTCGGCACGAGTAAGTGCAACATATAAAACATTGATATTGTCAAGCAAATCTTCTTGTGTTTTTTGATTGTAAACTTCAGAAGCATTTTCGCCATAGTCTGCTACTTTACTCGATTTGTCTATTAGAAATTTATCAAAATCTAACTCGGTTGACTCAGAGTTGAGCCATATTTTCTCTCGCTTATTTCGGCTGAAATCTTCTTCTGCAAAAGGGAAAATTACCACTGGAAATTCTAATCCTTTTGCTTTATGAATGGTCATAATTCTAATGGCGTTGGATCCTTCTGCCGATGGAATGCTTAGTTTATGTCCGTTTTTATCCCAATAATCTAAAAAATCTCCGATATTCATTTGGTATTTTACCTCTCTTTCTAAAACAATGTCAAGAAAGTATTGTATATAGGCATTGTTTTTTTCTGAATTGATACATTTTGAAACTACCATTTCTGCCACTTCATACAATGATTTTCTTCTAATGTTTTGAAAAGAAAGGTGTATTCCAAAAGTCGAAAGCCAGTTTTCAAGTTCTTTTTCTTCTTTATATTGAATCCCTTCCAAAATGAAATCGTGTGTTTCAATCTTATTTTCAAAATTTTGAACCAAATAGTATAATGCATTCGCCAATGATTCTATATCTTTTTTATCGTTTAAATACTGAAGCAAATTCAAAACAAATTTCACTTCAGAGGAAGCATTAATCAATAAACTTTCGGAGGAAATAACTGGGATGTTATTTTCTGTTAAAAAATTGGCTAATAAAACACCGTGTTTGTTATTTCGTGTCAATATAACAATTTCATTAAAAGAAAATCCTTCTTTAAAAACTTTATGTATTGTTTTTAGGGTTGCTTTAAGATAAATTTCATTTTTATCATTATTTTCTTCTTCTAATTCTGATTTGGATTCTTCTTCGATTTCAGTAATGAAAGAAATATTGACATAACCTCCCTTTTTATGATTTGGTTTTTGAAAGCTTTTATTTTCATACAAATCTTTATACTCTTCGTTAGTAAATTTTTGAGATAAAAATTTAAAAAAATCATTGTTAAAATCGATTACTTGATCAAAACTTCTATAGTTAGATTCCAGATTAAAAACACTTTTGTCTTTATTACTAAATGGGTTTTTAGATTTTGCTAAATCGATAAATTGTTCGGCCTTTCCGCCACGCCAACGGTAAATAGACTGTTTAGGGTCTCCCACAATTAGTAATGATCCTTGAACGCCTTGTAAATCTTGGCTTGCCAATGCATTGTCTATTAAAGGAATTAGGTTTTGCCATTGCATTTCGGAAGTGTCTTGAAACTCGTCAATAAAAAAGTGTTTGTATTTTTCGCCCAATCGCTCATAAATAAAAGGAGCTGGTTGGTTTTGAATGTGTTCGAAGATGAGCTTATTAAATTCGGAAATAGACAAAATATTTTGTTCCTCTTGGATTTTTGACAATTGGTTACTTACTGTATTTAATAATGAAAGTGGTGTAATGTTTTTAAGAAAAGCTTCATAAAAATCTTTCTTTTCATAATTTTTATAAACCTTATATAATGTATAGATGAGTTCGTCTGCAATTCCCTCGATTATATCTTTGTCTTTTGCGCTTTTATTGATAGCAATATCTTCTACTTTCCTAAACTTTTTATGTGTGGGTTTGAGTTCCCCTCTTTGTATAAAACCCAAATGATTTGGAAATGTTTCTCTGGAAAATGATTTCAAATCAATTCCTTGACTTTCGATAAGTAGCATTGCTTGATTTGCAAAATCTATGTTTTCACTTTCTAACGATTTGCAAATAATTTCCAATTTATTTTTAAGTTCGATAAAGTCCGGAATGGTTTTGTCTTTTAACGATAGTATTTCATCGCGATAATTCTCGTTAAGAATTAATCTTCCAGTATTTAAAATCTCGCTAGAAACATCCCACGATTTGTCATCATCGGTTTTTTCCATAGTGAAATCGATAAGTAATTTGGTCAAAACGGCATCTTCACCAGCTTGAGCTACAATTGCGTCAACAGCTTCTTGCAAAAGATTTTCAGTATCTAGTGAAACATCGAAAGTGTTTGGCAAACCCAAATCAAAAGCAAACGATCGAATGACTTTGTGTGTAAACTTATCAATGGTTGAAATATCAAAAGCGGCATAATTGTGGATAATGTTTTTAATTATCGATTGTGCTTTGGTTTTAATTTTGATGTGATTCAAGTTTATTTCACGTTCTAAATCTTGCATTAATTGAATAGATTTCTCGGAAGGATTGTCTTTAGAGAAGTCGAACAAACTATCGATAATTCTGGTTTTCATTTCAAAAACCGCTTTGTTTGTAAAGGTTATAGCTAAAATATTTTTGTAAGCATCGTCTTTCTTGGAAGTTAAGATGATTTTTAGATATTCTTTGACCAAAGTATAGGTTTTACCCGAACCGGCCGATGCGTTGTATATGGAGAATGCGGGTGTTTTCATTTTTTATCCACAAATTGTACGAATTTCGACGAATTCGCAATGTTGAATTTAAAAATCAAGATCTGTTTTATCACTAATGCCCTAGCCCCGATAGCAGTGGAAATCCTTTTTTATACCTGACAGGTTTTTTTCAAAACCTGTCAGGTATAAAAAAGATTGAAACGAATAGCGGGAAATAGCTCCTGAAAAATTATTTAATGAAATTATAACAGCTTGAAATTTTAATTCCAAAGTTAAATGATTAATTTTGAATTTGAATAAATAGTAATCATTTAAAAATTTATATTATGACTTTTGAATTACCACAATTACCTTATGCATACGATGCATTAGAACCACATATTGATGCGAGAACAATGGAGATACACCATTCTAAACATCATAATGCTTATACTACAAACTTGAATGCGGCTATTGCTGGCACTGATCTTGAAGGTAAAAGTATTGAAGATATCTTAATGAATCTAGATTTGACTAAAGCTGCTGTTCGTAACAATGGCGGTGGTTTTTACAATCATAATTTATTTTGGACGGTAATGTCGCCTAATGGTGGAGGATTGCCTACTGGAGAATTAGCTGCGGCTATTGATGCGGCTTTTGGAACATTTGCAGAGTTTAAAGTGGCTTTTGCTAAAGCTGGAGCGACACAGTTTGGTTCGGGTTGGGCTTGGTTGTGCTTAAAAGCTGGTAAGCTAGAAGTTTGTGGCACACCTAATCAAGACAACACTTTGATGCCTGGAGTAGGTTGTGGCGGAACTCCAATTTTAGGAATGGACGTTTGGGAACATGCGTATTACTTGAACTATCAAAATAGAAGACCAGATTATATAGAGGCTTTCTTTAATGTAATTAATTGGAGTGAGGTTGCAAAACGTTTTGCAGAAGCAAAATAGTTTTAAACAATAAACTAATTATAAAGACGAATAAACTTTAGGGTTTGTTCGTCTTTTTTATTTAAGATACTTTATTCCAATAAAAAAGGTGGAAGTATAACCTCCACCTTTTTTGCCCCAAATCTTACCATAACCTAACCTACTTATGTAATGGTTTAATAAAAATATATTATGATTGAATAACTACCAAATAAAATCGTCGAATAGCTAGTAAAATCGATGATTTATACAAAAAAAAATTACTCTAACTAAATATAGTTATGAGTAATATAGCTGTATTTAGTTACTTATTCGATTTTTTTCAATAAAAAAGGTGGAAGTACTAGTTCCACCTTTTTTGCCCCAAATCTACCATAAACTTAACCTACTTATGTAATGGTTTGGTAAAACTACAGGAGTGATAATAAATAAAAAAATAAAATCGTTGAATTGTTAGAATACTCGTTGAATTGTATGTTTTAGTATGCCCTTGCATCTTTGCCTTCGTAAAAATTCATAAAAGCTCGGTTCACCACTCGATTTCCTCCTGGTGTTGGATAATCGCCTGTAAAATACCAATCTCCTAAATTTTTTGGACAAGCTATATGTAAATTTTCTACGGTTTGAAAAATAATTTTAACCTGAGCGTTTACGGATTCTGATGTGAGCATTTCGGCAATTTTATCTGAAACTTCTTGCGGTTTAAATGGTGCGTAAATTTCGGTTACAAAATTAACTACCTCGTTGTCTTTTAGGTTTTCTTGTGCTCTGCACTTGGTATAAACCTCGTCTACAATGTGATAAAGATTTCTCTCTTTCAATAGTTCCAAAGCGGCTTTAAAAGCGACTAATCCTTCTAGTTTTGCCATATCAATACCGTAACAATCTGGATATCGAATTTGTGGTGCTGATGATACAATTACAATACTTTTAGGCTTTAAACGATCCATCATTTTAATGATACTCATTTTTAAAGTAGTTCCTCGCACAATACTATCATCAATGATTACTAAATTATCTGTTGGTTTAATTACGCCATAAGTCACGTCATAAACGTGCGCCACTAAATCGTCACGACTGCTGTCTTCGGTAATAAAAGTTCTAAGTTTTGCATCTTTGATGGCTACTTTTTCGGTACGGATTTTTACAGAAAGTAATTCTTGTAATTTTTCAGCACTTAATGTTGCCTTGTTTTCTAGGATTGCTGCAATTTTTCTTTGATTTAAAAAATCTTGTGCTGCTTCTACCATTCCATAAAAAGACGTTTCGGCAGTGTTTGGAATGTACGAAAAAACGGTGTTATCTGTATCGTCATCAATGGCATCTAAAACCGCTGGAAGTATTAATTTTCCTAATGTTTTTCGTTCTTGATAAATTTCGGCATCGCTTCCACGAGAAAAATATATTCGTTCAAAGGAACACGCTTTCTTTATAGTTGGAGGAAGAATATTCTCTTCAGATATCGTTCCGTTTTTCTTTATAATTAAAGCATTTCCTGGTTGTAGTTCTTGTACTTTTTCAAAATCGACATTAAAAACAGTTTGAATTACAGGTCTTTCGGAGGCAACCACTACAATTTCATCATCTTGATAGTAAAATGCTGGTCGAATTCCTGCTGGATCTCGAAATACAAATCCGTCACCGTGACCTAACAATCCGGCCATTGCATAACCACCATCGAGATTTTTCGATGCTTTTTTAAGAATTTTAACCAAATCTAATCTTTCTCCAATAACTGGGGAGGCTTCTCTTTTAGAGAATCCTTCGTTTTTGCATTCTTGGTACAAATCTGTTACGGCATCATCTAGAAAATGGCCTATTTTTTCCATTACCGTAACCGTATCCGCCATTTCTTTTGGATGTTGTCCAAGCTCAATTAAACCATTAAACAATTCCGTAACATTTGTCATATTGAAATTGCCTGCCAAAAGTAAATTTCTGTGCATCCAATTGTTTTGACGCAAAAAGGGGTGCACACTTTCTATACTGTTTTTCCCAAAAGTACCGTATCGAACGTGACCTAAAAACAATTCGCCTACATACGGAATATTTGCTTTTTGTGCTTCAACATCATTAGCATATTCAGGATGTGAAGTCATTTCTTCGTTTATTCTTGCATTGATTTGTGCAAAAACATCTTGAATGGGTTGTGCGTCGTTCGAGCGAACTCTTGAAATGTATCTTTCGCCTGGCTCAACATCTAATTTTATGGAAGCAAAACCAGCTCCGTCTTGCCCACGATTGTGTTGTTTTTCCATAAGCAAATACATTTTCTGTATACCATAGAAAGCTGAACCGTATTTTTCTTTATAGAATTCAAGCGGTTTTAAAAGTCTAAGAAATGCAATTCCACATTCGTGTTTGATAGCGTCGCTCATTGTAATATTTGGTTTCGAATTATGTATTTGAGTTATAAAAAACGCCCCGAATTTCGAGGCGTATTTTGTTTGTTATAAGGATATATCGTATTGTGTTAAGGATTTGAATTGTTTCAATCTCGACACTACTTCTTCTTTTGTTAGTGTTAGCATTCTTTCGGTTCCAAATTTTTCCACACAGAATGAAGCTAAATTGGAGCCATGAATAATCGCATTTTTCATGTTCTCGAAGGTAATATTATCGGTTTGGGTTAAATAACCTGCAAATCCTCCTGCGAAAGTGTCTCCTGCTCCAGTTGGATCAAAAACTTCTTCAAGTGGCAATGCTGGTGCAAAGAAAACTTCATTTTTATGAAAGATAAGTGCTCCGTGTTCTCCTTTTTTAATCACGACATATTTTGGTCCCATTGTTTGAATTTTGGCAGCAGCTTTGACTAGAGAATATTCTCCTGACAATTGACGTGCTTCTTCGTCGTTGATTGTAATCACATCGACACGTTTAATTACATTCAATAAATCTTCTAAAGCACAATCCATCCAAAAATTCATCGTATCTAAAACTACCAATTTTGGTTTACTTGTCATTTGATCCAAAACACTGCTTTGCACCATTGGATGTAAGTTTCCAAGCATAACAACATCAGCATCTTTAAAGTTTTGAGGAACAACTGGGTTGAAATCTGCCAAAACATTTAATTCTGTTACCAAAGTATCGCGAGAATTCATATCGTTGTGGTATTTGCCACTCCAAAAAAATGTTTTTCCGCCTTTAACTACTTCGATCCCTGATATGTCAATGTTTCTTGAAGTTAACAAATCTAGATATTCTTGTGGAAAATCATCTCCAACTATTGAAACTATTGCAGATTGTAAATTAAAATTTGCGGCAGACAAACCAATATAGGTTCCTGCGCCTCCTAAAATTTTGTCAGTTTTTCCGAATGGTGTTTCAATAGCATCGAAAGCAACTGTTCCTACGATTAAAAGTTTGTTCATTTTTTGAATTTCAAATTAAAGTGCAAAGATAAGTTTTAAGTCGCAGAGTTGCAAAATTTCAGCGTCGCAAAGTTTTTAAAATAATTTATCAACTTCTTTTTCATAAAAAGCATCAATTGAAAGTTCTTTTAAACCAGATGCATATACTGCCAATTCATCACAACGTTCATTTTGTTTGTGGTTGTTGTGTCCTTTTATCCATTTGAAATCGACTTCGTGTTTTCTGTAAATAATCAAAAAACGCTTCCATAAATCTGAATTTTTCCTGTCTTTAAATCCTTTTTTCTCCCAACCAAAAACCCATTTTTTTTCCACAGAATCCACTACATATTTAGAATCGGAAACTACCAAAACTTTTGTATTTGTATTTTTTAGCTTTTCTAATCCAACAATTACTGCCAAAAGTTCCATACGGTTGTTGGTGGTATGCCGAAACCCTTCATAGAATTCTTTTTTGAAAGTAGTGCCAACTAATTCCATAACAACTCCGT
This sequence comes from Flavobacterium sp., assembly GCF_031422135.1. Lineage (GTDB taxonomy): Bacteria > Bacteroidota > Bacteroidia > Flavobacteriales > Flavobacteriaceae > Flavobacterium. The sequence continues at coordinate 11,924 of NZ_JANOQD010000006.1, read as the reverse complement.
AACCTCCGTTTCCAGGATTGCCTTTTGCTGCGCCATCAGTATATATGTGGACTTCGTGATTCAATTTTTAAATTTTAGAGTTTAGGATTTCTTTAATAATTTGAGGGAAATATAGGTGTTCTAGTTCCAATACTTTTTCGGCAATTTCTTCTGCTGAATGACATTTTTCAATAGTAACACTTTTTTGGAAAATAAAAGCTCCCTCATCGTAGTTTTCGTTGACATAATGAATTGTAATTCCAGTTTCGGTTTCCTTATTTTCTAAAACTGCTTTATGAACATTGATTCCGTACATTCCTTTTCCACCATATTTTGGTAAAAGTGCAGGATGAATATTGATTATTTTATTAGGGTATTTTTCGATAATTGCTTTTGGAAATTTCAAAAGAAAACCTGCCAATACAATTAAGTCGGGTTTTATTTCATTTATTTTTTCTAAAACAAATCCATTGGAAAGGTCGTCTTTACTGAAAATTACACTTTCAATGTTATGCTTCTTTGCTTTTTCTAAAACTTTGGCATTAGGATTGTTAGTAAAGATTCCGAATACGTTTCCTTGACTGTTGTTTTTATATTGTAATATAATTTTTTCGGCATTAGATCCCGACCCAGAAGCAAATATTACGATCCTTTTCATTTATCCTGTAATTAGTATTGCACAAAAAAAAGAATAATAAATGATAATAAATAAAAATAATTGGTCTTTATGAAATTAATTTTTTAAATTCGTATTCATATTTATTAACTAAATTGTTGTTTTAAGATAAAGTTTTTTACTTTTGCCAACAAATTAAAAATTAAAATTAAAGATTATGTCAGACATTGCATCAAGAGTAAAAGCGATTATCGTAGACAAATTAGGCGTTGACGAGAACGAAGTTGTAACAGAAGCAAGCTTCACAAACGATTTAGGAGCTGATTCATTAGACACTGTTGAGCTAATTATGGAGTTCGAAAAAGAATTTGACATTCAAATTCCAGACGACCAAGCTGAAAACATTGCTACTGTAGGTCAAGCTATTTCTTATATCGAAGGAGCTAAAAAATAATACTCTCAAACATCTGTAAAGTCAAATTTGCAGATGTTTTTTATTTTTTATGTACTTTTCAAAATCTTTTGTAGATTTGTAAAAACACTGATTGTATTACAATCATAAAAATATTTATGTAATACCCAATGTTTCTTTTAGTAATAATTAAAAGTACTTTGGGTTTTTTCATATTAAACAAAACCAAAATTTATGCAATTAAAGCGAGTAGTAGTAACGGGATTAGGAGCATTAACCCCAATTGGAAATAACATTCAAGAATATTGGGATGCTTTAATAAGCGGAAAAAGTGGTGCTGCTCCCATAACTTATTATGACACCGAAAAGCATAAAACAAAGTTTGCTTGTGAAGTAAAAAACTTCAATGTGGAAGAATTTATTGATCGCAAAGAAGCTCGCAGAATGGATAAATTTGCCCAATATGCCATTGCTGCAAGTGAAGAAGCCATAAAAGATGCTGGAATAACCCAGACCAATGTTGATAAACAAAGAGTTGGGGTTATTTGGGGTGCTGGAATTGGCGGATTAGAAACCTTTCAAGAAGAAGTTTTAAGTTACGCTAAAGGTGATGGAACACCCCGTTTCAACCCTTTCTTTATTCCAAAAATGATTGCTGACATTGCTCCGGCTCACATTTCGATGCGAAACGGATTTATGGGGCCAAACTATACTACAGTTTCTGCTTGTGCTTCGTCTGCAAATGCTATGATTGATGCATTCAATTACATTCGATTGGGAATGTGCGATGTCATAATTACTGGAGGATCAGAGGCCGCAGTAACTATTGCTGGCATGGGCGGATTTAATTCGATGCAAGCTTTATCCACTAGAAACGAGAGTCCTGAAACTGCTTCAAGACCATTTGATGCTAATCGTGATGGATTTGTTTTGGGCGAAGGAGCGGGTGCATTGGTGTTGGAGGAATACGAACACGCAAAAGCACGTGGTGCAAAAATATATTGTGAAGTTGGAGGTGGCGGAATGTCGTCTGATGCCTACCATTTAACGGCTCCACACCCTGAAGGAATAGGTGTGATTGCAGTAATGAACAACACACTTCGTGATGCAGGTATGCAACCAGAAGATGTAGATCATATTAACACACACGGAACATCAACTCCTCTTGGCGACGTGGCAGAACTAAAAGCAATAAGTGCCGTTTTTGGCGCACACGCTAGAAACATTAATATAAATTCCACAAAATCGATGACAGGCCATTTACTTGGTGCTGCTGGAGCAATTGAAGCCATTGCTGTGATTCTAGCTATGGAAAACGGAATTGTTCCACCAACAATAAATCACGAAACCGTAGATGAAAATATTGATCCTTCTTTAAATTTGACTTTAAACAAAGCACAAAAAAGAGACATCAAAGTAGCAATGAGCAACACTTTTGGTTTTGGTGGTCATAATGCTTGTGTTTTATTCAAAAAAATGGATTCATAATAATTTTATGAGTATAATAAAAAAAATATTTTCCAATTCCCGTTCTCCAGAAGACGGGATTTTTTTTGATAAAATTGAAAGAATTTTAGGATTCAAACCTACCAATTTACTTAATTTCCGTAAAGCATTCACACATCGATCAATGAATAGAATTGATGAAAAAGGGAATGCCTTAAATTACGAAAGGCTAGAGTTTCTTGGCGATGCAATGCTAGGAAGTGTTATTGCTGCTCATTTGTTCAATCAAGTACCTACTGGTGATGAAGGGTATTTGACTAAAATGCGCTCCAAAATTGTGAGTCGTGATCATCTGAACGAATTGGGTAAAGATTTGAATTTGATTCAATTCTTGGAAAGTAAAGTTACCGTTCAAAATTTTGGTGAAAATATCCATGGTAACCTTTTTGAAGCTTTTATTGGTGCCATTTATTTGGATCGTGGTTTCGGATATTGCGAAAAATTCATCCACAAAAAAGTTATCAAACCGTATGTTGATATTGATAGGTTAGAAGGCAAAGTGATAAGTTACAAAAGCCTTTTGATTGAATGGTGTCAAAAAGAAAAAAAACAATTTCATTTTGATATTTATGAAGATGATGATGCTGGGAAATTAAAATATTTTGGTGTAAAATTAAGTATTGATGGGAAAATTGTTGCAAAAGCCAGAGCAACCTCAAAAAAGAAAGCAGAAGAAATTGCTTCCAAAAGAGGCTATTTTGTTTTTCAATCAATAATTGATGGCAAATAATGTTTTTTTTACAAAACGATAACGTTATCGTTAATAATTTAATAAAATCTACTTATTTTTTGGTATTTTGTATGACTTAGAAATACTATATTTACAACTTATTATAGTTTCAAATGGCAATTCATAAATTACATTTAGAAGATTTTGATGAAATAGATTACAATTTGATTGCCATATATTCTTCACTCGAAGATTACAAGTTGGCTTTTAAATTAAATCAAAATTTAGACATTCTACTTTCTAAAAACAGTATTGAAATTCCCATTGAAGTACAAGAAAAAGTAGCTTATTTTTCTCGTTTTACTTTTGAAGATGAAGAAAAAATGATGGTTTGGGATCTCATTCAAAACAAACAAGAAATTCAACTTCCTGTACAAACTTCGACAGTGAATTTATTCGAAAATAAAAACATAACCAGACGCGTTGCTCTAGTTTCTGAACTTAAAAAAGTAGATTATTTCTTGAAAATAGAATACAATTCGCAATGCAAAATAACCGATATAGTAGACAACATTAATAAAATAGATTCGATAAGTGCTGTTTACGAGATAAATACCGATAAAATCAAATCTAAAAACAATTTAATTTTTTAAAAAAAATGCCAACAAACAAGAAAACTAAAATTGTAGCCACACTTGGTCCTGCCTGTAGCACAAGAGAAGTATTGAACGATATGATTAAAGCTGGAGTTAACGTTTTTAGAGTTAACTTTTCGCATGCAGATTACGACGATGTGAAATCAAAAATTCATATGATTCGCAGTCTAAATGAGGAATTTGGATATACCACAGCCATTCTTGGCGACTTGCAAGGTCCAAAGCTTCGTGTAGGAGTTATGAAAGAAGATGTCGTGGTAAATCCTGGAGATATTATCACATTTCAAACTGCCGAAGATGTTCCTGGAACTGCTGAAAGAGTTTATATGAACTACAAAGAGTTTCCTAGAGATGTAAATCCAGGTGAAAAAATACTTTTGGACGACGGAAAATTAATGTTTGAAGCCATTTCAACCAACGGAAGTACTGAAGTCGTTTGTAAAGTAATTCAAGGAGGTCCTTTAAAATCTAAAAAAGGAGTAAACTTACCAAACACTAAGGTTTCACTTCCTGCATTGACCAAAAAAGACATTAAAGATGCCATTTTTGCTATTGAACAAAAAGTAGATTGGATAGCGCTATCTTTTGTGCGTACAGCTGAGGATTTAATGGAATTGCAAGACTTGATTTCAAAACATTCCGATCATAAAATTCCAATTATTGCCAAAATAGAAAAACCTGAAGGTGTCGAAAACATTGATAAAATTGTAGCGTATTGCGATGGTTTAATGGTTGCTCGTGGTGATCTAGGTGTAGAAGTTCCTGCGCACGAAGTGCCATTGATTCAGAAAAAACTTGTAAACAGAGCCAAAACAGCTCGTATTCCTGTAATTATTGCAACTCAAATGATGGAAACAATGATTACAAGTTTAACACCTACTCGTGCCGAAGTGAATGATGTTGCCAATTCTGTTATGGATGGCGCTGATGCTGTAATGCTTTCAGGGGAAACTTCTGTTGGAAATTATCCTGTTCAAGTTATTGAAAAAATGACCCAGATTATCGAAGCAGTGGAAGATTCTCCGCTTATTCAAGTACCACAAAACACACCACAAGTGCGCACCAAGCGTTTTATCACCAAATCCATTTGTCACCACGCCGCAATGATGGCAAACACCATTAAAGCAAAAGCTATTTGTACTTTGACTAATAGTGGTTACACGGCTTTTCAAATCTCGGCTTGGAGACCATCGGCACATATTTTAGTATTTACATCCAACCGGAGAATTTTGACACAACTCAATTTACTTTGGGGTGTCAAATCGTTTTACTATGACAAATTTGTTAGCACTGATGATACTGTAACAGATGTCAATGAAATAGCTCGTGAAAAAGGATTTGTGGACAAAGGGGATTTCCTTATCAATCTAGCTGCAATGCCAGTCACTGAAAAAGGAATGGTCAATACGTTGAGAGTTTCAGAAATAGAATAAAAAAGTTAGCATATACTTTAAATCCGTTTTGTTTTTTAAAATAAGACGGATTTTTTTTAAAACTCAAATTTCAATTGTACCACAATTGCCTTCTTGATTTCGGTATTCAAATTAGAAAGCGAAATCCCTAAAAGTCGCACCGAATCTTTCATTTTTTCTTGGTACAAAAGTTCTTTGATACTCGAAAAAATAAGGGCTTTGTCTGAAATGAAATAGGGCAGTGTTTTGCTTCTGGTTTGTTGTGTGAAATCGCTAAATTTTATTTTTAATGTGATTGTTTTTCCGGATATTTTGTGCTTTAGCAATCTTCGGGACAATTCGGCGGCTATTTGTTCTAGACGCTCTTCCATAAAAATTTCGGAAGTTAAGTTGGTGTCAAAAGTATGCTCAGCAGCTACTGATTTAGTTATTCTGTCGGGTTTGACTTCACTATTGTGAATGCCACGAACAATATAATAATAGTGTGTGCCGCTTTTTCCAAAATGCAGTTCCAAATATTCTAGCGATCTTGATTTTAAATCTTTACCCGTAAAAATGCCTTGTTGGTACATTTTTTCGGTGGTGACTTTTCCTATTCCATAAAATTTTTTGATGTCTAGATTTTCTAAAAACGATTCGACTTCTTCTGGATTGATGGTTTTTTGTCCGTTGGGTTTGTTATAATCGGAAGCTATTTTAGCCACAAACTTATTGACCGAAATGCCTGCTGAAGCGGTTAATCCTACTTCGTCAAAAATACGTTTCCTGATTTCTTGGGCTAGGAGCGAAGCACTTGGATTCCCTTTCTTGTTTTGAGTCACATCAAGGTAGGCTTCGTCGAGCGATAGCGGCTCAACTAAATCCGTATAATCATAGAAAATTTTTCTAATTTTTTGAGATATTTCTTTGTAACGGTCAAATCGTGGCGGTACAAATAGTAAATCGGGACAATTCCGCTTGGCTTGCACTCCACTCATTGCGCTGCGAACTCCAAATTTTCTTGCTTCGTAGCTAGCGGCCGAAACTACACCTCGCACTTCGCTTCCGCCAACGGCAAGTGGTTTGCCTTGTAATGATGGATTATCCATTTGTTCTACCGATGCATAGAATGCATCCATATCGACGTGGATGATTTTACGTTGCAAGGGTGTTTGTTTTTCAGACATAGTACAAATTTAAAATTATTTGACTAATGACACTAACAAGTAGCCGAGATACTTTGAGGTTTAATTTTAAAAAAATGTATCTTTGAATGTACGAACTCCATAGCCCAGATAGTAGTGGAAATCCTTGTGGTTTTTTTCTTTAAAAAACCACAAGATTGAAACGGATAGCTGGAAAAAGCTCCAAAGAAAATGATAGAAATTGAACGTAAATTTTTGGTTTTGAATACCGATTTTGAAGCAGTAGCTGTTGCCAAAAACAGAATTGTGCAAGGCTATTTGAACTCGAATCCGGAGCGAACGGTTCGTGTGAGAATAAAGGGAGACAAAGGGTTTTTGACAATAAAAGGCAAAGGAAGCGATTCTGGAACAACACGACTGGAATGGGAAAGTGAAATTCCTGTTGCTGAAGCCGAACAGTTATTGTCGCTATGTGAAAGTGGCGTGATTGATAAAGTACGATTTGAAATTCCTTCAGGAAAGCACACGTATGAAGTGGATGTTTTCGAGGGTGAAAACTTTGGGCTGGTTATTGCTGAAATTGAACTGAATTCAGAAAATGAGGCTTTTGAAAAACCTAGCTGGTTGGGTAAAGAGGTTACTGGTAATGTGAAATATTACAATGCTTATTTGAGCAATAGGCCTTTTAAGAATTGGTAATTATTTTTTTTGTTGGACTTCAATTTTGACCATTGTTACTCCCCCTCCTTTGTTGGAAGTGACACTCATAAAGGCTTTTCTTGACAAATCGATTTCACGCCCTCGAACAAATGGACCTCGATCGTTTATAGTTACAATGACTGATTTTCCGTTGCGTTCGTTTGTAATACGAAGTTTTGTTCCAAAGGCAAATTTTTTATGAGCCGCTGTAAGTTTATTATTATCGAAACGGGCCCCTGAAGCAGTTTTTTTGCCGTTGAATTTATTTGCATAATACGATGCATGCGCGTTGCGTTTGTAGAGTTTGTAATTGTAGCTTTTCTCAATGGCTAAACTGTCAATTAATGCCAAAGAATCTACTTTTACGGTGTCTGGTATTGTGTTGTATTGTTCGAAATTTTGTTTTTCAAAAGTGCGGAAGGAAAAACTAAAAAGCATCACACACATTAATGACACTAATGCTAATAAACCTATTTTTTGTTTCATAATTTATATTATTTAAGAGAATGGACTGTAAGAGTACCTCATTCTATCATTGAAATTCAAATAGTATACCACATTCTTTATAAATTCGACAAAAGTGATTTTAAAACCGTTTAATCAAACAACTATTTTTTCTTTTTGTATAAAACGGATATAATTTTAAAACAGTAAAAGCTCCTTAGAAGAAGCTTTTACTATTTTAAAACCATAATGACCAAGGAATTCTACTTAGTATTAAAACCAATCCTAGGGAATAAAACAAGGCTATTGATTTGAACTTTGCATTACTATCTAGTCCCTTTTTATGTTTTGACCAACCTATTGTTATTAAGATTATAGCTATTATATTAATCAGCGGGTGTTCCAGAGATGTTAGTCGTAATGCTTTATCTTTCATTTCGCCTAACATTGCATAACCAATTGGTGATTGAAAATATAAAAACATTCCTATTACTAATTGAATGTGAACGGCTATTAAAGCAAACAAGGCGATTTTTCTATTTCCTGAAGTAAACTCTTTTTTGAAAGATACCCCGCTACGGATAGTATGACTGCTATTACCAATAAAAATAAAGCTAAATACGCCCAGCCAGAATGTGCTTTTTGTAAAATTGTATACATTTTGTTTGATTTTATAAAAACAAATATAATAAAAAAAGCGCTTCAAAATTACTTTTGAAGCGCTTTGTATTTGTGATTTAGAAATTACAAAACTGGTACTAATACTTTGTCAATAATATGTACAACACCATTTGTTCCTTGAACATTAATGTTTTTTATAAAACTTGCATTCAAAGCTTGGTCTACTAATTTAACAGTAGATTTAGCAATAGTAAATCTTTGTAGAGTAGGTGAAACTAATCTTGTAGATACTAATATGTCAGTAGTTGCAAAAGATGTTCCAGCAACAACAGGAATTCTGTTTCCTGTTTCAAGATGATACTGCAACACTTTTGTTACATTAGCATCTGATGCACCAACAATAAATGAAGCCGCTGTAAATGCATCATTGCTTGGAGCATAAACTGTTATAGCAGTTGTAGTTGTTGTTCCTGCACCATTTAAAACTGCTAAAACTGAAGCTTGAGGAGTACTAGTTACTGTTGTTAAAAGAGTTGAAAGTTTTGGATTTGCTATTACGTGATTTACAATTTTAGGCAATGCTAAAACATTATTTATAATGTGAATAACACCATTGCTAGCATCAATATCTGCTGTTTCAACTTTTGAACCGCCATTTGTTGAACCGCCATTGATTAATACATCTGTACCTACTTTGTTCACAAACATACTCAATGAACCGTTTGTTGCTGTTGAAATACCAGCAGCAAAAGTTTTAGAATACCCCACTTCTAATAAGTCACTAGATCTAGTTCCAATAGACAATACATGGTATTGCAATACTTTTTTCAAAGTATTAATAGTTGTTACATCTGCTGGTACTAAAGGATCTAAAGCAACAATTCCAGCTTCTGTGTAACCAGCTGTTGTAAAAGCTGTATTTGTAGGTGCAAATACAGTGTATGAACCTGCAGTTTTTAACGTTACATCTAAGCTTGTTTTTTTCAATGCAGCTACTAAAATACTTAAATCAGCATTTGCACTTGCAATTTCTACTATGTTTTTTAGTTTTACAACTTGTGGCTCATCATCTTGAGAGCAAGAAAAGGTTATTAAAGCAATTGAAGCTATAAATATAAAACTTAAGATTTGATTTTTAATTTTCATAATATTTTTATTTAGAATTAGTATTGTAAAATGTTTAATTATTATTTACCACCAAAGGTATATCTTAGAGTAAACTGCGCTTGCCAAACATCAAATACAGAAGCATTTTTTTGGAAAGTATCTTTTGCTAATACTCTTTTACCATTAGCTTCCGTTTGAATATTCATTACATAAACTGGCGTAAAATTATTTGCACTTGTAGGAGCTTGAGAAACTGATAGTACATTACCAACTGATTGTCTTTGTGAAATTCCCCAATCTTTATTTAATAAGTTTGTAAAGTTTAAGATATCAGCTCTAAACTGAAAACTGTTCTTTTTACCATAAATTTTAATATAAAAATCCTGAGTTACTGACAAATCAATTTTATGCAACATTGGTAAGATATTACTATTTCTCTCCGCATATTTACCTCTACGTGTTCTTAAATACTCGTCTTGATCAATATATTTATCAAAAGCTTCCTGTTGTTGCGCTTCACTATAAAGCACTGTGGTTGTACCACCAAAATTTTGAGTTATAGGAGCAAAACTTAAATCCGTAGCTTTGATAGGAACATATAGTAAGTCGTTTCCTTGAACTCCGTCTCCGTTCAAATTACCAGCGTAGGTATAAGAGAAGGCTCCTGATTGTTCACCAATGTATCCTAAATTAATCGTAGTTGATCCTCCAGCATTTTTACCATAATTAATTTTGTATCCTAAGATACCAACTACTCTATGTGGTGTGTTATTATTTGAAACGGATAGTGGTAAATCATTATTTCCATTTACAGATCTCGCTCCTGTCCATGATCCTGCAGCAATACTACCAGCAGACATTAAATCAAATGCTTCAGAACGGGTGTACGCTACAGATCCCCACAAACCGTTTTTGTATGGATATTCTAACTTAACTGTTGTAGAATGAAAATAGCCTTGATTTGTATTTGACAATACAATAGCATTAGATACGTTATTGTTAATACGAATACCATTATCATTTCCAGCATACAATGGTCTATTATCTCCGCTAACAGAACCGTTTAGTGTTCCAACTGAAGTTGCTAAATTTGCATTGTAGTAATTAATTGCATTGATATTTTTGCTAAAAATTCCTTCTAAAGTACCTATGAATCCAAATGGTAATTTTTGATCTATTGCAACCGTAGTTTTCCAAACTTGTGGAAACTTAAAGTCTTTCGCAGTAAATGCTAAATCAAATGAAGTAGGTAATGTAGGTGTGCTTGGTATAAAATATTGTGCTGGATTAGCTGTAAATCCATAACCACCATTTACTAAATCATCACCACTTTTATCATCAAAACCAGTTAAAACTCCGTTTCCTCCAATTGCATTTGATAGAAAAACTGCTGGAGGTCTTCCTGAGAATATTCCAGTTCCACCACGCACCTGTGTTCTTGAATCTCCTGTTACATCAAGATTAAAACCAAATCTAGGCTCAAAAAGATATTGAGTATCTGGCATATCGCCTGTGTTAAATTTTTGACCTTTTGCAAAAGTTAAACCCGTAACTGCAGTGTTTTCTAATGCAGTATCTTCAAGAGAAACTCTTGTAGCTCGTAAACCAAATGTCAATTTCAAATTATCCGATGCTTTGTATTCGTCTTGAGCATACAAATCAAATTTGTGTGTTTTTAAAACTTGTAATGGTTCTGCACCACCTGCTAAAGCAGAATATCTAAACTGTGTTCTTATTGGCAAAGCAGTTGTTGATGGTGCTCCTCCATTAGTAATAGATGAATCCGCGGCCGCATAAAATTCATCAAGAGAATTGAAAGTAAAAACTCCATTAGATCCTGGGAAGAATGAGTTGTTTGAAACAAAACGCTCATAGTTTGCTCCCAAAACTAAGGTGTGTTTACCAAAATATCCTGTTACATTATCTGTGAAGTGTAATGTAGAATAGTCTAATTTATTTCCGTTAGTAAAAGGATCCAAACCAGCAGAAATAAAACTATTATTACTTACTGTGTACAATCCTGAACCTGGAAATGTTTCCATTCCATTTTTTATATCAATTGTCGGAAACAATTTTGAACCTTCTTGCAAAGCTCTATCTTCGTTTTGAAGATCATAACCAGCAATAAAGTTATTGTGCCATTTTTCAGAAAACTTACTATCTACTTCTAAAACTATTGATCTTGAATTATCTTGAATTACATATCCACTATTTTTATAAGACAATGATCTTTCGTTAGTTCTTCTGTTACCAAAACCCAGTGAAGCTGAATTAGAAATCAACTCATCAGAATTAGAATCATGGTGAATGTAACGTGCCGTTAATCTATGATTGTCGTTTATATTCCAGTCCAATCTAGCTAAGAATTTTTTAGATTCCGCAACAGCATCGTAATTTTGCCAAGGACCTGTTACGTATTTAAATTCATCTCTCAAAAAGTTTGATAAACCCTGCATTTGAGCAGTTGTAGGATCTGAAACTTGAGCCCCATTAGAATCTTTAGTGGTCCAAGTTGTAGCTGGTCTAATGTTGTCAATTGTTTCAAAATTTCCAAAAAAGAATAATTTATTTTTTAGTATTGGTAAACCAAATCTTGCTCCGTATATTTTTTCTTGAAATTTAGCTGGTTCAATATCTATCAATCCGGCTTTTGTTCCAACAAATTCTTTTTTATTATT
>NZ_JANOQD010000005.1:0-35487 GCF_031422135.1 Flavobacterium sp. | reverse complement strand
AATATGTGGTACGACGATGTATATGTCGATATTGAAATAGTAGAAACCAAAGCCCACATAAAAAGCCAAAGTATTACTGTAGATACAAATAGATTTTCATTTGATTTACCTGATAATGAGACGAAGATAAAGGTGGCTAGTGGAGACGACCCAAAAAAGAATAATAAAAATGGAATTTGCGAATATGAAGCACGAGTAAGAGCATTTATGCGAATGTTACGTGTTAAAGAAGGAACATCTGGCGAAAGTGGCTACAAAAAGCTTTTTGGTCATAGTGATTTTACAGCAACTCCACACAATAAAACAATGGATACGCATCCAAATATTTCGATACCATATGGTAAATCTTCATCTGATGCTGCGGGTGCCTACCAAATTATGGGAGATACTTTTAACGATACTGGTTTTAGAACCTATAAATCAAAATATAATGTTACCAAATTTGATGCAGAATCGCAAGATAAATTATGTTTGATTTTATTGAAACATAATTATGCAAAAGATGAAAGACCAGCCTCTTTTTATGACCCAAAATATTTTCTCGATAAAGCAAAAACAAAACATGATACCGTTAGAGAAGAAAAAGACAAAAAATGGAGAAATCGATTTAAAGGGCAACAGGCGGATATTATACAATTAATAATTAACAATGACATAAAAAAAGCAACTTTACTTTCTTCACTTTGTTGGGCTAGTTTGCCAGATTCCCCATACGGACAGCAAAGTAGTACATACACTTATGAAGATGTAAAAACAATTTATGATGGTTACTTAAAAGAAGAGTTAGAAGCAACCAACAAAGAGTTGCATCTTAAGAAGGGATTCTTGAGAGAGTTTGGATACCCGTGTTGCATACCTATTAATGCACCAGATGGTATAGTAACTTATAGAATATACCAAGACGGAATTATAGAAAAACACATTCCTAAAACCATTAAAAAAGGTTTTGAAAATAAATACAAATACATTTATCACGGGGCTAAAAATGTGCAAAATGAAATTTGTACTGTGGATTGGCATGAGACAAATGAAAAAGGTGTTAGCACATCAAAATTGTATACTAAACCGACACATAGCGAAGTATTAACAGACAATAATGTTTCGGATGGTCAAACAACTAGAAGGGTTACCTATAAAAACGGAGATATTGCTGAATATGGTTCAAATGATGGAGACACATTCTGGAGATTGTATAAAGCACTTAATAACAAAATTAAACTAATACAAATGCCTGAAACAGTAAAATTTATAAAATATAAATTTTCAAATACCGAAAGAAGGTATACAGGTCCAGATGAATATGCTGGATTTGTTGGTGCATTAGCAAAGACTGGTCTTGAAATTACAACTACTGGTAGTTGCTTTAAGGAAGGTTCTTGTTTCCCAAGTCAATACCATGTTAATGGTAAAAGTGTTGATACAATTTACTTTTGGGATCAAAAAAATGATCAAAAATTTATTGACGCTATGAAATTTTATCATTTTAAAGAATTAAAAGTAGGAAATGATAAATATTTTAAAAATTTAAAAAATGTAAAAGATGGAGGTAATTTACACGATACACACTTACACTCTGGTGATTTTAAAAGTTCAAGAATTTTAATAATTGACAAATAAAACATGAAAAAAGTACTTTATATATTTTTAATTGTATTTGTTAGTTGCGTAAATAAAGAAAAGCAACTAACAAATATCGAGGATGACAAAATTGTAAATGATTTACCTATTGGTATTGATTTACTTATTAATGAGAATTTACCAACCAAACATGTCTATAAATATGATGATGGTAATATAATTAACGCAAATAATTTGTTGGATTCTCTTGTAACAATTTCGAGTAATTTTTATGATGATTTAAAAATAGATGTCAATAATAGTTTTAAAATATTGCCACAAATTAAAAAAGGAATTACATATAATAAATCAGATAAAAATGGTATGGTTTATTATTTAGATTCTTGCTATTATGCAAAAACAATTTTCAATGATGGCAATACTAAATTAAGATTATTTAAAGATGGTAATAAATACAAGAATAAACAAGGTGATGAAAATATTTCAATAGTAAATTATTTAGTTTTAGCATCTTATAAATCAGACATTTTAGTTGATTATAAAATAATTTATTCTAATGAATCTTTTTTATATGCAAATAACAGCAGATGTTTTTTCGTTGATGAAAAATTGAATTTACATTTGAAAGATTACAGTTCTGATGAAGAAGAAATATCTATTTTACTTGAAAAAAGTTATCATATTGAACTTGATGGTAAATTTATGTCACAACCTATAACTAAAATTTCATCAAAAGTTATTGATGAAAAAGTAGATTTAACAAATAATATACCTTTTGGATCATGGCGATATGATTGCAATTCTAATTATAGATATTTTCAAATTGATGAAGAAAATAATTATGAAGTTACATTAGCAATGGAGCCAAACAATTTTTATATAAAATTAGAAGAGATTAAAGAAAAAAGAAAAGACGGAATGTTTTTTTTTAAAATAAAATATGCGGAAGGTATTGCCGCGAATGATGTTTTTTCAAAAGATTATATTAACGATGAAGAAGTAGTAACAATTCAAGTTATAGATAAAAATTCTATTGAATTCAAATGGTTAGGTTATTATGATAATATTATCAAAAAAAGAGTTATTTCCGAGTGTCCTTTTGGAGAAAAGTTATGTGATGAAAAACCAATTTTATTGAAACAATGTGAATTAGATTAAAAAGGGTAAAATAAAAATCATGAAAGATCATATAATATATATTGGATATGCCAGATAACAGCGATCCAGAACACACTTTGTATACATAATTTATTTTAAAACTTGAGGGAGATAAATATGTAGAATTGAATTAGATAGTAAATAAAAAATTAAATAGAATTAAATCATAAAACTAAAAGGAGCTTAAATGGCTCCTTTTTTTATGTCCTTATGGGAAAAGTGCCTTATTAATTTTATAAATTTGAAAAATAAAATCTAAAAACATAATGAAAATAACAACTACTCTTTTATTACTATCGACCGTAATTTCAATGGCTCAGAGTCAAAGTAGTGACGAGATAAAACTAAAAGAAATTTACACTATTGCCTTAACAAATTCCAAATGTTATACTTGGCTGGATTATATGTCTAACAAAATTGGGCATCGTTTGTCTGGTTCTGTCGGTGCTCAAAAAGCAGTAGATTATACCAAATCACAAATGGAAACTTTGGGTTTCGATCGCGTTTATTTGCAAGAAGTAATGGTGCCAAAATGGGTACGAGGTCAAAAAGAAATAGCCTATATTGTTGATAATAAAAAGAAAATAACAGTTCCTATTTGTGCTCTAGGAGGTTCCATTGCAACACCAAAAGAAGGAATTACTGCTGAAGTAATAGAAGTACAATCACTTAAAGAATTGTCGGATTTAGGAACTGAAAAAATAAAAGGTAAAATCGTTTTCTTTAATCGTCCAATGGATAATAGTTTGTTAGAAACTTTTAATGCCTACAGTAAAGCTGGAGATCAAAGACGTTCAGGTGCAAGAGAAGCTTCAAAATATGGAGCTGTGGCTACCATTGTTAGATCTTTAACTCATAGTCTAGATGATTTTCCGCATACCGGCAATCAAAGTTATGGAGACATTCCAAAATCACAATACATTCCTACAGCTGCAATAAGTACTAATGGTGCTGAATTGCTAAGTAAATTACTTAAAGCTAATTCAAAAATTAAATTTTATCTCAAACAATCTTGTCAAACTATGGACGACGTTTTGTCCTATAATGTTATTGGTGAAATAAAAGGGAGTGAATTTCCAGACAGAATAATGGTCGTAGGTGGTCATCTTGATTCTTGGGATCTTGCAGACGGCTCACATGATGATGGAGCTGGATGTGTACAAAGTATGGAAGTAGTTAACATTTTTAAAAATTTAGGCTACAAACCCAAAAATACACTTCGAGTTGTATTGTTTATGAATGAGGAAAATGGCGGTCGAGGTGGCGAAAAATACCAAGAATTATCTAAAAAGAATAATGAAAATCACATTTTTGCATTAGAAAGTGATTCGGGTGGATTTACGCCAAGAGGATTTTCTTTTGAAACGGATGATGCAAATTTCAATAAAGTTCAAGATTATAAAAAAATATTCGAACCCTACTTGATTCATACTTTTGCTAAAGGTCATTCGGGTTCAGATATTGAAGACTTAACTTCGGATAAAATCCTAAAAGTAGGTTTACGTCCAGATTCACAACGTTATTTTGATTATCATCACGCTGGAAACGATAAATTCAATGCCGTAAATAAGCGTGAATTGGAATTAGGCGCAGCAACAATAACAGCATTAGTATATTTAATTGATCAATATGGAATTATCACAAAATAAATACTTCTTTTTTCAATTTAACTAATCCTACATAAATACAATAAAAATGTATTTTGTCGAAAAAATATGATTTTAAGCGTTGTTTTATGTGTATAATTCATTTTTTTAAATTACATTTATAATAAGTTTCGATCTAGTTATTCATTTTAATCCCTACTTATTATGTATAGAATGATTTATGATTACACAAAACAGACGCTTGAAAGAGTTAGTTCAGATAGTAAACTTTTTATCAGAGAACTAAAAAAAGCCCTTAGAAATTTATTGCCATATGAGATTGAAAATCTTATAAAATGGTTGATTTGTTTTACCGACAAAAAACCAGAACTAAAACCATATTTGGCAATTATAATGGTTTAATTTGAATTTAGAAATTATAGGTTCTTGTCATTATTTCTTCTGGACTGGACTTATAATTTCTACATTCTGAAATACAACTGCACCACGCAAAACACCAGAAACAACACCTCGAAGTGCTTCAATAATGTGAATTTTTAATTCGTTTTTTGGAAAAATGAGACTAATTTCTCTTGCTGGTTTTGGTTCCACAAAATGTCTCAATTTAAGTTTGTCTTTTTCTTTTAAATCTAAAGTATGCAAGTAAGGAAGCAATGTAATTCCTAAACCTTCATCAGCCAATTTTATCAAAGTTTCGAAACTTCCGCTTTCAATCTTGAATTTTGTGTGATTTGGTATTGAATTGTTCTTGCAAAGATTCAAAATACCATCTCTAAAACAATGTCCATCTTGTAACATCAGAATTTCGTCAACATTCAAATCGGAAACTTCTATTTCTTTTTTTTTCGAAAGCAAATGATAATCAGGCGCATATACCATAAACGGTTCAAAGTACAACACAACTTCTTTTATTTTTTCGTCATCAAGTGGTGTTGCTGCAATGGCGGCATCCAATTGTCCATTTTTAAGTCTTTTTACAATTTCAGTAGTATTTAACTCTTCAATTATTAATGTTACTTTTGGGTATTTATGAATAAAATTACTAAGAAACATTGGCAGTAGCGTTGGCATAATTGTAGGAATAATACCTAATTTAAATTCTCCACCTATAAAACCTTTTTGCAAATCAACAATATCTTGCATTCTATCAGCTTCATTTACAATATTTTTGGCCTGAGCTACAATTTTATGACCAATTTCAGTAAGTTGAATTGGTTTTTTACTTCTATCAAAAATTAAAATCGAAAGTTCTTCTTCCACTTTCTGAATTTGCATACTTAACGTAGGTTGCGTAACAAAACATTTTTCGGCTGCAAGGGTAAAATTTTTATGTTCGGCAACAGCCAAAACATACTGAAGTTGTGTAATAGTCATTTTATAGTTTATTATGATGCAAATATAAAAACTATAAGTTTAATTGATACTTATTCTTTTGTCAAATTTTCGTTAAATGCTGAAGGCAATAATTGTGGTATAAATTTTATAAGTATTGGTAATAGCAAGCTTCCGCCTGGAATAATAAAAATGGTAAGTGATGGAATTGTTTTACAAATATCTAATACTTGGTTGCGAACTTTTTTCTTTTCCTCAGGAGTTAAATCGCGTTTTGTAGATTGTGCTAAAAGTTTCATTAACTCTTTACTTTGCGAAATTTCAAGCTGCAATCTAAACTTATTCCTAGAAATTAAATTTTGTACGTTTTGAGTAGTTTGATCGTAAAAATGCTTTACTGGATTCGAGAAATTAAAATATGGAATGTCTGATTTGTTTGTATCTAAAAATTCATCCATTTCTCGGATGCTTTTTTGAACAAATAATAGAGAGATATTTAATTTTACAGCTAATTTATATAAGAAATTTTCTTCTGAAGTTTCCATTTTAGAATCACTCCACATTGCCATTCCAGCCATATCAATGAGGTAATATTTCTCATAATCATCTGTAAAAAATGATAAATCAATATTTTCTAACGAGGCGGTTTCTAATTCACTATACTTAGTATATCGAATAGAAGACTCAAATAATTTTTGCAATAAATCATCGTATTTTGATTTTGATTTTTTAGTATTTAATGATAATGAAACTATATTAACAATTATTTCTTCTACACGTTTTAGGTATTTATCAGGAATATTACCTTCTAGCAAGTATTTTTTAAAAGCTAAAACATCAATAAACAATAAAGCATTTGTAACTATATGCGAAAAGTTTTTACTAATGATGTTATCATTGGTTTGAATGCGTGAGCTAATTATTTTTTCTAACTTATTTGATGCTCCATCTTCAGGTAAAATTTTAGAAAGTAAACTGGAACCTTTTGAATGTAATTGTTTATAAAATGCTACACATTGATCTATAAATTCTTCTTGATTTAAGCTATTTTTACACAATTGAAAAACACCAAACAAAGTGTTCAATAATCCTATTTTTGAAAGCTCTTCACTTGTCCAACCTTTAGTTATAATAGGTTTAGGGGTTACAAAACAGGTTGTATAACCAACTAGAAAGCCTGTTTTTCTTGTGCTTTCATAAAACTGCTTTGCATCGTTTATGATATTTTGATCTGGAATGTTTTGTTCTAAAAAAAACTTATCAATCCAGCCAAAAGCTGAAGGATTTATCATAATACAAAGCTATGATTTTTTGTTTACTTTTGGATAAACTAAAATTAAGTTTTCAATAAATAATTATTGTCTTGATTTTATATTTTGCAGGCAAAGGGTAATAATTTCGGCAATTCTAATTAATCTTGTTTCTTCCCGTTTTGCTTGATTAAGCCAGTATAAATAACTTTTTCTATAGGAAGGACTAAAATTTTTATAATTATTGAAAGCAGTACTATTTTCATTAAATGCTTTTTGCAAATCATCAGGAATTTCTAGATTCTCAACTCTGTCAAGTGATTCCCAAGAACCATTTTGTTTGGCAATTTCAATTATTTTTAATCCGCTTTCGTGCATTAATTTGTCTTGAATCAATTTTTCGATATACGTTTTATTTAGTTTACTCCAAACACTTTTGACTTTTCTGGGTGTAAAAACTTGTTTTCTGCGTTCATCATCCAATTTTTTAACGGTGGAATCTATCCAACCATAACATATAGCAACCTGAACTGCTTCTTCCCAACGCATACTTTCAAAAGCACTATCAACACGATAAAATACCAATTCAACTCCAAAGGAGTAATTATGATTTTCGTGCAACCAATCACGCCATTCTCTAGCATTTTTGAAATAATGAAGTTCCTTTTCTTTCAAGATTTTAAAACTATTTTATAGATTCCATTAGACTGCTTTTAGCCACAATTTTTCTAATTTCGGATTCAAAATGATACGAAATTTTAGAATCTTCGTTCATCGTATTTTCAAGTATAATTAAACTCGTATCGTTTTCTGGAAAATAAAAATTTATAGATACATAACCCGAACCCATTCCAGTATGACCTATCATTTTTATATATTCATCATCTTTTATACGCACACCGTAAGCATAGCCTATATCATTATCTCCAAAAGCATAGTGCTTTGCCTTTACATTATAAGAAATCATCAAATTATAAGTTTCTGGTTTTAAAATTTTATTGTGATGCACATTTTTATTCCAAATAGCAAGATCATTTACTGTCGATATTATACCAGCTGCTGGCAGACTCTCCATTGAAAATTCAAATTTATCAACTATTGTAATCGTATTATTTTGTAATAGATGACCATTAACCAATTCAATCCCTTTTGAAGTATGATTGGCAAATGTTTTTGTCATTTTTAATTTTTTGAATAAACGACGTGCAACAGACTCAAAAGGCTCCTTATTGCAATTAGAGATTATTTTTCCTAACAAATTATAGGTTTGATTTCCATAATTGAAAGAAGTTCCAGGTTTATACAATAATGGTTTGCCAATTTTGTCAATTCCAGAAGTATGATTTAAAAGCTGATGCACTGTAATGGTATCTGCCCAACTGTCATTCAGCTCGGGAAGGTATTGTTTAATTGGTGATTGCGGATTTATTTTTCCTTTATCGACTTCCATCAGAATCAAAACAGCAGTAATTTGCTTGCTATTAGACATAATAATGAAGTTGTCATCTAATTTTAATTTAGTCTTGTTTTCCTTATTTTTAAAACCATACGATTTTGAATATTTAGTTTTTCCGTTTTGTGAAATCAAAATATTTCCGTTAAAGGATCTTATATTCTCCGTTTTAAGAATACTATCAATTTTAGTAGAATAATCATCTTTTAATTTAGTTTGAGATTGACAGCTTATATTTAAAAAAATAAACAGAAGAATAGAAGAATGGTAGAAAATGTGTTTCATTAATTTTGATAAAAAAATTATTTAATTATTGCAGAACAAGCTTGTCGTGCACCAGCATTACCAGCTGGTTGCGAAGTAAAATCGTCTGTACCTTTATGCACAATTAATCCTTTTCCTAGAATATTTTTGGTTTCGTCCTCACAACCTATACACCATTCTGAAGTAGCAAATTTTATAGTTCCGTTTCCATTAGCATCCGCATTGAAGTTACCAATATCTCCTTTGTGGTATTCGGCATCACCCCATTTTCCGTGTTTTTTGAAAGTAGGATTCCAATGTCCGCCAGCTGAACTTCCATCGGCAGCAGAGCAATCTGATTTTTCGTGAATGTGTATGGCGTGTTCACCAGGTGAAAGTCCATTCATTTTGGCAGTAAAAGTTACAACGCCATTTTTTTCTGTGAAATTTGCAGTTCCAGTTACATTACTATCACTTTTGGAAGTAAATATAAGATTTAGTTCGTTTTTGTTGGCAACCGAAGTCTTGCAAGCCAAAATTGTTATTCCAGTAAGCGCTATTATTGAAATTATCTTTTTCATAAGTGAAAATTTTAAGGTATAAAGTTAGTCATTTTATTAATCAAATTATAAATAAAAAAAGTAATAAAACATACTTTCAATGCCACTTTTATAAAATGCTTTTAAAATCAATTGTTTTAATAAACATCTAAATTGTATCTTTGTTTTTTTGCAAAAACTTATGTTAGAAAACGATAATACCATCGATGTTATTGGCGCTCGCGTTCATAATCTCAAAAATATTGACATTTCCATTCCACGTGAAAAATTGGTGGTTATTACTGGACTTTCGGGTTCGGGAAAATCATCATTAGCTTTTGATACTATTTATGCCGAAGGACAACGCCGCTATATTGAAACGTTTTCGGCTTATGCCAGACAATTTTTGGGCGGATTAGAACGCCCAGATGTGGACAAAATAGATGGTTTGTCACCCGTAATTGCTATTGAACAAAAAACAACTTCAAAATCGCCACGTTCCACTGTTGGTACGATTACTGAAATTTACGATTTCCTTCGATTGCTCTTTGCTCGTGCTGCCGATGCCTACAGTTACAATACTGGCGAAAAAATGGTGTCGTATTCGGACGAACAAATTAAAGATTTGATAATCAAAGATTTCTCTGGAAAACGAATCAACATTCTTGCTCCTATTATTCGAGCTCGAAAAGGACATTATGCTGAGCTTTTTCAACAAATTGCTAAACAAGGTTTCTTGAAAGTTCGCATTAATGGCGAAGTGAAAGACATTACAGCAGGAATGAAACTCGATCGATACAAAACGCACGATATCGAAACAGTTATTGATAGAATTGTCGTGAATGATTCCGAAGATGTTCAGAAAAGAATATCCGAAAGTATTAATACGGCAATGCATTACGGCGAAAACGTATTGATGATTTTGGATCAAGATTCTAATGAAATTCGATTTTTTTCTCGAAATTTAATGTGTCCAACTACTGGAATTTCGTATCAAAATCCGGAACCCAATTTGTTTTCGTTCAATTCGCCAAAAGGGGCTTGCCCGGATTGTAACGGTTTAGGAACAATTAACGAAATCAATATTAAAAAAATAATTCCAAATCCAAAATTATCAATAAAATCGGGAGGATTTGTGCCATTGGGCGAATATAAAACCACTTGGATTTTCAAACAATTGGAAATTATTGGTGAAAAATTCGGATTTAAAATGACCGATGCTATCGAAACCATTTCTGACGAAGCCATAGAAATGATTTTAAATGGTGGAAAAGAAAAATTCTCGGTAACTTCTAAAACGGCTGGCGTTACCAAAGAATACAAAATAGAATTCGAAGGTATTTCGCATTTTATAAAATCGCAACACGACGATTCAGGTTCATCGACCTTAAAACGTTGGGCAAAAGAGTTTATGGACGAAATAAATTGTCCTGTTTGCGAAGGTTCACGACTCAAAAAAGAATCGCTTTATTTCAAAATAAATGAACAAAATATTGCCGATTTGTCCAATATGGATATTTCGGATTTAACGGCTTGGTTTCACGATTTAGAAAATCATTTATCTGATAAACAAAAACGAATCGCAACCGAAGTTATTAAAGAAATTAAAGATAGATTGAACTTTTTAATGAATGTTGGTTTGGAATATTTGGCAATTTCAAGAAGTTCCAAATCGCTTTCTGGTGGCGAAGCACAACGCATTCGTTTAGCAACTCAAATTGGTTCGCAGTTGGTTGGCGTTTTATATATTTTGGACGAACCAAGCATTGGTTTACATCAGCGTGATAACGAAAAGTTGATTCATTCCTTGGAACAATTGCGAGATATTGGCAACTCGGTTATTGTGGTCGAGCACGACAAAGATATGATCGAACGTGCGGATTATGTTATTGACATTGGTCCAAAAGCAGGAAAATATGGAGGTGAAATTATCAGTAAAGGAACACCCGCGGAAATATTGACATCAAACACCATTACAGCGCAATATCTGAATGGAAAAATGAAGTTGGAAATTCCAAAAAAGCGTCGTGAGGGCAATGGGAAATTCTTGAAACTGTCTGGAGCAACGGGAAATAATTTGAAAAATGTTTCAATAGAATTGCCTTTAGGAAAGTTAATTTGTGTTACTGGCGTTTCGGGTTCGGGGAAATCGACTTTGATAAATGAAACGCTCTACCCTATTTTGAATGAATTTTATTTTAATGGAGTCAAAAAACCAAAACCATACAAAAAAATTGAAGGTTTAGAACATATTGATAAGGTAATTGATATTGATCAAAGCCCAATTGGACGTACACCACGTTCGAATCCAGCAACTTATACCGAAGTTTTTACAGAAATTCGTAACCTATTCACGATGACTTCAGAAAGTATGATTCGAGGTTACAAAGCAGGACGATTTAGTTTTAATGTCAAAGGTGGTCGTTGCGAAACCTGTGAAGGTTCTGGCGTTAGAACCATAGAAATGAGTTTTTTGCCTGATGTTTATGTGGAATGTGAAACCTGTCAAGGCAAGCGTTTTAATAGAGAAACCTTGGAAATTCGTTTCAAAGGAAAATCGATTTCCGATGTTTTGAATATGACCATTGACGAAGCGGTTCCGTTTTTTGAAATGATTCCGAAAGTGTATCGAAAAGTAAAAACGTTACAAGATGTTGGTTTAGGCTATATCACTCTTGGGCAACAAAGCACTACACTTTCTGGTGGCGAAGCACAACGTATAAAACTAGCTGGCGAATTATCCAAAAAAGATACAGGAAACACGTTTTATATTCTCGATGAACCCACAACTGGATTGCATTTTGAAGACATTCGGGTTTTGATGGAAGTGATTAATAAGTTGGTTAATAAAGGAAATACTATTCTGATTATCGAACACAATATGGATGTTATTAAATTGGCAGATTACATTATTGATATTGGTCCAGAAGGTGGAAAAGGTGGCGGAAATGTAGTTGCCAAAGGCACTCCTGAAGAAGTAGCAAAAAATAAAAAAAGTTATACAGCGCAGTTTTTGAAAAAAGAATTAGTTTAGCAATATGAGTAAAATAGAAATTTATCAAGCCAAGAATGGCCAAACAACAATTGATGTTACGTTTGATAAAGAAACTATTTGGTTGTCTCTAAATCAAATATCAAATCTTTTTAATAGAGATAAATCCGTAATATCAAAACATTTAAAAAAAATATTTCTAGAAGGAGAATTAATTTTAAATTCAGTTGTTGCAAAAAATGCAACAACTGCTTCGGATAATAAAATATATAATGTTGATTTTTATAATTTAGATGTAATAATTTCTATAGGATATCGAGTAAACTCAATTGAAGGCACACAATTCAGACAATGGGCAACACAACGATTAAAAGAACATTTGGTTAATGGTTACTCTATAAATCAAAAAAGATTAGAACAACTTCAAAAAACAATTGAGATTATTCAAAATACAGGAAATGATGAAAATCTGAATCTTGATGAAGCAAAAGGGTTATTAGAGATTATTAAAAACTACACACATAGTTTTGTACTTTTAAATCAATTTGATAGTAATAATCTAATTGATTCGGGATTAAATGATGATATTATTTATGAAATAAATTATGAAGAAGCTTCTAATGCAATCACAAAATTGAAACTTCATCTTATTTCCAAAAAAGAAGCAACGAACTTGTTTGGAAATCAAAAAGATGAAAGTTTTAAAGGGATTCTTGGTAATATTCTTCAAAGTTTTGACAATCACTATTTGTATCCAACAATCGAACAACAAGCTTCACATTTGCTCTATTTTATCATAAAAAATCATCCTTTTTCTGATGGAAATAAAAGAATTGGTGCATTTATGTTTGTTTGGTTTTTGGAGAAAAACAAACATCATTTCAAAAAAAATGGAGAACTAAAAATCAATGATAATGCTTTGGTTGCTATTGCACTATTAGTAGCACAAAGTAATCCTAGTGATAAAGAAATTTTAATCAAATTAATTATAAACTTAATTAAGAAATAAAAAAGAATTAATTTAGCCTTTTGTTTTCTTTTAAAAAATAATATTTAATGGAACATAAATGCCCTAGCCCTGATAGAAGGAAAAAACAATTTTTGGCAATTTTTTTTGCCAAAAATTGTTTGAAATGATAGCAGGACTCGAGCCTGAAAGTGCTACTGGAGAAGCAAATGGCTTCAAAAAATAATAAAATTAAAAAAATATGAAATTAGAAGATTTTGACCACGACGAAGACAAAGTAATTCAAGACAGCCTGAAACAAAAAACTTGGAACGAGATTCGTTCTAATGATTCGTGGGCGATTTTCAAGATTATGTCCGAGTTTGTAAATGGTTATGAGAGTATGGCAAGAATTGGGCCTTGTGTTTCGATTTTTGGATCGGCAAGAACCAAACCAGACGACAAATATTATATTTTGGCCGAAAGTGTAGCATACAAAATTAGTCAAGCAGGTTATGGTGTGATTACTGGCGGTGGACCAGGAATTATGGAAGCTGGAAACAAAGGTGCTCACCGAAGTGGTGGAACATCAGTGGGTTTGAACATTGTTTTGCCGTTTGAGCAGCATTACAATCCGTATATTGATAAGGATAAAAACTTGAATTTTGACTACTTTTTTGTTCGTAAAGTAATTTTTGTGAAATATTCTCAAGGATTTGTGGTTATGCCAGGTGGATTTGGGACCTTGGACGAACTTTTCGAAGCAATAACACTAATTCAAACTAAGAAAATTGGAAAATTTCCTATTATTTTAGTAGGTTCTTCCTTTTGGTCTGGGCTAATGGATTGGGTTCAAGCCGTGATGATTGAACGTGAAAAAACGGTTTCGCCTGACGATATGAAGTTGATTCAAATTGTGGATACCGAAGAAGAAGTGGTTGATGCGTTGGATAAATTCTACAAAAAATACGATTTGAGTCCTAATTTTTAAGGCTTTAGCATCATACAGCTTAGTATTCATAATTACTAAACATAAAAAAAGCTTCCGGATTTGGAAGCTTTTTTGGTTTTTCTAAACTGGTTTTTATTGAATAATTAATTTCTTAATAACCGATTTATTATCTGAAACAATTTTTACTAAATATATCCCTGATGATAAATTCAAATTTATTTTTTCGTTCTTATTATATATTTCAGAATACACCTTTGCTCCTATTGTATTGAAAATTTCGATATTAGCTTGGTTTACTAAACCATCTATTACAAGATATTTTTCGGTAGGGTTCGGATACATTTTAACATCTAGCAAAGTAAAATCTTGGTTTGATAATGTTGCAGACCAGGGTATGGTAGTTTTACTTCCCCAAATGTGTTCTGCTAAATCTGGGTGATCAATAAACGGGTTTCGGTTGTATTGCCAAGTGTAAATAACGTTGTTTCTGTTCATTTCAAAATCATCAGATGCATCTTGTGTGTTCCAAGTTAAAAGCGTGGCTAAATCACCAATACTTCCCATTGGAGTTTGTGCTGGATTTCCGTTTACGACATTCAATCCATTGTATCGAACTGCCATATAAAACAAGGATCGCGCCACATCTCCGTGCCAAGAACCTTGTGAGCCTATTGGTCCATTGTATAATGTAGTCCCGTAATTTTGATTGCCACGCAAACTATTTTCAGAACTGTCTTCAGCACGAATATGGTGTGCATCAGCACCGCCAGCTTCAATATCATTGGCATCAGTAGTAGTCCAAACATCGATTCCATCAGGAAAAACATTCGAATCTAGATTAAAACCGCCACGAGATTGTGCATAAATATGTTCTCGATTCCAGAAACCAATATTACTAGATCCTGTTTGAATGTCTAACTTAGATTTAGGCTGTTCCACATACATCAACCAAACTTTGTTGTTGTTTTCAGGATTTGTATCAGCTATTTTCAAAATATCATTTACATCGGCATAATTATGCTCTCTTACAACAGCTGGATTCGCAATGATATCTTGAATGGCTTGTTTTAAAATAGCTCCAGATTTTCCTTCTAACGAGTCGTAATAACCACTTGGTTTTGTATTGGCAACCAGACCATAAGTTGGATTCAATGGAGTACCGAAACCAGATTGTACAAAATTGATATCATTAACACGAACAGAAATATTGTTGTTTAAAACAATGTATTCACTTGGTACAGTTCCAAGTGTAATTTTTAAATTTTCGTCGCCATCGTTAATATTATCATTTAAAATTTGAATGGTTTTAGAAACTGTCTTGGTTCCTACTGCAATGGTTGCATTCAAATCTGCTGTAAAATCAGAAGCCTCAAAGCTATTGTTGTTTAGTGTAAATGAAAAGCTCAAATCCGAAAGCACATTTGTGTCGGTAGTAAAAGTAATTGTCATTGTTTGTCCTTCTGAAATAGGAGAAGCTGGAGTGAACGTTGTAGCTATTCCGTTAAAAAAAACACCAGAACCATCATTATTAGCTCTTGGAGTTGGTGCTTTAACTTCGTAAGTTCCATCAGTTTTTCTTTGAATGGATTGTGTGTCTTTTAAACTATTTATATTTTCATTATAGCTTACAGTTTCACCTAATACACTCATCAAATTCGCTGCAAAGGTTGTGTTTGTACTATATGCGAGGGCATCGATAAGATTTGTGGCTGTTGCAGGAGTGTCGATAGGAAAATCGGATGCATTTCCATAATATATTGCTACGGCATCAGGACCATTTTGGACAGTATTAGATGGGAAAATGTAGGAGGCAGAAGGAATAACTTGAGCATTTCCCAAAAGTACAATCCCATTTCCATCGGTTACTAAACCATCTAAATCTATTGCATAACTAGTTAAGGTACTTGCATAGGGACTGGTACTGCTTGCATTAAAGAAAACAACTACATAACCATCAAGAGAAAAGTTTGGTGTAGCAGATTTTAATTCAATAAATTCTTTTACATCAGCCGATGGCGTATCTGAATCTAACTCATTAATCACAACTTGAGAAAAACTTAGGTTGGATAAAAGTAATAGTAGAAGTAATTTTTTGAACATTTCATAATAAATTTAGAGCGCAATGTAATAAAATTAAATAAGTCAAAGGTTAATTCATCTTTAACCTTATCAACAAGCAACCTTTGATAAGTTTTTTCATCTACAATGTATAACTATTTATAAATCATAAAGTTACTACTAATTATTGTAGAATATATTAAATTAATAGTAAAATTACATTTGCTATTGCCATAAAAAAAATTAATTGTACTACATTGCATTCAATTTTATTAACTTTTATAAAAAATTAAAATTGTCTAAAAAAACATTTTTACTGCTTTTTTTCCTGCTCAATATAACTATTTTTTATAGCCAGCAGCAAACTAAAATGAAGGTTGTTGTTGACAATGAATCAAACATATTTCACGTTATTCAATCCATTCAAATAAAAAACACTTCAAATACAGTACTTACTAAACTAGTATTAAACGATTGGAATAATGCCTATTCAGATAAATATTCTCCGCTTGGAAAACGATTTTCAGATGAATTTGTAAGAGGATTTCATTTTGCAAACGAAAGCGAAAGAGGAAAAACCACTATAGTCACAATTATTTCAAAAGAAGGTAATTTAGATTGGAAACGGCTGGATAACCAACCCGATGTTATTGAAATTGAGTTAAAAAATACACTTTTACCAAATGAATCTATGAATATAGATTTGAAATATTCAATTAAAATTCCAAGTGCCAGTTTTACGAATTTTGGATACAGTAACGGAAATTACAATCTCAATAATTGTTTTATTGCAGTCGCTAGATTCACTGAAAATGGTGTTTTTGTATCCAATAGTAACGAAAATCTAGAAGATATCTCCAATGCAGTTTATGAAAATATATCTATTGATTTTATTATCCCAAAAGAATATGATCTAACTACAAATTTAGATTTCAAGGCAAAATTTGAAACCGAAAGCAACAAGCAACTCAATTACCAGTCTGAAAATATTTCGGAAATACAATTGTCACTCGAAAAAAAAGTAAGCTTTGAAAGTTTTAAAAATGATGTTATTGAAGTAGAAACCAATCTAGACAAAAAAAGATTAAGCGGTATTAAAAAATCGATTATAATAGACAAAATCGTAAATTATGTAGCAGATCATTTAGGTAAAACAGAAATTAAAAAAATAATGGTTTCACAAACCGATTATGACCGAAATCCTTTTTATGGTCTAAATCAATTGCCTACTTTTTTGAGTCCTTTTCCTAATGAAACTATTTTTGAATTACAATTTTTAAAAGCTTATTTAGAAAGTTATTTGAAATCATCATTAAAGATTAATCGTAGAAATAACGGCTATATCTTTGATGCTATCCAAGTATATCTGATGATGAAATATATTGAAGACAATCATCCAGAAATGAAAATGTTGGGTACACTTTCTAAATATAAAATATTAAAAAGTTATCATATCATAAATGTAGATTTCAACGAACAGTACAATTACTTGTACTTGCTTATGGCTCGAAAAAATCTTGACCAACCGCTTGGTGCACCAAAAAATACTTTCATAAAATTTAACGAACAAATCGCAGGAAAATATAAATCTGGATTGAGTTTCAAGTACCTTGACACTTATTTAAATGACAACTCCGTTGCGCAAAGCTTCAAAGAATTCATTGCTTTAAACAAACTAAAACAGACTAATGCTAGTGATTTTGAATCCATTGTTAAAAGCAATGCTACAAAAAATATAGATTGGTTTTTTCCAAACTTAATTCACTCTAGAAATACCATTGATTATAAATTTGGAGAAATTCTTAAAACAAAAGATAGTGTTTCAATAACCATAAAAAGTAACACAAAAACCTCTGTACCAATGCCATTGTATGCTTTTAAAAACAATCAAATTGTTTTTAAAAAATGGATTTCAGATGTCAAAACCGATACTATTCTAAAATTTGATAGGGCAATTGTTGATCGATTGGTACTTAATGACGGAAATGAAGTTCCTGAATTCAATTTAAGGAATAATTACAAATCTTTAAGAAGCTTTTTTTCATTAAACAGACCCATCAAATTTAGTTTTTTTAAAGATTTAGAAGATGCAAAATACAGTCAAATATTTTATGTCCCAGAGGTAGGTTATAATCTATATGACGGACTATTATTGTCTTTAAACTTGCACAACAAATCAATTTTAGACAAACCCTTTATTTTTGATCTGAATCCTTCCATTTCGACCAAAACAGCTTCATTTACAGGATCTGGAGGATTTGCCATAAATCAATACAATCGCGACTCCAGAATATATAGCATTAGATACGGATTTGGAGCTACCTATCTACATTATATAGAAGATGCAGCCTATTTAAAAATAAACCCAAGCGTTCAATTCCGAATCAGAAAAAATAATTTCAGGAATAATGAACGTCAATACATTAGTCTACGACACGTAATCGTAAATAAAGAAGTAGCACCAAAACCTACAGAAAATCAGGAACTAGAACCTAGCGATAGTCCTTTAAATTATTCGGTTTTTAATGTGAAATATAGCTATCAAAATGGCGAAATGACCAAAGGATTAAATATGAACTACGATATGCAGTTTTCGAGTAGTTTTGGCAAAATAGCCACTGACTTATCGTATCGAAAATTATTCGAAAATAATTACCAAATAAGCGCTCGATTGTTTGCTGGAAGTTTTATTTATAAAAATACAGATACAGAGTTTTACAATTTTGGATTAGACAGACCCAAAGATTATCTTTTCGATTATAACTTTTACGGGCGATCTGAAAAATCAGGTTTTTTCAGTCAACAGTTAATTATTGCAGAAGGTGGTTTCAAATCAAAATTTGAAAACCCATATGCAAACAAATGGATGACTACTTTAAATGTAACTTCAAGCATTTGGCATTGGATTCAAATGTATGGAGATGTTGGTTTGTATCAAAACAAAGGTCAAAAAATTACATTTGTATACGATAGTGGAATTCATCTGAACCTAGTTCCTGATTATTTCGAAATTTTTCTACCCGTATATTCCACAAATGGTTTCGAACTGGGAGAAAAAAAATACCAAGAAAAAATACGCTTTATTTTTACCATAAGTCCAAAAACATTGATTAGTCTGTTTACCCGAAAATGGTTTTAAAATATAACTTTTTTGTATAAAAAATTACACTATATTTATTAAAAAAATAGTTTCATTGGTTTTTTTATATAAAAACATTTCAATTGCATATTAAAATTACATATTGTTCAATACTATTTTTATTGTATTTTATTAAATTTTAAAAAAAATTACCTAAATTTGTATCTACTAGATTTTGAATTTATGATACAAACTGACGAAAAACAAACCTTAACTTTTGAAGATTTCAAAACAGAAGTAATAAACGATTATAAAATTGCTACTACTAGTAGAGAATGTAGTTTATTAGGAAGACGTGAGGTTTTAACTGGAAAAGCAAAATTCGGCATTTTTGGTGACGGAAAAGAAATTCCGCAACTTGCAATGGCAAAAGCGTTTAAAAACGGGGATTTTCGTTCAGGATATTACCGCGATCAAACTTTTATGATGGCGATAGGTCAAATGACAGTTCAACAATTTTTTGCAGGACTTTATGGCCATACTGATTTAGCACACGACCCAATGAGTGCTGGACGACAAATGGGCGGTCACTTTGCCACACATTCGCTAGACGAAAATGGCGATTGGAAAAACCTAACCCAACAAAAAAATTCAAGTGCTGATATTTCACCTACAGCAGGGCAAATGCCACGTTTACTAGGGTTAGCACAAGCCTCTAAAATATATAGAAAAGTATCAACAATACAAAATGCTACCAATTTTTCAATTCTTGGAAATGAAGTCGCTTGGGGAACTATTGGAAATGCCTCCACATCTGAAGGATTATTTTTTGAAACTATAAATGCAGCTGGTGTTTTACAAGTGCCAATGGTAATGAGTGTTTGGGACGATGAATATGGAATTTCTGTTCACGCCCGTCATCAAACAACCAAAGAAAATATTTCTGAAATTTTAAAAGGTTTCCAACGTGACGAAAACACCGAAGGTTATGAAATCATAGCAGTAAACGGCTGGGATTATCCCGCTTTGGTCGAAACCTATCAAAAAGCAGCTGCAATAGCTCGCAAAGAACACGTTCCTGTTTTAATCCACGTTCGTGAACTTACCCAACCACAAGGTCACTCTACATCAGGATCGCACGAACGATATAAAAATGCAGAAAGATTAGAATGGGAAGGCGATTTTGATTGCTTGCGTCAATTTAAACTTTGGATCATTGAAAACAATATTGCTACCGAAGAAGAAATTGAAGCCTTAGATGCACAAGCAAGAAAAGAAGTTCTTGAAGGAAAAAAAGCAGCATGGACAGCTTTTATAACTCCTATCAAAGAAGAAAGAGATGAACTTGTTTCTCTATTAAATTCAATTGCTATAAAGAGCTCAAATAAAGCTTTTATTGAAAAACACAGTATTGATTTAGCCGCTATAAAAGAACCAATTCGCAAAGATAGTATCACAACAGCTCGTAAAATTTTACGATTGATTGCACAAGAAAACAGCAAATCTGAATTGGCATCTTGGATTACAAATTACACTAATAAAATTCAACCCAAGTTTAGCTCACACCTATTTTCACAATCTGATAAAAATGTATTTTCAGTCAAAGAAGTACTACCTGCTTATGATGATTCAACTGAAGAAGTCGATGCACGTTTGGTTTTACGAGATAACTTTGATGCTATTTTTACAAAATATCCAGAAAGCTTAATTTTTGGAGAAGATGCAGGAAATATTGGAGATGTGAATCAAGGATTGGAAGGAATGCAAGAAAAATATGGTGAACTTCGTGTAGCCGATGTAGGTATTCGTGAGGCCAGTATTTTGGGGCAAGGAATAGGAATGGCAATGCGAGGTTTACGACCTATTGCAGAAATTCAATACTTGGATTATTTGCTTTACGCCATTCAGATTATGAGTGACGATTTAGCAACACTACAATACAGAACAGCAGGTCGCCAAAAAGCACCTTTGATTATTCGTACTCGTGGTCACCGTTTAGAAGGTATTTGGCATTCAGGATCACCAATGGGAATGATTATTAATGCCATAAGAGGAATACACGTTTTGGTTCCTAGAAATATGACCAAAGCAGCTGGTTTTTATAATACTTTACTTGAAACTGACGAACCAGCATTAGTTGTAGAATGTTTAAATGGCTACCGTTTGAAAGAAAAAATGCCTACTAATTTAGGTGAATTTAAAACTCCAATTGGTGTTGTTGAAACTATTAAAGAAGGAATAGATATTACACTGGTTTCTTATGGTTCCACATTGCGTTTGGTAGAACAAGCCGCTAGAGAATTAGCAGAAATTGGTATTGATGCTGAAGTAATTGATATTCAATCCTTACTTCCATTTGATGTAAATCACGATATAGTAAAATCGTTAGCCAAAACAAATCGATTATTAATTATAGACGAAGATGTTCCAGGAGGAGCTTCTGCATATATTTTACAACAAATAATTGACGAACAAAAAGGATATTTACTTCTCGATAGTCAACCCGAAACGTTGGCTGCAAAAGCGCACAGACCTTCCTATGGAACCGATGGTGATTATTTCTCTAAACCTTCCGTTGAAGATATTTATGAAAAAGTGTATGCAATGATAAGCGAAGTAAATCCTGAAAAATACCCAAGTTTATACTAATGAAAATTGTAATTTCTCCCGCTAAATCGTTAGATTTTGAAAAAAAAATGCCTACAAATCGGTTTTCAAAACCTGTTTATTTAAAACAAGCCAAAGAGATTGTTTCAGAATTAAAAAAACTCAAACCGAAAGACTTGTCTGAATTAATGGATATTTCAGATAAACTTGCTGACTTAAACTGGCAACGAAATAAGACTTTTAAAACACCTTTCACAATAGAAAATGCACGTCCAGCAATTTTCGCATTCAACGGTGAAGTATATACAGGATTTGACTCCTTCTCAATTCCTGAAGAAAAATACGATTTACTTCAAGATAAATTGCGAATCCTTTCTGGACAATATGGCATCTTAAAGCCATTCGATTTAATGCAAGCTTATCGTTTGGAAATGGGAACCAACTTGACAATAAGTGAATCAAAAAATTTATATGCATTTTGGAAAGAAACCCTAACAACTGCCTTAAATAAAGAGTTGAAAAAGAACGAACTTTTTCTAAATTTAGCCAGCACGGAATACTTTTCGGTAATTGATGTTAAAAAATTGAAAGTTACTGTAATTACTCCAGAGTTTAAAGATTACAAAGACGGAAAGTTAAAAATGATTTCCTTTTTTGCCAAAAAAGCACGTGGTCTAATGGTTCGATACATTATTGATCACAACATCGAAACGCTTGAGGGTATAAAAGGTTTTAATTATGATGGTTATCAGTTTGACAGTAATTTATCTATTGGAAATACACTGGTATTTACAAGATAAGATTTGATTTATTGTTACAAAACTGATTGTTTTTCTGTTTTAATTATTACCAGAAGAATAATTAGAATTTTAAATTACCTCAAAAAAATCATCTAATTCTAAATCAAATTTTTTTTATAAATCTGTAAATACTACCGAAACCAGTAGGAAAAGCTTTAAAAAAGTTTATCCTATAAAAAAACTCATAAGAAATGAAACTTATGAGTTTTAGCGTTATTTAGGGTGGCTGACCGGGTTCGAACCGGCGACCCTCGGCACCACAAACCAATACTCTAACCAGCTGAGCTACAACCACCATTTATTTAACGAGTGCAAAGATATTGTAAAAGTTGGTTTCTGCAAATAAAATATCAAAAAAATTACTTCAAATCACTTAAACTATTGACAGCCAAATACCTTTCTGTAGTAAATCCTTCTGCATAATTTGTCCCAATTAGTCTTCCTAAATCTTGGGCACGATATTTCACGCTATCCAAAAAGTTTTTTGAGGTTATTGGTGATTCAGGTTCATTCGAATTTGGATTGTAAAACTGGGTTTCATAAGCTTTTATAGCTTGCATTTTGATATCAATAAAATCAGACACATCAACAACAAAGTCAGGTTCAATAGTTGCCCATTGAATGTAATGATACACTAATTTGGGGCGCCAAGGTTCTTGAATGTTTTCGTCTAAACTGGTTTCAATTTTGACTAATCCTGATAAAAAACAAGCGTCAGAAACTAAACTACTTCCTTTTCCGTGGTCAATATGACGGTCATAAATAGCATTGCAAAGCACTATTTCCGGTTTGTATTTTCTTAATACCTTAATTATTTCGAGTTGATTTTTTTTACTGTTTTTAAAAAAACCATCTTTAAAACCTAAATTTTCACGTAGCGCAATTTTTAATATTTTAGCAGCATTTGCAGCTTCAACATCTCTTGTTTCGGCTGTGCCTCTTGTACCTAATTCTCCTCGGGTTAAATCTATAATTCCAACTCGTTTTCCAAGAGAAATTTCTTTGGCAATCGTGGCACCACAACCTAATTCAACATCGTCTGGATGTGCCCCGAAAGCGAGTATGTCTAATTTCATTTCTTGTTTTTTTATAGTAGTGTATTTGTTACAAAATATTTTTTATGGTTTTGGATTTATGTACCGTTTCTTCCCATTCGGCTTCTGGGTTGCTGTCTTTAGTAATTCCACAACCCATAAAAATTTTTATTTTGTTTTTTTCGTCATCAATTGACTCACTAATTTTCATACATCTTAAATTTACAAAAAGGTCTGAAGCTTCTTCATTTTTATTAAAATCGAAGTTCAATTCCCCTAGAAAACCAGTGTAAAACTCTCGATTATAGCCTTCGTTTTCTGTAATAAATTGTTTTGCTTCCTCTTTTGGCAATCCACATACTGCCGGTGTTGGTTGCAAAATATCAAGAATTTTTTGTAGTGAAACTTCGTCATTTAAAACACCCTCAATATCGGTTTTGAGATGCATTATATTTCCTGCTTGTGCTGTGTATGGTTCTGAAATT
The DNA here is from genome assembly GCF_031422135.1 of Flavobacterium sp. Lineage (GTDB taxonomy): Bacteria > Bacteroidota > Bacteroidia > Flavobacteriales > Flavobacteriaceae > Flavobacterium. Next base: position 11,374 of record NZ_JANOQD010000005.1, on the reverse strand, counting down.
GTAACTTGTGAGGTAATGTCTTGAAGTTTCTGAACAATAAATTGTGTTACTATTTCTTGCTCAACTATTTCTTTTTGTTCCCAATTTATATTTTCAATTTGATTGTACTTTTGGGTTCCAGCCAAAGCCATCGTGGCAAAATTATTTTGGGTAGTTTGTAACAATTTTTCAGGAGTTGCTCCCATCCAAGTTCCAACTTTTGGGTGAAACCAATAATAGCAAAATGCGGTTGAATAGTGTTGTAATAGTTTGTCAAACGTTTTCTTATACTTGAAGTTTTTTATCAACACAGTTTCAGTTCTTGATACAACTACTTTATTCAAAACACCTTTATTTATGGTGGCAACGGCTTTTTCTACGAGATGTATAAAATGATTTTTATCCGTTTGACTGAATTTTATTTTTCTTTGTTTAACTGCTTTCTCTTTACTTTTTTTGAAAGTACCAAAATTTATTTCGGAAAATTCTAAAGGAAAAACGATACTGCCATCGTTTTGAAATGGGGCAAAAACAAACCCTCGCTCAGAGCTATTCTCAGAAAAATAAACATGGTCGTTTTCTTGAAAAACACCAATAATTGTTTTAGAATTAGGCTTACGATACAAGACAAAAGGTAAATTTTGCCTTTTGTGCTGTTTCATTTTTTCAAAAATAGGCTCCATACAATTATTTTTTTTGAGGTAAAACCATATTGGTCAATTTACAAATTGAAATTAAATTATCGTCTTCGTCCACAACTCTAATTTCCCAAAGATGAATTGATTTTCCTTTATGAATAATTCGTGCTGTGGCAATAACTTCTCCTTCCCGTTTGCTTTTTAGATGGTTTGCTGATATCTCGATACCTCGAACCTCTTCTGTGTTTCTATCTATGAACATTACCGAAGCCGCACTCCCTACACTTTCTGCAAGGGCAACAGTTGCACCACCGTGAAGTAATCCCATAGGTTGATGTACACTTGAATTCACAGGCATTTTGGCCATCAAAAAATCTGGTCCAGCATCAATATATTCGATTTGAAGGGTTTGCATAAGGGTATTTTGTGATAATTTATTGCAAATTTGCAACACTTCGTCTTTATTAAAAATCATATCTTATTATTAATGAATCAAATCTACAAAAAAGTAAACTAAAAAACATTTTTATACGTTAAGTTTAATAATAATTTAAATGACAAACATTTTTACTATTTTTATCCAAAATTTTATCAAAAATGCGCTATAATTTACTCTTTATAATTACTCTTTTACTATCTCTTGTATCTTGTCGAAAAGATTTTGATACCGTTCGCAGTTCTGGTCAACTTCAATTTTCAAAAACCACCGTTTATCTTGATACAGTTTTTACAAATATTGGATCCAGTACTTATATGCTAAAAGTGTATAATAAAAGTAGCAATGACATAACTATTCCTAGTATTGCTCTAGCAAAAGGAACCGCCTCAAAATACCGATTAATGGTTGACGGACTCACTGGTTTAGATGCTGACAATAGTGGTTTTGGTGATGGTAAAATCTTTCAAAACGTAGAACTTTTAGCCAAAGACAGCTTGTTTGTGTTTATTGAAACTACTGCAAATAATGCCGATGTAAACCCTTCGGATATGTTGTATACAGATGAAATTCTTTTTGATGCTGGTGCTTTTCAGCAAAAAGTCAATTTAGTAACCCTTGTTCAAGATGCTGTTTTTTTATATCCAGAAAGATTTGACAATGGAAATGGAGGTTATACATACGAAGGTCTACAAATAGGGACTGATCCTCCAAAAAGTATCTATGGTTTTTTATTAAATGATGTGGATCCTATAAACGGGAATGAATTGATTTTTACTAATGCCAAACCCTATGTCATATATGGTTATGCAGCAGTTCCACCTGGAAAAGTGTTAGAAATTCAAGCTGGAGCACGAGTTTATTTTCACGATCAATCTGGAATTATTGTTGCAAACACTGGAAGTATTCAAGTAAATGGTGGAATTTCTACCGACCCAATAGCTTTAGAAAACGAAGTTGTCTTTGAAGGCGATCGGCTTGAACCTCGTTTTGCAGAAACTCCTGGACAATGGGGAACGATTTGGCTTACTGATGGAAGTACTAACAATAGTTTCAATCATTTGACCATTAAAAATGCTTCAGCAGGATTTTTGATTGAAAATCAAGACGCAACAACGGTTCAAATCAAAAATACACAAATTTATAATGTTTCAAATAATGGAATTATAGCTAAAAACGCCAAAATAAATGGTGAAAATATAGTGGTAAATAATGCTGGTCAAACTGCTTTAGCTTGTGTTTTAGGTGGAAATTACACTTTCAATCATTGTACATTTGCAAATTATTGGACAGGTGGTTCAAGACAAACACCTACAGTTTTTTTGGATAACACATTAAAAGTTGATGAAACGTTAACTTTGAAGGAAAATTTGACAGCAACCTTTACAAATTCCATTATTTATGGTTCCAATAACATTGAATTGATATTAAACAAGGACGATAGCGCAGATTTTGATTGTACTGTTGACTATTGTTTAGTTAAATTTAATGATAATAACAACCAGTTCCTTAATAATCCATTATACGCATTTTTGAATAGTGCAAACAACATTATTGGAAACAACTTGAATCCAAATGATCCTTTATTTAAAGATGCATCAAAAAATAATTTACGTATTAAATTTAATTCTCCTGCAAAATCTAAAGGAAATCCAACATTTATAATTACACCCGATGCAGATGGAAAACCTAGAACTACACCTCCTGATTTGGGAGCCTATCAACATTTACCAAATTAAAAAAAGCACATAGAAAACCACAAATTATTTTGTGGTTTTTCACTAACCCTTCACCCTATTTTTTTCACTATCAGCGCCTATTGCCTCGTGTTGTGATTTTGGTTGGAATGATTTTCCAAATCCGTAAGTAATCGTTAGCGCAACAAAACGTGAATCTGGTTTATTACTCCAATTGGCATCGGTTAATTTTAAGTTTTTTATGATTCCATTATTAATATTTGTATATAAAATATCATTTACAGACAATTTTACCGAAGCTTTGCCTTTTAGTACTTTCTTTTGAATTCCAAAATTTATATTCGATCTTGAAAGCAATATAAATTGTGCCGCAACAGCATCAGTTTGATAAATACCGCTTAACTCCGCCGACCAATCGTTCTTAAATTTAAAACTATTATTCATTGAAAAATACCAAAATGTTCCTGATGAATTTAAATCTTCTGTATATAATTTACTTTGGAAACGTGTGTTTGTTAATTCGGAATAAATATTTGCAGACCACCATTTATTAAAAGGAATATCAGCATTAATATTGATGCTATAAAACTGACTTTTTCCAATATTTCCTGGCCGACTGTAATAGATTTCATCTTTAATTTCAATAGTTTCGTTGATTTCGTCAGTATTGGAACCGTAACTAACCGTTGTTGAAAAAATACCTTTATAGCGATAGGATAATTCATAGTTATTAGCAAATGATGGATTTAAAAATGGATTTCCAGAATAGAAAGTGAATTTATCTAATGGACTTATAAACGGATTTAGGTCCTGAAAATAGGGACGATTTATTCTCTTTCCATAATTGACAACCAATTGATTATTGCCTATTGAATCTAATTTATATTGTACATATACTGTTGGAAATAAATTGGTATAATCTCTTTTAAAGGTGGAAGCTGGTTTCAAAACATTGCCCAATTGGTTTCCTTTTGATACCGCATTTTCTAATCTCAATCCGGTTTGAAAGGTAAAACGCTTGTAGCTGGTATTATAATTAAGATAGGCAGCATTGATGATTTCATCATATTTAAATTGATTGCTGGTCTCGTAATTTGGTATTTCATTTCCTGAAACAACATCTCTATAATCGGCTGTATTATCCGTTTTAGAAAAACTTGATTTAAAACCAGCTTCAAGACTTCCTTCGTTTTTTAATGGTAAAGTATAATCTGATTTTATGGCATAAATAGCAATTTCAGCAGGTAAAATTCCTTTTAACTCGTCTTGATTTTGCAACGAACCATCGGGTGAATAAATAAAATTTCTGAATTTCTGATTGGTTTTAGTATCATAACGAAGATAATCTAAATCTACAGTGATTTTTTGTCCAATAGTGTCTAAATTATGTCGAAAATTCATATTCACGCCCGCATTTTTAAAGGATTCTTTCTCACTATTATCTGCTTTTATAGTCGAATTTAAAACACCCGATGCACTAGTTAAAACACTACTTACATTGGTAGATTGATTGTTAGATTTTAGAATTCCTGTTAATCCAATACCAAATGTAGTTTTGTCAGAAACATAATAATCCATTCCTATTTTGGCATTGGTGGTTTTTATATTACTTTCTATAAAACTATTTTGCTTGAAAAGACTTTTGGCACTTAAATCTTCATTTTTAAACCCTCTGAAAATATACAAATCGTTGATAGGATTTTGATAGGCATAACCGATATTTCCAAAGATTCTAATATCATTATTCAAATAATTCAAGTTCAATCCTTGACGTGTATGTGTTCTTTTTCCTTGAGAAACTCTAGATGTTGCACTTCCGTTAAATCCTTTGGCTTTAGATTTTTTGGTTATAATATTTATCACACCAGCACCTCCAGCAGCATCGTATTTTGCAGGTGGATTGGTCATTAATTCTATTTTGTCGAGTGTGCTTGAAGGTAATGATTTAAGATACGATTCAAGATCAGCACCCGATAAATAAGTAGGTTTATCATCTACAAAAACCACAACGCCTGATTTCCCTTTAAAAGTTATGGTGCCATTTTGGTCAACTGTAATTCCTGGCGATTTTTCCAAAACATCCATTGCATCGCCTCCAGCTGTTGAAATAAATGCATCTACATTAACAACCGTTCGGTCAATTTTTTGTTCTATAAACGGTTTTCGTTTCTTAACTACTACTTCGTCTAAGTTATTCACATTATCATTTGCCAATAACTGAAAAACAGGCAATGTTACTATTGTATTTTCAGTTGTAATTTCAATAGGTTGACTTTTAAATAATTGAAACTGATCGTTATCTACAATGATTTTATAAGTATTTGCATTTAAATTCAAAAACTCAAAACTACCATCAGCATTAGTTAATGCAGTTTTTACAAGTGTTCCATCATTAGACTGAACTAATGAAATAGGTATTGATGCTATGTTTAATGAATTACCATTGCCTATTTGACCTGTAATTTTTGTATTAATTTGTGCATTTGAAATTCCAAAACACAGGAATAAAAAAGGGATGATTATTTTGATTTGATGATTCATTTGTAGAAATGTTTATAATTCAATTTATGAGATAAGACTCTTTATTACTATAATTGTTACAATTTGCTCGGAGTGATTTTCATTAATCCATTAACCATATCTATTGTAATAACATACTCTTTAAGAAATTTAAATCCTATATTAATAGCTTGAAAACCTCCTGAAACCATCGTTATTTTTGGGTCTGTCAATACTATAGAACCTATTTGAATTGTTCCTTCTAATTGTGCTCTATAGATATCTATTTCGCCACTTACCACTCTTGCTTTTCCAAAAAGTACAGGTTCAGATTTGAACTTTAATTTATCCCTCCACTCTAATGGGAAAGATAGTGCTTCCGGACCTCCAGAATCAATATGTGCCACTAAAGGTTGATTATTAACTTTAATATCTGTTTCTATAAATGGATAAACATCTATTTTAAAAACTTTTTTGTCTTTAGCTTTTAAAGAACCTTTGCTAATTATTAATTTAGATGCTTTATAGTCTATGGTAACCATATTTCCATTAAAAAATGAAATTCCAATAATTCCAACAGCATTTGGTGTGAAAATGTTTTGATCCTCTACTTCAATACTTTGAACGTTTTTGCCAGTGAATCCGTTAACATTAAATACAGGGATATCAATATTTTTGACATCTACTCCTACAGGATCATTGGGGCTACCAAATTTAGTAACCCCTTTGCCAGTTAAATTATGTTGTGCCACCATTGTTTTACTTAATGTAACGCCTTGCGCTCCTGTATCAAAAATATAATTGTTTTCAGTCTGGTTGTTAATACTTGCCTTTACCAAGATTAAGTTTCTGTCCATTGTAAACGGGATTTCTATAACGTCTTTACTAGTTATATTTGATTTGTTTTGTGCACAAGCTGTTGCTATAAAAAAGCACAGGATTAATGATTTTGAAATAAGTGTTTTCATAAATTATATTTTTTTTAATGATTGAAAAATTGAGGCAATAGAAATCCTCTTTGCGATTTGCAAATGCTTTTATTGGTATGTAATTCAGTTGGTTTTTAAAAGAAAATGTTACTCTTTAATTTCGAAATTATAGCAAATTGCCATTTCTTTTCCTTTGATATATTTCTGTTTCAATTTTTGGTGTAACAATTGAGACTGTTTTTTGTTGTTAACAATTAACTCAGTTCCTGAAAGGTTATATGATAAATTGGACGTGTTCTTAATAATCTTTTCCTGCAATAAATCATTAATTATTGAATTTGTTAGTTTTTCATCATCAAAATTGACTGGAAAACTTTCTGCTTTTATGATTATTTTCTTTAGTTTTTTTCCTGAATCATCGTTTATTGTTTTTTCATATTCAGAATGAGTGGTCGTTTTAGAAGTAGTTTTTTTATTCGATTTGTCTTTTTCAGATTTTAGTTTTTGCAATTCAAGTTCCAATGTATTGATTCTTTTTTGCAAATCCGAATTCGATTTGTTTTTTTCCTGATTTTTGTCGTTTATAATTTTTGCTTTATCAGCTTCGACTCTAGCTTTATCAGCTTCGAAACTAGCTTTATCATCTTCGACTCTAGCTTTATCATCTTCGACTCTAGCTTTATCATCTTCGACTCTAACTTTATCATCTTCGACTCTAACTTTATCATCTTCGACTCTAGCTTTATCGGCTTCCATTTCTTTCTTTTGCAATTGATACGCTACATTTATTGAGGTTTTTTTAACTTCTTGAGCATTTACCGTAAACAATACAAAACTTAAAATAACGATAAACGAAATAGATAAAAATGTTTTTTCGATAGTATTTAATGTTTGATTATCACTATAAATAATTCGTTTGACACGGTTTAGCAAATGATTTTTATGATTTCCAAAACCCATAACTAGACTGCTATTTTCGATATTAAACTCCTGAAAAGAAACCAAAGCCTGAACAAAACCTGATTTATTTTCAGTTAAAGCTAGCGCAATATCATCACAACAATTTTCGCGTTCGTATTTCAAAATATTGGATACCCAAAGTACAGCAGGATTGAAGAAAAATATAATTTCAGTAAAACTTTGAATAATGTTTATAAAATAATCCTTACGTTTAATATGTGCCAACTCGTGAAGCAAAATTACTTCTACTTGATCTTGAGGCAAATTAGACAATAAACCAACTGGAATTAGAATAATTGGTTTTAAAAATCCAGTAACAGAAGGCACTTTAATCAATTGAGATTCTAGTAAAATAATAGGTGTTTTTACTTTAACTAATTGGCATAATTCTTGAAATTTTGCTTCCCAAACTGATGATACGGAATTGGTTTTATAATTTCTAATTTTATAAACATATCCCAAATTGCCAAAAATTCTAAAGCATTTAATACTGAATATTAGAAACCATATTAAAGTAATAGTTGTAGCGTTTTTATTTAAAAAATCCACAATTATAGTTATTAAATCAGACGATAAAATAGCAGGACTTTTAAAAACCGAATCTACATTTTCAATAGAAGTAGCGTTGGTGTTTTGAAATGAAATATTTTGAATTCCTAAATTTTGAAACTGGTTGTAAAAGGTAAATCCAACTGCGATTATAAAAATCACAAGAATTAAAGAAAGTAAATTGTACCTTAAAACAGAAGAAGCCTTCTTGGTTGTTAAAACAATGAGTCCTCCAAAAATTGCTAAAATTAATCCTTGCCATAAAGAATGAATAAGTGTCCAAAAAATAGCGTTTATTACAGTTTGATTTAAAATTTCCATAATTATAGTATTAAGTAAACTAATTGTTCTCTAATTTATTAAGTAAAACTCTGATTTCTTCTATTTCTTCTTTAGAAGCCTTTTTGTTACCAAGCAATTGCATCATCAAGCTACTGCTAGAACCATTAAACAATGTGTTGACAAATTTGTCAAGAAGAAATCCTTTTGTTTTTTTTTCTTCAATAGCCGTTTTATAAATGTGCTTCATATTGGTTTTATCACAAATCAAGAGTTCTTTTTCTGTCATAATTTGCATCAGTTTTAAAGTTGATGTGTATTGAACAGCTCTTTTTTGTTCATTCAATTTGTCATTAACAAATCGAACTGTTGATGGGCCAAATTCCCAAAGGACTTGTAGTATTTCTAATTCCGATTTTGTGGGTTCTAATTGCATTGGTTTTTCTTTTACAAATCAAAGGTAAGAAATATTTCGTACGAAGTATTTATTTGTATAAAATTTAACATAAAAAAAGCCCATACTAAAAGTATAGGCTAACATTATTTTGAAAATTGTTAGATTTAAAAAACAAAAATGGCTCTTTCTCCCATCATTTCATTCACTTGATCAGCAATTTCTTCTAAAATAGCTTCATCAGTATGATTTGAAATCACTCTATCAATAAATGCGACAATCGTTTCCATATCTTCTTCAAGTAATCCACGAGTCGTTATGGCTGGTGTTCCCACTCGAATTCCTGAGGTTACAAATGGTGATTTATCATCAAATGGTACCATATTTTTATTAACTGTAATTTCGGCTTTTACCAATGCATTTTCAGCATCTTTTCCAGAAATATTTTTATTACGTAAATCAATTAGCATCATATGGTTGTCCGTTCCTCCAGAAATAATATTATACCCTCTTTTTACAAAGGCAGCTGCCATTGCTTTGGCATTTTTCTGAACTTGCATCGCATATCTAAAAAACTCATCGGTCAAAGCTTCTCCAAATGCCACCGCTTTTGCCGCAATGATATGTTCTAATGGACCACCTTGATTTCCAGGGAAAACAGACATATCAAGAACGTGAGACATCATTCTGATTTCACCTTTCGGTGTTTTTAATCCCCAAGGATTTTCAAAATCTTTACCCATCAAAATCAATCCACCACGAGGACCGCGCAATGTTTTGTGAGTTGTTGTTGTAATAATATGGCAATGAGGCACTGGATCATTCATCAAACCTTTGGCAATTAAACCTGCTGGATGTGAAATATCTGCTAATAAAATGGCTCCAACAGAATCTGCTATTTCTCTGAAACGTTTAAAATCCATATCACGAGAATAAGCCGAAGCTCCTGCAATAATCATTTTTGGTTGTTCTTTAATAGCTATTTCTTGTATTTTATCATAGTTTAAAACTCCTGTTTCTGGTTCAACACCATAAAAAGAAGGCGAATACAATTTTCCTGAAAAATTTACAGGTGAACCGTGTGTTAAATGACCACCGTGCGATAAATCAAAACCTAAAATTTTGTCTCCTGGTTTCAAACAAGCAGCAAAAACTGCTGTATTTGCCTGTGAACCTGAATGCGGTTGTACATTGGCATATTCAGCACCAAATAAGGCTTTGGCTCTGTCAATAGCGATTTGCTCTATAACATCAACTACTTCGCAACCACCATAATACCGTTTTCCTGGATAACCTTCTGCATATTTATTAGTCAAAACAGAACCCGCAGCTTCCATAACTTGGTCGCTCACAAAATTCTCTGAAGCTATTAATTCTAACCCATGAATTTGTCTGTCTTGTTCTTCTAGAATGAGGTCAAATATTTGTTCGTCGCGTAACATATTTTTAATTTAGTTAAATTCCTTACAAAAATACAAAAAACGTTTGGTAAAATAATAGTTTATGATATATTTGGTATAACATTTATCAACAATAAAATAAACAACTATATGCCCATTACAGCCAACAACCCTAATAGAAAATCTTGGTTAGAAGTAACTTCTGACAGTGATTTTCCAATTCAAAATATTCCTTTCGGTGTTTTTTTAACTAAAGAAAACATTGTAACGGTAGGAACTCGTATTGGGAATTTTGCCATAGATTTAGGTGCGTTACAACAATTAAATTATTTTGAAGGAATAGATCTGACTGATGATGTTTTTATGCAAGACACATTAAATGATTTTATTTCAGATGGAAAAAAAACATGGCGTTTGGTTCGCAACCGAATTGCTGATATTTTTGACACCAAAAATCCAAAATTAAAAGACAATAAAAAACACCGAGATATTGTAATCTTTAAAATGGAAGATGTGGAAATGCAACTTCCAGTTTACATAGGTGATTACACCGATTTTTTCTCTAGTAAAGAACACGCTACCAATACAGGAACTATGTTTCGAGACCCTGAAAATGCTTTACTGCCAAACTGGTTACACATTCCTGTAGGCTATCACGGTAGAAGCTCGACTATTGTTCCAAGTGGAATTCCAGTACATAGACCTAATGGGCAAACTGTTCCAAATGGAGAAACAATACCTGTTTTTGGTCCTTCTAAATTAGTCGATTTTGAATTGGAAACGGCTTTTATTACCACTGATGCCAATATTATGGGAGAAAATATTCCTATAAATGAAGCTGAAGAATATATTTTCGGAATGGTGTTACTAAACGATTGGAGTGCTCGTGACATTCAAAAATGGGAATATATTCCATTAGGTCCATTTTTGGCAAAAAACTTTGCTTCTTCCATTTCGCCTTGGATTGTGACTATGGATGCTCTAGAGCCATTCCGAGTTGCGAGTCCAAAACAAGAGCCAACACCACTACCTTATTTACAACAAAAAGGAAATCACGCTTTTGATATTAATCTTGAGGTAGCTATTCAACCTGAAAAAGCTGAAATACAAGTAATTTCTAGAAGTAACTTTAAGTATATGTATTGGACAATGAGCCAGCAACTAGCGCATCATACCAGTAATGGTTGTCGGGTGAATTCTGGCGACATGATGGGTTCAGGGACTATTTCAGGTCCTACTCCTGATTCTTATGGTTCAATGCTGGAGTTGACTTGGGGCGGAAAAAACCCAATTGTATTGTCTGATGGTTCAGAACGTAAATTTATTAACGACGGTGATACTGTAATTATGAAAGGTTATTGCCAAAATGATACTGTTCGTATTGGTTTCGGAGAAGTGTCAAGTAAATTATTACCTGCCAATAAAATGAAAAAATAACATGAATTTATATTCATAAAAAATGCCAACTCAAAATAGACTGAACCCAAAAGTTTGGACAAATTTATAATTAATTTTGATAATAATGAGCTCGATATTTTATTGGGCTCATTTTGTTTAAATTAGACTTACTTCTGTCGTTATTATAATAGTTTATATATTCTTTGATTTCCATTT
>NZ_JANOQD010000004.1:0-4363 GCF_031422135.1 Flavobacterium sp. | reverse complement strand
ATTCAAGTGCAAATGGCTTGGCAAAAAAACAATTCCGAAAAAACCCCTTGGATTCGTATGACAAACCCACACGCTGGTGGTGGAAAAGGAATGTATTTTATTCCCGAAATTGGCGAAGAAGTTTTAATCGGTTTTGAAAGTGACAATGCCGAAAAACCTTTTGTGATGGGAACTATGTACAACGGAGCAGAAAGTTCAGGTTTTGCCACAGCCGACAATAGTTTTAAAGTCATAAAAACACAATCAGGGCATTATCTCGAATTCGAAGAACTTAAAAATATAAAACTGGCAGACAAAAAAGGCAATATTTTTCATATTGACAGTACTGGCGACACCATAAATATTAAAGCACTAAAAACTATAAATTTAGAGGCTGAAAATATTAATTTTATTGCTACACAAAACATTACCTCAAATGCAGGAAAAGATTTAATTTTGCAAGCAGGAAACGACATTAAACAAACCGCAACTGGAAATATGTTAGAATATGCAAACTCAAAACAAGAAATTGTAGAAAATAAAATAACAACACAATCGGCAGAATATAATGAAGTATCTGAAAAAATAACTATGAATACTACCAAAGAAAATATGACATTCAAAGCCTCTAAAACCATCAAAGTAAACAGTGGTGAAAAAAGTAATTTCCATTAAAATATCGAAATATGGCAATTATAAAACAAGCAAAGAATATTACAATCGAGATAACCAAACAACATTTGGTTATTGCAAGTGAAATAGAAAGAACAGCCGAAAGTATAGAAATTAAAGCTACTTGTGGCAATATTGAATTAAACAGCATTAAAAAAATAATAAAAAATGGGAACATCAATTAGTTTTGGTACATACGAAGCCGAAAAAATAAAAGAACCGTGGGAAAAGCACCAATACCGTGATGTATCAAAAGCTTTTTATACGCAAAGTGTAAACAGAATGATAAACAAACTCAATTATTGTGTTACTGCACTTACCTCACTCGAACTCCACGAATGTTATGTTGACCCTGATGATAAACACAATGAATTTGAACCTACTGTACCAAAAATAAACTATTTGAGCGCAGTAACTATTTATTTGAACAACATTGGTAAAATAATTGGAGGCGAAAGAATGTTAACAGAGTTTAAGGTAATATTTGATAAAAATTCACCATCAAGTGCTCGTGAATATAAAATAGACAATTCATACCCGATTAGGAGAAAAAAAGAAAATTGTGTCGATGGTAAAGAGTTGCACAACCACGTTATCAAAAACAAAAAAATTCAGTTCAGAAACGGAAATTTTTATGTAATAAAAACTTTCCATAAATACATCAAAGAAGCCTCCATTTGCAACCGTCGAACAGATGTGAACTATACCAATATGAAAGTTACAGAAAACCGAGACGAGTTAAACCAACTTTTAGGTAACTTGGCTTTATTAGGTGGCTCAATAGGTTTTGTTGAAGCCAAAGGTGCAGAAGTTTTAGCCAAAGGAGTAGAAGTTTTTTGTTATGCTCTAGATATTGAACCAAAAATAGGAGTGGCAGAGCGTATGTTTCCAATAAAAGGACCTGTGCATTTGGACAAACTTACCACATACAAATACTTCAAAGCCGTACAAGGAGAAGATTTAGAGTTTACTCAAATAGAAAGATCTGCTAAAGAAAGAAAAAGTGTTCCTTTCGACGAAACAGATATTTTAGAAAAATTAGAAAATTTTGGTTTAAAAATAAAAAAATAAAAAATGAAAACTTACATATTAATATTGTTTGTCATATTATTTACTTCTTGTGGTAAAACAGATAAAATAAATCATTATCTAAACGAAAAAGTAACAGAGTCAGAATTAGTTAATAATGGGTTTTATAAATATTCCTATACTTATAACTATTTAAATGATGAGAATGAAAAAGATAGCCTCAACGGTAAAGTTTATAAATATGTATTATACTCAAATGTAAAACCACAAAGACAAAAAGACGGAAAGTTATATCCAGTACCGCTTTTTAAATATAATCATCTTGAAAAAGTTCAACTTGAAGAAAGAATTCGTTTTGTTACTGATGAATTAGATAACAGAGTAATATCTTATCTTTTTATAAATGATATTCTTGATTTCAAAAGCATATATGTTTATTCTGTAAATAAGCATAAAAAAGATATTGCTGATTTTACAACAGGAAAAGGTATTTTAGATTATTATAAAAAACAAAAAGTAGCATTTAAACAAAAACTAGGAGGAATTAAATATGGTAAAATTGAGTTTCCATATAGATTTAGAATTAATAATTATGAAACGGGAATTTACATTCTTAAATTCAATGATACGATAAGTTATCAGATGGTTACCACTTATGAAACTGTAAAGGAAAATGAAGAAACTATTTATGATTTTAGACCAATAAATCCTGATGTTATGGAGGGATGGTATAATGGAAACACTTATGAATTGTCAAAATAAATGAAATTATACTTTTATGAACTCTCAAAATGAAACTGCTCACGAAATTAAAGATGGAATAAATTTTATAGGTACAGAAGTGTCTTTTATGCTATACAATACTAGAAATTCATCGTATTTTAGTTTAAATACAAAAAGTATGTATATTACTTTTCGAGATTCTTTTGGAAATATTATGCAAAATTCTTCCATAAGAATTAAATTTTATGACGAGGCAATTATTATAAATACTTTAGGGAAATCAATTAATAGAAGCAACGGAACTGTCATTGCTTTTTTGTCTAATAATGATGTTCAAGAACTTGCAGAAAAAACATTTTATGAAGAAGGGCAAACTCGTGTTTATGATTTCATAAATCTTAAGTTCAATATCGAATTATAATTTAGAAAATTCAAGTAGTCATTAAGAATGTTGCCTACGGCAACAAGAATATTACAGTTGGCAATTAGAATATTGCCATTGGCAACAAGATTTTTTGTTTAGGTAATTAGAATATTAGCGTTGGCAACTAGAATGTTTGTGTCGGCAACAAGAATATTAGCGACTGCAACAAGAATTCTACAGACTGCAACAAGTATTTTTAAGACTGCAACAAGAATATTACCGACTGCAACGAGTATTTTACTCACTGCAACGTAGAATTTCTTTACTGCAACAAGGATATTGCTAACTGCAACGAGAATATTCCTAACTGCAACAAAGATTGTGGAAAAAGCAACGTGTAAAAAGTAAAAAAGCAACATTATAAACAGTTAGGGCATCTTACAACAGCGGTTTTGCGATAGTGGGGTTTTAGGGCTTAATTCAATGTTGGTTTTGTACTTGTTATTTTCTATCTTTACTCCAATGTTAAGGCTTTCTTAAACCCACCATCGCAAAGCCACGAGACGTTAACCGACAACTATTCCCAAAATTCCCAACAGGGAATTTACTCTGATAACAAGTCGACAAAATTTGTTGGTAAGTTTTGGAATTACGAAACATCACGTTGACGACTTCGCTCCTATTTTTCAAAAGTTTATTAGAAAAGCAAAACAGAAATAGTGAACTTTGGAGAAATCTGAAAATGAAAAGTTTTATGGAAAAGTGAAACCAAAAAACTGAACTTTGGAGAAATCAAAATTGGAAAAGTTTTGTGGAAAATTGAAATTGAAAAAATTAACTTTGGAGAAATCAAAATTGGGTATGTTTTGTGGAAAATTGAAATTGAAAACTGAACTTTGGAAAAATAAAAATTAAGAAAGTTTTGTGGAAAAGCGAAACTGTAAAACTGAACTTTGGAGAAATCAGAATTAGAGAAATTTTGTGGAAAAATGAAATTGAAAAAATGAACTTTGGAGAAATCAAAATTGGGAAAGTTTTGTGGAAAATTGAAATTGAAAACTGAACTTTAGAAAAATAAAAATTTAGAAAGTTTTATGGAAAAGCCAAACTGTAAAACTGAACTTTGGAGAAATCGGAATTGGAGCAATATTGCGGAAAAGCGAAACTGTAAAACTGAACTTTGGTGAAATCAGAATTGGAGAAATTTTGCGAAAAATCGAAACTAAAAAACTAAACTTTGGCGAAATTAAGATTTAGAAAATTTTGCGAAAAAGCGAAACTAAAAAAAAAAAATAAAAGTTAAAAGAAATTTCACTAGAGTTGAAAATCAAGAAATAACAACAAATATAGTCGTCGGTTAACAGCGGTTTGGCGCAATTGGGGTCTTAGGCAAACTTTAAAGTTGGTTTTGTACTTGAAAGTTCGGTCTTTAATTTATACATTTGGCTAACCAAATCCCCAACTGACGCCAAGCCACGGGACGTTGTGTGCAACCTTCGAGCGACAGAAACGCAAAAGAAAATATTCTACATTAACAATATTATAATGAATCTTAATATTTTGTAACATATATTTAAATATATTATAAACTATCAA
>NZ_JANOQD010000003.1:0-176597 GCF_031422135.1 Flavobacterium sp. | reverse complement strand
TCGGTTCCAAAATTTTCTATAATATTTGGATAATTAAAAAAACCTATGAAATTACCTTTATCAGCAAAAGTATATGGGGCTGTTAGGTCGGCATATCCAGTTAAATTCATACCATGCATTCCACCTCTGATTGTGTTTCCAAATATATAATTACCCGAGCTTGCGCCGGCTAGGTCTGTTGGTATTACAGCAGTTGATGCAGTACCAAAGCGAGAATTGACCATAATAATCCCTGTGGATCCACCAATCATTGGGCCACCAGCTGTAAAAACATTGGCACGCTTCATATTTATTATATTGAAAGCAATTTCGTTGCCTGTACAACCATCTGTAGCGCTTTCTCTAAACAGTCCAATACCGTATTCCATCATAGCAGCTCCCGCAGTATTATTATCATTAAGAGTAAATCCGGCCAAAACTGTATTATTGGTACCTACTAATTTTACCATTCCATCTGGACTAGCAGCGGAGGAGCTGGTTCCTACACCAGCATTTATTATGGATGTTGCTGAGTCGCCAGAGATTGTAATGTAGCGTCCTGCACTAGTAGCAGCATTTAATGCTGGACTGCCAATTGTAAACCCTTTTGGTGGAGCCGTTTCTGTTCCAGAACCCGCATATACATAGACGTCGCCAGACATTGCAGTAACTGCATTAAGTGCGGTTAAAAAATTTCCTAAAGATGTGTAGCTCGCAGCCAATGGTGGCGTAGTATTGCCTAATGGAGTGCCTACTGTAATCGGTATTTGCGCCTGCATCTTTGCAGCACTGAGCAACATAAAAAACAATAGCATTACCATTGTTGTTGTCCAAAATTTTCCTTTGGTAAAGGAGCGAATTGGTTTTCGAAGTAAGATTCTGTTCATAAAAATTGGTTTTTAAAATTAATTACGTTTTTGAATTTTTTAATTATGTGTTTTAATCTTCTAAATTCAGATTACAAAGTTGACCTAATAGAAAATGAATTCATATAGGGGGAAACCCCTGAATTTTACTGAAAACTTTTTTATGAATTTTAATTAGATACTTTTGCTAAAAAAATATACAAATGTTTAGAAAGTTTATAAAACCAATAAAAATTCTTTTGTTACTTTTCGTAATCTCCTTTTTATATGCTTGTAATGGCAAAAAAGAAAGTGATGTAGTTTTCGAAAAAGAAATCCCAGCCAAAGAGGATGCCACCAAAGCCTATTTACATCAAGTAGAAAACTACAAAAAAGATAAAAAATATTTATCGGTTTTATATAAATACTACAATCAAAAAATTGCGGAACATAATTATTTAAATGCTGCCGAAATTTTAGATATAGCTTGTGTTTATCTAGCCGATTCTTATGATTTTAACGAAACCTTTATGGCTACAATTACAGAATTTGACGCTAAATATAGAAAGGAAGTTCCTACACTAAAAACCACTTTTGTGGACGCTTATTTAGCTAATTATTATTTCGACAAATCCAATTTAAAAAAAGCGTGTGACTATTTTAAAAACATCACTTTATTAGAACCTAATGACTACAACAGTTGTTATAGTATTGCTAGAGCTTATTATGATTTGTCCTATATACATTATATTATGGGCAAACAAAATTTAAGTTTAGCTGCCAATCAAAAATCGTTTGAATACTTCACTAAAATAAATAACCCTAAAGGCTTGGCTTTTGTATATTCCAATTACGCAAATATTTATACTGCTATTGGCGATAAAAAAAGAGCTGTTGAAAACGCAGACAAAGCCATAAAAGCATATAAAAGTATTAATAATACATATAATGTTTACATCGGTTTAATCAATAAAATTTCGATTTATGATTTTATGAACGATTCTCGAAAAACAGCACTAATCGATTCTACTTATCAAGCGTTTGTTGATAGTAAAGATGAAAGTAAAATATTAAAACTTAAAATATTTGATTTTAAAATTGAAAATTTAGTACAAGCGAATAAATTACCTGAAGCTAAAAAAGTAATTGACGAATTGAAACCAATAGTTGAAGAAATTAATTCTGATGATTTAACCTTAGAATACAAAGTTGCCGTAGCTCAATATGAAATAAAAAAGAATCCAGATTACTCTAATTTTGAAGATATAAAAAAAGCATTGCCAACATTAATAACCAATCAACAATACGAAAAGGTCAATATGTTTTATGGTGTTTTACAAATAAGTGCACTTCAAAATAATGATTTTAAAAATGCCTTTACCATCGAAAAAGATAAACGAATAATTGCCGATAGCATATCTGATATTGCAACAAGAGAAAAAATAGCTGAGCTTGAAGCTATATATGAAACCCAAAAAAAAGAACAACAAATCACACTTCAAAAAACAACAATTTTAAATAAAAATACGACAATAGCACTTTTAGCGTCATTGTTTTTAGGATTATTTTTAACAGTTGTTGTTTATATTACGAAACAAAAACAGAAAAAATTAAAACTTGAAAAACAAAATGTGCAACAATATACCAAACAATTACTCGAAAAAACCGAAGAAGAACGCAAACGCATTGCCAGCGATTTACACGATAGCGTAAGCCATGAATTATTGAGTTTAAAAAACTCGTTTGAACAAAAAACCGATATAACTAACTCTAAAATCGATTCGATTATAAATGATATTCGTATTATTAGTAGAAACTTACACCCAATACTATTTGACAAAATTGGATTAAAAGCAAGTGTAGAACAATTAGTAGAAAGAGCACAATCTGTAAATGATTTTATGGTAACAGCTGATATTGATTATACTAATTCCCTATCAACCAATGATGAATTACAAGTATATCGTATCATTCAAGAAGCCTTGTCAAATATTATAAAATATGCCAATGCAATAGCAGCAAAAATTGCTATTCAGGAAAAAAACAATAGTATTTCCATCGAAATTAAAGACAACGGAAAAGGTTTTAATGTTTCTGAAAAACTCAACGGAAAAAGTGCTTTTGGATTGCATAATATTATTGAAAGAAGCAGAGCAATTGGTGGCGAAGCGAAAATAAATTCTGATACAAACGGAACAATTATAACTATTGAAATTAAAAAACAATAATGAAAATACTAATTGCAGACGATCATCCGTTTACACTACAAGGAACAAAAAGCTTCGTAGAATCTTACGGATATAAAGTAAGCGATTCATGCTCAAACGGAATTTCTGCTTTAAATTTAATACAACTTCATACACCAGAAATCGCAATTTTAGATATTAATATGCCTGGACTTGACGGTTTGGATGTGGCTAAAAAAGTGCAAGAAAGTAAGCTAAAAACCAAGATTATTTTGCTCACCATGCACAAAGAAATGACTATTTTTAAGAAAGCTAGTGAGTACGGAATTTATGGCTATATTTTAAAGGAACACGCTCAAACCGAACTCGAAAAATGTTTATTAGAAGTTGCAAAAGGAAACAAATATATCAGCCAATTTTTAGAAGATGATTTAGTTGTTGATAGTAAAAACGGTAATGACGAAATTGCTAAACTAACTCTATCTGAAAGAAAAATTATAGAACTTATTACTCAACAAAAAACAAGCAAACAAATTGCCGAATTACTTTTTTTGTCTGAAAAAACTGTTGAAGGACACCGAAGCAATATTATAGAAAAATTAGGTTTGCCTAAAGAGAAAAACACGTTGTTAAAATGGGCAATTCTGCGAGCAGATATTTAAATTTCTGCAATGGTATTAAATTGTTTATTTTTGTGCATTAAAATTCAGTAATGCCAAAAGAACTTTTACTTCAAGTTACACCCGAAATTGCATCAAATGAAAATTTGCTAAAACATCATTTATCGAAACAAATTAATGTTTCGGTGAATGAAATTAAGCATATTTCGATTTTAAAACGTTCTATTGATGCACGTCAAAAAGCCATTAAATTCAATTTGAAAGTCAATATTTATTTTCAAGATGAGGTTTTTATAGACCAAAAAATCGAACTTCCAGAGTATAATGATGTTTCAAAATCACAAGAAGTAATTGTAATAGGAGCAGGTCCATCAGGACTTTTTGCAGGTTTGCAACTCATAGAATTAGGTTTGAAACCAATTATCGTTGAGAGAGGAAAAGATATTCGTGGCAGAAGAAGAGATTTAAAAGCCATAAATGTTGATCATATTGTCAATGAAGATTCTAACTATTGTTTTGGGGAAGGTGGAGCAGGAACGTATTCGGACGGAAAATTATATACACGTTCAAAAAAACGAGGAGATATAGATAGAATTCTTCAATTATTAGTTGCTTTTGGAGCTACTCCAGATATTATGGTCGAGGCCCATCCGCACATTGGAACCAATAAATTACCACAAATCATTCAAGACATTCGAGAAAAAATAATTGAGTTTGGTGGACAAGTATTATTCGAAACTCGAGTTACTGATATTTTAGTGAAAAACAACGAAGTTGAAGGCATCGAAACTCAAAATGGAGAGCGAATTCTTGCCAATAAAATTATTCTTGCTACAGGACATTCTGCCCGTGATATTTTTGAATTATTAGACCGAAAAAAAATTCTAATCGAAGCCAAGCCTTTTGCATTGGGCGTTCGAGCAGAGCATCCACAGAGTTTGATTGACCAAATTCAATATTCTTGCGATTATCGTGGCGAACATTTGCCGCCAGCGCCATATTCTATTGTAAAACAAGTTAATGGGCGCGGAATGTATTCGTTTTGCATGTGTCCGGGTGGTGTAATTGCGCCTTGTGCAACTGCTCAAAACGAAGTGGTTACTAATGGTTGGTCTCCATCAAAACGAGATCAAGCCACAGCAAATTCAGGAATTGTTATTGAATTAAAACTCGAAGATTTCGAACCTTACAAGAAATTTGGTGCTTTGGCAGGATTAGAATTTCAGAAGCAAATAGAACAAAAAGCTTGGAATTTAGCCGGAAAAACGCAGAAAGTTCCTGCGCAACGTATGGTCGATTTTACTCAAAATAAAGTTTCTAGTTCCATACCAAAAACGTCTTATGTACCTGGAACCACATCAGTAGAAATGGGACAAGTTTTCCCCGGATTTTTAAGCCAAATTTTGCGCGAAGGTTTTACCGAATTTGGTAAAGCTATGAAAGGTTATCTTACAAATGAAGCCATTCTGCACGCTCCTGAATCAAGAACATCATCACCAGTGCGAATTCCAAGAGATAACGATACTTTAGAGCATCTTCAAATAAAAGGATTGTATCCTTGTGGTGAAGGCGCTGGTTATGCTGGAGGAATTATCTCGGCAGCTATTGATGGCGAAAAATGTGCTTTGAAAATTGCAGAAAGCTTGAAAATTAACTTGTTTTAAAAAGCAGCTATTTTTCCATCTTTTCATATAAATTGTGAATTTTAAGCAGTATCACACCAAACACGATTGCAGTTACAATTAGTACAATATTCAATATTCCCTCCGTACTAAAAGATAACTTAATCAAAATGGTTGAAATTATAAAGCCTGAATTTCTAATTACCCTACTAAATTTATCTGAGTGCAAGAATGAAAACAACAACAACAAAACATCTACAAGAATCAGTATCGTAAAAAAATCATCAAAAAACACTTTGTTTATGTCTTTAATGTCGGTAACAATTTTACTGATAGAAAAAAAGCTTTCATACAACCAGTGTCCAAGACTATAAATCGAGAGTGCTAAAAAAACAGGAACTAAACAAGTGGCTATAGTCTGTTTTAAAGAGATGAATCTCATGATTTTTGGTTTGGCAATTTCAGGTTCAGTTGGGATTCCCTCTTTAACTAGTCTATAAAAAATAAAAATTAGAAAGAATAAAATTAGAATAGCAATTAAGTCACTTGTAAATAAGATATCATTTTTGATGAAAAACCAGTTGGTAGAAAATTCTACATTTGACAAATCTTTAAAAATTCTTCGTATCACAATTAATGAAATTATTTCATATTGTTTTCCAATATAAATTGAGGTCGATTTCGGTAAATAATACAACAATAAATAAACTTCATAAATAAGTATAAATGAAAATGGAGTATAAATGGCTGATATTGGATTGCTCAATAATTTTGAATGATCATTAATCACAATTATATCCAGGTTTACTAAACCAATGAGTAATAAGTGCAAAAGGAAACTTATTATGGCAAAGTATATTATGACGACTTCGCTTTTTTGTTTTACTTTTTCCGAGAGAAAATAATTATAAAAAGTCAATAGTATTTTATTTGATTGCGACATATTTTTTGTTTAACAAAAATAAATAAAGAATAAACAGTTTTTTATTTTATTTTTTTGTAAATTTACAAATAGCTTGATAGTAAATCGTTTAACAACTGTTAAGATGTTTTAAATTATAAAAAAATAATTATGTTTAATAAATTCAAAAAGTCAGAACTTTTCACCTTGGTTGTTGTAATCTGTTTAATTTTCATATCTGAATATATTTATTTAGTAGAAGAAAATTTCGAAAAAGCAGTTTTTATAGGTCTTTGGCCACCTACAATTGTTGGGTTGTTAATTTTCTTTAATTTAAAATTAAAAAAATAGATGAAAAATTTAGATGTATTAATATTTACAGGTATTGTGGTAATCTGTTTTATCAGTTTTTTTATATCAACATTCAGAGCATTTGAAAATATTGCAACCAAAAACGATTACATTTCTAAAAAGCGGGGTATAATATCTCGATTTTTAGCCTATCTAGAAAGTTTAGTTGCTGATTAGTGTTGTTTTTATTCAGTTTGCATTTTTATTGAATAGTTAATTTTAGTCTCGCAATAATTTTTTCGTTTAAGTATTTAACTTTTCAATGCTATTTATCATTATATCGATATCGTAAATTCTTATCAAGAAAGCTTTATTTTTATGTTTCAAAATTTGTATTTTTATCAAAAACTATGCTATGAATTTAATACCTGACGAATTTAAAATTACTTCACTACTTACACAAGATACTTATCTAGTAAACGGAGAATTAAAAAAATGGACTGGCGAGACCACTTCAGTTTATTCAACAATTTCTTCCACAGAAACCTATCAACCTACAGTATTAGGATCCATTCCTTCTATGGGGGAAGTGGAAGCCAACTTAGTGGTTGAGGCAGCTGTTGCGGCCTATGATAAAGGGCAAGGATTGTGGCCAACAATGAAAGTGGTAGATCGAATCAAGTGTATGCAAAATTTTGTAACACAAATGAAAGCGACACGAGCTGAAGTGGTAAAGTATTTAATGTGGGAAATTGGAAAATCACTACCCGATTCTGAAAAAGAATTTGACAGAACAGTAGAATATATTAATGATACCATTGAAGATTATAAACAATTAGATAGGAATTCTGCTCGCTTTACAAAAAGTCAAGGGGTAAATGCCATGGTAAGACGTGGGCCATTGGGAGTTGTTTTGTGTTTGGGACCGTATAACTATCCTTTAAATGAAACTTTCTCATTGCTTATTCCTGCAATAATTATGGGAAATACGGTTATTTTTAAACCAGCAAAACATGGTGTTTTGTTATTATCGCCATTGTTGGAGGCTTTTAGAAGTAGTTTTCCAAAAGGCGTAATCAACATTGTTTATGGTAGAGGCAGAGAAGTGGCTTCTCCTATTATGAAATCAGGTAAAATAGATATTTTAGCGCTCATTGGAAATAGCACTTCCGCCATTGCTTTGCAAGACCAACATCCAAACAAAAATAGATTGAGACTTGTATTGGGTCTAGAAGCTAAGAATCCAGCTATTATCTTACCTGATGCCGATTTAGATTTGGCCATCCAAGAATGTATAGCGGGAACTTTATCTTTTAACGGACAACGTTGTACTGCCTTGAAAATTTTATACGTGCATGAGTCTGTTGCAGAAGAATTTAACAGAAGATTTGCCCAAAAAGTCGACGAACTAGTTTTTGGAAATCCATGGGACAAAGCAGTATTATTAACCCCATTGCCTGAAAAAGAAAAACCAGCCTACATTCAAGAATTAATTGATGATGCCACTAGCAAAGGAGCAAAAATAATTAATACAAAAGGAGGAGCGTTGTCGGATAATTTTATTTTTCCAGCTGTTTTATTTCCTATTAATAAAGAAATGCGAGTGTATCATGAAGAGCAATTTGGGCCAGTTGTGCCTATATTAACTTTCAAAAATATTCAAGAACCATTGAACGACATGGCCGAATCTAATTATGGTCAGCAAGTAAGTTTATTTGGCAGAGATATAAAAACGATTGCGCCACTTATTGATACCCTAGTAAATTTAGTTTGTAGAGTGAATTTAAACAGCTCATGTCAGAGAGGGCCAGACGTTTATCCGTTTACTGGAAGAAAAGACTCTGCTGTAGGTACTTTAAGTATTTATGATGCTTTGAGATCTTTCTCTATAAGAACTTTTGTGGCTTCAAAAGACAATGAGTATAATAATGAAATATTGCAAGCTTTGTTGAACAGTAAAGAGTCTAACTTTATTAGCACAGATTATATTTTGTAAAAGCTTAATATTACTTTAAATAAAAAAAACAATCCGAAGATTGTTTTTTTTATTTAAAGTAATATTAAGCTAGCTTCTGTTTTGAATATCCAATCGCATATTAATTAAGTGTTTTTTGAAACCTACTTTTTCATATGCACTAATAGCAGATGGATTATCATTGTAAACATCTAATCGTAATTCGAAAATGTTTTTAGTAGCGCACCATTCTTTCAAATAGTCAATTATTTTGGCATTTATTCCTTTGCCACGATGTTCAGTATCAGTATACATAAATCCTAAATAGGCATATAATTTGTGATTTAAGTATGGTTTTGCTTCTTCAATTCTGGCATAGCCTGAACCTACAATTTTAGTTCCTATTTCAGCTACTGCCACTTCAATAGTCGGAGCTAAAATCATTTTTTCAATATTGTAATAGGTTATTTTTTCTGACTTTAAAGTAGGGTCAAAAGGACGCTCAGTTTCAATAATTCCTTGTTCAAATTCAAGTAGAATAGGTAAATCTTCTAGTTTTGCTTTTCTGATTTTTAACATTGCATCCATTGTAATTGTTTTTTAGTTTTCAAAAATAAATAATTTAATCTAAAACAATTTGAAACAGAACGTTAAACGATTATTATAAAAAAATCTTTTTTCGTATTTTTACCAAGTAAAATCTATTTATGACCGAAGAACAAGTAATTTTAGTTAACGAAAACGATGAACAAATAGGTTTAATGCCTAAACTCGAAGCCCACGAAAAAGCAGTTTTACATCGCGCATTCTCCGTATTTGTTTTAAATAGCAACAATGAGATTATGTTGCAACAACGTGCTCATCACAAATACCATTCGCCATTATTGTGGACTAATACGTGTTGCAGTCATCAGCGCGCTGGCGAAACCAATATTCAGGCTGGAACTAGGCGGTTGGAAGAAGAAATGGGTTTTACAACAGAACTTAAAGAGCTTTTTCATTTCATTTATAAAGCGCCTTTTGACAATGGTTTGACAGAACACGAATTGGATCATGTGATGATTGGATATTATAATGAAGAACCAAAAATTAACAACGATGAGGTCGAATCTTGGAAATGGATGGCTATTGATGCTGTGAAATTAGACATGCAACAAAATCCAGAGCAGTATACCATTTGGTTTAAGATAATTTTCGATGAGTTTTACCATTTCCTAGAAGATCATAAATTGTAATTCAATGACAATTTCAAAAATAAATTTCAATATTAAATCAAAAATCAAATGCGAGTAACTATTTCCAGAAAAGCTCATTTCAATGCAGCACATCGATTGTACCGAAAGGATTGGTCTTTTGAGAAAAATGATGCTATTTTTGGCAAATGCAACAACCCAAATTTTCACGGTCATAATTATGATTTGACTGTTAGTGTAACGGGCGAAATCGATCCGGAAACGGGTTATGTGATGGATGTGAAGTTCCTTTCTGATATCATAAAAACAGAAATAGAAAATAAGTTTGACCATAAAAACTTGAATCTTGATGTTCCAGAATTTCAAGATTTGAATCCTACTGCCGAAAATATTGTGGTGGTAATTTGGAGCAAAATTAGAAAAAAAATAAAATCAGAATTCGATTTAGAAGTTGTTTTATATGAAACACCACGAAATTTTGTAACTTATAAAGGAGAGTAATGGCGTTAAAAGTAGGAGATATAATTCCGAATTTTGTATCAAATGACGGAAACGGAAACATTTTTGATGTAGCAAATTATGTCGGTAAAAAACCATTGGTTATTTATTTTTATCCAATGGACAATACACCAGGTTGCACAGCTCAAGCGTGTAGTTTTCGAGATCAATACCAAGATTTTACAGATTTAGGTGCAGAAGTAATAGGAATAAGTAGTGACAGCGAGAAATCTCACGAAAAATTTGCTTCCAAATACAAATTACCCTTTATTTTGCTTTCGGATAATGACAAGAAAATACGCAAACTGTTTGGAGTTTCAGCTGGTTTGTTTGGACTTATGCCTGGACGTGTAACTTATGTAGCGGATAAAAATGGAAAAATTGTACTAATTTTTGACAGTATGATGGCAACAAAACACATTCCAAAAGCACTTGAAGCAATAAAAAAATTGGTTTAGTTTATGAAATTTCAACCCTATCCCATACAATTTTATCCAATTCTGAAAGACAGAATTTGGGGTGGAGAAAAACTCAAAACGTTTCTTCACAAGCCTATCACTTCTTTGATTACTGGCGAAAGCTGGGAAATCTCAACTGTTGAAAACGATATAAGTATTGTTTCAAACGGATTTTATTCAGATAGTAGTTTGAATGAATTGTTATCAGTTTATCCAAAAGAAGTTTTAGGAACTGATGTGTATGAAAAATTTGGAACGCAGTTTCCGCTACTTTTTAAATTTTTAGATGCCAAACAAGATCTGTCAATACAAGTGCATCCTAATGATGTGTTAGCAAAAAAAAGGCATAATACTTTCGGAAAAACGGAGATGTGGTATGTGATGCAAGCTGATGAAGGTTCTAAAATTATTGTTGGTTTTAACGAAAATTCATCATCGGAAGAATATCTACATTATTTAAAAAACAAATCACTAACTTCTATTTTAAAAGAAATTCCAGTAAAAGTTGGGGATGTTTTTTTTCTAGAAACTGGAACAATTCACGCCATAGGCGCAGGGATAGTTGTTGCAGAAATACAACAAACATCTGATATTACTTATCGTGTTTACGATTTTGATCGAAAAGATGCAAATGGGAACGAGCGCGAATTGCATATCGATTTAGCGCTTGAAGCGATTAATTACAACACAACAAAATCGCAAAAGCACTATTCTAAAAATACAAATGTATCGAATGAAATTGTTGATTGTCCATTTTTTACAATCAATTTTATTCCGTTAGATGGAAAATACGAATGTGTTAAAAATGAAAACCACTTTCGAGTGTATATGTGTGTTGATGGTTTTTTTGAATTAGAGTATAATAAAGTAATATTAAAATATAAAAAAGGAGATACGCTATTAATTCCTGCTGCAATGGAGTCCTTTTTTATGATTGGAAAAGGTTCGCTACTAGAAATTTATATTTCATAGTCCATATTATAAAGATTATATGTACTTTTGCACCGAATTTATAAAAAAAATAAATTTCTAAATAAAAATAAAAATGGCAAACGTTAAGAATTTAAAGAAAGACATCAACTACGTATTAGGTGATATTATTGAAGCAGTTTATTTATACGAAATGACTACTACAGGACAGCCTACTGAAGCTACAAATGGTTTAATCGATGAAGCTATAGCTACTTTTGATGGTTTAATTGTAAAAGTTAATGCTAAAAATGTAGAAAACAAAAAAGCACATTTCAAGCAGATAAATGTAGATTTAGAAGCGGCTGCAAATCAGTTGGTTGGAAAAATCAATGCATTGTAGTTAAAAATATTTCAAAAAAAGCGTGAAAATATTTTGGAAATCCAATTTTCGAAATTATATTTGCAGCTGTATTGAGTCGCCAGCGTAGCTCAGTTGGCTAGAGCAGCTGATTTGTAATCAGCAGGTCGTGGGTTCGAGTCCCTCCGCCGGCTCAAGTAAACCATCACTTTTTAGTGATGGTTTTTTTATACAACTATTTGTGAGTTTTGAACATAAAAAAACCATTCGAGTGGAATGGTCATTTATAATATAAAGAATAATTTATTCTTCTTTCTTTCTATCTGCTACATATTCTTTAAGTTTCAAACCGTATTTTGATTTTGCTACTTTCGGAGACATCGATTTTTGAATGGTGTCTAAATACTTCATATTTATATCAAAAATATCAGTCAAAGCGATATATGGTGATACTTCGTAATCAGAATGTGTAACGGCAAAATTCGCCGCATACAGATAGCGACGTCTTAAAAGAACATCTTGTTTTTTAATATTATCTTCTTTAGAAATCACTTTTTTGCCTTTTAAAGCCATCAACTCGTCTTTTACTAATTCAAGTTGTTCGTAGTTGAATTCTGAGATAATATCTTTATATTCAAGATACAATTCATTGTTTTTTGACCCCGTAACTTTAGCTTTTGCTAAAAATAATTCTAGTTCTGTGTCAATAGTCATCTTGCCTGGTTCTGCAAAGAAAAGTAAATTGTTATCTACAGAATTTGAAACACCACGATCCACATATAAATATAACATTTCAGGTGAATCGAGTTTGATGTTGCTCACAAAATTAGAACTTCCGTTTAGGATTATGCTATCAAGTATCACAAGTGTTGAGTCTTGAACTTTTTGTATGTAAAGTTTTCCTTTTTTTAAACCTTTAATATTTCCAGTTATCTCCACTGAATTTGTTGATTTTTCTTCGCCACACGAAGTAAGAATAGTTACTGATAGTAAAGCAATTAGTATTTTTTTCATTCTATTTTTAATTTGGCGCAAAATAACAAAAAAATCCTCAAATCACTTAAATTTTGAGGATTTAATCGGTATTATTTAGTTAAATTATCCTTTGAGCCACGACTCTTTTAGGTTTTTTTTGCTTTGATCTGTTACTTCAAATGTATCGGATAGTTCTTTGGGTAAAACAACTTTGCCTTTCAGCTCTGTTACTTTATTATCTCGCTTTATTTTTAGGGTAATTTTATCATTTTGTTTCCAGTTTTGACTTTCAGATAATAACTCGTAAATATTGTCAAGATTGTACTTTTTGTTATTTACACTTGTAATTACATCTCCGTTTTGAATGCCTAAACTACTATAAAATTCAGGTAGTTCTTCATTTGGAATTACTTTTATTTCTTTAGTGCTTTGATCCACATCTATATATGGTTTTTGGCCTTTTAAAAAAACATTTCCAGTTTTTGAACTCGCTATTCTGCTTACTCCAACTTTTGCAAAATAGTCATCATATGGAATTGAATTTGAGCCACTAACATAAGTTTCTAAAAAAAATTTAACTTCTGGATAGGTCATTGCAGTGACTATGTCAAAAAGTTCATCGTCATTAAACGGTTTTTTTGCACCAAACTTGTTTGACAATTTTTGCATTAAATCGAGCACTCCTTTTTTGCCATTACTCTTTTCTCTAATAATAATATCGATGCACATTCCTATTAATGCTCCTTTTTCATATACATTCAAATATTGTGATTTGTAGGGTTCTATTAAAACATTTTCGCTCATTTTGGTAAATGGCATCTTATCATTCATTGCTGAGGCATTGATAATTTTACTTGATAGTCTTTTGTAAAAATCTTCTTCAGTAATTAGCCCCTGATTTACTTGAAATAAATTAGCAAAATATTCTGTTATTCCTTCATACATCCATAAGTGTTTTGACATTTTGGGAGCATTGAAATCAAAATAATGTATTTCGTTTGAATGAACTGTTAATGGGGTTACAATATGGAAAAATTCGTGTGAAACTACGTCAATTAAGGCTTCAACCATTTGCTCTTTTGGCATCATTTCAGGCATTACAACCGTTGTCGAGGTAGGATGTTCTAAAGCGCCAAAACCTTTTGCATCTGGTTTTTTTAGATCTGATAAATAGAGTAAAACGGCATATTTCTTTGTACTGTTTATTTTTCCAAGAAATTTCTTTTGGGCTCGCATCATTTTTTCCATTTCAGTAGAAATATCAGTTGCTTTATAATTCCCGTTTGGGGAATACACACTAATTAAAATTTCCATACCATCGACTGTGAATGTAGTGTAATCTGGTTTGGTATACATAATAGGATGGTCTATTAATTCCGCATAACGACTCATTTTATAAACATCAACTCTATTACTTTTGTTGGTATCTGTCATAGATGTTGATCCAAATAATGTTTCAGAATGTGTAATAGTTACCGTATATGGAGTTTCATTTGTATGAGAAAAGAAGCCTACAAAACCATGTAAATTCAACATATAATTGTTTGGAGAAATGTTAGTTCCAGCTGGTGAAAACACTTTGTGTTGCGATTCTATATCGTAAGTATCGTTTACTAAATATGTAACTTTATACAGTTTTTTTGCTTCAAAAATTTTCCAAGTACTATCATCTATTTTTATGATTTGAATTTCATTTCCTAACGAATCATACGCTTTTAGACTTTCAATATATTTTCCATAATTGTCAATAGAGTAAGTGCCTGGAACTGTTTTTGGAATATTAAAAAAAACATTATTCTCCATTGATGGAGGAACCAAGACAGTTACTGCCACTTTATCGTTTTTAGTATCATTTAGGTTTATTAATACTTCAATTGCTTTTTGGTTATTAGCCATTTGCCCTGATTTACAACTCCACAATAAAGTAAGTATCACAAGTGCGTAAACTATTTTTTTCATCTAACTATTTTTGATTGCTAGGTTATTAAACGATAAAAGTATAAAAAACTTATGTAGCATTCCATTTTTTACCTATCATTTATTGATTTCAAATATAGTTTAAAACTATGCACTCTTTGTACATTTCTCGCTTTAGATTCTAAAAATTTTACCTCGAATTAGACTAATTTCTATGAATTAATTCGTAGAAATTAGTCTAATTCGAGGTAAATACTCGTTTTTAGCTTGCAGATTTAGTTTGCAAAACCATAACTATAGGCTTTAAGTTTGTAATGGTTTATTTTACTTGTAGTGCAATCCATTTTGAAATTTCTTGTAATGCTATAGGTGAAAATGTCTGTTCAATACTACCATATTCATTAGGTGAACCTGTTTTGCATTCTTGAAATAAGTGATTTAAATTTGGAATTTCTATTGTGGTTATTTTTTTATTGCCACTTTTTGTCAAAATATTTTTTATAGCGACTAAGTTTTCTTTTGATGGAACTTGCAAATCTTTTTCGCCGTTCAACGCTAAAACGGGACATTTAACTTTTTGTAATGCTTGGGTTGGATCATATTTTATAAAATACTGCATCCAAGGAGTAGCAATTTGATTCAATTGTATTTTTATAAAATCATCATCAGACATTCCTGCTGGTTTTACTGATGTTAGATTTTCTTTTAGTGATTGTTTCAGATGAATTGATAAATCGGTTTTTAATTGTTCTAATTTTTTTGATTTTTTTACAATCTTGAAAATATCGATATTAGCATTTTTTGTTTTTTGAATTTCTGTATCAGGTACTCCAGATGCTTTTGCAATCAACTCTTGTTGTAGCAAAAGAATTTGATCTCCGGCAATTCCAGGTCCAGCTAGTAAAACGATGAAGGCAATTTCTTTGGATTTTGCTGCTAGCATTGGAGCTATTAATCCACCTTCGCTATGTCCTATTAGTCCAATTTGGTTTTGATTTATCTCCGTTCGAGTCTTTAAATAGTTTACAGCGGCTTGGGCATCTGTAGAAAAATCTAAACTAGTTCCTGTTTTGAAATCTCCTTTTGACTCTCCAGTTCCTCTGTCATCGTACCGTAGAACCGCAATTCCGTTTCTAGTTAAGTGGTCTGATAAAACCAAAAATGGTTTGTGCCCTAGAATTTCTTCGTCTCTGTTTTGTGGGCTACTTCCACTAATTAGAACCACTACAGGAAATTTTCCTTCTTTTTTTGGAAGTGTCAAAGTTCCAGCCAAAGTGATTCCTGCTTGTTTGTTTTCAAATGTTATATCTTCTGATATATATGGATAAGGTTTTGTAGGTACTTGTGGTCTTACTATTTTTTCTTTTTGGACTTTTTCTTTAGATAATAGTAATGGTATGGATTGTCCTGCCTGTTTAAAATTACCATTTATAGTGGAATCTTTCGCAAGAATTCCTTCAAATTCAATTCGTGCATTTGCAATGGCGATTTTTAAAATTGAATTTTCAAAACTCGTACTTGTAGTTGGAATTCCAAAAGCTTTTTGGTCAGGACTATCCATCGTAGATGTATATCCATTTTCTGATTTGTTTATATTGAAGGTAATATTCAATTGCATTCCTGGAATTTTTAATATGCCATACCATTTTCCTGAAATGTCCTGTGCGAATGTTGATGCGGTTGTCAATACTATGATAAGTAAGATTGTTTTTTTCATTTTGTATGAATTTAATTTATGGTTTTACTGTGTTTTAAGCTAACTGTGAAATTAGTATTCTAGAGAGATAATCTGCCATAAATACAGCTATTGCAAAATATATTTTGTGATTGGTTTTCTTAAAGTTAGTTGCCGTTTTGAAACCATTATAGAGCAAAACGATTGCCCAAATCAAAAGCGCTAGAGATGCTATTGCGAAAAGTGGGAGTATAGGAAAATCAGTTACGGTTATGTTTTTAAACTCCCTAGCAACAATCATTGTTTTTAATGATTCGCTGGAATTATACATATAATCATTAATATTTGAAAAACTCACTAAATACAATGGTATTTTAGCAAACAAACTAGTGTTTAAAATGTCAATAAATCTTGTCTTAGAATTTATAATTTTACCAATTATAAATAAAACTACCGATAAACAGAGTAGTATAACAACCGATTGATAACTTGTTTTAATAAGGCTAATTGTACCATCAAATTGAATTTTCATAAATCCAATAGCATTTACATTGAATAGGAAGAATAGAAATGTACCTAGTATATTTGCAAATACTCCTATAGCTAATAAATGAACGGAATTGTATTTTTCGAATGGATTAAAAAATAGTTGTTTCATTTTAAAGCTTTATTTTTAAATTATTGATTTTCAAAATAATATCATCCAGTTTGTTTCGAACGGTTGGATAACTATTCCCCATTTGAGAAGCCATTTCTTTCAGGCTTCCGCTGGTTAATAAAAATTGAAGGATGAAATTTTGCTCTTCTTCAGAAATTTGAAGGAGTAAGGGTAACGAATAATTACCAGAAACGGATGTAGAGCATTGGCTACAGGAAAGCTGTGTTACGGAAAGGGAACTTTCACAGCTGGGACATTGAATGGGAAGTTTAGGTTGCATACATATGATTTAATTGCACACAAAACTAAATAATATTTAAGTATAAATCAATTTTATTTATAAAATAATTGATATTATTTATTTTTAATAAAAAAAACTCCTGTAAAAACAGGAGCTAAAATTTAATCAAATTTATTTTTTATATAATATTTTCCGTCTAAATCTTCATCAAAATCATCAATTTTGATTTGTTTGGGTTTGGGTTTTGCGGCATTGGCTTTCTTCTTCCAGGTCTCAAATTTGTCGGCAGAAAGTTTCTTCTTCATTATTTCTAGCACTTGTTTCTCATCAATACCAAGGTCTTTTTTGATGATTTCAAAAGGATTTCTTTCTTCTTGTGCTAATGTAATTAGTTTTTGAGTGTCATCCCAACTCAACTCTACGTGTTTACTCTTTTTCATTTTTTTTATTGAAAATAATGCTGTTTTCTGATTAAACAATTTATATACCAATATTAATAAAATTTTAAATACTTTTCAATTATTTTTTTAATTTTTTATGTTGTAGGGTGTCTGTAATTTTTGAAAGGAATTTTGATTAGATTGGACAACTCATTATTCTCCTTAGAATCCATATGCGTATCAACGCCATAAACTATCTTATTACTAGGTAACGTCATAAAGGTACCGAATAATCGGTCCCAAATCGAAAATATATTTCCGTAATTACTATCGGTATATGGTAAAACATAATGGTGATGTACCTTGTGCATATTTGGAGAAACAATAAGATAACTCAATATGTGGTCTAGCTTTTCTGGCAACGCTATATTAGCGTGATTGAATTGTGTGGCTATAACTGAAAGGGTCTGATACAGAAAAAACAACCATATAGGTGCACCAACAAATAGTATGGCTAAAGTAGTAAACACAAATCGAATCACACTTTCTCCAGGATGATGTCTGTTTGCAGTAGTCGTATCAACCCAAGTATCGGTATGATGGATGAGATGAAAACGCCATAAACTTTTTGTTTTATGTTGCACTAAATGCGCTAAATAGGCACCTACTAAATCCATAACAAACAAACCAAGTAGTGCTTGAATCCAAAGTGACTCAAGCGGTAGCCAATATAGTAGCCCAAAGTGATTTTCAGAAGCCCAAACCGAACTTTTAAACAATATAAAAGCCAATGAAAAGTTGATTAAAATGGTAGTTAACGTAAAAAAAATATTGATTCCTGCGTGATGCCACTTTTTATAATTCATTTTTAACAAAGGGAAACCACTTTCTAATAACCAAAAAAAGGTGATTCCACCTACTAGAATTAAACTTCTATGTGATGATGGAATGGTTTCAAAATATTGCGTAATTTCAGTAATCATTATATTTAATTTTTTTATCAAATTTATAAAACAATAACTTAAATAGCACTATTTGAGTATTCTAAAAGTCAGATTAATTCTTGAATCAATTTTTTTAGCAGTTTTTGGAATTTGATGCTTCCAAAAATGCTGTGTTGTTCCTTTCATTAGTAGTAAACTTCCGTGTTGAAGAATGATGTTTCTCTTTGTATCTGGAAGTGTATTGTGTTTCAGTTGAAAAACCCTTTCAGCTCCAAAACTTACTGATGCAATTATTGGATTTCGACCTAATTCTTTTTCATTGTCTGCGTGCCAACCATTGCTGTCTTTACCGTCGCGATACTGATTGAGTAAAACGGTGGTAAAATTCTCGGGACAAACTTCTTCAATTTTATTTTTGATATGCATAAGGAGTGGTGACCAAGAATTTGGTTGCATAATAATGTTAGAATATCCATAAGGTTTTCCTTCATTTCCGAACAAAGAAGTGAGTCTAGGTTGTGGGTGTGTTTTGCCAAAAACCGTAATATTATCTTGTTGCCATGGAATTTCGTTTGCAAGTTTTTCAAATAATTCGTTGGAATTCTTGAAATCAAAAAAATAGGGATAATATTCGACCTCGGCATCAGGCAAATCAAATACTATTTTATCATTAAGAAAAAGCATTTTATTTCTTTGGGAATTTGATATTCATAATCACAATGGCAAGTATGATAAGTACAATCCCAACCCATTGTCCAAAAACAACATTTTCGTTTAAAATAAAAAATGCCATTAGTACTGAAACAGGTAACTCCAAAGACGAAACGATACTGCCTAAACCAATTCCTGTATGAGGAAATCCTGCATTCATTAACATAGGTGGAATTATGGTACCGAAAAGCGATAGGACAATTCCCCACTTCATAAATATTTCAAAGTTAAATGGAGTAACTTGAGTGGCAATAGAAAATCCAAAAACTATTATAGCACCTCCTAAAAGCATATACAAACTTCGTTGCGCCGAAGAAATTTCTGTAGCGACTCTGTTTGCGGTAAACATTGTAGTAGTAAACGAAGCTGCTGCAAGTATTCCCCACATAATGCCACGCCAATCCATATTGATATCCGTTTTTAATAAATTTGTTGCGAGAGCAGTTCCAATAAGAACAATAACAACAGCTATTATTTTTTGCAACGAAGGTGCTTTTTTGTCCAAAAACCATTCAAGTAAAACACCCATCCAAACGGTTTGCATTAGTAATACTATTCCAATCGAAACAGGAATATATTTTACCGCTAAATAATAAAAAACACTAGTCATTCCTAACGAAGTTCCAGCCAGCATTAAATGATATATATTTTTACCAGAAGCTTTCATAGCTGTATTCTTATTTCTAGCTTTTTGAAATGCATTGATAATTAAAATTCCAATAATACCCAATACAAATTGTGATGTAGTTACTTCGGCAGTGGTGAAATTCTCTTGATAAGCGAGTTTTACAAAAGTAGCTAGCATACCATAACTTGTGGCGCCTAGTCCAACTAAAAAGACTCCTTTTAAAATCGTATTGTTTGTCATTTTTTTTAAAAATTTAAGCTGGCAAATATAGTTTATTGTAGTGAACTTTAGAACTGAATGTGTTTTTTATTTTCAAAGGAATGAAAAATTAGGAATGATTTTTGATATTTATTTTCACGCAAATCTCCCTACAATTATGAATCGCTTTTTACCATTATTCTTACTCATACTCTGCAATTGCAATACAAAGACTGTTGAAAAAGACTATATCACAAAACACCAAGAAGCTTTGAGTTATTGCAAAGAAAACGGTTTTAATGATAATTATTATTTCTTGATTGATTTAAGTTTGCATTCTGGTAAGAACAGATTTTTTGTTTATGATTTTAAAGAAGTAAAAATTACAAATCAAAATTTAGTTACGCACGGAGCTTGTGATCATTTTTCAGTGAATTTGAATAAATATAAAACGGCTAAATTTTCAGATAAAATAGACAGTCATTGCTCTATGAAAGGGAAATTTAAAATTGGCAAGCGTGATTATAGTTCTTGGGGAATTAATGTGAAATATTGGTTGTATGGTTTAGAAGTCACAAACAAAAGTGCAGTTGACAGAGTGGTTGTACTTCATTCGTGGTCAAAAGTTTCAAATAAAGAAATAGCTCCTGATTATTCGCCATTAAGTTGGGGTTGCCCTGCTGTTTCTGATGTTTTTATGAAAAAATTAGATGTAAAGCTTCAGGGTTCAAAAAAACCAGTCTTACTATGGATTGTGGATTAAAAGAAACGCTATCGGAACTTAAATTATTTAAAAATTTGAGATATATTTATTATATTTGGTAATCTTACCTTTTTCTAATCTTTTTTTATGAATAAAAACAGTACAGATGAACAAAAAATTACTTCTTTATTAGAAGAGTCCTTTACTGTACGTGTCAACAACTTAACTAAAAGTGTGCAACTTGCTGAGGAAGCGTTGGTATTAAGCAAAAAAATAAACAGTAAACCATTAATTGCTAAATGCTTAAATCAATTGTCATTGTACTTTATGGTAATTGGCGATACCAAACTTTCTGCAAAATATGCTAAAGAAGCAATTGTCTATTTTGAAGAGTTAAATGATGAACAAGGCATTGCAAACGCAAAATACAACATTGCTGGAGTTCATTATAAAACCAATAATTATCAGTTAGGAATTGTCTATTTTATTGATGCATTAAAAATATATCAGAAATACGAAGACTGGTTTAATCAATCCCGAGCTGAGAAATCATTAGGAACAATTTACGAACTTATTGGTGATTTATCAAATGCAAAAAAATCTTATAAAAGCGCGATACAATCCGCAAAAAAAATTAACGATCTTAATCTGGAATCTAATGCATACAATACTTTATCAGGTATTTTATTGAAGAAAAACAAAGTTGTGGAAGCTTTTGAAATGATTCAATTGTCAGTTAAATTAAAAACAGAAACCAATGATTTAAGAGGTTTAGCTTTCGCAATATATGGTAGAGGAAAAGTTTATCTATATAAAAATGAATTTCAAGAAGCCGAAGCTGATTTTCAAAAAGCGGTTAAAATGCATATTGAAACAGGTGACTCCGTAGGACTATCTATGGCATATATTAAGCTAGGGGATATGTATTTGAAAAACGGAGTATTAGATAAAGCAGTAATAAAAGCAAATGAAGCGCTAGAGATTAGTATGAAATACAATGTAGTAATGATAAAAATTAAAGGCTATCATTTGCTATATAGAATTTTTAAAACGGATCATAATAGTGCAGAAGCATTAAAATATTTTGAATTATTTCTCAAAGAAAAAGATGAAGTACTCAATTCTCAAACACTTAAAGTTATTGAAAGTTATGACACCATTGTCAAAATGAATACTTTTGAAAGAGAACGACAGTTACAAAAAGAAAAACAAGAATTACTTGAGAAAAAAAACAAAGATAAAATTGAATCGTTGCGTTTGAAACAAGAGTTTTTATCAATAATGAGTCACGAAATAAGGACGCCTCTAAACGCAATTACAACAATAGTTTCAATGTTAGATTTGGACGATAAAAATATGTTGTCAAGTTTAAAGTTTGCTTCAAATAATTTGATAAATATTGTGAATGATATTCTAGATTTTACAAAGTTAGATTCAAATAAAGCTAAAATTGAGACAAATCCTGTAAATTTTAAAGAATTTACTGATAATATTGCTACTATTTATAATTGTTTGGCTACTGAAAAAGGATTGGACTTTAGTTTTAAAAACGAAATAGCTTCAAATACTACCTATTTGTTAGACGAAACAAAAATTACTCAAATCTTAACAAATCTGATTACTAATGCTATCAAATTTACAGATAATGGTCGCATTGAAGTTAGTATAACAAAAGTAGCTGAGGCCAAGTATTTCGACACTTTATTATTTAAAATATCTGATTCTGGAGAAGGAATATCTAGAAATAATCTTTCGGAAATATTTGTAAGTTTTTCTCAAATCAAACCAGTACTTACCCGAAAACAAGGAGGAACTGGGCTTGGATTGGCAATTGTTAAAAAACTAATTGAGCTGCATAAAAGTAAAATCGAAGTAAAAAGTACCTTGGGTAAAGGTTCAGAATTTTATTTTAAACTTAAATTAAAAAGAGGTAAGCAAATTGAAACTTGTGCTGTTATGAATTTCTACGAGTTGAATAATAAAACAGCTTTGTTGGCTGAGGATACTCCCATAAATGCTTTACTAATGAAAAAATTGCTTTCTAAATGGGGAATTTCTACTGATCATGTTATTAACGGAAAACTTGCTGTTGAGAAAGCGAATCAAAAAAAATACGACTTTATCCTAATGGACATTCATATGCCAGAAATGAACGGGTTTCAGGCTGCAAAACTAATTAAAACGAATAATAATCTCAATAAGAATACTCCAATATTTGCTTTAACAGCTGATGTTACATCTGAAAATAATGAACAAAATCGATTTCTTTTTAATGATTTTTTGTGGAAACCATTAGAAATTGAAAAGCTATATGCAGCTTTGGGTAACGAGATTAATAAGACAATTTTGTTGTAATATTTCCTAAAATAATCCTTCTAATTTTTTGTTTTGAATTCCAATTTTTGTACAATCAAAATTCAATTTATTTTGCAAAAGGGAAGCATAAACACTTCTAAAATCGATTTCGTGTTTTAAATCTCCGTTGTTTAAATTGGATAAATTTGGATTATTGCCAATAATTTTTCCTTTAGTATTTCCACCAATAATAAACATAGGTGCTGCAGTTCCGTGATCGGTTCCCTTTCCATTGTCTTTTACGCGACGACCAAATTCCGAAAAAACTACAACTGTTACGTTTTGTAACAATTTTGCATTTTTCAAATCAGTATAAAAACTAAAAAGAGCATCGTTGAGTTCTGTCAATTTATTTTTATGTGTTATCAACTGGTTGTCGTGTGTGTCAAAACTTCCAAGTGAGGTGTAATAAACCCTTGAGTTCAAATTCCCTTTGATTAATCGAGCAATCCATTCCATATTTTTTGCAAGTCCTGTTTTAGGATATGTGGTTTCTGAAATTGAATTTGACAACGCATTCTGAATATCATCAGAACCTTCCAATACAGAATTGGCAATTTTCCGAACAAAATCCAATTGTGGGTTATTTGACAATTTTATATTGTCGTCAGCATCAGATTTTATTTTGAACCTACTTGGATCTTTTACAGTTATCGAGTTGGGTTCTTGACCTTTTAGAGCCAAATTATCAATCGAATCA
The DNA here is from genome assembly GCF_031422135.1 of Flavobacterium sp. GTDB lineage: Bacteria > Bacteroidota > Bacteroidia > Flavobacteriales > Flavobacteriaceae > Flavobacterium. The sequence continues at coordinate 152,695 of NZ_JANOQD010000003.1, read as the reverse complement.
ATATTAATTCCACCAGTTGGATTGTTTTCTTTATACTTCAAATCAAGATAGCGACCCAGCCAGCCATCATTCAAGTATTCATTAGTTGCAGAGGCTGTTTGCCAAATTTCTTGGCTGCGAAAATGGGAACGAACAGGTTCAGGATAACCCACATTTTGAATCACAGATAAATCACCGTTTTGTTGCATTGTGGCAAATCCTTTTAAAGCTGGGTGAAATGCCATATTTTGATTTTTACCCACTACTTCGTCTTTTGAAAGTGCAATGTTTGGGCGTAAATTATAATACAAAGTATCTTCAAAAGGCACAAAAGTATTTAAGCCATCATTGCCTCCATTTAGCTGAACAAAAACCAAACATTGTTCTCCAACAACCAAATTAGGTTGTGAACCCAATGCAAATAGAAAATCAGGGAGAAGCAAAGCACCACCAGTAAAAGTTCCTGTTAACGATAAAAAATTTCTTCTTTTCATTTCTTGAATTTAAAATATTAGACTTCTGATAACTAGAGTTTTAGATTAGTTGATATTCTGGTAATTTAACCATAGCATTAAATAATCTCAATACGGCTTGATCTGCATTTTGCGCTTCAGGATTAAAGTCATATTTCAAAATTGCTTCAAAATCTTTTTGTGTAGCTTCGTCAACCTGAAAAAGCAACCTTTTTTTGAGTTCGGAAATTATAGTTTTATTGTTTCCGTTTTTTGACCATTTGAGATCCAACTTCGAACTGTTTTCTTGATTTTCAGACATCATTTCAGAATCATTTTCAGCTTTTTTGGCTCGATTCAAATTTTTTCCACTGCAGAGTAAATCTGCGGCGTTGTTGCGTTGCAAATAAATTTGTGAGGTCAGCCAATTGTTACCGCCATCCCAACCTTTCACGTTGGGTTGATTGAATAAATCCATTCCTTGTTGTTTGATAAAAATCGAAATTAGCTTTGACTTTATGGTTTTATTATTCAATTCATCAACGAGTTGCAATGTATATTCAATGGGGTTTTTAATTTTTGAACCAGCAGTATTTTTGGCAAATTCTTCTGTAAAAATTCTAGTTAGTAATGGCTTGATTTCAAAATCTACTTTTCTGAAATAATCACCATAATAGTTGACCAGATCTTCCGATGGATTATCATAAATAAACCATTTTAAAATTTTTCTAGTCAGTAAGTAGGGAATGTTTTTTTGTTCAAAAATAATATCAATCATTTCCTCAATTTTAAAACTCCCATTTTTGCCTAAATAGTCAAAAGGTTCAGGATCTTCAAATATTTTTCTATAAATAGCATTCTCATCTCCAATGCCTAATCCAGCCAAACCTTTTGCTCCGTTTTTAATATCATTTTCGGTGTAATTTCCAATTCCAAGTGTGAAAAGTTCTAGCAATTCGCGACTTAAGTTTTCGTTCAATTTACCTTTTCTATTATCAGTATTGTCAAGATAACGAACCATTGCATTGCTTTTAATCATTTTTTTGGTAAGATCTTTAAAGTTACCAAATGCATTTTCTCTCAAAATTTGATTGTGCTGAAAAATCCAATAATTTACTTTTACTTTTTGATAAGTTGAAACATAATGGTTGTGCCAGAAGCAAGTCATTTTTTCTAGAAGCGGTAAGTCATTCGTTATCATTTTATCAATCCACCATCCTTTCATTTCTAAAGAAGTACTAATTTCTTTTTTTAAAAATTGTTTTTTTTCTTCTTCAGTTGCTTCTTTTCTATTTTTTCTAATTGCCTTAAATTCTTCCAATGATTTTGGACTGTCTTTTAAGAAATCGGGAATTGATGTATCAAATTTTGAATTAAAGGAGTCTTCTAGAAATTTTGCGATACCCGATTTTTCAATTACTTTTTCTTGTTTATTAGAAAAACCAAGCCGCAACGACCAAAGCGTGTTATTATTCATAATCTAAATTTTAAATTAACGTCTACCTCTTTTAGAATGCTTAACAACTTTTACGTTCGATTTTTTTGGAGTTTTAACGTCTTTTACTTTACGATTGTTACTTTTTACAACTACAGTACTGTGTTTGTTATGATGAACAACTATTTTAGAATAACGTCTTTTTGGAATGTATATTTTTTTTACAAAAACCAATCTTCTATTTGGAGTTCGGTGATAGTAAACTCGATGCGGTGCACTACGGCTGTAAAAAAAAGAATATCGGAAAGGTCTCCAAGGTTTCCACCAGCGTGGATGAAACCCAAATCGATATGGAGAAGTCCAAATCACATAATTTGGAGCATAAACAAAACGAACACAAGGCCAAAACCAGACATTTACTAAACGACTAGTAGTTGTAATTTCTCCCAGAGCTGGCCCACCTTTAGTTTTTTCTATTTTATCTGAACTGTCAAAAGGTTCAGCAATTGTATTTGTTGCATACAACTCTTCATCGCCCTCCATTTGTAATGTTGCTTCTTCGTTTCCAGTTTTTTCGATACCAATAGTAGCAATGTCTTGTTTTTCGTTTTCATTTAAAAAAGTACTCAAAACAATAACGTGAGTATTACTTTCTTTAATAGCGTCTACATTGATATAATCTATATTACCATCGTCATTCAAATCAAGATTGTTGACGTTGTTATCTTCTTGATTAATCATTTTTTCAAATTCTTCGAGTGAATTTGCTTTTTTGAATAATGCTAAAGCACCTTCTAAACTAAAATTTTCGCCTGTAAATTCTGGATTGTCATTTTCTTGAGCGGAACCAATTGTTATTCCTAGAACAATAAAAAAGAGTGTGGTTATTTTTTTCATAATCTTAAAATGTTTATTAATAAGACTATAAAAAAGCGGAAAGGTTTAACTAGTAACAAAAAAAACCTGCAAGTTCTCACTCGCAGGTCTATCCTCTATTTGTCTATGATCTAACAATCTATTTAATCAACTCAAAACTTCTTTTTACAAAAGCAGTCAATTCCTCTCCTTTTAATAAATTTTGAGATAATTTTGCCAAGTCTAACGCTTGTTTTACGAAACTTTCTTGAGCAGAACTAAACGTTGTGCTTAGAATAATAACTGGTAGATTGGATATTTTTTTTCATAGTCTATTAAATTTATAATAAGACTATGAAGTATTAATAAGACTATGAAGTATTAATAGATATAACAACTATTTAAGATTAGTCAATTTGGGTATTACAAAATTACCTGACAATGTGAGAATTTTTTCAAACAATCAGTTTAATAAATTTAATAAAACAATTAATTTTAATAGAGCGGTTTGATTATCTAATCCTTGATTCTCTAAATTGATTTCATTTACTTTAGTCCGTATTGTTTTGAGCCCTGAAACAGAACGGTTATACACTGTTTTTTTCTTAATATTTAAATATGCTGCGGTTTCTTCTATTGAATAATTTTTTTTTAGCCTGCAAATAAAAACTTCTTTGGTTAGGGCTGGTAAAGTATCTAGAATTTCATCAATAAGAGTATGTATTTCTTTTTCGTGTATTTCTTCAAGAATATGTGAATACGATAATGTACTTTCTAAATTATCATATTCCCAATCGTTGGCCATAGATTTGTTTCTTTTATTATTAGCGCGTAAATAATCTAGGATTCGATAAGTAAAAAAATGTAACAGAAAATTTTTTGCAGAACCTTCTTCGTTGGTTTTAATTATGTCAGGATTGATCCAAAAACTTGACCAAAACTCTTGGGTTACTTCATTGCAAACTTCATAATTTCCAATTCGATTATATGCCCATTTGTATAATAATACAGAATAATTTTTATAGAATTCATTAAAGGCAATTTCATTTTTGTGGGCAATTTTTTCTAATAATTCTTTATCTGATGTTTTCATATAAATTAAAACTATAAAATTGGTCTAACAAATCTGTAATAATGAATGGAGACAAAAGTAATTTTAAATAATTGTTTAAAAGTTATGAAATAGTTAATATAATTGTAGGTTTTTTTTGGCTTTTTTAAGTTTTATAAATAAATAAAAATAAGTGTGATATTCATATAATATTGATGATTAACGTTTTATTCACAAATCCACAACACAATCATAAACTCTTTTTTTAGCAAAAAGGCCCCAACAATACGATTATCTTTTAGAGACACTAATCACACATTAATTAAATTACACTTTAAACATTTAATGAAAGACAATACAAAAAAATATTTTCGAAATAAGGAATCTGCTCTGCATTGGGTTCATGAATTGTTTGAGCGTTACTTTCAGGGTGAGGCTACAGAGAAAGAAAAAAAAATAGTCGAGAAGTGGGATCCTGAAATTCAAAATTTTAATTATAAAATATCTGATGCCTCTGCTCAAAAGATATGCGATGATATTTGGCTAAAATTATCTGAAAATTTCGATTTTGATAATGAAATGGTTTTTGAAAATACCAAAGTGCGTAAAATACAATGGCACCGATACTCGAAATTTTCTGTAGCAGCAAGTATCACATTTTTTATGGGACTAGGGTTTTATTTTTTTTATTTTGATCATAATGCTAAACCTAGCTTTCAAAATACTACGGCAATGATGATGACCCATTACAAATCTGGCGAAGGAGAAATGAAGAAAATGATGTTGCCCGATGGATCAGTAATTTATCTAAACAGCGATACCAAGTTGGCACTATCAACAAAAGCTTTCAATAAGCAAAAAAGGGAAGTATGGCTACAAGAAGGTGAAGCTTTTTTTGAAGTGGCTAAGGATCCTAGCAAACCTTTTATAGTGCATACCCAAAATATTGAAACCACAGTTAAAGGAACGGCCTTCAATGTCAAAGCCTATGGAGCATTGAACGAAAGTGCTGTTTCTGTCAAAGAAGGGAAAGTGGAGGTAAACAATAATGGCAATGTACTGGGAATTCTTACTGCAAACAAACAAATAACCTACAATAAAACAACAAAAACCTCCAAAACAGAAATTGCGGTTTGGGAAGATGCTACTGCTTGGATGGATCACAGATTGGTGATGTATCATGCAAGTGCAGACGAGCTGAAATTAAGACTAAAACAACATTTTGGAGTTGAAGTCATATTGCAAGACAAAGTTTTAAAAACCGCATTATTGAATGCCTCCTTTAAACAAGACGCTACACTTACGCAAGTAGCAGAGTCTATAGGTGCATTGTATATGGTGAAATATAAAATAGTAAACACAAAATCAATAATTTTTTATAAATAAATAAATCAATCAATCGATGGGATTAAATAGGTACAATAAATTACGAAGCAACTTTTTATTCATACTGTTCACCATATTAACATCACAATTTATAACAGCCAATACAGTAAAACTTCAAAATATAAACAATGAATTTTCCGCCGAACTACTAGAATCACGTTTATTTAAAATAGAAAAAATAGGTAAAATCAATATTGCTTTTGATGTGAATATGGTAAAAAAGACCGAAGTGCCCGCACTAAGTGCAAAAAATAAATCTGTAGAGAATGTACTCAAAAGTACACTATCAACCACTAGTTTTATGTATAAAAAATTATCAAATGACGATTATATCATAGTTGAAGATAAAACGCCAGTTCAAAACCAGCAAAAAGGAACCATTAAAGGTACCGTTCTAGACCAGCAAGGTTTGCCAGTACCTGGTGTTAATATAACAGTGGTTGAAACTGGTGCTGGTACTCAGTCAGGTTATGCTGGCGAGTACAGCTTGTCTCTTCCACAGGGCACTTACACGCTAGATTTGTCGATGCTTTCCTATAAAAAGAAAAGAATAACCGCGGTAGTTGTAACCTCAGGAAAAACTACATCGTTAAATATAGTGATGGATGAAAGTACCAATGTCTTGAATGAGGTGGTTGTAACCACCAGTTACAGAAAAGCATCCACAGCCAGCTTGTTTGCCTTACAAAAAAAGACCGTATCCTTTACTGATGGTATCAGTGCAGAACAAATAAAACTAACACCAGATAACAATGTGGCCGATGTACTCAAAAGAGTTTCTGGAGTGACCATGCAGGACAACAAATTTATAGTTGTGCGCGGTATGAGCGAACGATACAATAGTGTACAACTCAATGGAGCTTCATTGCCCAGTACAGAACCCAACCGCCGTAACTTCTCGTTCGATATTATACCTAGTAACTTAATTGACAATGTGATTATTGCTAAAACCTTCACACCCGATATGTCTGGCGAGTTTGCCGGAGGTGCGGTGCAAGTAAACACACTGTCTGTGCCCCAAGAGAAATTCTTAACCTTGAGCATAGGAAACGGATTTAACTCTCAAAGTTTTGGCAAAGATTTTTTTAGCAATACCAGATACAAAGAAGATTATTTTTTAGGCACGGACAAACGCGACTGGTTCAAGAACGGTTGGAGCGATGAATATAAAAAAGTATATTTAAGACAAGACTTAGGTATAAACCCAAATGCACAAGCACAATACAACCTAGCTGGGGAGTTGCCCAACCATTGGGGGTTACAAAAGTTTAATGCCAACCCCAGCCAGAGTTATGCCATTACAGGCGGTATGCCTTTTACTTTTCAAGACGGCAGTACCATAGGTTTTACATCTGCTTTTACCTACCGGAATGAAGAAAGCCGTGAAGATTATGAATGGAATGATCGATTTTTTCCAGAAGAAATTTCTAAAGATGGAATTAAATCTTCGTTTGTAACCGTTGTAGCAGGCCTTTTTAACACGGGTTGGAAAAATACCAACCACCGTGTTGATTTTCGCAATATATACAACCGTCGCTTTACGCACGATAATTCGAGTCAGACTGATTCTAGTCCTGCTTTTGTTCCAATTGGCTTTCAATTCAGAACCATTAGTAGTGTTAGAGAAAATACTTTGTGGCAAACCAGACTCGACGGAGAACACAAACTGTTTAATAAAAAAGTTATTTTCAATTGGTTTGGCGATTTTAATGAAGTGGTTCGAGACCAGCCAGACGATCGTTTTAATACTGCCGATGTATTTGCATTAGCCACACCTACAACACCTCCAGTGTACAATTGGTTTGAAGCGAATACGGGTAATAATAATGTTTTTAAAGGTGCTGGATTATTCGCTAGTATATTAAAAGAAAAAAAATGGAATGCTGGAACCAATATAGAGTTTAATTTTAAAGTAGCTGGCAACAATCAAAAACTTAAGACAGGCTATTGGGGTACTTTTCGTTCTGCAGATTATCGCCAAGATTTACAATCCATTACCGTTAATCGTAATATTATTCTGACAAGTGAACTCTATGCTACTATTAAGCCCATTCAAGAATTGTTTGCGCCAGAAAATTTTACCTCTGGAGCTTATCTTTTAGAGCCTTATAATGTTGGATTAGCAGGTACATCTAATAATGCTAACAAATATGATGGCACCCAAAATATTAATGCAGGGTATATTATGGGCGATTTTACTTTGTTTAAAAAACTGCATTTCATTGGAGGTTTTCGACTTGAATTAACTGACATCAAATTAAATACGGTTGGTCGCAAGGTCGGACCAACGGGTGGACGAATATTTGTAGATAGTTTATTAACTTTTAAAGAAAGAGATGTACTTCCGTCTATCACAGCCACCTATGATCTCCTATTCTCACTCAAATTTAGGGCTGCCTATTCACGCACCTTGGCGCGTCCAGATTTTAGAGAGCGAGCACCATTTATTTATTTTGATTTGAATGAGCGTTTATCAGTTAATGGAAATGGAAGCTTACTTAATCCTTCTGCTACTAATTATGACCTTCGATTGGAATGGTATCCTTCGCCCAGAGAAATTGTTTCTATCTCTGCTTTTCGTAAATATTTTACCAATGCTATTGAAACTGTTGTTACTGCTTTTAGTGGTGGTGAGACTAGTTTATATATTAATTTAAATGAGGCCAAAGTAAAGGGTATAGAATTTAATGCCAGAAAACACTTTGGTTTTATCACCAAAGACCTTGAAAACCTATATGTTAGTGGCAATTTATCTTTATTAAAAGGTTCTGTCTCTTTAGATCCTGTTGATGTTGGGGGTAACCTTGTTCGTGGTTCTACAAGAGATCGTAATCCAAATGGGCTGTCACCACTCAATTGGAATGCGGGTTTGTCTTATAACTTGGACAAGATAGGAGCCACAGTGAATTATAATTATTTAGGAGAAAAAATTCGTTTTGCAGGTGCAGATGAAGAAACAGATATATACGATGCTGATCGTGGCACACTCGATGCACAATTGCGTTTTAAATTGATGAAAAATAAAGTAGAGTTAAAATTGAATGCCAGTGATATTACAGCTCAGCCTTTTATAGTCTATGTAAATGCTTTTGATTTTAAAGATACTAATGATCAGACTTTAGGTCGTATTGCCACAAACGGCAAAGGCTATGACGAAGGAGAAGACAGGGTACTTAGAAAAAGTTTGGCAGGCACCACCTATTCTTTTTCTATTACGTATTCTTTTTAAAAAAAAATGTTTAATAATTAATTTTTAATAATAATAAAACCATTGGGTGTAATTAATTAGATTATCTAAAAAATGATTTTCTATTCAAATTAAAATCCATTAAAAACCAAAATGTCAGTCTGAGCTTGTCGAAGACTCACTTAAAATAAACTTCGACAAGCTCAGTTTGACAAAACTGTAAAAATTTTAGCTAAAAAAATGAATTACACCCAACGGGTTAAAAATATAAAGAAACTGTTCAAATACTAAAACATTTATTGTAAGGTACCGTGCAATAGTTGCCATAGTTGTTTGGAATGTAAATAAGAGAAAAGGTCAATGCTACTCTTTTTTTCTTATTAAACTTAATAAAGTAGCGCAATAAAAAACTAAAAAAATGAAAAATTTATTTTTGAAAAGGTTCGCAAGTGCGACGAGTTGTTTTGCATTGGTTTTGGCTATGTCATCCTGTACTCAGGATTTCTTGTCAGACGCTTTAGACGGATCAGACAACGATTCAACTGCCAAAGGGGTTCAGGCTACTATTACTTTGCCAAATGTTATACAACCAGGTACGCCTGGTGTTGTACTAGTAGGTGGAGTACAAACTTTTTCTTTAGTTGCTGCTAACACTTACATCGCAGATGGGAAAGTAGTAGTTAAAGGTGGTGTTACATTAAACATTGAAGCAGGTACAAGAATTGAAGGTGTTTTCAAAGCAACACCAGCAGATGCTTCTGCTATCATCATTACAAGAGGATCTAAAATTAATGCCATTGGTACTAATACGCTTCCAATAGTAATGACTGGTCGTATAGATGCTAGCAATCCTTCATTGAATGCTGGTGATTGGGGCGGTTTGGTAGTTATAGGCAACGCTCCATCAAACCATGCAACTGTAGCAGTAATAGAAGGAATTAATGTTCCGAGTCTTCCTGCTGGTGTTACCAATGCAGATGTAAGCTATGGTACTACAACAGGCACAGTTACAACTGACAATTCAGGACGTTTGTCTTTTGTGAGAGTTGAATATGCTGGTGCGGTTATTGTTGATGGCAATGAGTTAAATTCTTTCACTTTTGCAGGTGTTGGAAATGGTACTACATTAGATCATTTACAGGCTTACAGAGGTGCCGATGATGCTTTTGAATTTTTTGGAGGTACAGTAAATGCTAAATTTTTAATAGCTACTTCTGCCAATGACGATTCTTTTGACTTTGATAATGGCTACAATGGAAGAATACAGTTTGCAGTTTCTGCATTAAACCCTACTACAGTATATGGATCTGGTACCAATGGTATAGAAAGTGACAATGATGCTGCTTCATCTTCAAATGCTCCAATTACGCGTGCAGTACTTTCAAACTTTACTATAGTAGGTACTTCAACTGGTACTTCTTCTGGTGCTGGTAGTGTTTTACTTCATGGTGCACTAATCCGTAGAAATTCAAATGTTGTTTTCCGTAACAGTGTTGTTTACGGTTTTGGTACTGCAACTAGTCTAAATGTTATAAGAGATGATAGTCCGCAAACATTTAGCGTATTAAACAATGTTATAGGTCTTATTCCTGGATCTTCTGCTGTTGGAGCATCTGCAGCTTTTGCACCAGCTTTTACACTTGATGCAAGCAATAGTGCACCAGCAACTACTGGTCTTGTTCTTTCAGGTCCATTTACAACCAGTGGTTATTTTAGTACTGCTAGATCGTTAAGACCTAATGCCAATCCAGCACTTTCAGGTGCAAACTTTGCTGGGTTTCCAGCTGGAGCGGGAGTAAACTCTACACTTACCGCTACCGCATACAAAGGTGCTTTTCCAGGTACCAATACTACTTCAGCAACTACATATTGGATCAATGAAAATTGGGTTAACAAAATTTTCTAATCAGTGTTAAGAAGTAAAAAATAATAATAGTAAGGTGTTGGGAAAGGAATTAAAAATTCCTTTCCTCACCTTTTTAATATAAAGCAACAAACTTTTAAATAATAATAAAATGAAAAATAAAATGAACAAATTTTACAAAATAGGAGTAGTATCCTTGCTGTTTTTTAGTGCAAAGGCACAAACCAATCTTTTAGTAAATGGTGGTTTTGAAGGTGCTTTTACAAATAATACACCAGCAGGATGGGTAACACCAAGTACTACTTTGCAAACGAGTGTTTCCTCGGCAATTACTACTATTATGCCGCAAGAGGGCGCAAAAGCATTAAAATTATCTGTAGACCAAGTTCAAGGTATACTTGGTGATGTTTCCCAAATAGTACCTGCAATAGTGGCAGGTTCAAAATATGATGTTTCTTTTTTTTATAAATACAAACAAGTTGATGATGGCTCTGGTGGATTTCTTAGTTTGCAGTGGTTTGATACCATGGGTGACGATGTACCACCTCTTGATGAAGATGCAGAATTTTTTGGTTTTAATCCAGTTCCTTATTTGGCAAAAGACATTTGGTTGCCTTTCACTACTACAGTTACTGCACCTGCTACCACTACCCAACTTTTATTAGTTATTAATTGTGGTGGCGCTACAGATTTTGTTATTGATAACGCAAAAGTAATCAAACAAGCACCCTTAGGGATCAATACTATAGAGAAAAATACAGTCAAGATGTATGCGGAAGGCAACAGTCTGTATGTAGCAACACAAGAAGGCGAACAAGTAGGTGTATACAACTTAATGGGGCAAAAAGTAACAAATACTTTGGCTCAAGGAAATACTACAGTTACTGTATTAAATGATTTGCCTTTAAACCAAATGCTTATTGTAAAGGTTGATAATAAATCTGGAAAAGTTATTTTAAAATAAATTAGTAAACCTTGCGAATTCCCGATAATTAAAGTATTGTATTTATCAGCTAATTTTGATAGGGTACTTACTTAAAATGAATGTAAAGTAATATTTAATAGGTTTAATAAATTTAATAATAAAAATAAATGAAAACTAAAAATAAAATGAGGAATTTAGGTATTGTAGTATGGGTTACTATAATGTCATTAGGGGTAAATGCTCAAGATACAGCTGTAGAAAGATCTCAAATTGGGAATCTTTTGGTAAACGGTAATTTTGAAGGAACCATAGGAGCCAACAATATTCCTTTTGGTTGGACAAGCAGCGATATTCAAACACCGGCCAGTTTATCCTTAATTACTACTGGTATAAGAGTAGGCTGTTTAGGTAAAAAAGCTTTAAAAATGTCTTTGGATACTGTTCAGGGTAAAAGTGGCGATGTGATACAAGTAGTGAGAGGTATTAAACCTGGCAAAACTTACAATGTTTCTTTTTGGTACAAATACACAAAACCAGACAGAGGCGATGGTTCTACAGGATTCAGAGTGTTACAATGGTTGGATGCTAATGATGTAGATATACCACCAACAAGCGCAGATAGTGCCTTGTTTGGTTTTGAAGCTTCTGCTTTTAATGCTATTAATGTTTGGAACAGACAAACCATCAATGTTACAGCGCCACCAATAGGTTCAGATGGTACAGTAGCCAAACTTTTAATTAATATTTCATCAGGTGGTGTTACAGATTTTATCATAGATGATGTAGAAATAGTACGAAAAAAGTCGACAACATCAAAACTTGATATTTATGTGGACGGTAGCATTGTTTACGTAGATACCGAAGCAGGAGAGCAAGTACAGGTATTTGATTTGTTTAATCAAAAAATTGTGGATATACCTGCGGGAGACCCTGTTACAGTATTGGCAAACTTACCAAAAAATAAAATTCTTATTATTCGGGTAGATAATAGGTTTGCGAAAGTTGTTTTAAGGTAAATTTTAACACCTTTTTTCTATACTATTTCGGGACTATAGAAAAATAAGGGGGAGTGAAGAAAAAAATTGGGAATGGCAAGAAGTAAAAATTTTAAAATAAGTAAAAGCCTTTGTCTAAGTTTTAAAAGTTTAGGCAAAGGTTTGTTTTAAATAAATTGTTTACAACATAGTAATAAAAAAAGCAACAATGAAAAAATACATAGTATACATATTAATACCAATAATTACTGCATTTATAATTAACTCGTGTACTACAGAAGGTAAGTATGAAGTAGAGGATACCCTGGTAACTGTAGCCACTAAAATCCCTTATCTAGAAAATCCAAATGCAAGATATCGCATTGATTTTGGAACTACTAAATTGACAGACAGTTTGCCTTTTATTAATAGTGATGGTACTCAAACAGTATTTGAAAGCACTGTAGCTTATTTTAAAGAAAAGGAATTGACACAAGATTTAAAAATATGGCGATTGGGTGCCAGTGGCACAGAAACATTAGAATCGACCACTCCAGTTACTGCACCAGCCAATGGGTTTATATCCTTATTGCAATTGTCTGATAGCAGCCCACTTACTGTTTATAATCCTATAGCACCACCAGCAGATAAAACTTCGCAAACCAATGTGCAGTTTTTTTATGCCAATGCGGCACAGCCAAATCAAGTAAGGGTAACTATCTTGGCAATTGATTTTATAGAATTTTTAACTACAGCGGGACAAAACTTTAATAATCTGACAGCAGATAAAAAATCAGAAATAGCCACTTTTATCATAAACAAAGGAGAATTGAGAGCACCAGTAACCTTAGATCTTAAATTGTTTAACAGTGCCGGTGCCAATGCATTTTTTTATAAAATAACTGATCCAGTATCAGGTGTTATATTACAAGATTATAAAGCCAATAGTAGTATTACAAATAGTAGAATAGCTATAACAACAACAGGAACAAATCCTAAATTTAAGTTTTCTTTATTTCAGTGGGGCTACACATCATCAATTGTACCTTTTAAAGCAACTGCCTTAATTGATGGGGACGTTTGGTAAATCATAACATAACGAATATAAATATAGGTAGTCTATTTTTTATTTTGTTACCTCGAGCGCAGTCGAGAGTCATCAGGGGTTTTAAAATGAGCTCGAGCAGGCAATAGAGGGCTAGATTATATAGTTTAAACGACAGTACACCCAATGGGTGATATATAAAAGAATAGTTAATTGTTGGTTTTTTTATTTTGTGATAAATACCCTGAAATTTTTTTGGGGTATTTTCTAATAATAACAAACAGATAACTTTTAGATTAAATTCATTTATTGAACAACAATTACTCTTATGGTACTTTAAAAAAATACCCTAAATCAATTTACTTATGAAATTTTTTTTATTTTTATTGGTTAATTTACTTTTATGCATTGCAAACTATGGGCAAGAAACTGGTATATTTGGTAATACAAATTGGCTTAGCAACTGGACAAATTTTAAACCCAAAACTACCCTTTATCCAGATTCGACTAATATTTTAAGTGGTGTCATTGATGCAAACCTCACACTCAACAAAAAAAATGTCTATCTTATTTCGGGTATTGTTTATGTAACCAAAAATGCAATCCTTACTATTGAACCTGGAACTGTAATTCGTGGTGATTATGATTCTTGCGGTACTTTAGTGATTACAAGAGGATCAAAAATTATGTGTGAAGGAAAAGAAACAGAGCCTATAATTTTTACCTCAAACAAAGAAGCTTCGGAAAGAAAACCAGGCGATTGGGGCGGCATTATAGTATTGGGTGGTGCACCAACAAATAGACTTGGAGGCATAGGAAGTTTGGATTTTAACTTAGATCAAAAGTTTAACATCTATGGTGGCACAAACGATCAAGATGATTCAGGAGTTTTAAAATATGTTCGTATAGAATTTTCAGGAAGAAAGTTAAATGCTTTAAAGGAACTCAATGGACTATCACTTGCTGGTGTAGGAAGAAAAACCAAGATAGAATTTTTGCAAATAAGTTACTCCAACGACGATTCTTTTGAATGGTATGGGGGCAATGTGCTTGTCAATAATCTAATTTCATATAGAGCGACTGATGATGATTTTGATTTCACTCAAGGCATTCAGTGTTCCATAAACAATAGTATTGCCATACGCCATCCTTTCTCGTCTGATGCCTCACGATCACGATGTTTCGAGATTGATTCTTACGATAAAATTGAACATTTTGATGCCTCTAGAAGTCAAACTAAAATAGTAGCAAAAAACGTAACATTTGTAAATAATGAAGATAATGATCAAGGACTTGTTAAAGAAGCAATTTATGTTAAGAAAGACAGCAATTTAGAAATTAAAAATAGTATTATTTCTGGTTTTAGTCAATGCTTAATTTTAGAAGATCGAATTTTAAGTGATATGAACAACTTACAAAAAATAAAACTTGAAAATATGGTTTTTCATAATTGCAAAGGCTATATACAAACTGAATCAAATAGCAACAACAAACAAATAGAAATTTGGTATAGCAACGAAAAGTTTAATATTTTTTCTTCAATAATTCCTAAAATAGATTTGTTTTTTGAATTTGATATTAAAAAAACACCCGATTTTAGATTAAAATCATCTGCAATGACTACGCGTTTGGCTTCAAACTAGTTGTTAAAAGGAAAAAAAATAGATTCTAGAATTGATAATATTAAATTGATAATAGAAATTTAAAAGCATAAATATCTATGGTAGAAAATAGGCAATGTTACTCAAAGGGTATATGAGCGTGGGTGATTCCATTTTAATTTTAAATAAAAATTCAATTAAACTAATTCACTCAATTCAAGTCTAACGTTTAAGCAAAACAATTAATTAAAAATTTAAATTAAAAAAAATGAAAAAAAGAATGATTTTATTTGGTGTGTTGACTTTGTTATTTTTTAATACCAATCTTTTAGCACAAGACAAAGGATGGGAAAAAATTGGCGCTAGAAAAGTTGATTATCGGGTTGAGAAGGATGTACTTCCAGTAACTGCTGCCAAAGGTACTTTTACAAAACTGAAATTTTTTGTCAAAAATGGGGCAGTAAATTTTAAGGATATAAAAGTCTTTTATAGAAATGGAACAGTACAAGATATTGAAATTAGAAAAAGAATTGCTGCAGGTGGTGAAACTCGTCTAATTGACCTTGATGGGAAAGAAAGAGTAATTACTAAAATTGAGTTTGTTTATGACACTAAGAATTCTGCCGATTCAAAGGCAACTGTAGTAGTGTTCGCAAAAGAATAAAAGGCATACTGTAAACATAGATATCAAGGATAAGCTAGAAATTTGTTTAGCTTTTTTTATATAATAGTACGTACAAAAACTATAAAGACATAATCGCAGTCTATGCTTTGCAACATACATTTTGTTAACCTTATTATAATTTAAATTATTTGTTGAGTGAATAAAAAATTAAATGTTTTAAATGCAAATCTTTGACATATATAATTTTATGATTATTTTTTTGTGACTCAATTTTTAGTCACAAAAAAATAATCATAAAATAAAATAACTTGATGGGTTCAATTAGAAAGTTAATTAAAAAATTGATTTTCTATTGAAAGTAAAATCTATTATAACTAAATTATTTGTCTGAGCTACGTCTTTAATAACAAAGGAAGTATCGAAGACCCCAATTAGAAGATACTTTGCTTCTTTAACCAGCGCAAGCTAAGCTAAGTGAGACAAAATCGTAAAAAATTATCTAAAAAAAATAATTGCACCCAACTGGTTTAGTCCCTAATAACTACTTAATCAACTCAAAACTTCTTTTTACAAAAGCAGTCAATTCCTCTCCTTTTAATAAATTTTGAGATAATTTTGCCAAGTCTAACGCTTGTTTTACCAAACTTTCTTGAGCTGTTTTATCTTTGTTATTCAAGATAGAACTTGCTAAATCCGAATTGGTATTCACTACCAAATTATACATTTCAGGCATATGATTCATTCCAAACATACTACCACCACCAGATTGGCTCATTTCTTTCATTCGACGCATAAATTCTGGTTGCGTAATGATGAAAGGAGATGCGCTACTGTCTAAAGCTTCCAATTGGACAGAATATGCTTTTGGTATAAATGATTCTAAAGATGTTTTTAGACTTTCTTTTTCTTCATCAGATAATTTTGAAATTGCAGTTTCTTCTTTCTTGATTAAATTATCAATATGATCAGAATCCACACGAACAAAAGTTAAATCTGGATTATCACCTTCAATTTTTTGAATCAAATGCGAAATAATAGGAGAATCTAAAAGTAAAACTTCATATCCTTTTTCTTTGGCAGTTTCAATGTATGAATGTTGAGCATCTTTGCTTCCAGCATATAAAACAACCAATTTTCCGTCTTTGTTGGTTTGCTTTTCTTTTAGATTTTCTTTTATTTCATCTAAAGTAAAATATTTACCATCAACTGTTGGATACAAAACAAAAGCACCCGCTTTTTCATAAAACTTATCCTCAGAAAGCATTCCATATTCTAAAACAATTTTGATATCGTTCCATTTTTGCTCAAAATCTTCACGGTTTTCTGTAAATAAGGCTTTTAGTTTATCAGCAACTTTACGAGTTATATAATTGGATATTTTCTTTACAGCACCATCCGCTTGTAAACCAGAACGAGAAACATTTAACGGAATATCTGGTGAATCGACCACACCACGAAGCATCATCAAAAATTCAGGAACAATTCCTTCTACATTATCCGTTACATAAACTTGATTTTGATACAATTGAATCTTGTCCTTCTGAATTTGCAAATCAGAACCCAATTTTGGAAAATATAAAATCCCAGTCAAGTTGAAAGGATAATCAACATTCAAATGAATATTGAACAAAGGATCCTCAAATTGCATTGGATACAATTCTCTATAAAACGTTTTGTAATCTTCGTCCGAAAGTTCTGTTGGTTGTTTTGTCCAAGCTGGATTTGGGTTGTTGATGATATTGTCAACTTCTACTTCGGTAAAAATATTATCTTTATTTTCTGGAGTGATTTCTTCTCCTTTTTTCTGCTCGATTTTCTCGGTTCTAGTTCCAAATTTAATTGGAATAGGCATAAACTTATTGTACTTATTGAGTAAACCTGAAATTTTTGAATCTTCTAAAAACTCTAAAGAATCTTCAGCGATGTGAAGGATAATTTCAGTTCCACGAGTGGTTTTGTCAGCAGAAGTCAACGTAAATTCGGGGCTTCCGTCGCAAGTCCAGTGTGCAGCTGGTTCGTCTTTGTATGATTTTGTAATAATTTCCACTTTTTCTGCTACCATAAAGGCCGAATAAAAACCAAGACCGAAGTGACCAATAATTCCAGAATCTTTGGCGGAATCTTTATATTTGTCCAAAAATTCTTCTGCGCCAGAAAAAGCGACTTGATTTATGTATTTTTCAACCTCGTCAGCTGTCATACCAAGACCTTGATCTATAATGTGAATTTTTTTGCCTTCCTTGTCGATTTTCACTTCGATAATTGGGTTGCCATATTCTACTTTGGCTTCTCCAATGCTAGTCAGGTGTTTTAGTTTTAGGGTGGCATCGGTTCCGTTTGAAATTAACTCTCTCAAGAAAATTTCGTGATCGCTGTATAAGAATTTCTTGATTAAGGGAAATATGTTTTCTACTGAAACATTAATTTTTCCTGTTGTCATAGTTTTTAAATTTAAAGGTTTTTTTTAATCATTTTAATTCTCTCAAATAGAATACCAATTGTATTAACAATGACAAATTGTCGTTACAGTATAATTTTGATGAAAAAAATAATAATTTTGAAACAATTTAGATTTTAAGCTTTTGTATATTTGTTAAAATTTAAATTTATAGTTATGAAAAAAACAATTGTAGTATTGATGTTTTCAATTTTAGCTTTTGGGTGTAAAACGCAATCAATTACCAGTACAAAGGTTGACAACAAGACAGAAAGAGTAATCAAAGGAGATTGGACAATAAGTGGAGTGACTTATCCTGGTTCAGAATATTTTAAAGTGAATTCTTTCGATATTGCTGATTCAAAATGTTTTGTAGGTAGTGCTTGGAAATTTGTATCGAATAATAATAAAGGGACTATGGCATTGACTAGTTCAAGTTGTCCAAATTTTGCTTCTGACATTACATGGTTTATTAATAAAGAAGGACAATTTGTAATGAAAATTTTGGCTGCTGGCGATAAAGCAAAAAAAGTGAGAGATGGTTACATATTGAATGTTGCAAATGTTACGGAAACCTCTTTTCAATTACTAGATAGAATCGATGTAGGTGGAAAAGTAGGAAATGTGGTGTATCAATTTCAAAAAAAATAATTTAAATTTAAAATATGAAAAATATAAAAATAGCGATAGTTGCCATTTTAATGGTTTTAAGCCCAATACTTATAACAAGTTGTGAGGCTGTAAAAAATACAAATAAAACACAAAGAGGTGCTGGAATTGGAGCCGTTGGTGGTGCCATTATTGGGGGTGTTTTAGGGAATAACATTGGAAAAGGTGGAAATGGTGCTCTTGGTGCTGTTCTCGGAGGTGTTATTGGTGGCGTTGCTGGTGGTGTAATTGGTAACAAAATGGACAAGCAAGCTAGAGAAATTAGTACCAGTTTGCCAGGCGCAAAAGTGGAGCGAGTTGGAGAAGGAATTAAATTAACGTTGGGCGAAAATGCTGTGCGTTTTGATACTAATAAATCTACATTAACATCAAATGCTAAAGGAAATCTAGATAAGTTAGTGCCAGTTTTTAACGAATATCCTGATACTGATATTCAAATATATGGATATACAGACAGTGCAGGAGCTGATGATTATAACTTGAATTTGTCCAAACAGAGAGCCGCTTCTGTAAAAACCTATTTGTCGGGAAAAGGCTTAGCATCTTCAAGATTTGTAACTACAGGTTTAGGAGAAGTAGAACCAATAGCTTCAAACGATACTCCTGAGGGTAAATCACAAAATCGTCGTGTGGAGTTTGCAATTACGGCCAATAATAAAATGGTACAAGACGCTAAAAAAGAAACAGGAAACTAAATAAATAATTTATTCTTACTAAAAAAGCGATTTCAGTGATGAAATCGCTTTTTTTTATTTAGTTATTGTAAACTTCAAATGCTGGTAAGGATTTAAAATTAAAATCCCATAAGCAGTGGTTTTCCCACGATGACCCTGTTGTTGATGTAGCTGTATTTCCTGGAAATGAAACCCAGTCAGGAGCCCAATAAACAAATCCAATGCCTTTGTTATTAGGTATTTTTTTTATGATTGAAACTATTTTCATAAGATATTCTTTTTGACCTTTTGAAGTAGCAGGATAATCTGGAATGATTTCATCTAATTGACCAATATAGTTATTTAGATTGTCATTATATCTTAAAGTAAATGGATAGGATACTTCGACTAACATTATCTCTTTATTAAATTTTGATGCAAGCGTATTTAGTTTTGTTTGCACTACATTTAAATCTTTAGTTTGAAATTGAGGGTAATAGGATAATCCAATAACATCATAATCAATAGTATAAGGCTGTAATTTATCAAAAAAATAAATAGAATTTTCTACACTAGAATTGTGCAAAATGATTTTAGTTTTGTCGCCATTTACTTCTCTCACCGCTTCAACTCCTTTTTTAATTAAGGCTACATAATTTCCCCAATTACTATTGAATTCATTCCATACTCTACCATAATTCCAAAAAAAAACCACTATCGGTTTCATTTCCTATTTGTACAAATTCTGGAATGGTATTTTGATTTTTTAATTGTTGCTAAACATCTTTAGTATATAAATACAATTCGTCTTTAAGTTGATTTTGAGTTAAATTTTGCCAAGCTAATGGTGGAGTTTGATTGCCTGGATCAGCCCAAGTATCTGAATAATGAAAATCAAGCATAAACTTCATATTGTTTTATACGCAATGCATACGCCATAACTTGTTCTAAAGTATTTTGATTATCTAGAGGAGTATGCCAAATTTTGATGCGAACTAAATTACAACCTTTATTTTTGATATAAGGCAAAACTTCAATAGGATTATTATTAGCATCTTTATAAACAATAGGGTAATTTTCTAATTCAGATTGAAAAGATAAATCCATTCCTTTATAAAAAACTTTTTCCGTTGCAAGTATCTGTGATGGTGCAGTTTAATTATTTTTACTACAAGAAAAGGTAATGATTATTACTAGTAGCGATAGACTTTTTTTCATCATCGAAAGTTAAAAAAACAAACAGAAAAAATAAGTATCATTTTACTTTTTTATTTTCATTTTTTTTGAAAGACATTTAACAAATATTTTGTTTAACAGATATTAAAAATAAATAGACAAGTGGTATATTTACATAAAATTATACGACTATGGCAACTGCAAAGAAATCGACAGAAAAGAAAACACCAATCGATGACAATCATATCATAAGTTTATATATGAATGATGTTCTAGAAAACAATCATAATACTAAAAACGTATATGTTTTTTGTAAAAACAATGGGATTGAAGAGACTGATTTTTATATGTATTTTGGTTCACTCGATGCGGTAAAACAAGCTATTTGGACTAAGTTTTTTCAAAATGCGGTTATTACTCTAGAAAAAGATAAAAGCTATGCTAATTATCCTGATAAGAATAAATTACTATCCTTATACTTTACTTTATTCGAAATTTTGACATTAAATAGAAGCTATGTTGTTTATTCGTTAATGGAGAATAAAGAAGGAATGAAAAACTTGAAAGATTTCAAGGAATTTAGACATCATTTTAAGGAATTTATCAAAGACATAATGGAAACAAGCACTTCAGAAAATAGCAGTAGAGTAGCGAAAGTAGCTCGACCTGTTTTTTCTGAAGGTGCTTGGATTCAATTTTTATTCATCTTGAAATTTTGGATAGACGATACATCAAAATCATTTGAAAAAACAGATATTATTATCGAAAAATCAGTCAATACAGTTGTTGATTTATTAGACACAAAACCTCTTGAAAATTTATTCGATTTAGGAAAGTTTCTTTGGAAAGAAAAAATGATGTAATTGATTTAATTAAAAAAAACACTCCAAATGAAAACCCTAGATAAAATCCCAACAACCAAAATAGAACGTGCCAGCCAACTTTTAAAAACAGGTGTCAAAGTAAGTGGAAATTACATCTCATATTACAGTGAGAAAATAGTAAATCCGTCACTAACTCGTGATAAACTTAACGAAAATAATGCTGAAGATATCTATGATGGACTCAAAAATCTAAAAGGAAGCGCTTTGAAAGTAGCACAAATGCTGAGTATGGACAAAAGCATTATGCCTCAGGCCTATGTAGACAAGTTTTCGTTATCTCAATTTTCAGTTCCAGCCTTATCAGCTCCATTAGTTCGTAAAACATTTAAAAAATATTTAGGAAAATATCCAGAAGAAATATACGATACGTTTTCTCCAGACTCCGTAAACGCAGCAAGTATAGGACAAGTACACATAGCTACTAAAAATGGTAAAAAACTAGCTATTAAAATTCAATATCCTGGGGTTGCGGATAGTATAAGTTCTGATTTGGCATTAGTAAAACCTATTGCTACAAGAATGTTTAATTTGAAAGGAAAAGATTCAGAAAAATATTTTCAAGAAGTCGAAAACAAACTCATCGAGGAAACCGATTATATTTTGGAGTTAAAGCAAAGTGAGCAAATGTCAGCTGCATGTAAAAATATTGAAAATTTAAAATTTCCAAAATATTATGCTGATTTGTCTTCAGAAAAAATTCTAACAATGGATTGGATGGAAGGAGAGCATCTTTCCGAGTTCACTTCTCACAACCTAGACAGCTCGAAAGGCGATAAATTAGGGCAAACAATGTGGAATTTCTATATGTTTCAAATGCACAGTCTGAAGAGGGTTCACGCTGATCCACATCCAGGAAATTTTTTGGTTGATGCAAATTGTAATTTAATAGCAATTGATTTTGGGTGTATTAAAGAAGTTCCAAACGAATTTTATATACCGTATTTTGAACTTGCAAATCCAGAAGTTATCAATAATCCAGTCTTGTTTAAAGAGAAAATGTATGAACTTGAAATACTTCGTTTAGATGATTCCGAAAAAGAAATTGCCTATTTTTCTGAAATATTTTTTAGATTGTTGAGTTTGTTTACCAAACCCTTTCACGGAGATTATTTTGATTTTTCAGACGATGATTTTTTTGGACAGATAGCCACTATGGGAGAAGAATTTACTAAAGACACACAACTTCGCAAAATGAATGGAAATCGTGGGTCGAAACATTTTTTATACATAAACAGAACCTTCTTTGGTCTTTACAATTTGTTACACGATTTAAAAGCTAGGGTCAACACGCAAGAATTTAAAAAATATGAAATAGCATAGTTTGTTTTTTTTTATGTTTGTTTGAAAAAGCACGATTGTTTAAGAATCGTGCTTTTTTTTGTACAAAAAAATAGAATGATTGATAAAAGTGCATTTAAACGTTTTTATTAATCATTTTGTCGATTTTTTTTTTAGTTTTGTATTTATAGTAGCACTGTGAGGTCTGATTCTTACTTTTATAAAATAAATTCATTTTTTTGTTAAAATTTTAACATTTGTTGAGTTTTAATTTAGCTGTTTTATATTTTTACTATTTAATTTTAATTTTTTAAGTGTATGAATGTCAGTCTTATGGACAATGTGGAGAATGAATATTTAAAGAAAATTATAGGTAAACAAACGAATGTATTTTTTCAGTTTGTTTTGTCTTCTGAAAATGCTATCGAATTTAATTATTTGAATGGAGCTGTTGTCGATATTTTTGAACTATCTATTGAACAGGTTAGAATAAGCCCAAAACTAATATTGGAAGATAGTATTCATGCTGAGGATTCTATACGTTTTAAAAATTCCATATTTAAAGCATTTAACTCTTTAGGAAAATTTGAATTAGATTACAGGATTATTCTGCCATCTCAAAAAATAAAATGGGTTAGGGTTTCAGCAGAAACAGAAAAAGCTGAGAATGGAGGAGTTGCTTTTTATGGAACAATGTCTGATATTTCTTCAATAAAAGAGAAAGAAGAAGATTTTAAAATTTTTGAAGCCAGGAGTCATTTTGCTAATCTAGCTTCAGGAATAGGAGTTTGGGATTGGGATATGGTTACTAATAAAGTTTTTTATTCTACACAATCATTAAAAATTTTAGAATTAGACGATAGTGATTTTGATTTGATTGATAACCCAGAAAAATGGGATGATCGAGTACATCCAGATGATCGTGAAGCTTATTTTGGAAATATTAACTTGCATTTTGAAGGAAAAACACCTTATTATGAAACCTATCACAGGATCTTATGCTACGGAAAATACAAATGGATATTGGATCGAGGTAAAGTTATTTCTCGTGATGTGAATGGTAAGCCACTTCGAATTATTGGAACTCATACCGATGTTTCTGCTCAAAAAGACAGAGAAGAAAAACTGGAAGAAACATTAGGCTTGATAAATGAACAGAAAAATAAATTACTCAATTTTGCTTATATAGTATCTCATAATCTGAAAAATCACACCTCAAATTTGAGCTTATTACTACATACTTTTGATAATGATATACTGACTGCTAACGAATTAATGCCAAATATTAGAATTATTTCAAAAGAACTAAATGGAACAATCGAAAATTTAGTCGAACTTGTTAGTATTCAAACTAATTCTCAAATTAATTCACAGAATTTAGTTGTTTCGGATTATTTAAATAAGGTTTTTGTAGTATTAAATGATGAAATTATTAAAAATAATATTTTGATAGTCAATACTGTTCCAAAAGATTTTAACGTAAATTGTATCCCCGCTTATTTAGAAAGTATATTTTTGAACTTAACAACGAATGCTATAAAATATTTGAGAAAGTCACAACAATCTACCATAGAATTTTATATAGAAAACAAAGATGATTATAAAGTATTGTGTGTAAAAGACAATGGTTTAGGAATAGATTTAGTAAAATATAAAGACTTAATTTTTGGAATGTATAAAACATTTCATAAGCACAAAGATTCAACAGGAATAGGGCTTCACATCACAAAAAATCAAATTGAAGCAATGGGTGGTAAGATAGAGTTGGAAAGTGAAGTTAACGTAGGTTCAATTTTTAAAGTGTATTTTAAATAAGTGACCCTTCATTTTTTTTGTAATAAATAGTAATGTTTTTTTACAATCATCGTAACTTTGGTTTAAAATAGTAAAATGCTTCAAGTACAAAACATTTCATTTGGATATGATTTTCTAAATCCAATACTACACAACATTGATTTCTCAATAAACGAAGGTGAAAATATTGCCATTATTGGTGAGAGTGGATGTGGAAAAAGCACATTACTCAAATTAATTTATGGATTGTATGATTTAAATCACGGACATATTCTGTGGAATGGCACCGCCATTCTTGGACCAAAATTCAATTTAATTCCAGGAATGTCTTTTATGAAATATCTCGCACAAGATTTCGACTTGATGCCCTATATAACAGTGGCTGAAAATGTAGGTCAATACTTGTCTAATGCAAACCAAAGGGTAAAGAGCGAACGCATTCAGGAACTACTAGAAACAGTCGAAATGGCCGAGTATGCTGGTACAAAAGCACAGTTTTTAAGTGGAGGACAGCAACAACGAGTTGCTATTGCTAGAGTTTTGGCGCTTGAGCCAGAGATTCTGTTGTTAGACGAACCCTTTAGTCATATTGATAATTTTAGAAAAAACGCCCTTCGCAGAAATTTATTTGCCTATTTAAAAAATAAAAATATTACCTGTTTAGTGGCTACCCACGATAGTACCGATGCTTTATCCTATTCTGATCAAACTATCGTTTTGTATGATGGAAAAATGGTAGAAAAAACAGATTCTCATACTATTTATATAAACCCAAGCACTAAATATGTTGCGTCTCTTTTTGGAGAAGTTAATGAACTTAAACTATCCGAAGTGTCTGTTTTAGATGGAGATGATAAAACCATATTACTCTATCCACATCAGTTAAAAGTGGATCCAAACGGAATTTTAGAGGTTAGTGTTCGGAAATCATATTTTAAAGGCAGTTATTACCTCATAAAAGCAGTTTTTGACAAAAAAGTAATTTTCTTCGAGCACGATTGTAACTTGATTTTTAATGAGAAAGTGAGTTTGACTTATCATCCTTAACTCGGAAACGAAATTTTCCCCATTGTAACCGACGGAATTCCTTTTCTATTCCCAAAATTTGATGTCCCACCTGAAACAGTTTCATTAGCCAAAATGGCAAATAGCACTGCTTCTTTGGCATCGCCAGAAATGCCCAAATCGTTCGTTTTTAAGAATGTAAATGGCAACAATTCTTTTAGCCAACTTACTAACAACGGGTTGTGCATTCCGCCGCCAGACATATAAATAGTAAATGATTCATCGGCAATGTTTTCTATGGATAGTTTAATTGCTTCGGCAATGGTTTCAGCACTAAATCGAGTCAATGTGGCCAATACATCATTTATGGAAATGCACTCTGTTTGACTTTCTTTTTGAGCAATTCTTACATATTCAAGATTAAATAATTCTGGACCAGTTGTTTTAGGGAATGGTTTTTTGAAAAAATCATTGGCTTTTAATACCTTTAAAAGTTGGGGATTTACATTTCCTTTTTTAGCTATTTCAGCATTAGTATCGTATGCTTTTTCAGGAAAATACAATCTGGTAAAAGCGTCTAAAAGTGTGTTTCCTGTACCAGTATCAGTAACAAAAATAGTTTCAGGGTGCATATTTGATGGTAAAAAAGTAAAATTAGCAATACCGCCCATATTAAGCATAATTCGGTTTTCACCTTTTTTACCAAAAATAAAATAATCGCCATAAACCGCTAGTGGAGCACCTTCGCCACCAGCTGCTATGTGTTTTTGTCTGAAGTCGGAAAGTGTGATAATACCAGTTTTGACAGCAATATGGTCGCCGTCACCAATTTGTAAAGTGGCATTGGGAAATTTTTCTTGGTGGTGCAAAATTTTTGGGGCGTGCATTACTGTTTGTCCGTGTGAGGCAATTAAATCAACTTCGTGAGTTGGAATGTTCCATTTTTTTAGACATTGCAAAATCATATCGGCGTGAAGCAAACCAATCCATTCGTTAAGTAAAGCCAAATGCTTAAAATCGATAACTTCTTTGGCAAATACTTTTCTAATTTCTGTTTTGATGTCTTCAGAATAATCGATGGTGTCAAATTCTAACAGATTTACTTTTGTATTTTCTCCAGCTTCAGAAATTTCACAAAGCGCTATATCAAGTCCATCTAAAGAGGTTCCGGACATTAAACCAATAATTTTGCGAACGGGTTTCTGTGCAATATTATAGAGTGCTTGTATGTTGTGGTTCATTTTGAAGATATTTTGTACTAAAATAGTTTAAACTACTAATATTTATAAATTGCAAGCTATTTTTATTTCAAAAAATTATACTAAACCTAAAATGAGTAATCCTCCAAAAAGGAATAATAGAACAGCTACAATGTTTTGAACTATTGTAATGGTAGTTTTTTGCAATATTTTGTTGCCAAAATAAACGCCGAAAAATGCTGAAATCGTTGCCGATACTATTAACTTATAGTTTAAAGTGGTATCGTTTTTAATAATTTCAGGAATATAAATACTCAATCGAGAAATATCGACCAAACACGCTATAAAAACACCCGTGGCTATAAAGGCTTCTTTAGACAAATGAGTTCTAATCAAAAAAGCAGTGCGCAAAGCTCCTTGATGACCTGAAATACCACCAAAAAAGCCACTTAATACACCGCCAAGAGATAAATATTTTTGGTCAAATCCGATATTTTTAAATTTGGGTATAAAATCAAATACAGAAAAAAGAACTAAAAGGATACCTACGATTAGTTTTATGGGCATAATTTCAACTGTTTTTCCAAATATTGAATAGTCAAATAGCGGTTGCATATTAGTTAGTAGTTTTAGTAAATAAGCTCCAAGAAAGGCTGAAAACAGGGCTGGAATTCCGAATTTTAGAGCCACATTGGTATCAATTTTTTTCCCAAAAATTAAAAGTTTGATACTATTATTTGAAAAGTGAACAATCGATGTCATAATAATGGCAATTTCAATTGGAAAAAATAACCCAAAAACGGGTAATAGCAAAGTGCCTAACCCAAATCCAGAAAATAAGGTCAAAGCTGAGCCCAATAAAGCAACAAGACAAACAATAAAATAGTCCATATTTTTTTTATTTATGCAAATTAAGTAAAACTAGTAATTTTTAATTGCTTAATTTTACAATATATGTAAATTTGCATTTCTTTTTTTAATAAAAATATAATATGTACCATTCAAAAATTACTGGACTTGGTTATTTTGTTCCAGAAAATATAGTGACCAATGATGATTTGTCAAAAATTATTGATACCAACGATGAGTGGATTCAAGAACGAACAGGGATTCAAGAACGCCGACATATTGTAAAGGGAAGTGGGGAAACCACCACTACAATGGGATTAAAAGCTGCGAAAATTGCTATCGAAAGATCAGGAATTGCTAAGGATGATATTGATTTTATAGTTTTTGCAACCATATCACCAGATTACTATTTTCCTGGACCGGGAGTGGCTTTGCAAAAAGAATTGGGTTTAAAAACTATTGGTGCATTGGATATTCGCAACCAATGCTCTGGTTTTATTTATGCATTGTCCGTTGCAGATCAATATATTAAAACGGGTATGTATAAAAATATTTTAATTGTAGGTGCTGAATTGCAATCCATAGGATTGGATATGACAACTCGTGGACGCAATGTTTCTGTTATTTTTGGAGATGGAGCAGGAGCTGCCATAATTTCTCGTGAAGAAGATTTGACTAAAGGGAT
This sequence comes from Flavobacterium sp., assembly GCF_031422135.1. GTDB lineage: Bacteria > Bacteroidota > Bacteroidia > Flavobacteriales > Flavobacteriaceae > Flavobacterium. The sequence goes on along the minus strand of NZ_JANOQD010000003.1, from coordinate 124,687 downwards.
TTTATCAACCCATTTGCATTCTGAAGGGGAACATGCACTTGAATTAGCGGTTGCTTCACCTGGAATGGGAGGAAAGTGGGTTACAGATATTTTGGCAGAAAACAATCCAGATGATATTAGCTATTTCCCTTATATGAATGGGCAATTTGTTTTTAAACATGCTGTAACCAGATTTGCTGAAGTCATAAACGAAGGTTTGGGAGCTAATAATTTGCAAATTTCTGATATTGATATGCTAATTCCACATCAAGCAAATTTGCGAATATCTCAATTTATTCAGAAAAAATTTAATCTTACTGACGATCAGGTTTTTAATAACATTCAAAAATACGGAAATACCACCGCAGCATCTATCCCAATTGCTTTAACAGAAGCTTGGGAATTGGGTAAAATAAAATCAGGTGATACAGTTGTTTTAGCTGCCTTCGGTTCAGGTTTTACTTGGGCAAGTGCTATTATTAAATGGTAACAGTATTTGGATGAATATAGAATAATGTTAAAGGCTGTCTAAATTAATTTTAGATAGCCTTTTCGTGTAATAGTACAAATAAAATAACTAATTTCGCACAAATTTTAAAACCCCAAATAAAATGAAAAAATTACTTTTAGTGGCTTTAGCTATTTCATTGTTTTCGTGTAGTAGTGATGATAGTGCTGCACCAATTGTGCCAATTCCTACTAGTTCCATAGCCTATTTTAGAGCGTTGTTAAATGGCGTTGCTTTAGATTATAGTATGAATAACAATATTAATCCAACGCATAGTAATGGATTTTATATTGGTTTTTCTGGAGTAAACACTTTTGATAGGTCTTATTATTATGGTAGTTACTTGATACCTTCAACAACTATCAATGATTTTCCTCAAATAAGTTTAACATTTAATAATATGTTCAATACTTCATTATCAACAGAAAGTGAAACAAGTGCATTTAATACAAATTTTACAACTCCTCCAACAAATTTTATAACAAATACAGAAAATTCTAATAATATTAAGGGAATTGATGTAAGTTATCAATCGCCAAATGGTGTAAGATATTCAACTCTTTCTGGAAGTCAAACAGGAAGTATAATGGCAGTTTTGTCATCAGTTGCAGGAATAGAATCTGGTGGTTTCCTGAAAACGCAAACAGTAACCGGAACAGTCTCTTGTAAGTTGTATAATGAAAATGACGCTTCTGATGTGATTGTTTTAACAAATGGAACTTACAAACTTGTCTTCAGAGAAGATAATTAAAAAAGTATAAAAAAATCTCGAAGGATAAACTTCGAGATTTTTTTATGTGATTTCAGCATATTATCTTTTTAAGCTAAAATGAGATTTAAACGTTTTAGCACTTCCTTTCTCTGTGAAATCTACCGTAAACCAATAATCCGTTGCAGGTAATGGTTGTTCGTTAAATTTCCCGTCCCAACCATCAGTGGAAGGAGTTATTTGTTTGATGAGTTTTCCAAATCGATCAAAAATAGATATTGAAGCATCTGGATTAGTAGTTTTTAAACTCTCTAGATTCCATTTTTCGTGAAAACCATCACCATTTGGCGTGAAAAACTTCGGGTAGTTTATAATAAATACTTTTGATGGAGCTGGTGAGCAAAGACCATTTTTATCTCTAACCGTGGCAAGGTGTTCGCCAGCTGATACATTATAAAAAATAGGACTATCCTGAAAATTACTATCGTCTAACTGGTATTCGTAATTTTCGGAACCAGCACCAAGCACATTTATGGTAATATAAGTTGGATCTTCAAAAGCATCACTATACTCAATTGTTATGTATGGAGTATATAGTTTTACAACAGTGCTCATTATTTTTTCACACAGAAATGCTGTTTTGTCTGTAACAGTTACTTCGTATGTTCCTATTTCGGTAACAATCAATGTAGCTATATTTCCTCCAGTTGCAACTCCGTTTAGTGTCCAAGCAAAGTTATAGTTTGCGCTAGTTAATCCAGTATCTAAAGTGGCTGGATTTAGTATTGTCCCTTTTTCGTAATCACTACAAATAAAATATTCAGGTGCCAGTTGTACATTAGGTAATAAATTTACGTTTAGTTTTAGTTCCACAACATCAAAACAAGGATTTGCTATGGTGTTGTTTGTCAATCTCACCCAAACACTATCGGTAAATGGAATCGTATTTTGATATTTATTTGGCAAATTTATTGGAGTTGCAGTACTATCATTTGCAGCAACTTCGGTTATGAAAAATGCTAATGTAAAATCAGCATCTGGCGTTTGTCCGTTTAGAATGTTGGTTTTAATTGCGCTGTCTGTCAAATCAAATTCAAAAATACCATCGTTCAAACCAAAGGTGTCGCATTTCTGAATTTCAGTTGGAAACGGATTTGCAATTGGTCTTTTTACTATGGTAATAGTAAAACTACTTTCGTCTGCACAAATTCGTCTCACATTAGTTTGTGTATAAATATAAATTGGAGTCGTTGTCGAATTAGTATATTGTGTTAATGCAGGAATCATGCTTCCTCCTCCAGTTCCATCAGGATTATGAGGTTGAGTGTAATAGAATACATTTGGTGGTAAAACAGGTAAGGTGTAACTCTCACAAGCTATTTTGTCTCCCTTAAATGTACTAGGAATAGCTACGCCATCTAAATCTACGATAAACGAAGTTTCACTAAAACAAGTAGGATCATTTGTATTAACAGCATAAATATATACTGTTTTAATATTGTTTATTGTATTGGTATTGTCAATAGTATATGGTAGTGTAATTGGGTTAACTCCACCTGGACTATTGAAATAATTTCCAACAGAAAGTGGTGCTAATGTAAAACTATAACAATCAATATATCTCGTTGCAACAGGATCTAAAATAGGTTTTTGATTAATAGTTATTGTCCAAGGTTTCTCATTATAACAAGTTATAGACGATGCTGAAGGTTTAAAAACATATATAGTTGTTGTAGTTGTAATAGAATCTACACCGCCAAACAATTGCACATTACTTGCATTATTAGGTCCGCCATTCAATGTGTAATAGCTAGCTCCTTCGGTATTTACGGGAAGAGTATAGCTTTCGCATCGTGTAACAGGAACAGGGTCGGTTAAGGCTGGTTTGAGTATTCGTATGGTGAATGAATATGTATCAGTACAAGCTGCGCCAGGAATATATTGGTATATGGTCGTGGTTTGCGTGATTAATCCAAGTTGAATTAGTGCGCCCAAACCATTTGGTTCTGTTCTGTATTCTCCAACAGTTGGAGCAAGTAAATTATATGGTTCGCAGCTGTCAAAAGTGTCTAAAAAGCTACTAGTTCCTATAACAGCTGTAAAGCTTAAGATAGGTGTTCTACACGTGTTATTTTCTGAAAAAAGATATAAAACAGTATCGCTTGTAATGGGTAAAATAACTGGAATGTAAGCACCTGTATTGTCAATTGTATAATAATTTGCAATTCCAATATCAGTACTTATGGGCTGTAAAGTAGTAATTGAGATACAATCAAATAGGTTTGGAAAAGTGCCAGTTATGGTTGGAGTTTTGCTAATAGTTACGGTATAACTTGAAAAGATAATACAAGTTAAGTCAGTTGGGGATTGAAAATACACATAAATGGTATTCAGTCCTAAAGTATTTAAAGTATTACCTGGAAAGAGCTCAATATTTCCAGCAATCGGACCTCCATCTTGTCTGAAATAACGTGTTCCAGGATATGGGTATGAAGGAATCGAATAAGAATCACAAGCGACTGTATTTGCAGGTGTTAAATCTTGTATTTCCACTATAGTTACCATAAAATTTGTTTCTGTATCACATCCAGTAACAAGATTTTTATAGTATATGTAAATAGTTTGATCTGTTGAAATAATATCATTTGCATTAAGTTGTAATCCTGTTCCATTTATTCCTGAATAGTAATTACCTAATGTTAAACTTGGCAAAGCGTAATTTATACAAACATATTGATCGGGTAAGTCGATAACAACAGGTTTTGGATTTACAACCAAATTAAAACTCACCGAAGCATTAAAACAACTTGGATCAGAAATAAGTTGAACCCTAACATAAATAGTTGCGTTTCCAGAATTATGAAATCCAATAATATTGGAACCATTGCCACTAATCGCTTCAGCTTGTGTTGCGTAATATAGAACTTCAAAAATAGTAGAAGATTGTGTTCCTAAAATTGTACCTGTATTTGCCGATAAAAGAAAATTTGCCAGACCACTGCCAGAAGTAACTTCACAACCTTCCAATGTTCCAGGATTCGAAGCGGTAGGTCCAGAAGTAATATTTAAAATGAAACTTTTAGTAATATAACAAACCCGTAAAGTTATCTTCTGCACGAATCCAAATTGTTTTTGGCAAATCAACGGCATTCACATTGTAAATTAATGGTATTGCAGCTTGTTCGTTTTCAGCTTCATTTTCTAGTTCGTGAAAAGTTACATTTACTCCGCTGGTTTGAACTAAAGTTTGATTTGAGTTAAAATCGAAAGTATAACTGCTTTGTCCTGAACTGCACAAAAACAAATCCAAAGGCTCATTTGTAAAAACGACAGAATTGTATTCTATTGTAATATTATTAGTTGCTACCTCACAATTAGTTGATTGTACGTAGTAGGTAAGGAGATAAGTCCCAGCTTGATTGATAGTTAAGTCACTATTCGTTGCTCCAGGAATAGGAATTCCATTGGCATCTTTCCAAACAAAATCGAATAGATTGGAATCTAATCCAGAAGTTATAGTATATGGTTCGTTAATCCCGTTATTAGAGCACAATGCACTATTTGTGTTTATTGTTAAATCTGGTCCTAAAACATCTTGACCAAAATTAAAACTTCCACCACCTAAAAAAACGGCTGAATCAAACTGATTGTCATTGTTTCCATCAGCAATGACAAGTTTAATATGATAGGTAGTGTTTGGTACTAAGCTTGTTGAAGAAGCATTCATCAAAACTGTTTGCCCGTTATAGTTTGTTGCAGATGCAGCTGCCGCTGTTCCGTCATTAAATAAACCAAAAAAACCAGCATTTTCGCTTGTACAGGAAGGATTGTATGTTGTGTTTCGAATCGTTTGAACTGAAATTGGTATTGTTGTATTAGGAATTACGGCAAGGTTTTGAGTGACTCCAAAACTATCAGTTAATAAAAATGCAAAGGCATCTGGTGAAAAACATTGGTAGGTTCCATATTCTTCGGATGCAAACAAAAACTGAAAATTAAAATTTGGAGAAATAGGGGTAAAGTCAAACTCTAAAACAGTAGCATTTTTAGAAACCATTGTAACTCCTGCCGCTGCTAATGCGTTTTCTAGAGCGGAATCTCCATTCCAAGCTAATGTTCCGTCACTTAAAGTTGTTGTATTTGGGCCTGGAGAATTCAACACATTTCCAGTTGTTAAAATCACTCCGTTTTGTAGCGGAAAATTAGGATTTGTATTGGTAAAATATCCAATTCCATTTGTTGAACTAGGAATCGCACTTGTACCAGTACTAGACTGAACATTTCTAATATTTATGCAAGGACTATTGTTAGTCAAAACAGTTTTTACCAATTCATCAGAAGTATACGTAGTAGTATTAATAGTTATTGCTTGGGAAAAGCAAACTATTGAAAAAAGAAAAGTAATAAGTAGTAAAACTTTTTTCATAAAATAATTAGTAGTTGGTTTCTGGCTGTAAAGATAATTTTTTTTCGATAAAAAGTAATATTTAATCGATTAAATGCAGCGAAATGTTAATAACTATTTTTTTATAGCATTAAAATTCAATACGTTAGAACTAAATATGTATAACGATTTGAGAAGCTTTTTATTTGAATTAAAAACAATAATTTTTTTCGGTATTAATACTATCTTTGACATCTAAAAAAAGAATGATGAAAATACAAGAAATTTTAACCCAAAGTATAACAAAATCAATTCAAGAACTGTTTCAAGTAGCCATCGATAAAATCGAATTTCAGCAAACTAGGAAGGAATTTGATGGAGATATTACAATGGTTATTTTTCCGTTATTGAAACTCATTAAAGGAAATCCTGTTGAATTGGGTAACAAAATAGGAAATTATCTTGTTGAAAATGTGTCTGAAGTAAAAGCATTTAATGTAGTTTCAGGATTTTTAAACATTGTAATTTCTGATGATTATTATATTAATTTCTTCAACCAAATTAAAAATAACGAGCAGTTTGGTTTTGTTACTCCAACATCCGACGCCAAAGCAGTTATAGTCGAATATTCTTCGCCAAACACTAATAAACCTCTGCATTTAGGTCACGTTCGTAATATTTTGTTAGGTTATTCAGTAGCTGAAATCATCAAAGCATCTGGGAAAAAAGCATACAAAACCCAAATTATCAACGATCGTGGGATTCATATTTGCAAATCGATGTTGGCTTGGCAGAAATTCGGAAATGGGGAAACACCAACTACTTCGGGTTTAAAAGGCGATAAATTGGTTGGGAAATATTATGTTAGATTTGAACAAGAATTTCAAATAGAGTTTGATAATGAAATTAAGAACAATTTAAATGTTGATTTTGTAAATCAATGCATTGAATTTACAAACACTAATGAGTGGAATGAAACTATAGATGAAGGTATAAAAGAATATATTGAAAATGGGGGTTCAGATGATATTAGCGAAAGAGAAGAATATGTAAAAGAAGTTTTACATCCAAAAGTTTTAAAGAAACACTTTAAAAATATATATTTCAATAGATATAGCAAAATTGGAGCTGAGGTTCAACAAATGCTTCTCGATTGGGAAGCAGGAAAACCAGAAGTCATTGCGCTTTGGAAAACAATGAACCAATGGGTTTACGATGGTTTCGAACAAACCTATGAAAGCTTAGGAGTTAATTTCGATTCGTATTATTATGAAAGCAATACCTATTTGTTAGGAAAAGAAGTCGTACAACTAGGTCTAGAAAAAGGCGTTTTCGAAAAAGATCCTGATGGCTCGGTTTGGATCGATTTAACAGAAGATGGTTTGGACCGTAAAATTGTGCTACGTTCTGACGGAACAGCCGTTTATATGACACAAGATATTGGCACCGCCATTCAACGTGTTAAAGACTGCAAAGAAAAAAACATCGATATCGAAGGAATGGTTTATACTGTAGGAAACGAGCAAGATTACCATTTCAAAGTTTTGTTTTTAATCTTGAAAAAACTAGGTTTCGATTGGGCCAAAAGCCTACACCATTTGTCCTACGGAATGGTCGAATTGCCTTCTGGAAAAATGAAATCTCGTGAAGGAACCGTTGTCGATGCGGATGATTTGATAGAAGAAATGACGAAAACGGCCCAAAAACTTTCCGAAGATTTAGGAAAACTCGAAGGCTATTCTGACGATGAAAAAACCAAATTATACAACACAATTGGTCTTGGTGCTTTGAAATATTATATGCTCAAAGTAGATCCTAAAAAATCAATGCTTTTCAATCCCGAAGAATCTGTTGATTTTGCAGGAAATACAGGGCCTTTTATTCAATATACCTATGCTCGTATTCAATCTATTTTGCGAAAAGCCGATTTTGATTTTTCACTTAATATTCAAACTGAACTGCATCCAAAAGAAAAAGAACTCATCAAACAAATAGAACTCTATCCAGAAGTAATTCAAAACGCAGCACAACATCATAGTCCAGCATTATTGGCTAATTATACTTATGATTTAGTGAAAGAATACAACTCGTTTTACCAAACCGTTTCAATTTTGGGAGAAGAAAATCAAGTCAAAAAAGTGTTTCGAGTACAATTGTCTCAAAAAGTAGCGGATATTATAAAATCGGCTTTTCACCTATTAGGAATTGATGTTCCTGAGAGAATGTAATTTATTACAAATAGGGTCTTTTTTAAATAATTACTCGTAATATAACATATAACAGTTATTGTATTAGTTTTTTACTTCAGATTACTAGGAGCTATTCCTGCTGTCCATTACAAGAACTCAGTATAAAATTCGTTTTAGTAAACACTAACACGAGCTTCCTCTGGTCGCTGTGTTACTGTAACTAAAACTGCTTTTTATACTTTGTTGCTTTTCATTTCCATCAGGGCTAACCGCCGTAAAAGGAATGTTTCAGATTCTTAATGGTATTTAATTATCAGGTATGTGGTGTTAGTTTTTACGTTTTATTATCTATTCATTGTATAACAATAAACTCATTGTCAGATTAATATCTAATTTATTTGGTAAACCATTCTTTCATTGGAGTTATCGCAAAGAAATCACTTTATAATTGTTTTAAAATATCTATTTTAACAGTTTTTTTATCAGGATTATATTTCATAAACAAAAAGCTATTATTGTTTCTTGGTATTAGTTTAAAAGATACTTCATTAGCATTTAATTCCAGTTTAGAAAAATCTGATATAGTAAAAATATTATTTTCTAAAACACCTTTTTTAATTCTAAAATCTGGCTTTTCATTTACTATTTTTCTGTCCAAATAATAGATATTTTGCAAATCATTATTGTTTTTTGATAAAAACAAATAGTCTAATTTTCCATCATATTCCATTTCAGTCAAATTAAAATAAGGTCTAACAACCATAGTGTTTAAACCAGTAAATGTTTTATCTTTTTCTAACTAGTGAGTTGTGACTAGTTTTAAATTTTCATCAAGTTCAACTACAACCATATTTTCCATAGTGTATTTAGTGTCCCAATTGTTCGAAATTAATCCACCTATAACACCGCCAATAGCATAAGATGTAACTGCTTTTGCAAGGGTAAAGCCTTGTTTGTCTCTTCTTGCTATTTCTCCAATAGCAAAAAAATGACCATTGGATTCTAAAACATCATAGAAAAAAACATTTCCAAATGCTTTTTGTTTAGCTTCTATTTTAAATTCCAATGAAGTTTTAAATACTGAATCTTTAAAACTGAGAACTTGACTATTTATTAATTCTCCTTTTTTAGAATATTTTTCAATAAAATAGCCATTAGGGTAATCGTTATCAGGGTAATTATTGCCTAAATTATAATTTTCACCAAATAAGAATACATCACCTTTTTGATTCACAGTAGCCTTAGTGTAATAGTTTGGTGTAGTTTCATATTCATGACTAACTCTAAATAATTCTTTTCCTGTATTCATATCTAACGCGATAGCAGTAAATGTGGGTTGTCGATCATAAACTGAACCCCATTCTTTTTCCATAATTACAGCCATTTCTTCATTAGCAAACATAGGACAAGCAGATTTTCTATTGTTATGGTCAGGAGGAGATTGGTAAATCCAGTTTTTGCTTTTATCATCACCTAAAAAATGAATATTATAGCCTGACCTTTTTTTCTTGACTTCTTCGGATATTAGAAAACCTTTATTTTTTATTGCATACGTTAGTGAAAAATCTCCTATTTTCTCTATTGCTTTATAATCAAAGTACTTGTTTTCAATTTTTAGTTCTTTTGAGTTAATTAGATCCCCACCACTTGAATAAACTTTGAAAGTGATAAGTTCTTTCACTCTATCCTCAAAAACTACTATAACATTAGTGCCGTTGTTTTTTGCTTGTAAAAAAGTATTACTTTTAGCATTAAGGACGAAATTTTCTTTTTTTGTCTCCGATAAATCTTCATTGTAAAAAGTCAAAACTCCTTCCCTTTGTTTATTCTCCAAAACTTTATTAGTTATAAGAAAGGAGTAGTGAGATAAAGATGAATTATTTGTTAGTGTTCCAAAATCTCTAAAGTCAAAAGTATTAATATTTTCAATTGTTTTGGTTTGAGAGAATACAAAAGAGTTGATGAGTAGGACTATTATGTTAATTTTTCTGTTCATATTTTTATTATTTACAAACTTATTTTTAAAAATACCATTTTTAATGGTTTAGTAATAATTGATTGATTCCTCATTAATATTTTTTTAAAAGAATATTAATCTTTTCTTTTAATAATTATGCTCAGAAGTATTTATTTATGGCAAAAATAAAAAAATATTTGAATAATAAGGAATTAATTAAAATTCTGTATTAAATAATAATTCCAATAAATCTCTTAAAACAGTATACATATAGTTGGTTAAAATATTTTTTGATTTCCTTGACTCTAAGGTTAACAAAAACATAAATTGGTAAAAATTAAGTACATCCAAAAAAAGAAGAAGGACCATACTAAAAAGAGAAAAATAATTGTCAACTAAATTATTTAGAATAGTTGATTTCTAATATCAAATTCACATTACAATAAGAAAAAGAACTCATCAAACAAATAGAACTCTATCCAGAAGTAATTCAGAACGCAGCGCAACATCATAGTCCAGCGTTATTGGCTAATTATACTTATGATTTAGTGAAAGAATACAATTCGTTTTACCAAACTGTTTCAATTTTGGGAGAAGAAAATCAAGTCAAAAAAGTGTTTCGAGTACAATTGTCTCAAAAAGTAGCGGATATTATAAAATCGGCTTTTCACCTATTAGGAATTGATGTTCCGTAAAGAATGTAAAATTTATTATTGGTTCTCATAAAAATTAGATGACTTTAATGGGCTCACTTTTTTATTGCAAAATATTAAAATTTTTTAATTTTCTAATTCACAAATTCTCTCAATTACTCTATATTTGCAACTCTTAAAAAAGACAAGATTATGTTTAATAATTTATCCGAAAAGCTAGATAAAGCTTTCCATATACTAAAAGGTCACGGAAAAATAACCGAAGTAAACGTTGCTGACACTCTAAAAGAAGTACGTCGTGCCTTACTAGATGCCGACGTTAACTTTAAAATCGCTAAAGATTTTACCACCAAAGTAAAAGAAAAAGCAATTGGATCTGACGTGTTAACCACGTTGCAACCAGGACAATTGTTAGTCAAAATCGTAAAAGACGAATTAACAGAGTTAATGGGTGGCGATGTTGCAGGAATCAATCTTTCTGGAACACCAACCGTAATTTTAATGTCGGGTTTACAAGGATCAGGAAAAACTACTTTCTCTGGAAAACTAGCTAATTTTCTGAAAACTAAAAAGAACAAAAAACCATTATTAGTTGCTTGTGATATTTATCGTCCAGCGGCTATTAACCAATTAAAAGTAGTTGGAGAACAAATAGGAGTTGAAGTTTATGCTGAACCTGAAAACAAAAATCCAGTCGAAATTGCTCAAAATGCAATTAAACACGCAAAAGCCAATGGTTTTAATGTTGTGATTGTCGATACAGCTGGTCGTCTAGCTGTCGATGAAGAAATGATGGATGAAATTTCTCGAGTACACAAAGCCATTCAGCCACAAGAAACCTTATTTGTTGTCGATGCAATGACGGGTCAAGATGCTGTAAATACGGCAAAAGCTTTCAACGATATTTTAAACTTCGACGGAGTTATTCTTACCAAATTAGATGGTGATACTCGTGGTGGAGCTGCAATTTCAATTAAATCAGTAGTAAACAAACCAATCAAATTTGTTGGAACTGGCGAAAAGATGGATGCTATTGATGTGTTCTATCCAGATCGTATGGCAGAACGTATTTTGGGTATGGGAGATGTTGTGTCTCTTGTGGAGAGAGCACAAGAACAATACGACGAGGAAGAAGCTAGAAAAATACAGAAGAAAATTGCCAAAAACGAATTTGGTTTCGACGATTTTCTTTCTCAAATTCAACAGGTGAAGAAAATGGGTAATATGAAAGATCTTGTAGGTATGATTCCGGGTGCAGGAAAAGCCTTAAAAGATGTTGAGATTGAAGATGATGCTTTCAAACACATTGAGGCCATCATTCACTCAATGACTCCAGCCGAAAGAAGCAAACCAGCCATTATCGATGTAAAGCGAAAAACCAGAATTGCAAAAGGAGCTGGACGAAAACTAGAAGAAGTAAACCAACTGATGAAACAGTTTGACCAAATGAGCAAGATGATGAAAATGATGCAAGGTCCAGGCGGAAAAAATATGATGAAAATGATGGGCGGAATGAAAGGCGGTATACCAGGAATGAAATAATAATTAGTCAGAAAGTCGAGAGTCATAAAGTCATAAAGATTTTCGACTTTCGACTTTCGACTTTAAGACCAAATAATAATGATATTACTCGACGGAAAGAAAACGGCACAAGACATTAAAGACGAAATTACAACTGAAGTAAACAAGATGAAAGCCAATGGCGAAAAAGTACCACATTTAGCTGCTGTAATTGTAGGCAACGATGGTGCAAGTTTAACTTATGTAGGTAGTAAAGTAAAAGCTTGTGAGCTCGTAGGCTTTGAATCGACAATGGTTAGAATGCCAAATACCACTTCAGAAACCGAGTTGCTCAAAAAAATTAAAGAACTCAACGAAAATGACGATATTGATGGATTCATAGTCCAGTTGCCATTGCCAGAACAAATAGATACTCAAAAAGTATTGATGGCGATTGATCCCAGCAAAGATGTCGATGGTTTTCATCCAGAAAATTTTGGAAAAATGGCACTCGATATGAGCACCTTTATTCCAGCAACACCATTCGGAATTCTAGAACTTTTAGAACGCTATGGAGTAGAAACCAAAGGAAAACATACCGTAGTTATTGGTCGCAGTCATATTGTAGGTCGCCCAATGAGTATTTTGATGGGACGAAAAGGCTTTCCAGGAAATTCGACAGTGACATTAACACATAGTTATACCAAAAATATTGCACAGATTACCACGCAAGCCGACATTATAATATCGGCGTTGGGCGTTCCAAATTATTTAAAAGCCGAAATGGTAAAGGACGGAGCAGTTATCATAGATGTTGGTATCACTCGTGTGGAAGATAAATCTACCGAAAAAGGATATGTAATTACTGGAGATGTCGATTTTGAAAATGTTAGTAAAAAAGCATCCTATATTACACCAGTTCCGGGTGGAGTTGGTCCAATGACTATTGCGATGTTGCTTAAAAATACGTTGTTGGCTAGAGAACAAAGAAAGATGTAATTTTTATATGAAAATAACAGAAGTTACAAAAGAAGGATTACATATAATTCAAGATTTAGCGTATAGAATTTGGCCTAGTACTTACGGTGCTATTTTATCAAAAGTGCAACTGGATTATATGTTGAATATGTTTTATGACATCCATTTTTTAGAGATTCAAATGCTTCAAAAAAATCAGACTTTCCTTTTAATAGAAGAAAATCAAGAATATTTAGGATTTTGCGCTTATGAATTAAATCACGAAAATTCCGAGAATACTAAATTGCACAAATTATACGTTCTACCTAAAACCCAAGGAAAAGGAGTTGGAAAATTGCTTTTGCAAGAAGTAGAAAAAATAGCGCTTCAGAATAATAACAATACTGTTTTATTAAATGTAAATCGGTTTAACAAAGCACAAGAATTTTATAAATATCTAGGATATCAAACTATCGAAACAGTTAATATTGAAATTGGGAATGGTTATTTAATGGAAGATTATGTAATGAAAAAAGTACTTAAATGATAATGAAATCTGTAGATATAGTAAGTTACATTACTAAAAATATAAACGAGTTTATTGACTATTCACCTAGACTAATTACTGCTTTTTTAATACTATTAGTTGGGCATTATCTAATTAAGGTATTTAAAAGAGTTTTAAATGTTAAAGTCAAAAAAAGAGAATACGAACCTACTTTGTCAAAATTTCTTGTCAATATTTTAATTTGGGTGTTGCGGGTATTGCTTTTTGTAACTTTTATATCCAAATTAGGTATTGAAACTGCCTCTTTTGTGGCTATAATTGGTGCTGCTGGTTTGGCTATTGGACTATCTTTACAAGGGTCGTTATCTAATTTTGCTGGTGGAATACTTATTATCCTTTTCAAACCGTTTGAAGTAGGTGATTCGATAGAAGCGCAAGGAGTTTCTGGAACGGTAATTGAAATTCAGATTTTTGTAACCAAATTGCTTACGGGTAACAATCAAACTATTTTTATTCCAAATGGAGTTTTGTCTAACGGAAACATAATTAATCATTCTATTGAAGGAACTCGTAGAGCGGATTTAGCTATTTCAATTTCGTATGATTCCGATTTGAAAATAGCAAAAGATATTATTTTGAATATTTTGAATACTAATGCAAAAGTGCTAGACGAACCTGCTCCAAGTGTTGAGGTTATAGCACTTACTGATATTTCCATAAAACTAGCGATACGTCCTTGGGCTGAAAACGAAAATTTTTCGAAAGTTTGCTCTGAAACCTTAGAAAGCTGTAAAATAGAATTGCATAAGGCTGGAATTGTGATGAAAAATCAATAATGTTTTAATAATCCCTTTACTTTTTAAATGGATTGTCTTTTGGAACAAACTCTATTCTTCTTTTTGGAGTTTCATTTTTTGCAAAACTAGCTTCTTCTGTTTTGCTCGATGGTTCAATAAGTGCGTTGAGTTCTTTTATTTCGGCATCTGTTAAATCTCGGTAACGTCCTACTGGTACATCAAGCGAAATGTTGATAATTCGTGTGCGTTTTAAAGCGGTTACTTCATAACCTAAATATTCACACATTCTACGAATTTGTCTGTTTAAACCTTGAGTTAGAATAATTCGGAAAACGGTTTTACTTATTTGTTCTACTTTACATTTTTTGGTTACCGTATCTAGAATTGGAATTCCGTTACTCATTCGGTCAATAAATCGATTGGTGATGAGTTTGTTTACGGTTACAACATATTCTTTTTCGTGGTTGTTTCGGGCACGAAGTATTTTGTTTACAATATCACCATCGTTGGTCATAAAAATGAGTCCTTCGCTGGCTTTGTCTAGTCTTCCGATTGGGAAAATGCGTTTTGGATAGTTTATATAATCAACAATATTGTAGCGTACTTCAAGATTGGTAGTACACTCGATGCCAACAGGTTTGTTGAAGGCAAGATATACTGGTTTTTCCGTTTTTTCTCGAACTAATTTCCCATCTACTCGAACTTCATCGTTTGGAGAAACTTTGGTTCCCATTTCAGGCACCACTCCGTTGATGGTGATGCGTCCTTCTTCTAGTAATTTATCGGCTTCACGACGGGAACAGTATCCTGTTTCGGATAGAAATTTGTTTATTCTAGTGAGATTTTCTTCCATTGTGCAAAGATAGTATAATTTGATAATTTGATGATTCGAAAATTTGATTATTAGATTTTTCGAAAAATCTAATAATCCATAAATCGAATATTTATAGATAATTTGAAAATATTTCTCCAAGTGCCTAAAATTTGTCGCTAGCCCTGATCGAGCCGATATCCTTTGTGAGGTACGAGCAAAGATAAAGGCGAGAGCAGGCGCAAGCACTTGTCGAAGATGCCCAAGCTCTTATGCTTCAAATAAATACTGGTATATGCTTTGGTATAATTTGTCGTCGTGCATACTGTGACCTAAGTCTTTGGTTTCTATAAATTGTGCTTTTTGCCATGTTGCGGCAAGTTTTTGTGCTTCGGAAAATGCGACTACATTGTCGTTTATATCGTGGGCAATTATACCTGTAATGGTTGTGTTTTTGAGAAATTTTTGACTGTTGAACTCGTCTGTATTGATGCTGAATCGCTTTTTGATGTGGTCTTTGATGAGTTGGCAAACTCTGAAGTTTAGTCCTAGTGTGTTGGCAAAATTTTGCATCAGCACGTTAAAATCAGATGGGGAACCTAATAAAATCATTTTTTCGAGATGATTTTGAGGGTAATGGTGCTGGTAAAAACTACAGGCAACGCCACCCATGGAGTGACCTATGATGATTTTTGGGCTGTGTATTTTGCAAATTTCGTTTATAAACTCGGCATAAGTTGGGACGTTAAATTCTGTTCCAGAGCTTAGTCCGTGTGCTGGTCCATCAATAGCGATAATGGTGCTGTTTGATTTTTTTAAAATATGTAATAATTTTTCCCAGCGTGCTGCATTGCTTTCCCAGCCGTGGACTAATAAAATTTTGTTTTGATTGCCTAGCCAAGTGTAGGTTTGAAATTCGTGTTCTTTGTATTTGATGTTTTCTAAAGTGGCTTGTTGTAAAATTTCGGGCAGTTTGTCTTTTTGAAGTTTGCCATTTCTGGGTTCGCTAAAAAAACCATATGCCAATACCAATGCTTTGTCAGGCAATATATAACTCAATAAATTTATATATTGTCCAATGATTTTGGCTAGTATTTTTTTGAAATTATCTGACATAAAAAAAGTCCCGCTTTTGCGGGACTTAAGGTATTACATTTTTGCGAATAATTTTTCCATTTTTTCTCTTTCTTCTTCAGCAAGTGCGCTGTCGACAAGAATTCGTCCACTGTGCTCGTCTGTGATTACTTTCTTTCTAGAAGCAATTTCCATTTGTGTTTGCGGTGGAATAGTGAAGAATGATCCCGCTGAAGCTCCTCTTTCGATTGATACTACTGCTAACCCGTTGCGAACGCTAGAACGAATTCTTTTGTAAGCGATTAACAAACGTTCTTCGATTTGTGCTTGGTACTCCTCTGATTTTTGAGATAAGAAACCTTCTTCTTTTGCAGTTTCAGACATAATAGCGTCTAATTCTGATTTTTTGTGTTTCAAGTGGGTTGATTTTACATCCAAACGTTCTTTAGATTGTGAAATCACTTCTTTTTTATGTTCGATAGACGCTTTCATTTCTTTAATTTGCTTTTCAGCCAATTGAATTTCTAGCTCTTGAAACTCAACTTCTTTGGTTAAAGAGTTGAATTCTCTGTTGTTACGAACACTATCTTGTTGTTTTGTATATTTTTTGATAGATTCTTTGTGGTCTTCAATAGCATTTTTCTTTTCTTTGATAACCTCTTCGATAGATTCTAAATCTGTTTTTAATTTCTCTAAACGAGTGCTTAAACCAGCTACTTCATCTTCTAAATCTTCTACTTCAAGCGGCAATTCACCTCTTACGTTTCTGATTTCGTCAATTCTTGTGTCAATTAATTGTAAATCGTATAGCGCTCTTAACTTCTCTTCAACGCTCAATTCTTTTGTAGTTGCCATATTCTATAAGTACTTAACTGGATTTGTATTTACTTCCGATAGAATAATTCTTTCTATTGGAAATTCAGGTGCAAAATTAAGAATTTTTTTCGTAAGAAAGGCAACTATATAATTTTTTGTGTAACGTTCGCTTTCAAAATGTCCAATATCGGCTAAAAGCAACTGATTTTCAGCTTCGTAGAAATTATGATATTTTAAATCGGCTGTTAAAAAAGCATCAGCACCAGCTTGAATGGCGTTTTTTATGGCGAAACTTCCTGATCCGCCAAGCACCGCTACTTTCTTTATTTTTTTTGACAAATACTCACTGTGGCGTATGCTTTCGCATTGCATTTTTTGTTTGACAAAATTTAGGAAATCTTTTTCAGGCATTTCTGTTTCGAGTTCGCCAATCATTCCCAACCCAATATTTTGATGTATGTTTTGCAAATCGTAAATTTCATAAGCCACTTCTTCGTAAACGTGATTGGCAAATAAGGTTTTTAGGATTTTGCTTTGCAACTGTTTTTCAAATACTACTTCGATTTTTATTTCTTCCGCTTCTACAAACTCAAAACGTTCTCCAATTTCAGGATTGCTATTTTCGTTTCCCATATAGCTCCCAATTCCTTTTGAATTGAAACTACAGTTTTCATAATTGCCAATTTTGCCAGCTCCAGCTTCAAAAAGTGCATTACGAACTTTTTCTACATTTTCTGGAATGGTATAGGTAATTAATTTTTGAATAAAATTTGGCTTTGGAATCAGAATTTTAGTGTTTACTAGCCTTAATGCATCACAGAAAATTTTATTTACACCTTCTTTATGATTGTCCAATGCGGTGTGTACTGCATAAATAGCAATGTCGTTTTTTATGGCCTTGATAACAGCTCTTTCAACATAATTTTTGCCAGTAATTTTCTTGATTCCCGAAAATAAAATGGGATGAAAACAAACTACCAGGTTGCAGTTTTTAGCAATAGCCTCTTCAATCACATTTTCTAAAGCATCGTGGCAAACCAAAATACCCGTGGCTTCAATATTTGCATCGCCAACAAGTAAACCCACATTGTCAAAATCTTCAGCGTAGGCGAGTGGTGCCATTTCATCGAGTAGGGAAAGTATATCTTTGATTTTCATTTTCTATTTTTTTGAAAGCTTTATGTTTCTAATCACAAATTAACGAATAATCAAATCAACTTTAAAATAAAATAGCCTCCTTTCTATAATTGCTAATAGTATAATTGATCCATTTCCTAAAATAGTTCCCTTCTAAGTAGTTTTTCAGGTTTCGTTTGGAGCTATTCCTGCTGTTCGTTGCAAGGAATCCCTCAAAAGGCGGTTTTTCTAAAGCCGTTGCAAGAGCTTCCTTTGGTCGCTTTGCAACGTCAAGAAAAAACGCCCCTTTTTACGTGATTCCTTTTCACTGCCATCAGGGCTAGGGTGTTTTTAGATATAAATATTTTTTTGTTCTCGTTGTGGGTACAGAATGCAGTCGGGGTATTCTTTTGTCGAGTGAAACGGATTTAAAATATGTCAAATCCATTTTTTCAATTCATTTGTTATAAACTAAATTTTAATATAATTTTCTACATTTGCCCATTTTTTCAAAAATGGCTTACAAAAACTCACGTATTTCTTGGGATACTTCCGTGAAACATTATATTCGTTTTGGGTTGTATGATAATTTACCAAGCAGTATTCAAAATAAAATTTCACCAACCAACAAACACCGATGGATAAATGAATCAGATTCGAAATATTTGGGTTGCGAGGTTTCTAAATTCATAAAAGACGAGTTAGCACTCCTAAAACGAACTGGACAAAACAACAATGCAAAACGAATCCTAGAGGGATATTTCGCTTTATCAGACACTTACAATGACATTTTAAGTTCCGTTGGCGGAATCAAAAAACAACTTGCCAATCAAAAAGAAAAATTGGTAAATGTTATCGAAAATCTTAAAGAGTTTATCCCGATTGATACTGCTTTGACCGTTTTTAATATTTCTCGAGCAACGTATCAGAATTATAAAAATTTGGTACTTAATAAATGTGGTTCTTCCTATTTTGAATGGTGCGTTACGAACTATCCAAATCAATTGTTGAAAAATGAAGTTTCTAAAATCAAACACTATCTTGAAAACAAGGACTATCAATTTTGGTCGAAATCTTCCCTTTATTTATTGGCTTTGCGCAACAAAGAGGTGTCGGTTTGTTTGGCTACTTTTTACAAATATGCTAAACTTTTGGGGTTTAATGGCAACCGACATTTGCAAGTTCGTGCAAAATATAGTTCTTTGAAAAGTTATTATCCCAATGAAATTTGGTGTGCCGATGTTACTATTTTAAAAACCAGTGATGGAGCAAAACATTACATTCATTTTTTGATGGATCATTTCTCAAAAAAAATTCTTGGATTTGCTGTTGAAGAAAGCTCGAAACCAATAGCCATCCGGGATTTATTGAAAGAGGCTTATAGCAAATACAAAAATAAGTTGCCTATACAATTTGTTACCGATGCTGGAATAGAAAACGTAAATTTAACTGTAAAAGATTTTATTGCAACCACCAATTTAGGCATCAAGCATTTGATTGCTCAGAAGGACATCCCGTTTTCAAATTCTAAAATCGAAGCTTTTAATAAGATTATCAAGCACCAGTTTTTGCTGCCCAAGCCTCTTGAAAACCGCAAACAATTACTTTTAGCTCTTGATGAAGTTGTGCCTATTTACAACGGTATTCGACCACAATTGTCTTTGAAAGGAAATACACCCAACGAAACTTTTGCTGGAAAAGCCCTTGATAGTGCCGTTTATAAAACCCATTTTGAACAACAAAAAGCATTGAGAATCGCTAAAAACCAAAAAAGTAAATGCAATTCGTGTAAGGTTTAAGGCTATCATTACTAAAAAAAAACCAATATTGATTAATGTTGAATATTGAGTTTTGGTTTTTATTTTAAAATTATTTAATCTTTTAACATCATCGCTTAACTATTTCATTTTCAATACTAATTCCTAAATGGAATCGATTATTGTAAAAGTGTTGTGGGAATAGCAGGTCCGTTAGCAGCAGTCCAGTTAATCCAATCTGTCGGTTTCATTCCATCAGGGTCAGTAAAACGCATTGGATTATTAAAACAATACGCATAAGTTGACCATCGTCTCATTTGCTCTGCTTTCGGGTCAATATTATTTCTTCTTCCAGTTGCTGGGTCGTAAAGCATCATCCCATAATCATAAACATTCAGCCCCAACTCGTCTTGTAGTTCTTTCCCATTATATTTATACTTGTACAGTCCTGCTCAATATTTATCCTCGCCCGAGCGTTTGTTTATGCGCTCCCGCAAGCAACAACTATTTTTTAAGAACGTTCCTTTTCATTTTCCTTATCGCTCAAAAATAACCTTTTTATTTTCAATTGAAAAAAAAAGAAGATTGTTTTTTTATCCGCGAACCAAAGCAAAAAAGCCTGAACATTAAATTTATTACTGGTTTTAGCTGATTAGCTTTAAACTTGCGCTCGATTTTTTTGGAAGGAAGCCAAAAAACAAAGTTTGCTTTTTAGATAAAAGCCCGTTGGCTTTCTTCTAAAAAAATGAGCAAACAACCGAAGGGCGTTAGTTTGCGATAACACAATAAACACCCCAAGTGAGCAAAAAAAGCGTTATTTATCAACATCGGTAGAAAGCTTTTTATTGTGAACGGGTGGCGGTGTTGCGGCATCGAACAGCCACCGCAGACCAGGAACTGACGAGGAACGAGGAAGTGAAGGGATGCGAGCGTGCAACGGCAACCGAAGAAGTGAAGCGATAGCGGAACAAATAATTTACATCAGTCCCGCTTTTTCAGCGGGACGTTCCTAATAAGGTTGATGGCTGGGCGAAAGAGCAACCGCTGAAAAAATAAGTGGCGGCAGATGCAAAAACTGCTTGGCGTCGGACGAAGCTTGGGAGCGGTTTTGCAGCTGCAGTAGCCACGACGAACGCAGGAAGTGACCGTGTGAAGACCGGGAACGAAGCAAAGAAAAAAAGAGCTGCCATTTTTCTTGGCTGCTCTTATTTTTCTTTGCGAGTGGTCTGTGGAACGGAAGGAGGAACGACTGACTGGAACAGCCCGGCGCAACAAAGGGAACGACCGAAGGGAGACCGCTTGTTTGCTTTCCATTGTTTTTTATTTTATTTGATTGGGTGTAATTTATCAATAGCCGTCTTTAGTGCATTTAATCCTGTTTGCCTGTATTTTTCTGTGGTGTCTGGGCTTTTGTGTCCTGCAAAATATTGTACTACTCGCAAGTCGTTATTTTTGATTAATAAATTGGCTATTACACTTTGTCTGATAGTTGTACTGGTTAATCTCTTTTTGGATTGTTTTTGATACGTGCTAATTAAATAATCAACATCTTCTTTTGTAATTGGCGTTCCTAATTTCCCCAACAATAAAGCATTTTCATCATTTCTCCAGGTTTTAAGTTTGTTTCTGTCTTTACTTATAAATTCATATAATAAAAGGATTTGCTCGGCTTTTAAAGGTAAATTTCTAGCGTTGGTTATTCCTGTTTTATGTATTTGTATGGTGGCTTTTTCTAAATCTAGATCATTTAATTTTATGTTTTCTATTTCTCCAAGTCGCAAGCCTTGATGAACGAGTAAACCCATTATAATTTTGTTTTTTTTAATTAAAAATGGATAACGTTCTATTCTTGGAACTAATAATATTTGTAGTTCTTTTTCAGTAAATAAATCTTGTAATTGGATTGGGTTTTCTTTTCCGTCCCGTATTCTTATGGCTCTGGCTGGATTATCTTTTCTTTTTCCTATTTCAATTAAATAATCATAATACTTTTTGATAGAAGCTATTACTCTTTTTACATTGCTTACGCTGTGTTCATTTCGTACTATTTCTATGTATTGCATTACTTTTTGATAGTCGTATTTGTCTGCATTTTTATTGTTCTTTTTGTATTTATTGATGTCGTAAACATAACTTTCTACGGAACTTTGCATTAAACTTTGGCTTAAAAATTCCTCAATACTCATTGCTGTAACTTTGTTTTTAAAAAATTAATTCTAGTATAAATCTGTGTCGTTACTAATTGGCTGTGTCCTAAAAAATCCCGAACCATTTCTATACTCATTTCATTTTCTAAAAGATGTGTTGCAATACTATGGCGAAGCGAGTGCAGACAATAGTTTTCGGATTTTAGGCTTTGGGTTCTTTTGAGTATTCTTTTAAATAAAAGATAGACATTATCGCCTTTTATTTTATTACCGTAGATGTTTACTAAAAAGCTTTCTTCATCTTCTTTTCTAACAATTTCAGTATAACTATAATAGTCTTTTAAGTCTTTTACAATGGCTTCTGTAAGTGGTATTACTCTGCGTTTTTTGCCTTTTCCTTTTCTAATAAATAGTAGTTTTTGTTCAAAATGCACATCTTTTATATTCAAGTCTTGGGCTTCACTTCTCCGTAATCCACAACCATAACACAAGTGTAATATTGTTTTTTCTTCTATGTTTTGAGTGTTTTTGTAGAGTAGTTGGATTTCTTCCTGAGTAAATACTATTCTCTCATTTTTAGTGGTTTGTTTTACTTTTAGATTGTATGGATTTCGTTTTATATTTCTGGTTCTTTCTAAATAGTCAAAGTATAATTTAATAGCTAATAGTTGGCTGTAAATGTGGCTTTCGCTGATGGTTTTCTTTGTTATTCTGCTTGTTTTTGTTTTTAAATATTCGTAGTAGTTTTTTATGTGTATATCCGTTATTTTTTGAGGAATTTCTTTGATATAATCTAATAAATTTTGTGCATATTTTGGATAATTTACTACTGCATTTTTGCTATATCCCAGGTTTAATAATTCTCTTCTAAAGTCATTTATTGTATTATCTAGTATCATATATTATGTTTTTTAGGTTGTACTTTTTATTTCGACCGAACGCTAGAGTCATTTTTTGGATTTTTGCTTATATAATAGGGTTTTATAAATTTTTTAGTGTTCGTTTGGTTGCCGTTTAGCGTTCGTTAGTGTTCGGTTTTAAGTTTTGGATCTGTTTTATAAAATGGTCTTTTAATTTTTTTCTAACATTTTGTATATCATCAAAATAGGCTATTCTATATTTAAATCCTTTGTTGCTGTGTCCAAATTGTTTGATGTATTCCAGTTGTACTAATTGATTGATATAGTATTGTAATTGTGTCTTTTTAAATCCTGTAGTTTCCATTGCTTCAAAACGTGTAAAATCATCGGTTTTAAAATTCTTTTTTAATCGCTCAAAAAATTGTCTTAAACTTCCATCTAACTCGTCTATTTTTAGAATAATGCTTTCAAAAAATATTTCTACGGCTTCTTCTACGTCTGTAATTTCGGTGATTAATTTATTGTTTTGGGTTCTTCTTTGGTATTGATTTATAATAGTTATTTGCTTAATAATGCTTTGGAACATTTCATTTAATCTCCGTTTTTTATGTACGTTTTCGGGTAGTTGTATTTGTGTCGCATACGGATTTTGTACTTCTTCTGTTTTTAAAGCTCTCAATATTTTTTGTAATTGTTCTTTGGCTTTCTCTTGTTGGGTTTCATTTATTTCTCCTGCTATTCGTTTGTTTTGATAGCTTATAATTTTATCGGTTTGGTCCTGGCTTTCATCTACTGCTAACAAAAAACTCCTACTCATATTATCCTCGTATAAATCGCCTTTGGTTGTAGCACTTAATGAACTAAAAACGCCTTTTACTTCTTTCTTAACGCTCTTGATATTTCCTTTTTTATCTTTGATTGATACCGAACTCGATAGTTTTTGATTACTGATTAACTCCCGCATTGCAAAAAGTGCTTCTTCTTTTAATCCGTCCAAATCTTCAATAATTAAGAGTTTGTTTACTAGGTCATATTCGCCCCAATTGTACAAACTGCTTTCTGTAATTCTTGTAAATCGCAATACATCTTCTGGTGGAACTAAATCGGCTATCTTACTAATTAAATGTGTTTTTCCGCTTCCGCTACTTCCTTGTACTATAGCGTGTAATGGCTGTTTTGTTTTGTATGAACTGGCAATAATAAAGAGTAATAATCGGCTGTTTGCTTCTCCAACTATTCCGCTTTGTTCTATGAGTTTGTTGATTTCCTGTAATAGATTATCTTGTTTTAAAATGTCTATAGTAGTAGGAAGTTGGGAGTTAGAAGTTGGAAGTTTTGGCTCTCTTTTTTCAATTTCAATTTCTTTTTTAACTGTAATATGTTCTTCAATAGAAAATAAAAAAGGTAGTTCTTTTCTTTGGTCGATTAAGTGGATTAAAATGTCTGTTTCGTGTCCAATGATTAAACTATTAATATCTTCGTCTTTGGGTGTTTCCACTTGGCTTATTTTAGCTTTTGGGTGTAACGTTCTTAAGATTTCAGCATATTTTGCTACGGCTTCGTTTCCTGCTTTGTCGCCATCAAAAAAGAAAATAATTTCTTCTAATTGTTTTAAGGGCTTTATAGCGTTTAGGATTTCTTCATTTAGTCCATTCGTTCCGTAACTTGTAAGTAGTGTATAATTTTCTTTGACTTCGTCTATTTGTAATAAACTCGCCGTGTCGATTATAGCTTCAGTAAGTAATAGTTTTCTAGTATCAGGATTTGGATAATTTGGATATAAACCTTGTCTGTTCTTCAGATAAAAATGTTTTGAGTTTTCATTGTTTATAGTACTTCTAAAGTAAAATGATACAATTTGGTTTTCCTTATTTTTTAATGGGAACAAAATTGATTTATTTCCAAAAGGTTTATAGGCTTGTCCGCCTGTTCTTGAGTTGGTTCCGCCCAGTATAAGTAATCCAGATTGCAAAGCATCATTGATTAACTTTTCGTCTTTTCTTGCTCCGTGATGGAACTGACCGCTATTAAAACCTACTTCTAATTTATCAAAGTCTAAATTTCTACTCTTGCAATATTCTTTGGCTGGTTCACTACATAACAATCCTTTTCTAAAACTTAAAAACATCTTTTCAATAAAATAAGTATTTACTATGGCTGTTGTTGTTGGTTCTTGTTTTACTGTTTGATTTGCTTTTTGCGTTGGTGCTATCGTTTCTA
The DNA here is from genome assembly GCF_031422135.1 of Flavobacterium sp. Classification (GTDB taxonomy): domain Bacteria; phylum Bacteroidota; class Bacteroidia; order Flavobacteriales; family Flavobacteriaceae; genus Flavobacterium. The sequence continues at coordinate 99,745 of NZ_JANOQD010000003.1, read as the reverse complement.
TCATTGCCGTACATTTTTTTAATGCTTCGTGTTTGGTTAGCTTTTCATAATCCTGAACAAACTGGATCACATCGCCTTTTTTATCGCAAGCGTGGCACTTGTATTTATTTTGTGAAAAACTTACTTGTAAACTTGCTGTAGTGTCTTCGTGGAATGGACAACGGAGCATATTGTTTTTATCGGCTGTAAAGTTGTAGTGTTGCAGTACGTTTGCTAGTGGTAGGTTTTGTTTGATGAGTGATATTTCCATTGTTGAAAAAAAATTTCTATTTTATTTTTTATGACTTATAATTCACAAATGTAAATAATCAATCTTATTCTACAAAATTTTTTATACTTGTTTATGACTTTTAAATCTTGTAAATTTGCTTAATCAATGACTTTACAGGCATTTTTAATACTTATAATTATGGAACTAGGACAAAATATAATGCTCATCAGAAAGAAAAAAGGTTTATCTCAAGCAGATTTGGGTAAAATTATTGGAACTTCGGGTGATGTAATTGGACGATATGAACGAGGAGATATAAAACCATCTATTGAAGTTGTAGAAAAAATTGCTGAAGCATTTGAAATCTCGATTGATTATTTAGTAGGTAAAACAAACATCATTGTAGATAAACAAGTTATAGAGCGTTTGGAGAATATTACAAATTTACCTGATGAAAAAAAAGATTATATCTTCAATTTAATCGATATGTGTTTAAGGGATTTCAAAAATAAACAAGTGTACGCATCTTAAAAATTTAAAACTATGCAAACAATAAATATCACCGCACACCCACAAGACGATTCGCAGGTTGAAGCCGTAAAAGCTTTTATGAAAGCTTTAAAAATTAAGTTTGAGATTTCTAAAGAAAAACCATATAATCCCGAGTTTGTAGCTAAGATAAAAAAGAGTGAACAAGAGTTTAAAGATGGTAAATTTACACAAGTTAAAAAAGAGGATTTACAAAGCTTTTTAGGTCTATAATGGTTTATCATTTAGACTTTTCTGACCAAGCCAAAAAAGATATTGATTTCCATAAGAAATCAGGTAATAAAGTTATTTTGAAAAAATTGTTTGTTCTCTTAAACGAACTTACCCAAAATCCTTTTGAAGGCACAGGCAAACCCGAACCCCTAAAACACAATCTAACTGGCTATTGGTCTCGTAGAATTAACCTCGAACATCGATTAGTTTACAAAATTCTTGAAGAAACGATTTTGATTTATTCTGCTAAAGGGCATTATTTATAACAATAAACCACTCGAGAGAGTGGTTTATTCGTTACACACATAGTTTGAAAAACTGCAAACTATTGCAATTATTTTTCCCAGCAACTAATACATAAAGTTATTCCTATTTCACCCATTTTTTTCATTAAATCTGGAGAAAATTCCATATTACATTGTTGTTCAAATTCATACATATACCAAAAAGTTATTATTTCCTCTACTATACCAACTTCTTTCAATGATTTAAGATTGTTGGATATTAGATCAATAAAAATGTTAAGCGCATTAGTGTATAAAGGAGAGTCTTCTTCAATTATAAGATTCCAACCTATTTCAGGGTCGCTACTTGATACCCCTAAAATTGAATCAACTGCATTTATTTTTTCAATATCACACTGAATGAGTAAACGATAAAAACTTCCCATTTGTTTAAATTATTATTAATGTGTTAAATAATCAGAGGCTTTCAAATCTGTTTTAAAAGTTTTACCTTTAAAAGGCCCAGTTCCTGTTAAGTTTATGTTCCCTCCAACAACACTTATATCAGGGTTGTTTCCAACTTTTGAAGAAAAACTACCCGCACTTTTTAGTATTTTAGGTTTTAGTGATTTGTGAAATATATCTTTATTTACAGCAAGTCTGCCAAAATATAAAAGCTTTCCGCCACCTTTCATCCCTGCTTTAACTATTCCAGATACTGATGGTTTTTTACCTTTTAACAACCCTAAAGAAGAAGTTACTAATCTTGTCTTGTCCTCCAAATTACCATACTCAAAAACACTTGACACATTACTTGGAATATTAGTTATTCCTTCCCACCATTCACTTAATGTTTCAGGATCACCCTCTTCAGCTATTCTAATTGGGGCAATAGCTTTCAGTAAATCATCCAAGCCATTAACAATTCCGCTAACTAATTGTTCACTTTTACTCTTTTGATTTTCTGTTCCTTTCTTTTTATCTTTCTCTTCATCTCCTTCACCACCATCTATTTGAGATACTAAAGATTTAAACATATTTTGTGCATCAGCCCCAGTATATGTAGTGCCATCTTTGTGTTCTATAACTTCCATACCAGTGGGGTCAATAAAACTTAATGGATTGTTATTTAAAAATGATTGTGGTGATAAGTCATAGAACTTTTCGGCAAGAGGGTCAAGTGTAGTTGTTCTTCCGATATCTTGCATAAATTGTCTTCCTTCAAAATCATACCAGTTAAGCCCTAACTCGTCTTGCAGTTCTTTCCCATTATATTTATATTTGTATTCTTTATAACATCCGTTACAATTACTAGCTAAAGTTATTATACCTAAATTACTCATAAGATACTGTTTATAGCTTACATTATAGTTGTTGTGTTTCATCCCAAAAGGGTAATAATTACTCTCTTCTAACACTTTTAAGGTTGTGGTTCCGGGCTCAAGACCATAACTCAAACGCACATTGCCCAAATGATCGGTATAATTGTACACATAAAAAAAATACATTTGATCCTCTTGAAACGCTTTGACATAGCCTTCAGCGTGCGGGAAAAACTCTAACGCTTCATTACGATACTGAAAACCTGAAAGATATTCTGTTTTTGTAGGAACTGGATTGCAAGTTGTATTTTCTCGCCATCCTGAGCAAACTATTTGTGTGACTATTTTACTCAATTTTTGTCCTACTGCATTGTAAAGGTATTCAATTTTACTATCCTCACTATTACCAAACACAATTTTAACAGGTAAATTTAGGTGGTTGTAGGTTATTGTAGTAATCCCTTTGTTGGTGTCGGTAATTAGATTCCCATTGTCATCATAGGTGTAATCGTCCTCTGGGTCTGTAATTCCACTAGTGTCATCTCTAAACCCATTAGGATTGTTGGTATTGTCAAACACTTTTGTGAGTTGGTTGGGTTTATCTGGTGAGTAGCTATAATTTAACTGATCTATTATTAATGGGCTGTATGGGTCGTCATATTCTCCATTTCGTGATAAGGTAACTATGTTTCCATTCTTGTCATAGGTCATACTCTCTCCATAGGAATTTGGTGATTGGATAACTCCTTTCTGGTATATGGCACTGTTCAATCGGTTGAGATTATCGTAACTGTAACTGTATTTTCGCAGTACATTGTCACTTTTGGTTTTCCAGAATGTTTCGGCGATATTTCCGTTGAACAATGCGGTGGCTGTTGTTGGGTCGTTGTAGTTCAACTGGAACGAGAACAAATCCTGAGGCGCGCCGCTTTGGGTTAAGTTTGCTGTATCGTTAATGCTCTTGAGCCAACCCCGAATGTTGTAATTGTAGTCTACCTTTTGCAAGCCTGTTGCGCCTGTAGTATCTGTGCCACCTACTTTTTTGGATACCAGTTGCCCAAGTTCGTCATAGGTATTGCTCACAATAAGTTCTTCGGGTGTCTCGTTTACTTGTTGCTTGTGTAACAGCAATCGGTCTTGTGCGGAATACGTAAAGCGGTCGGTTATGATCACAGGTTCATCGGTATCCAGCCGTTTGTGCATGGTTACAGTGCTTACTGTTTTACCCACAAAATCCAGCTGGCTGTCCACTTGGGTAAAGCCACCTAAATGGTTGGTGCTGTGGGTGCGTACGGGACGGTATTTGTCATCGTAAAAAGTATAGGACAATTCCCCATTGGTTTCTGTAGCCGTTGTGAGTGTGCGTACCCACGAACCAGTGGCAAATCCTTTTACTTTTTGCGCTATGGGGTAAGTGCTGTTTGGTAGCGTTGTGGGTAACGTTGGCGCATTTGGGTAGGTGTAGTTGTCGTAATAGTTTTTGGTGAGGATGTCGATGGTTGTTAGCACAAACGGGTTACTGCCATTGTTTGTGTTAGTTTGCCACGAGGCTCTTAGGGTTTCGTTTACAGGAGTAGGTTTCCAGCCAGTTTGGGTAACGCGATTGAAAACGTCATATTCGGTAACCATAACACCTACGGTTCCATAACCCCAAGGTGAAAACGCTGGGCCTGTGATTACAGGACGGTCTAGTTTGTCATATACAATATAGTCCCATTGCTTTCCTGGTAATTTTTTTTCTACTAATCGGTTGCGGTAATCGTATTTGTACTGGTAGCACAAGCCGTCGAGCGTGTTGGCGTCAGTAGTTCCATTCGCTAGCGGAGGCAAGACATAGGTTAAATTATCATATTGGTCATAAACATAGTAGGTGTCGTGTTTTTCATTGTTATTATACGTTCTTTTTAAAACAACTTTACCTTCTTTATTTTTAAATTCTTCGCTGGTGTTGTTACTTCCAGATGTCCAGTTCTCGTCTTTTGTGATGGTTTTGTACAACTGGTTTACATCGTAATCACTAAGGTTTGTAATACTAATATCATATAAACCTTTGGTAATATTCCAAATCGCGGTAGCTTTAAAATATTTTACCTCAGTAGCAGTATTGGTTTGGTAATCCATACGAATGGTGTGCTTTACCGCATTAGTCAAACTCCACATATTTCCGGGTGCAGCTTGCTCCAAAACACGGTTTAACGGCGAGTTTTCGAGTAACTTTTCGCTGTACGGGTTGGTCGTGTTTTCATACGCTGCGGTGTTGTAGAAACTACTTACGGCAGTACCAGCACCTGTATTATAATTTAACGAAGGCGCTAGGTTTGCATACGGCAAAAACTCTTTGGTTTGACGACCAAAGGCATCGTATTCGATATGAGTTACTATGTCTTTACCCGTATTGGATTGTGCATTGGCTATTTGTTGTATGGGGCGACCTAGTCCATCAAAATAGGTTATTTGTGACACAGGAAGTGTGGCTCCAGCTCCTTTGTAAGTGGTGGATTTAACATAATTCTGGTTCGCACTTTGCGCTAAAACAAGAACGGGTATCATGGAAATGATAAATAGTATTTTTTTCATCTTGTTTTAGTTTATTGTTTAAAATGATATAAATTCTCAGAAAGGATATTGTTGTCTTTGTCCCTTATGTACAATAATCTTCCGTAGTCATCATAAGTATATGTGATTTTGTTACATTTTGGGTCAGTAACACTAATTAAATTATTAGTGTTGTCATCATAAGTGTAACTCGTTACCATAGCGTTTGGATACTCATTTTGGTAAAAACAAGGAGTAGTTGGACTTACTCTATCTGCTATTGAAAATGTGCTGTTTAAATTTTCAATTTTCACGATCACCTGTTGTTTACTATTATATACATACTGTGTTTTCATACCATCTTTCATAGATACTATGAGTGGATTACTATAAAAATTATAATTGTCAAAAACTACCCTATCTTCAAACGGTGTAGCTGGATTACTTCCGTTCTTTGTTTTTATAAATCTAGGTAATATTTTACCTCCGAAATTCTTGAATGAAACTTGCTTACTCTCTAAAAGTTCGTTATTTACAAAACTTTCTGTTTTGATAATCTCTGCTAGATTGTGTTTGGTTGTTAGTATCGGGATAGAAGCTGCATCGTCTGGAGTTAAATTACCTATTATTGCAATATCACTTGGATAATACATTTTTACTTTCTTCACTTCGTTAGCGCTATTGGTTGTTTCTATAGTGCTAGGCAAACTTACTTTATCTGCTGCAAAAGTCTGAGTAGTTGTAGTTACTAGTGGATCTATAACTCCTGAAAAATATTCTTTTGTTATTGTTGAAAGTAAGCGATACTTGAATGATTTTGTTTGATAAAGTAAATAAACATAATTATCAATCTGAGGAAGGCCTGAAAATGGTACCAAAAGGTAAGGTTTTATATTGTTTGCAATTTTATTTACAGAACCTTGATAATTGTATACAGTCTCTTTTATTTTTTTTTTGTTTTTATCATAAAAATATTCTTCCCTTAAAACAGATTTTTGATACGAAATGTCATTTGTTCCTACATTAACATCGTTACTAAAATTAACTTGCCCAGCTACACTGCGTATTTTTCCTAAATAATATTCATCTGCAGAACGATCTCCATAAATAAAGAAACGCATACTTTTCCCTCCATTTTCAAAATTATCTCCACCGTAGCTTACTGTAATGTTTTCGTACAAAAGCGTATCAAAATTTGCAACACTAGAGCTGTTCAAAATTGGAACTAAAACAAGTGGTGATGTACTATTTGCTGGGTCAGAAATCATGTGGAGGTTATTAATATAATTTGGATTAAATTTATAACTTTCTATATTCAAATCAGAAATAGTGTTGTAGTAATAACGTGTTGTTTCAACATTACTATTATTGTTATTATTCGTAACTTTTTTAATTCGTAAACCAGGGTAAAATACATCTCTAGAAAATGCGGGTAATTCAAGTTGCACATTAGCTAAAATTGAATTACCTACTGCACTATCATGTCTTTTTATTTCGATTCTAAATTTATAACTACCTGGAGATAAAGTATAACTAAATGGACGAGAATAGTTACGGGTATCATTATCAGTATTAACAAAATTATAATCACCTATTAAATATTTTTGTTCAGGTTGGTTTAAACTTGTTTTAATTGCATAAACCGCAACTCTACTATGGTGTGTTATAGAACCCATAACTGTAGCGTTTAATACAGCTCTTATTACTATTGGTGAGGTAACAATTAGATTAGCATCACCATCATCTGGATAATAATCATCGTAATATATTACAAAAGGACCTAAATTATATGGGTAAGAGCTTGAAGAACTGTATCCGCTATTAGGATCTCTATATTTTGCAAAAATACGATGTTCTGAATATACTTGTTTATTACCTTTATATGGCAATTCGTATTCAAACCATGTGGAACCTCCTGTTGGGTATTTAATTTGAGATAAAGAACCATATAGCGAATATTGTAGAAAAGCTTCTCTATCTCCTAATTCTCCGCAATAACTTTTAAGCCAAGTATGATCTGGCAATAGAGTTGTATTAGTATCTTTTCCATTATAATATCCCAATTCATCTTGTGCAAACGAAAATTTCATTGGTAATAATTCAGGGGAATTATATGTCATTTCATAATTATATTCGTATTGATTGTTTTTATTAAAAAACTCCACCTTTTGTAGGAAAAATTTATTTTTACTTGATACAATTTCTTTATAAATAGTTAAGTAATTAAGTTTAATTTTTTTTAAAATCGTTTCAGCACCAGTAGTAGATACTGTTTTAAGAAACACACTATTCAATTGATATATGCCTGCACAATTATTTAAAGTTGAAGTATCAAAATCAATAATTTGATTGTTTATCGTATTACTTATTCGTTCTAATTTTATAAGACTTTCTACTTCGCTGTTTATTACTACGCCAGATTTAAGACAACTGTTGAATGATCTTAGGGTTGCAGTTTCTTGATAATCAATTTTACTGGAACAATCATTACTACCATATTGTTCGTATTTAAAGTTTACGATTCCCCCAGTTAGAAAAGAAATTGTATTTAAATAAAAAGCATTTTGAGCATAGTCGGATCCAACTCTTGAGCCAGATCCTTTCAATGCCCATGTTCTGGAAGATTCGGAAGCAGTAGGGCCACCAAAAGTATAAATATGTCCTTCTGGAGTTTGTATCATAATAGAACTTTTGTTATCTGCGAGTAGACTAAATGTAATAGCTATTTCTTTATCATATTTAATCAAATGCGCTTTGTTATTTTTATCTAAATAAAAACTTCCAGAATAGCCTAAAAAATTATAACTAAAAACATCAGTTTCAGAATCAATATTATCACTATAGGCTATGTTAGTTATGGTTTGGTACCATGTTGTATTTGGATTATAAACAAGCCCTATTTGTGCATTCATAAAAGCTCTAGCCCCAGAAAGACTATCTAATGCTTGTGCTGAATAATATTTTCTATTTTCAAATAAAGTTAGCTCATCTATTTCATCTCTTACTTCACGTGTAATTATCCCACCTGGATTCAAGTTCCAGTTAATACCTGCCCAAGTAGGGTCTTGGTTTACTCGAACGCCATTGCCACTGTAGCTTAACGTAATAGGAATGTTCATCTTACCCGCATTGTATTCAAACAAGGGTATCGATGGCGATATGGTGCCTGTGGATTCATTGACTTGTACTTCACCATACTTACCCAAATCTGCTGTGGTAGGCGATTGAGGAGATAAAACAGGCAGTTGCGTGCTTATTTCCTGTCCAAAACCTAAACTACTTATTCCTACTATTAAAATAAACTTGATTTTATGTACTATTCCCATCGTTATTGTTTTATTACTTTAATTCCTTCTTGTCCGCCATTAGTCTTAATGTCTATAATGTATAAACCACTGGGTAAGGCACTCATATCAAAAGGGATGGTGTGTTCGCCGTGTATTTTAGACTGGTTGAGCTGTCTTCCGTTAAGATCGTAGAGTGTGGCTTCGCCGCTGGTGTATTCAAAATTGACTATCACATTGGTAAAAGTAACCACAGGATTGGGCAATACTTCGAGCTTGATTTTTACTTTCTCGAGCTTGGTTTTATCCTTGAGTTTCACTACCCAAAAATCACTACCGCCTATTGCCGTGTTCTTGTCTCTGGACTTCTCCCCTTGAGAGGTTCCCGCCAGTAAGTAGCCACCATCACGGGTTTCTAGTAGTTTTTTAAGTACTTCTTCGCCTTTACTCCCTACCGTTTGCGACCAAATTTCTTCGCCTTTTGCTGTAATTTTTAAGGCAATATAATCGCTAATACCTTCTTTGTCTGTTTTTTTACCCATTCCTATTGCGCTTTGGTCTTTGGTCTTCTGACTATCGACTTCACTCTGCGCATACCCACCTATGAGCAATGTTCCATCTGTATTTTCAACTATCGAAGTCAAGACATCCGTTTTGCCATAATTGTAGGTTTCTTGCCAAAGGATTTCGCCTTTTTCGTCAAACTTAACAACCCAGAAATCAGTTCCGTTGCTGTTGCCTTTGCTTTTAGAATCGGTAGCTCCTGAGTTGGAGTTTCCACCCGCTATAAAACCGCCATCGTTGGTTTGTGTCAACGCAAACAGGTTGTCGTCTTGGTCGCCACCTACGGTTTTTTGCCACTCGATAGTACCTATTTTATCAAGTTTCACAATCCAATAATCCCCTACACCGATGTTCTTGTCAGTTTTATTTCCCGAAACGGGTGAGTTGGAATAACCACCTAAAATGTAACCACCGTCTTTCGTTTGTTCAATACTTTTGAGTTCATCGATATACTCACCACCTATTGTTTTTTGCCATTCGATATCGCCATTTTCTTTGAGTTTGATGACCCAATAGTCTAGATTACCTTGACTATTTTCGGTTTTACCATATTTGTCTGCAGTGCCTTTTTCGTCTTTTGGGGTTTTGTCTGAGGCAGAACTTCCGCCTATAATATAACCACCATCCGTGGTTCTAGAAATGCTTTGTAGTTTTTCTTGTCCGTTTCCGCCAATGGTTTTTTGCCACATTTCTCCGCCTTTGGCATCGAGTTTGATAATCCAGAAATCGGCATCGCCTTTACTATCTTGCGTTTTAAATTCGCCACTGTTGGAAGTAGAGGTTCCTGCTAGAATAAAGCCTGCGTCTTTAGTGAGTTTAATACTTTGAAGTAAATCTACTCCAGCACCACCAAAGCTTTTTTGCCAGTCTAGGTCGCCTTTTTCGTCCATTTTCCAAACCCAATAATCGAGATCGCCTTTGTTGTTGTCGGACTTGTTACCGTTCTTGTTCGAAATGGAACTTCCCGCTAGGATAAAACCATAATCGGGTGTGGGAACAGCATCAAACAGAAACTCGGCGTGTTTGCCACCATAAGATTTTTCCCAAAGAATGTCTTGAGCTTGTGCCGAAAAAAGGCAAAATTGTAGTGTGAGTATCGTTAAGATACCTTGAAGTGTATATCGCATTAAAATAGGTAGTTTTATTCTTGAATAATTTATTTTTTTGCAAAAGTACTGTAAAATAGCACATTAACCAATGGCTAAATGTTATGAAGCTTAATGATAAAACTATTTTTAGTAGGCAACCGATTGTTAATTAGTGTTTTACTAAATAAAATTTGATGTTATTTTATTGTAAAATCGATAAAGTGCATTATTTCTTGGTAAATGGATAGGGTTTGTTTAGTTATAACTGTTCGTTTTTTACGGACTACATTTATTTTTTAGTCACAGAGTTAAATGATTTTCATTGATTTCTTAAATAATTCGTACTCGTTGGGTGTAATTAGTTTTTAATGATATTTTTTCGTCAATTTGATTTTGGCGCAATACTCACGAACAATGCGGAAAAGTTCTTCGCCAAAATGGTATCGAGAAGTATTCAAAAACGCTTCTCGATACCATTTTTAAAGTTGGGAAGATTCTACAACTTCACAATTACAGCAAACTTTAAAAACTACTCGAAGTGACGGGGAAATTAGTGTCACTTAGAGCTTGTCACTTGGGCAAAGGCTTCGTTACTTCGAGTGATTTTGGCGCAATACTCACGAACAATGCGGAAAAGTTCTTAGCCAAAATGGTATCGAGAAGTATTCAAAAACGCTTCTCGATACCATTTTTAAAGCTAGAAACATTCTACAACTTCACAATTACAGCAAACTTTAAAAACTATTCGAAGTGACGGGGAAATTAGTGTCACTTCGAGCTTGTCACTTGGACAAAGGCTTCGTTACTTCGAGTGATTTTGGCGCAATACTCACGAATAATTCGGAAAGTTCTTCGCCAAAATGGTATCGAGAAGTATTCAAAAACGCTTCTCGATACCATTTTTAAAGTTGGGAACATTCTGCAACTTCACAATTATAGCAAACTTTAAAATCGAACTCACTTTTCTCAATAATTACAACCAACGGGCTACTATTTTAAAATCTGTGTATCTTAATTAATTCTATCTTTTTATTTGGAGCATAAATAATTTATGCTTTTATTTAGAAGATGAAAGGGACTAAACTATTTAAAGATTTTTTTGAAAGCGAGAAAACGGGTGGGCTAACATTGATTTCTTGTACCATTTTATCATTGGTATTTGCAAATTCAACTTTTGGTGCTGATTATCATAACTTTTTTCTAACCCAATTTGCAGGACATAGTTTGGAGCATTGGATAAATGACGGATTAATGACTGTTTTCTTTTTGCTGATTGGCTTAGAGCTAGAAAGAGAAATTTATCAAGGAGAACTTTCTAATATTAAAGATGCTTTATTGCCTATTTTTGGTGCATTAGGCGGAATGCTACTTCCTGCAGGAGTATTTTTAATTTTCAACTTTGGAACCACAACACAATCAGGTGCAGGAATACCAATGGCAACAGACATTGCTTTTGCATTAGGAATATTATCCTTGTTAGGCAATCGAGTTCCGACATCATTGAAAATTTTTTTAACAGCATTAGCTGTAATTGACGACTTGGGAGCAATACTAATTATTGCCATATTTTATACAAAAAGCTTACTTTGGACAAATCTATTTATTGCCTTAGGTATTTTTGCATTGCTTTTAGCATTTAATAGACTAAAAATCAGAAATCTTATTCCGTATTTAATTGGAGGAATCGCCATGTGGTATTTTATGTTACATTCTGGAGTTCACGCCACTATTACAGGTGTTTTATTAGCATTTGCAATTCCTTTTGGAAACGGAGATGAAAAATCAACTTCCTATATTTTGCAACATTTTTTGCACAAACCTGTAGCATTTATAATAATACCAATTTTTACATTAGCCAATACAGCAATAGTCTTTAGCGGAAATATGGGAGAAACGCTAACCAAAAATTATAGTTTAGGAATTGCACTAGGTTTACTTGTTGGAAAACCACTTGGAATTTTTTTATTTTCATTTCTGGCGGTAAAATTTGGAGTTTGTAAACTTCCAAACGATTTAAATTGGAAATCAGTTTTTGGAGTTGGACTATTAGGCGGAATTGGTTTTACAATGTCAATTTTTATAACATTACTTGCTTTTGAGGAGGAAATCACAATCAATAATTCAAAATTAGTAATCTTACTTTCCTCATTTATTGCAGGGCTTTTAGGATTTTTTGCACTGAAAATGGTATTGAAAAAAGAAGAGGTTAACGAAAACTAAAATAAAAAATAGAATTCATTAGTTATGATTTCTTTTCTTGGTTTAAGAACTATTAAAATAAAATAGTATTTTCGTAAAATGAATTTTTTGAGAAAATTACTTTTCCCTTTCGCCATTTTGTACGGATGCATTACTGGTTTTCGTAATTTTCTTTACGATAAAGGCATTTTTAAATCCTACTCGTTTGCTATACCAGTTATTGCAGTAGGTAATTTGAGCGTAGGTGGTACTGGAAAAACCCCTCAAATAGAATATCTTATTCGATTATTATCCGATAAATATAAGGTGTCTACTTTGAGTCGTGGTTACAAACGAAAATCCGTAGGATTTGTTTTGGCTGATGAAAATGCTACAGCAGAAATTTTAGGTGATGAGCCTTTTCAGTTTTATAAAAAATTTCCAAACATTCAAGTTGCTGTCGATGCCAATCGGAAAAACGGCATTGAGCAATTGCTTTTGCAAAAAAATAAACCCGATATCATATTGCTTGACGACGCTTTTCAGCATAGAAGAGTGAAGGCTGGATTTTATATTTTACTTACTACTTATAATGATTTGTTTACAAACGATTTTATAGTGCCCACTGGGAATTTGCGCGAAAGTCGTGTCGGGTCTAAACGTGCTGATGTCATTGTGGTTACAAAATCTCCAAATACTTTGTCTGACAGTGAGCAAATTAGAATTAAAAAGGAATTAAAATTGAAGAATAATCAACAATTGTATTTTTCTGCTATTGAATATGATAATTTTGTAATTAATAATGAAAAAGAAATAGAATTATCGCAAATAAAAGATTCAGATAAATTAATTTTGGCAGGAATTGCAAAGCCAGAATCATTTTTTGAATATTTGAAGAAGGACAATGATATTGTGATGAAATTTCCAGATCATCACAATTTTACAGAAAATGATATTATAGATATAAAAAATAAATCAAAAGATAAAATCATTATTACAACCGAAAAAGATTATGTGCGATTGGTTGATAAATTAAACTCGAAAGCGCTTTATTATTTACCTATTAAAAGTACATTCATTACGAAAGGGAATTATTTTGATAAAACAGTATTAAGTTATGTGGTATAAAGTTCAAGAAACGATTCGTTTTATAGCAACAAAAACAAGTATTCAACCGGAATATGGTGTTATTCTAGGTTCAGGTTTGGGAGGATTTGTTGATGATATTGAAATTGATTGTATTTTGGAATACAAAGACATCCCTAATTTTCCTATTTGTACAGTGGAGGGGCACGTTGGTGCACTAGTTTTTGGTAAAATTGGAGACAAACAAGTCGTTGCAATGCAAGGGAGAGCTCATTATTATGAGGGTTATTCAATGCAACAAATCACTTTTCCTATACGTGTTATGAAACAACTGGGAATTACAAAAATGATTGTTTCTAATGCTTCTGGGGGTGTCAATTCTGCTTATGCAGTTGGAACAATAGTCTTGATAAAAGACCATATTAATTATTTTCCTGAAAATCCATTACGAGGGATAAACGATACTCGTTTTGGTCCACAGTTTATAAGTATGACAGGTGCTTACAGTTCTGAAATGATTTCGAAAGCTAAAACTATCGCTTCCAGTTTAAATTTTAAGGTGGAAGAAGGTGTTTATTTTGGTCTTCAGGGGCCTACTTTTGAAAATCTTGCCGAATATAAAATGTTTAAGATATTGGGTGCAGATTGTGTGGGTATGTCAACTGTTCCAGAAGTTATTGTGGCGAGACATATGGATGTTGAATGTTTTGGCGTATCAGTAGTTGCAGATACTAGTAACGAACACCCTACTGAAATTCCACTTTCTCACGAAGAAGTTCTGAAAGAAATGGGTAAAGTAGATCCGCTAGTGAGAGGTTTAATTATGGGTTTAATAACGCAACATTAACAATCAGAAAATTTTGTTCTAAAGTTTTGTAAAAAGCGTCAGGATTAAACGGTTTTGTGATTACATCTGTCATTCCATACGATAGTAACATTTCTCTGTTTTCATCTAATGAAATTGCTGTTAATGCAATAATAGGAGTGTTTTTGTCAAATTTTCTAATTTCTTCAGTAGCAATTGTACCGTTTATTCCAGGCAAATGAACATCCATTAGAACTAAATCGTATTTGTTTGTTTGCATTTTTGTTATGGCATCTTCTCCAGTTTCACAAAGCTCGCAAATCATTTCTTTTTTCTCCAGAATTTTTTTGGTAATCATTTGGTTGATTTTATTGTCCTCTACCAATAAAATACTTTTATTAACAAATATGCTTTCGTCTTCGATAGAATTAATAGTGGATTCAACTAATGCTTTTCCAATTTGGAATTCTAAATTATAAGTGAATGTGGAACCTTTGCCAATTTCACTTGAAACCGCTATTTTTCCTCCAAGTAATGATACTAATCGTTTTACAATAGTTAAACCTAGTCCCGTGCCCCCATATTTTCTGTTTATTTCGACTGAACCTTGAGAGAAACTGTCAAAGATAGATTCTAGTTTTTCAGTTGGAATTCCTATTCCCGTGTCTTGAACATCAAATCGGATATTACAGGTATCATCATAGATGTGATTTATTTTGGTGCTCACTGTAATAATACCATTTTCAGTAAATTTGAGTGCATTATTGATTAGATTAATTGATATTTGAGATATTTTAGTTGGATCACTAATAACAACATTTGGTACATCTTCATCAATATTTAAGAGTAGTTGATTGTTGTTTTTGCTTGCTTCTTCTTTTAACGAGTTTTGAATGTTATGCAATAATTCTCTCAAATTGAAGCTAATTTTCTCGACTTCAATATTATTAGATTCAATTCGATTAATTTCTAGAATTTCATTGATATAAGTTAGAAGGTAATTTCCAGAAAATTTTAATGATTTTAAATATTCTATTTGATTTGGTTTTGGGTCATCATCAAGTAAAATATGAGATATTCCGTTTATAGCATTCAACGGAGTTCGTAGTTCGTGGCTTACAGTTGATAAGAATTCTGCACGTGCTTTTGAGGCTTTTTCTATTCTTTCTTTAGCGATTTCGAGTTCGTTATTTTTTCCTTTAAGCAATTCGTTTGATTTGTTTCGAATAATATTGTTTTTATACAATGATAACATCGAAAGCGAAAGAATTGTAATCAATGCAATGCTTAAAATATTAATTAGTTTTGAAAACTTTACAGATTTTTCTTGTTGCTTTTTTTGAATCTCCATTCTTTCCATAGAGCGCAACATTTCATCTACTTTAAATTTGTCTGAAGCAATGTTTATTTTTTTAGATTTATATATTTTGTCCAATGAATCTCTAAGCTGTGTATTTATTTTTAAATATTTAAAAGAATTGTTGTTTTGAAGCATATTTCCGTATACTTCACTGACTTTTTTTGTTATTTTAATTTGCTGACTTATGTTGTTAGATTCTTTACTAAGTTCATAACCTCGAAACAAATAATTCAGAGCAAGATTGTTTATTTTTGCCTTTGATTTAAGTAATCCTAATTGGTACAAAGCTTCAGATTGTGTTTCGTAAATATTTTTATTTTTTTGTAAAAGAGAAATTTCTGCTAGAATTTTTTCTGCAATTAAATATTCTTCTTTTTCTATATATAAAATTGCTTTTTGAAGGTTTACCATATTTTTTGCGTCCGGCAAGTCAATACTGTCATATGCTGAATTTGCTTTTTCAAAATAAGACTCTGCTTTAGAGAATTTGAGTTTTTGCATATAGCACAACCCTAAATTATAGTAGGTTAATGCTAATCTTGATCCAGGTTCAATTGAATTTAATATAGAAACACTTCGAATGAGATTTTCTATCGCTTTGTCGAACTCTTTTAAATCAATGTAAACTAGTGCTAATGTGAAATATCCATCAGCTAGTCTTGAAATATTTTTTGTTTTTTGGGCATAAATTATAGCTTTATTAGAGTTCTCTAAAGCTTTGTCAAACAATTTATTGTCCTTGTGAAGTTTTGAATTCTCGTTGTAATAAAAGGCACTATCAATTATTGTTACATTATTCCTTGTATTTTGTCCAAAAACAAAATAGTTAGTCAAAAAGAATACAATCAGAATTAAATGTTTACTCATATATTAAAAACATAATACCATAAATGTAATTATTTTTTTGCAATAAAAGTAATTAAGTCAATAATTCTGCTTGAATATCCTATTTCGTTATCATACCAACCTACAATTTTGACCATTTTATCGATTACAGATGTTAACTGAGCATCAAACAAACAGGAGTTTCTGTTTCCTAGAATATCTACCGAAACAATTGGGTCTTCAGTGTAAGCAAGTATTCCTTTTAATTCATTTTCAGAAGCTCTTTTGAATGCCAAATTAATTTCATCTATGGATACCTCACGTTTTACATTTACCGTTATATCTGTTAGTGATCCATCTGGAACAGGAACTCTAATGCCGCAACCCCCAATTTTTCCTTTCAATTCTGGAAAAATTTTTGTCAACGCTTTTGCTGCGCCAGTTGTTGTAGGAACTATCGACTGGCTTGCGCCACGTGCTCTACGCAAATCTTTGTGCGGTTGATCGTGTAAACTTTGATCTGTGGTATAGGAATGAATGGTTGTAATGTATGCTTGCTCAATGCCGCATAATTCTTGCAATATTTTAATCATTGGTGCAGCATTATTGGTGGTGCAACTTGCATTGGAAATGATTGTTTCGCTTCCATCAAGACTGTTTTCGTTTACACCAAGAACCACCGTTTTAATATTTTCAACTTCAGCAGGAGCTGATAAAATTACTTTTTTTGCACCAGCAAGAATATGGTTGTTTATGTCTTCAAAACTATGGTACTTGCCAGTCGATTCGATAACGAAATCAATATTTAATGATTTCCAATCTAGTTTTAAAATTTCCTTTTCGTGGAAAAACAAGTACGGTTTTTCGTCTACTACAATCGAGGATTCATTATGCGAAATACTATTGGGTAATACTCCGTGAATGCTGTCATATTTGAGTAAATGTGCCATTGTTTTATTGTCAGCAATATCATTTATCGCCACGATTTCAATGGTAGGGTGGTTTAATAATAATCTAAATAAGTTTCGACCAATTCGTCCAAAACCATTAATAGCAATTCTTGTTTTTGTCATTTTTATTTTCAAAAGTCAATCACAATTTCAATTACAGGGTTCGTTTTTTCAAATTTTAGCAGTATCAAAATGAATTCTTGATATTGAATTTGATTTTTGAAATTGAAATTTTTTAAAGTATGTGTTTTTGTGCTTTGTAGGAGGAACGAACTAATGCACCACTTTCTACGTGACGGAATCCCATTTCTAGTCCAATTTTTTCGTATTTTTGAAATTGTTCAGGCAAAATATACTCCTTTACTGGAAGGTGTTTTTTGCTGGGTTGCAAATATTGACCTATGGTTACAATGTCTACATTAGCATTTCGTAAATCTCGCATTGTTTGTATTACTTCTTCTTCAGTTTCTCCTAAACCTAACATAATACCTGATTTTGTTCTACGAATTCCTTGTTGTTTTAAGTAACGCAAAACCTCTAAACTTTTGTCATATTTGGCTTGAATTCGCACTTCACGAGTTAATCGACGTACCGTTTCCATATTATGTGAAACCACCTCGGGATTAGCTTCGACTATTCGATCTAAATTTCTTTCGACTCCTTGAAAATCTGGAATTAGTGTTTCTAGAGTGGTTTCTGGATTCATTCTGCGAATGGCTTTTACGGTTTCGATCCAAATAATAGAACCCATATCTTTCAAATCGTCACGATCCACACTAGTAATCACAGCGTGTTTGATATTCATAATCTTGATAGAACGGGCTACTTTTTCTGGTTCGTCCCAATCAACAGTTTCTGGACGACCCGTTTTTACGCCGCAAAATCCACACGAACGAGTGCAAATATTTCCAAGAATCATAAATGTTGCAGTGCCTTCGCCCCAACATTCGCCCATATTTGGACAGCTTCCAGAGGTGCAAATGGTGTTTAATTTATATTTATCAACAAGTCCTCGTAGTTCGGTATATTTTTGACCAATGGGTAATTTTACCTTTAGCCATTTCGGCTTTGCAATTGGGAGTATGTTTGATTCAAGTACGGTTTCCATAACTTTTAATTTCAAAATACAAAGATAGGTAAAGATTGATAATTTTAGATTTTAGCAATAAAATTTATTGTAAAAATGAATACTAATTTATTCAGATTAAATATTGTTGACATTGTATTATTGTAATATTTTTTCTAAAAATTAGTATTTACATATAAGTAACTCATATTTAATGATTTATTAAAATATTTTAAACAATAAAAGAATGATAATTAAATACATTTGATAGTATTATCAAAAAAACTAAAATCATGAAAAAGACTATTTTTTATTCGTTTGTGCTAACACTATTTACTTTAGGGCAAATTTATTCGCAAGCTACGACGCAACAAAATTTGAATTCTGCGATTGAATCTGCTGAGAAAATTAAAGTGGATGTCAAAACGGCAAGAAGAGCCGTAAATCAATTGGTTAAGGAATTAACTATTCTTGGAAATCCAAATTCTAATTTGTTCAATAACAAAATGATAGCCCAAATTAATGCTGTTCAGAATAATGCTGATGATGTTGATTATTTAGTCAATGAAGCAAAGAATGTTTCAGCACTTCCATTTTCATCTCAAGAAATAAATGGACTAACTGCGGATTTGGTTATTTTAAATGATAATTTAATGTATTTAAACAATCAAATTGTAACTGCTTTGAACAATAATAGTAACAATGTTGCTTTAAATTATGTTCCTCAAGTTAGATCCGTTTTAACATCTCAAAACAACAAAGCTATCGAGATTATAAATAAAATTGATGCAATAAAACTGGCTGTAAAAACATATAATGTATGTATTCAAACTGTCGATAATCAAGGAAATCCAGTTGCCGCATCAGATTTATTTGGTTTTTATGGAGAAAATTTAACTACAAATGAAGGGTTTTATCCAACAAATCAAGAAGGAACTTGTTTTGAAAATTTACTTCCAGGAACTTATAGATTTGATTCTTTTGACGGATATTTTAGCGGAACAGGCTCTGCTCAAGTTACACTTTCTGATAGTTTGGTAAATGCTGATGGAGTAATAGTAGTGAATTTAGTATATTGGTCAGAATAATTTTTTTAATGTAAATAGAAAAGGTGTTTGAAATTGATATTCAAACACCTTTTTTTATACTATTATTCTTGAAATTCTGTTTTAACCATAATTGGTAATGAATAGGAAGTTCTTACTTTTTCGCCTTTGTAAACTCCTGCTTCCCATTTTGTTTTAATTGATTTCAAAACTCGAATCGCTTCTTTGTCCATTCCAAAACCTGGATTATTTGGTACAGTTATATTAGACAATGTTCCATCTTTTTCGACTACAAAATACACAATTACTTTTATAATTTTTTCCTCTTCCATTTCTGGAGCTACAAATTTCTTACCAACGGTTTTCAAAAACTCATTGATTCCTCCTGGGAAATTTGGTTTTTTATCCAATTCAAAAACTCCCTTAATAGCATTAGGATCTAGTTTAGTTGGTTCAATGATATTTGTATTTGTTGTATTTTCATTTCCACTTGTATTTTCAACGGTGTTTCCTGATGTGTTATTAGAATTATTGTTTTCTAAATTTTCATTTTTTGTAATTTCATCAGTAGATGCTTTTTTTTGCTCCACAATAGTTGGATCAATAAGTTCCGTGGTTTCTACTGGATTTTTTACAGCTGCTTTTTTTGGAAGTACTGGTTCTACTTTAATTTCTTCTTTCTCAGGGAATATAACTTCTATAACTTCTGAACTTTCTAAAGAAGGTGGTATTTCTGGCGTTTTCTCAACTGTAAAGGAACTTGATAATAAGATGATTCCAACAAATGATGTTAGTAATCCAATGGATACAAAAAAGGCTTTAATTGTAGTGTTGGCTTCTTCTTTGCGCAATTGATATGCACCATATTCTTTGTTTTTTCCTTCAAAGACTAATTCCAACCATTCGTTTTTGTTACTATTTAATTTTGACATAATTTCTAGGGTTTTATAATTAATAATCTGTTCTTTTTTGATTAATTAATTGAAAAAATCGTGCCAAAATTATGTTAAACATATAAATAGTTTAAATTTTTACATAAAAAATTGAATTTTATTCAATTTGATTCGAATTGTTTGAAGGAAAGTGTTTTTTGGAAGTAAAATATTAGTTATTGCTAATAATCTCCGCTAATAATTTTTTAGCTCTAAGGAGTTTAATTTTTACATTATTAAGAGGCTCGTTCAAATCTTCGGCTATTTCTTGATAAGTCATTTCTTGAAAATAACGCATTTGAATCACTTCCTGATACGCAGGCTTGAGTTGTTTTATAAACTGAAGCAATCGGGATAAGTTTTGTTCTGTAATTAATTTATCTTCTGCTGAAGGGGTTGTGTCTGCAACACGGTAGGCAATATCATCTTCTTCATCAGTAATATCAATGAATAGTGATGATTTTTTTTTGCGAAGCAAGTCAATATGAACATTTTTTGCAATCGCAATTATCCAAGTGTTAAATTGAAATTCGGGGTTGTACGTGGCTATTTTATCAAAAGCTTTTGAAAAAGTTTCTATGGTTATGTCTTCGGCATCTGTTTCATTTTCAGTGCGTTGAAGCATAAATCCATACACTTCATTCCAATAATGATCTAGTAAAGCGGTAAAAGCCACTTGGTCGCCTCCTTTAGCTTTTTCTATTAACTTATTTATTTCCAATATACAGGTTTTGAAAAAATATTTCTAAAAAACACATTTAATTGTGTGAATATAAGCATTATTTCAAGAATTGGATAATAATACATTACATCTTTTTCATAAAGTTTTCCTGCGGCATAGCCTAATGATATCCAAGAAATGATATATCGAAACACAATTATGGAGACTACAATCATCCACTGAAATTGAAATAGCAATAGTAAAATAGATAACGTAAAAAATAGAAATTGAGAGGCAAAAAATAAACCCAATTGTGTTTTGTCAAATAATTTGTAGTTTTTTGCAGTTGAAATATGTCTTCTTTTTTGCATAATCCAATCCCGAAATGTGTTTTTTGCTTTGGAATAGGTAAAGCTTTCAGGATTGAAATTGATTGCTGTATTTCTTGAAGTTGCTGCTTCATTTATGAATAAATCGTCGTCACCTGAACGAATTTTCATATGATGAATAAAACCATTAGTATTGAAAAATTCTTGACGTTTGTAGGCTAAGTTACGTCCAACTCCCATATAGGGTTTTCCAAATTTTGCCCAAGCAAAATATTGTGTTGCGGTTAGTAATGTTTCAAAACGAATTAGTTTATTTAATAACCCATCCTCTTTTTCGTAAGCACCATATCCTAAAACTATGGTTTTTTGCTCTGAAAATTGCGAACTCATTTCGGTTATCCAATTTTCAGAATCTGGGTAACAATCCGCATCTATAAACAATAGATTATCATGTGTTGCCGATTTAATACCAAGAGTAAGTGCAAATTTTTTGTTTCCCCAAAAGGCTTCGTTATTTTCTACTTTAATGAGTTTTACGTTTGCATTATTTTTCTCAAATCCCTCCAAAACTTCCAGTGTTTCATCGCTTGATGCATCATTGATTAGGACTAATTCGAAGTTAGGGTAATTTTGTTTTAATAGTAAAGGAATGTAATTCGAAACGTTTTCTTCTTCGTTTTTGGCACATACAATTACGGATATTGGATTATTTGTTGCTTTGTTTTCTTGTGTTTTCGAAAAAGAAAATTTACCAAATAGCAATGCGTAATAAATTACCTGAATGATTGTAATTACTATAAAAAAATAGAGTAAAAAGAGTAAAAATTGCGCCATAAATCAGTCTGAAATTATTTTGCAAAGGTAGCTAAAAGATTTAGGAATTACGAATTACAAATTAGGAATTTTAAAACCGATTATTTTATGGTTTTTTACTCATTTCTTGGGCAACTAGAATTGAATTTGGACAGCCTGTTTTTTCTAATTCTGAAATAATGTTTTGATGGTTTTTTGCATCACGATTTTGCGACATTTTTTTCACTGCTTCGATGCCCGTAATTTCGATTTCAAATGCCGTTATTCCTCTTGCTTGTAACATTGTTTGCTTCGATAAATCTTCTATTCGTAATGGTTTTTCTGATGTTGCTTCGTATTTATCAACTAGTTTTTTGAGTGATTTGGTTGCTTCCTCAAGATTTAAAGTTTTTACTTTTCCATATACGTGTACTGCCACATAATTCCAAGTGGGCACGTTTTCGTGGTCGTACCAAGACGATGAAATATAAGAATGAACTCCTGTAAAAATGGCTAAAACTTCCGTATTAGTCTTGAAACTTTCTCCTTGTGGATTTTCTTTGGAAATGTGTCCAACTAAAATAGCTTTACCCGCTTCGTTTTCATCCAGAATAAGTGGAATATGTGTTGCCCAGAGTTTTGCATTGGTCTGATTGACTAAAATGGCAAAGCCGTTTTCGGCAATAAATTTTTTAATATCCTCTTGATTTTCATTTTTATAAATAGCTGGAATGTACATTTTGAATTACGATTTACGATTGTGAATTACGATTTTTCGAATCGCAACCAAAATCAGATTACATTAACTTCTGCTTCGATTGCGATGCCATATTTTTCAAAAATGGTTTTTTGAATTTCTTTTGATACGTTTAATATTTCTTGCCCTGTTGCGTTACCATAATTTACTAAAACTAAGGCTTGATTCTTATGAATTCCTGCATCACCAAAACGTTTTCCTTTGAAACCCGCTTGTTCTATAAGCCACCCAGCTGGAACTTTGACCTCGGTTTCAGAAACATCATAATGTTTAATTTCTGGAAATTTAGCTTTGACTTCATTAAATAATGTTCTAGTTATAATAGGATTTTTAAAAAAACTACCACTATTTCCTAGTTCTTTTGGATCGGGCAATTTACTCTGACGAATAGCAATTACTGCATTACTAACATCTTTCAAAGTTGGTGTTTTAATATTATGTTTTTCTAATTCAGCAGTAATGTCTCCATAGGAAGTGTTTATTTTATGGTTTCGTTTGGTCAACTTAAAAACGACTGAGGTGATAATATATTGGTCTTTGACTTCGTGTTTAAAAACACTTTCTCTATAACCAAAGTGACATTCAGATTTTGAAAAAGTTTTAATTTCTTGACTTTCAATATGTATGGCTTGGCATAAAACAAAAGTGTCTTTAATTTCGGTACCATACGCTCCTATGTTTTGAACGGGAGTTGTTCCCACATTGCCTGGAATAAGTGACATATTTTCTAATCCTCCAAAATTTTGATTTATTGTCCACAGTACAAACTCGTGCCAGTTTTCGCCAGCTTGACTTTCTACCCAAACAAAATCATCGTCTTCCTTGATTATTTTTTTTCCTTTCAAATCAATATGAATCACTAATGCTTCTATGTCTTGTGTTAGCAACATATTACTTCCGCCGCCTAAAATAAATTTTTCTTGGGCTTTGTTTTCAAGTAAAACGGTTTTTAAATCTGGAACGGAATGAACAGCGACAAATTGTTTTGCTTTTGCTTCAATTCCAAAAGTGTTGTGTTTTTTTAAAGAAAAGTTAGAAATGATATTCATAATAAAGGTTTCAATTGGATACAAAAATAAGCAAAGAATTTAGACAAATTTCTGAAAGTAGTTTTTTTGCTAAAGATTATAATTAGGTATGTTTTGTTGCGATTAATTGATGGTAAGCATCAGCAATTTTCTTCATATTTTTTTCATAATTAGCATTTTCTTCTACAAATTTTCTATTTGTGACAATCGATTTTTGTCTAACGTTATGATTTTGAAAAGCCCATTCCATTTCTGAGGCTAACTTTGTGTAATTTTCTGAAGGAACCAGAATGCCATTTTCTTTGTGTTTAATCCAACTACGATTTCCTGGTAAATCTGTCACAATTGGAAAACATCCACAAGCCATCGCTTCAAATAAGGAAGCTGAAACACCTTCTGTGGTGGGCATACTGATATAAAAATTAGATTTTTGAAGTAGTTTTGGTAAATCAGTATTGTTAACTCTTCCTGTAAAATAAACTTCATTTTCAATTTGCAAAGCAATCGCTTGTTTTTTCAAATTTTCTAACAAAACTCCATCTCCTACAATAGTCAACTGGAAAGGGATGTTTTTTTGTTTTAAAATTCCAAAAGCATTTAGTATCACCTCGTGTTTGTATTCTTGTTGAAGTGTTCGGGTTACGATAGCGTTTAGTATCGATTCGTCAGAATTATTTTGAAATTCAAAAAAGGATAAGTTTATTCCTTTTGGTAAAATCATCACTTTTGACATATCCACTTTACTCGCTTTCATATGCTTGGCCATTACTGGTCCCCAGGCGTGAATTAAAGTAGCTTTTTTGAAAGCATATCTCTGAATTATTTTTTTAAATGGATAGGTTATTGAGTTTTCTGGCCACAAATCCGTAATACCTTGCTGCGCAATGGCAATTGGGGTTACGCCACTCAATGCTGCAAGAAAGCCATAACTGGTAGTCCTTTCGGCTATTATCATATCCACTTTAGAGGTTTTTGCAATACTTCTTATAGTTGTAAATGCTTTAATGAGTTCTAGTATTCTTGCTACTCTACCTAAGCCATTACTCTTGCTCTTTAATTCCCAAGTTACAATTTCAAAATCGCCAAATTCTTTTAAGCCGTTTATCCAAGTAATGGCATCGGCTCGATAGGTTTCACCAAGAAAAAGGATTCTTTTTTTTTGCATTATTGTTTTATTCTTCAGTTTCTAAAGCTCTATTTAAGAAATCATTGAATGGTTTTAAAACAATTAGTTTTTGGACTATTTTTTTAGAAAAATCAGTATCTAAAAATAATTTGTCTTCAATTTTTTGAGAACAAGTAAAGCTTTTTAATTTTAAAAATTCAATAGCAGGATGACTTGGGTCGTAACCTTTTGGTGCATTTTTCAAAACATTGTTTTCTTCACGAGTTATTGCTTTAAATTCAGTAACAAAATTTTTATTTTCTACAATTGCTGTTAAATCATCGTGAAAAAATTCGATTTCTTTTCTAATTTTTTTTAATTGATTAGCTTCTGGACACCAAACTCCGCCAGCTATGAAAGAGCTCCCTTTTTCGAAATGAATATAGTAACCAGGGCTGTTCTTACTGTTTTTGTTAGTGGTCAACCACATTCCAATATTGGTTTTGTATGGTGATTTATCTTTAGAAAATCGAATGTCTCGATTGATACGAAAAGTACAATTTTTCACCTCCAATGGCTCTAGAGATTTGTCCAATGGTTTCATTTCATTTAATACAGATGCGATATGTAGGTGGTAATCTTTTTTATAATCCTCATATCTGTTCTTATTGGCGTGCATCCACTCCGTATTATTGTTGTTTTTTAAGTCTTCGATAAATTGAATTGCTTCTTTAGATAACATAACTTTATTTTTTTACTGGAAATTTATTTGCAATCCAATTGGTAATGCCACCTTCCAGTTCGTAAACTTCAACAAATCCCATTTCAATTAGTTTGTTTGCAGATCTTTTGCTCCGTCCACCACTAAGGCAGTATACAAAAACAGGAGTGTTTTTGTCAAGTTTTTTAATTTTTTCTTCAAAATTTTCGCCATTCCAATCTATATTTTTTGCGTTGTTTAGGTGTTGCAATTCAAATTCTTCGGGTGATCTGGCATCAATAAGTTGCACCGTTTCGTTGTCTAACATTTTTGTTGCAAACACTTTAGGCGAAATGGTTTGGTATTTTTTTGAATTTTGTCCGTTGCAACTCAATATTACAAATGAAATCAAAATGAATGTTGAAACTAAATTTTTCATAGTCTTAAAATTTTTGCTAATATAATAATTTTACAGATTAAATATTTTGTAACTCTGATGAGTTGATTTTACAATATTTTCTGTTCTTTCCGTGTGTGTATCCGAAATGAATAATTGTCCAAAATCATCATTATTGACCATTGCAACAATTTTTTCGACTCTAGTTTCATCAAGTTTATCAAAAATATCGTCAAAAAGTAAAATGGGTTTTTCGCCACTTTGTTTTTTAACAAATTCAAATTGTGCTAGCTTTAAAGCAATTAAAAATGATTTTTGCTGCCCTTGTGAGCCGAATTTCTTAATGGGATATTGACCTATTTCAAACGATAAATCATCTTTATGAATTCCTACGCTTGTGTATTGCAAGGCTCTGTCTTTATTTATATTTGCTTTTAAAAGCGATAGTAAATCCTGATTTTCTAATTGGCTTTCATAATTCAATTGTACCGTTTCGGCAGAATTTGAAATATTTTGATAAAAAGTATTGAAAATAGGAATAAAATCATTTAAAAATTGTTTTCTCTTTTCATAAATTCGTTTTCCAAAAACATTTAATTGTCCATCATAAATCTCTAATGTTTCTGTTTCAAAAACGCGATTTAGGGCAAAATATTTTAGTAGGGCATTGCGTTGACTCAATACTTTTTGATACAGAATCAATTCTTGCAAATAGGCATTGTCTAATTGAGAAATAACACTGTCAATAAATTTTCTTCGAGTTTCGCTTCCTTCACGAATCAAATCCACATCAGTTGGTGAGATAATTACAAGTGGTATAAACCCCAAATGATCCGAAAATTTCTCATATATTTTTGCATTCCGTTTCAATATTTTTTTTTGACCTTTTTTAAAACTACAAAGTATATTTTCCGTCCGATTTTGTTTTTCAAATTCGCCGTCAATCACAAAGAAATCTTGATTGTGTTTGATGTTTTGTACAGCAAGTGTATTGAAATAGCTTTTTCCAAAAGCTAAATGGTAAATTGCATCGAGTATATTGGTTTTCCCAACACCGTTTTTTCCTACAAAACAGTTTATTTTATGTTCAAATTCAAAATTAACTTCGTTAAAGTTCTTGAAATTGAATAAAGAAAGTTTTTTTAAGTACATATATTAAGGTAGAAATGTCTGTTTTAGACCACTTGCAAAAGAACATTTCGAATTGGATTGCAAATTATTAAAAATAACCGTAAAACATCTTTTATTTATGAATAAAAATTTTATTTTTGCACCTCATTAAATTTGATAAAAATGGCAACATATAATAAAAGAGGTTATAAAGCTCCAAAACCTGAAGAAGAAAAAGTAGAAACGGATGTTAATGATATTGAGAACACAATCAATGTTGATGAAAAGGACAGTACAACTGCTAGAGCATTTAATACTTTAGATGAAACAGCTTCAAAAACGGAAGAGTTTGTTGCAAAAAATCAAAATATTATATTGTCCATTGTTGGTGGAATTGCATTGCTAACGGTAGGTTATTTGTTATACAACAAATTCGTTGCTGAACCAGCTCAAAATGAAGCAGCAAGCGATATGTTTCAAGCACAACAATATTTCAAATTAGCTGTCGAAGGTACTGGAAAAGCGAGTGACTCGTTATACAACTTGGCATTAAATGGCGGAGAAGGAAAACAAGGTTTTCTTGATATAATTGCTTCGGGTTCAAACGGTGAAGCTGGAAATCTAGCACATTATTATGCTGGAATGTCTTTTTTGAATACCAAGCAATACCAAAAAGCTATCGATCAATTGTCTGAATTCAGTTCAAAAGACGCTTTTACAAATGCTATGGCCATTGGAGCAATAGGTGATGCAAAATCAGAATTAAAAAAACCAGCGGAAGCTTTGGAATTTTATATTAAAGCTGCCGAAAGTGATAAAAATGAAATGACAACGCCACGTTTTTTATTGAAAGCTGGTCAAACCGCTATGTCATTAGGTAAAAAAGAAGATGCACTAAAGTATTTTACAGATATCAAGGACAATTTTGACGCTACACCAGAAGCTCAAAACATTGATGCTTTGATAGGAATGGCTCAGTAATAATTTAGGATTTAACAATTTGGATTAAGGATTTAAAAGTCTTAAATTCGTAATTCCTAATTCCTAATTCATTATGGCTACAGCAAATAAAAATTTATCCAATTACGATAAAAACACAATCCCAAACGCGAAAGATTTTCGGTTTGGGATTGTTGTTTCTGAATGGAACGATCACATCACTGAAGGTTTATATGCGGGAGCAGTTACCGCGCTTTCAGATTGTGGTGCATTACACAAAAACATCATTCGTTGGAATGTGCCAGGAAGCTTTGAGCTTGTTTATGGTGCCAAGAAAATGATTGAAACCCAAAAACCCGATGTAGTAATTACCATTGGAAGCGTTATAAAAGGCGAAACACAACATTTTGATTTTGTTTGCGATGGCGTAACACAGGGCATCAAAGATTTGAATGTTTTGTCTGATGTTCCTGTAATTTTTTGTGTTTTAACGGACAACACAGAACAACAATCCATTGATAGAAGTGGTGGAATTCACGGAAACAAAGGTACGGAAGCTGCAATTGCAGCTATAAAAATGGCTTTTTTAAGAAGACAAGCAAATTCTGGATACCAGTTTGGGAATCAAAATTTGTTGACGGAACACCAATTGCGAATAGAAGAAGGAACAAAAAGATTAGAAGAATAGAAATTTAATATAAATAAATACTTAATTACTTAGAATGAAAAAAATTACACTTATTTTACTTGCTTCAGGATTAATACTATTCAATAGTTGTGCTTCTGGGTATAAAAAAATAAACCCACAATCTTTAAATTATCTTTCAAAAAACATTACAAACGACATTGTTTTAGAATATAAATATGATTTACTAAATAAAAAATATAAAAAGAAAGAAACTGCAAACGATATTAAAGTCGTATCTATAAAAATCACAAATAATTCTAATAATGATGTGGTTTTTGGTAAAGATGTAAGGTTAGCCTTCGAAAATGGAAATGAAGCCTTGATTATGGAAAATGAAAGAGTATTCAAAACCATAAAACAAAGTCCAGCATCTTACTTATGGTACTTATTATTGTCACCATTACAGTTGTATAAAACGCAGTCATCAGGGCCATATGGTCAACCAGTTGCTCAAGAATCTTTCCCAATAGGATTGATTGTTGGGCCAGGAATAGCATTTGGAAATATGATAGGAGCTGCTTCTGCAAATGCAAATTTTAAAAATGAGTTGTTTGAAAATAATTTAATTGGTAAAACAATTAAAAAAGGCGAAATTGCATATGGTATAATTGGTATTCAATCGACGGGCTACGAAGCTTTAAAATTGAAACAATAAGTTCTTACTTATTTTAAAAAATCTTAAAACCTGTATCCTAAAAAAATACAGGTTTTTTTTCTTTTAAGAAACCTTTGGCAGCAAAAACCAAAACCTTTTCCTTAAATTTGCCTTTATGAGATATTCATAACTCATAATTTGTAATTCATAATTTTTCAATGTCAAGCATAATTCAATTACTTCCCGATCACGTTGCCAATCAGATTGCTGCTGGCGAAGTGGTGCAACGTCCAGCCTCAGTAGTCAAAGAACTGCTGGAAAATGCTATTGACGCTGGTGCTACTGATGTTAAACTAATTTGTAAAGAAGCTGGAAAAGTGTTGGTGCAAGTGATTGATAATGGCAAAGGGATGTCGGTTACTGATGCGCGATTGTGTTTTGAACGTCATGCTACGTCAAAAATTCGTCAGGCGGAAGATTTATTTGATTTGCACACCAAAGGGTTTCGAGGCGAAGCATTGGCATCTATCGCTGCGATTGCTCACGTGGAAATGAAAACCAAACAAGATCAGGAAGAATTAGGTACGCATATCGTGATTGAAGGTAGTAAATTTGTCTCACAGGATGTGGCGGTTTTGCCTAAAGGAACTTCATTTTTGGTCAAAAATTTATTTTATAATATTCCTGCACGACGCAATTTTCTAAAATCTGATATTGTGGAATTGCGCCATATTATCGATGAGTTTCAACGGGTTGCTTTGGCACACCACAACATCCATTTTACATTGTTTCACAACGGAAGTGAATTGTTTAATTTACCACAATCCAATGCAAGACAACGAATTGTGAATGTTTTTGCAGGTAAAACGAATGAAAAGTTGGTGCCTATACAAGAAAATACAGATATTTTAAGCATACAAGGTTTTATAGGAAAGCCAGAATTTGCTAAAAAAAATAGAGGAGAACAATTCTTTTTTGTTAATGATAGATTTATAAAAAGTGGCTATTTGCATCACGCCATTATTTCGGCATACGACGGTTTGCTTCGTGATGGAGCACAACCAAGTTATTTTTTGTACTTGACTGTCCCACCACATACTATCGATATTAATATTCATCCCACTAAAACCGAAATTAAGTTTGACGACGAACACGCTTTGTACGCTATACTTCGGTCAGCTGCAAAACACAGTTTAGGACAGTTTAATGTAGCTCCAGTTTTAGATTTTGAGCGTGATTTTAATTTGGATACACCTTATAATTATCAAAATAAAGAAGCCGAAACTCCATTAATTCAAGTGGATCGTAATTTTAATCCTTTTCAGGAAGAAAAAAAACAGACCCATTCTGGTTTTAAACCAAAGGCTATCAATCAACCGCACTGGGAAAGTTTGTATGTGGGTTTAAATAATGATTCTATAGATGTTAAAGAAATGCATTTTGAATCGGAAGCGGTTACAAGTTCGCTTTTTTCTGAAAATGAAATTGATAAAGCACCTACTACAACCTACCAAATCCATAAAAAATACATTGTTAATCCTATAAAATCCGGAATGTTAATCATTGACCAACAAAGAGCGCACCAACGCATCTTGTATGAGAAATTTTTAAAAAATTTAACCTTAAAACAAGCCGATAGTCAGCAATTATTATTCCCTTTGACGTTGTATTTCTCTGGGAATGATATGGCTTTGATACACGAAATTAAGCCTTCGTTAGAAAACACAGGTTTTATTTTTGAAGAAATGAATACCGATTCGGTAGTCATTTCCGGATTGCCAGTAACGGTTTCAGAAAGTGAAGTTTCAATGGTTTTGGAGCAATTGGTTTCTGATATGCAACAAGAAATTCCAGACAGCAGTTTCAGCCAAATGGATATGATGGCCAAATCGATGGCGAAAAGTTTGGCTGTAAAAACAGGAACTTATTTGACAGAAGCTTCGCAAGAGAGCATTGTAAACAAATTATTTGCTTGCAAAGAAGCTACTGTTTCCCCGTTTAATAAAACCACTTTTATCACGTTAAGTGTAGAAGATTTGGATAAAAAATTTAGTTTATGAGAGAGATAACGGATACTGTAAAACAATTAATAATCATTAATATTATTTTTTTTATTGGTACTGAGCTAATTGGGACTCAAGCCAAAGAATTGCTGTCATTGTATTATTTTGAAAGTTCAAAATTTCGATTCTGGCAACCTATAACGCATATATTTATGCACGGTGGCATAATGCACATTGCATTCAATATGTTTGCATTGTATTCGTTCGGGAGTATGTTAGAGTCGTTTTGGGGTGGAAAAAAGTTTTTGTTTTTTTACATCTCATGCGGATTAGGAGCTGCGGCGTTGCATACAGGTATTAGTTATTTTGAAATGCAGGATATGTTAAAAGGAGTTTCAGATTTGAATCTTTCCAAAGAAACTATGAATCAAATTTTAAGTTTAACGGTTTCTGATGATTTTAGTTATAGACCTGATTTGTTTGTAAAAGAATTAGAACCTTTAATGAATAGTTTAGGTAAAACTCAATTAATAAATGATGCTAATTTTGAAATTCTTTTTGAAACGGCAAAACACAGTCAAATCCCAATGGTTGGTGCTTCTGGTGCTATTTATGGGTTGTTAGTTGCTTTTGCTTTTATGTTTCCAAATGCGGGTTTGATGTTGCTATTTGTTCCATTTCCAATAAAAGCGAAGTATTTTGTGCCAGGATTATTGGTAGTGGATTTATTTTTAGGCTTAAAAGGAAATTCTATTTTTGGAGGTGGTGGAACAGGAATTGCTCATTTTGCTCATATCGGTGGTGCTTTAATCGGTTTTATAATGATGTGGTTTTGGAAAAAAAACTCATTTAATGACAGGCGTTGGAATTAATTTTCAATGTCAAATGCAATATCAAAAATCAATTTCAAATACTAATTATTAATGAATATTATTAACGATTTAAAACTACAATATAGAATAGGAGGGATGACCACCAAATTGATTTTTTGGAACATAATCCTATTTGTAATTCCTGCATTGGTTTTTGGAATGCTAAAATTATTTAAAATAGACATTGATTACCATAATTATATCGCTTTATCTAATAATTATGCGACATTGTTAGTTAAGCCGTGGACATTAATTTCCTATTCTTTTTTTCATATCGGTTTTTTTCACTTGTTGTTTAATGTGTTGGTTTTAAATTTTGTAGGCAAACTATTTACTACTTTTTTTACACAAAAACAATTGTTGAGTTTGTACCTTTTAGGCGGCATTTTAGGCGGAATACTATACATTATTAGTTATACGTTTTTACCCTTATTAGCAAATGAAAATGCATTATTGATAGGAGCATCAGGATCTATAATGGCGATTTTAGTTGCTACAGCAACCTATCAGCCTGAAATGGAAGTTCGCTTACTTTTTTTAGGAAGTATAAAACTAGTGTATCTGGCTATTGGTTTGTTTTTGCTAGATTTGATTAACTTATCTATAGAAAATACGGGTGGTCATTTGGCACACATCGGCGGAGCGTTGTTTGGATTTGTTTATATCAAGTCGATTCAAAATGGTACCGATTTAGGGAGTGGTTTAACTTCATTTTTAGATTGGTGTGTTACACTATTTTCACCAAGAAAAGCAAAACCATTCAAAAAAGTACATCGCAATCCGAAAACCTCAATTTCTAGTAAGCCTCAAAGTAAAATAGTTGTAAAGGATAAGGCTCAACAGCAAATAGATGAGATACTTGATAAAATTAGTAAATCAGGTTACGATAGTTTGACAACTGCCGAAAAAGAGTTCTTGTTTCAAGCTGGAAAGTAAGAAACGATTTAAAATTTTCATAAAAAAATTGTTTCTTTGCCAGTAAAATCTGTAATTAGTAGAATGAAAAAACTTTCGTGGTTTAATAAATTTGGTTTTTTTTGTAATGTAGTACTCACGGTACTTACATTTCTTGCCTATGCATTACCATTTTTAGCACCCAATTGGTTTCCATTCCTATCCGTTTTGACCTTAATTTTGCCTTTGTTTTTGATACTCAATGGGTTGTTTTTTGTCTATTGGTTTTTGCAATTCAAACGCCAAATGGTTTTGTCAGGGCTGGTGCTTATTTTAGGGATTACTTTTATCAATAAATTTTATAAGTTTTCATCAAAAGATTTACCTGTAACTGACAAAGATTTTGTAGTTATGAGTTACAATGTGAGGTTGTTAAATCTTTTTAATTGGATTCCAAGAGACAATGTAGCTCAAGAGATTCTAGCTTTTGTAAATGAGCAAAACCCAGATGTTTTATGTGTGCAAGAATACTCAACTTCTGCAAAAATAGATTTAAAGATTTATCCCTACAGGGCTATATTTATGAAAGGAAGTCAAATTAAAACGGGACAAGCTATTTTTTCTAAATTTCCAATTGTAAACGAAGGCGAAATTGTTTTTCCTGATTCTGACAACAGTGCTATTTTTGCCGATGTTAAAATTGGAAAAGATATAGTTCGGTTTTATAACCTGCATTTACAATCGATTAAAATATCGCCAGATGTTCAAGAAATTAATAATAATGTAGATCAAATCAATCAACAAAAATCAGAAATATTATTCAAGCGTATAAGTGAAGCTTTCAAACAGCAACAACAGCAAGCAGAAATAATAAGCAATCATAAAAAAACGGGTAAATATCCCTTAGTAATTTGCGGCGATATGAACAATAGTGCCTTTTCGTATGTTTATCGAATTGTGAAAGGTACAATGCAAGATAGTTTTGAGGAAGCTGGATCTGGTTTTGGACAAACCTATAATTTTAAATACTATCCCGCTCGAATCGACTATATTTTTGCCGACAGTAAAATGAATGTAAAGAGTTTTAAAAACTTTCCTGAATTTCTAAATTCAGACCATTTGCCTATTATGACTAGGTTGACTATTGAGTAAATTGGTGTCAGTCAAAATAGTATTTTTATAATTTCAATGCCTTTACTGTCAATTTTTAAATAAAATATTTTATCAATGAGCATAAACTATAAGCCTGAAAAAGAATTCAATATCTACAAATTGAAAGAAAAAGATACTTTAAAAAGTATTGCTTTATTTTTAAACAAATCGGAATGGGAAGTAGCTGGATTTCATAATTGTTATGCCAAAGGGAATGAAATTATAGGCTATGAATTTCCAAAGGAGTTAAAAAATTTATACCTCAATCCAAATATAAGTGAAAAGCATCTTGAAGGTGTTCCAAAAGCGAAGTTTGAATCGGGATATCTAAACATTAAACCATTTGAAAAGATAAACTACAAAGTAAAATTCATCTCGACTATTGAAGATGAAATTAATACTATTGAATACGATGTTTGTATTAAACATAAAGAAAGCAAACAGGAATATCATTTATTTGAAATAGACCGAATATCCAAAGTTTACGTTAACAATCAACTTGCTGACACTAAAATAGAGGAACTCGCTCAAAAAGTGTCAGAAGTATTATTTCCAATAGTTGTTTTTGTAAATCCAAACGGAAAATGGGAAGAGATTTATAATCACCAAGACATCAGTAAACGTTGGGTAAACAATAAATCGAAAATTCTCTCGGAGTTTCAAGGAGATGAATTTGAAAATTATTGCATCGCATTTGAGCAAAGTATAACAACCAAAGCCAGTTTAACAGAAAGTTTACAAAATGATTGGTTTCTAAATGCTTATTTTGGTGAGATTTATGCTAATTCTTATCAAAATTTAGTTACTGAATTTACCCTTAATTTTCCTTTGCAAACGGATAGTAATGCTATTCAATATAAAGTTTTACAAACTATTGACGAGTATCTGGATTCCGAGGATAATATTAGCATTGAACGAAAAGGCATAGTGGTTTATGACAATTTTGACAATACAGCAGGTAATTTTTACTCAAATTATGCATTAAACACAAAAGATAATTCCATAAAGATGATACGATTGGAATGCAATATTGAAGGGAATAGCACTGAAAAACTTCAAATAGCAATCGTTACGTTAACCGACAAAAAGTAAATGTAATAGGGAGAGAACAAGTAAGTTTTTTATCTTTACTTTGCTCAGAAAATAAATAAATATGGCTGATAAACACTTCGTAGTACAAGGTGCTAAACTAAAATGTATGTTTAGTGTTGAACCTAAGACCGATATTCTTAAAGTAAAAACACAATCCAAGCATTATATAAATGATGTTGATGGCGAAGAAAAGCCAACTGCAACCAATAAGGACATTGGACAAACACTAGAAAAAAACACTTTTGGTAAATGTAAAAAACAACCCAATGGTAGTGGTGATTTTTTGCCTTGTCAATGTGTGATACAAAAATGGAGTGGTTTTTATAAAAAGGTAACTTTTGAAGAAAATAAGGGTAATCCACTACTTGAAGATAGCAAAGCTACTTGCCCTATGGGTGCGCCTGATTGCATCACTATTGATAATCACGGACAACAAGCCGAAGCTTCAAAACAAAATACTATGAAGGCAAATGATTCAGTTATGAAAGCCATAAACCCAACTGTTAATATGGCTGAGGTAAAAAATAAGTCAATCAATAATCCGAACGTAACAAAATAAAACTATGAGTAAAATTAAAAAAGTACTTATAGTGCTATTTTTTTTATGTTTAATATTTTTTTTAAAATATTTTTTTAATGATTATAAAATAAAATCTACAAATTTTATTACTCAAATTAAGAGTAATTCAAAATATACTATTCAAAGAATTACCAATAAAGGATTATGTAACCATAACTGTTATGAATATTCCACACCCGAAGAAATAAAAGAATATTTTAAAATTATAAATCCTAAAAAAAGCATTAATGGGAGTATTTATTTAGATACTTTAAAAAATACTATTTGGACACAAACAAGTGAATATATAGAACCTAAAGACGACGGTCTTATATATTATATTCATACTGAATGGATCAATTTTAATTTAACTGGGAAAATTTTAAATACAGTTGAAAATGGTAATTTTAAAAAAGCTCCTGGTGTAATCCTTGAAAATGAAATAACAAATTTCTATAATTGGGATAACAAAAGCTCAAATTTTTATGTGAATGATTTTATACGACAATCATTCAATTGGAATTGTTTAAATCCTTTTAGTGGTTATGGAAATCCCAATAGCGATGGTAATTCAGACATATGGGAAGGTTATGTTTTTTTTAATTTAAAAATAAATAAAAAAAATTTAATTCAATTTAAATCGATTGCAAACAGTACTACCTATGGCTATAGTTTTAATATGGAATTTTATCACCTCCCAAAAACAAAAAAATTGAATGAAGAAATAATTTTAATTTATTTTGACCCAATATCAGATAGTTACGAAGATATAAGTAGTAAAGGATTATATTTAATCAAGTCAAAATCATAACAAAATAAAATTATGAGTAAAATTATTGGTTCTACAAAACCACAATTAGGAAAACACACTTATACTTTATCGGGAGCAATACCAAAAGAGCAACATTGGCGATTACTCATAAATGATATTCTAGCAGTCGATTTAGGCACTGACGGTGGCGTAACTTTTAATCAAGGTAGTCTAGTGTAACTTATGTTATAGAAGTTTCTTATATTGATAGTAATAAGGTTAAACATAAAGAAAGTCTTACAGTATCCCCAGTTTCAGGAAAACCTGCTATACAAACACTAAGATGGCTTGACGAATATTATGAAGAAATAAAGAATGGTACACGACTTGGCTACCAAGACAATGCCCGATTGCAAATACATACCATTAATATTCCTGTTGGAGAAAAAATAGATATAACTGTTTTTGAGGGCGAATGGCTTACGAAAAAACATAGCGATGATTCTCGAAATATGGGAACCTATAAAGCAACAGTAGATAAATACGGTCGTGCCGAATTGCATTTCACAAACATGAAATTGTACATGAAAATCTTAAATAATAAAGATTATATAAATGATTTAGAGCATTATTATTATGTACAAGTAAAATACAAAAACACCATTAACACCATTGAAGATGGAATACAACTTATAGTATTTAATAGTTTAGCAAAACATATACAACCACCCACAGCCAAAAGCAAGGTATATGTTTCTGAACCTGAAAAGCAACCCAAGCCTACAAACAAAAAAGGAGTAAAAGTAAAAGTGAATATCTTTTTTGATGGAACGCTAAATAATGCTACAAACACAAAAGCTAGAGAAGACCATACTAAAGAAAAAGCACTAAAAATTGACGATAAAAACTTTAGCAAAAGTGCCAAAGCATATAAAGATAACGATGGAGATGAAAGTAGTTATGACAACTACTACTCCAATGTGGCAATACTATATGATATTAACAAGGTTATCCCAAAACAAAGAGAAATTAAAATTTATATTGAAGGAGAAGGCACAACTGATGGAGGAGAAGATGATATGCAAGGTTATGCATTTGGGAGTGGCTATCAATCAGAGGGATTCCTGTAAAAGTAAAAAAGGGTTTTGCTAAAATAAAAGAAGGAATTGACCAATTGATAAAAGATAAGAACCTCAAAGAAAATGAATATGTTAACGAAATGGAGTTAACGGTTTTTGGTTTTAGTCGAGGTGCGGCAGCAGCCCGAAATTTTATTTCGCAACGATTCAAATTACAAGATATGTACGATATAGAATCTAACAAACTCAATTTTAGTTTCGTGGGGCTTTTTGATACTGTTTCTTCCTATTCCGAAAATTTTTCAGTATCTCCTAATTTTGATGATGATGTAGAAGGCAAAAAAGGATTGAATTTAAAAATGTATGGCAATGTTCAAAAAGTAGTACATCTTACTGCGGGCGATGAATATCGTGCATTTTTCTCGCTCACCAACATTAAAAGTTCTATTGAGGCTGGAGTAGGTTTTGAACTAGAATTGCCAGGAGTGCATAGTGATATAGGTGGCGGTTATGCAGAAATTGAAATTGAAAAGAGACAATTACACTTTGAGCTCGGTTATTATAATATCAAAGAAAATCTTATAGCACAAGGTTGGTATGACCCAAATCAAATAACAACAGTAGAAAAAGAGGTAACGTTAGAACACGGTATAAAAGTTATTGAAACAGAACATTATGCAAAACGAACGATACCTCTTCATTATCAGTTTATTCCTCTTGCTATTATGGTACAACTTTCTGAAAAACATGGGTTACAGTTTGATAAAAGAGATCTGGAAAAAGGAGTAAAGAAAGATTTATATGCAGTGCCTGATGATTTAAAGTTAGTAAAACAACAAATGATGAATTTTGCCAATACAAACGATGGTGCACACAGTAAAGCTATAAAAGTTAGTGATGCCTTTAAACCCATTCGCAAAAAATATTTACACCGTTCTGCTTCTACTGCTACTGGAAAAAACGGTAGGTACAAAGACGGCAAACCCTATCGTAAACCCATTGATGGATAAAATGAAAAATATGAAAAATATGAAAAAAATAGTAGCACTAGTATTATTGACCCTAATAGCCAGTTGCAAACCAAACAAAGAAGACATAATACAATCAGAAAAATTTGAATACCTAGCAGAAACAGGAGCAGATGAGAGTGCACCTATGGAAATAGTTGATGCCCGTTTTATTTGTTCTGACCAAAGTACCGTTTTTATACCAGCGGGGCAATTCTTAGAAAACTCATGGGGAAGTAGTGGTAGTGGTATTATGGCAGTGGGAGAAGATAGGAAGAGAGTACCTGAAAAAATGGAACTCACTTGGTTTTCTTATGCCGAAGATAAATTTTATCAAGGTAGTTTTGACTTGCCTTAACAAAAAATATATGACATTTTTAAAAAAGATTATGGTAAATCTAAACAATTTGATGGTACAGAATATGATAATAAATATAATAGACTCATGCTAAGT
This sequence comes from Flavobacterium sp., assembly GCF_031422135.1. Lineage (GTDB taxonomy): Bacteria > Bacteroidota > Bacteroidia > Flavobacteriales > Flavobacteriaceae > Flavobacterium. Next base: position 60,543 of record NZ_JANOQD010000003.1, on the reverse strand, counting down.
ATAGCCCCACAGGGCATGATAACCCTTTGGATTGGAGGACTAGGAAACAAAGAAATAGGCACTTATTACGCTAAAGAAACACTTGATGTGGAGTGGAGTAGTTTTAGCAAAAACTTAAACAGGTATCAAGTTATAAAAAATACTCAAAAAGATATGCTTCCTTTTGTGCAAGATGCCATTGCCAAAGGCGAAATAAAAAACACTTATTTCAAAAACCGTTTGCAACGCTACCAATATACCATAGACACAAATAGACCCGATTTTAAAATTTATGATTACAGTATTGGGTTTATTAACAACGAGGTTATTAGTAAAGAAAACTCAGGGATGGATTTTTTAAAAGATACAATTGAAGGAAAAGGAATCCCTTATAATGTAACCCTTTTTATAAAAGATAAATTCTTGAGAACGATTGAAGTACGAATAGATGTTGATTTGCCTGATAGTAAAATTGATTATTATGATTTAGAACCGCTGGCTTTTATAAATTTTAATAATCAGCTAATGGAACGATTTAAAATTTTTTTCGAGAAAAACAAAGACGTACAATTGTACATTAAGTTTGATGACAAAATTGTAAAAAGTAATATAGACAAGCCTGTTTATTGTGGTAAAGTGTTTCTAAAATCGGCTACAAATGAATTTGAAATTCCCAACTCAAGAGTTGAGGTATATGATGCTTATGATGAAAATGGGAGGTAAAAACCTAAATATTTAAAAATAAATCAAATGAAAAAAAACACATTGTTTGTTATTGTATCAATTTTATTAATAGTATTTGCTAAAATTTGCTCTGTATTTAATTATATGTTTTTGAATTATGATTTTGGCTATTTTTTTTATATAATTGAAATAATAGGGTTTGCAGGATTACTGCCTTTTTTTATAAACTTGTATAAAAAACAATAAATTTATGAATGAGGAATTAAAAAAGCTATTTGAAATTAAAGAAATTGATTCAAAAGATAAAATCTATAAGATTGACTATCCAAAACATTGGTTAATACGATTAGGAATTCCTGTAGTTATTTTCTTTTTAATATGGCAAGCTAGTGTTGGAGCTAATTTAGACATACTCTTTTTGAAATTGAGTGCTTCCAGTATAGTGCTTTTTGTAACTAGCTTATTATTAATCATTGAAACTATTTCACTACGTCAAACTAAAGTAACTGAGTTAAGAAATATTAATTATTTCCTTTTAACAATATATATTTTTGGATTTATAATTTTTACATTTTTTAGCATTGCATTAGCTAATTTTTAAATGAATGTAAAGAGTTTTAAAAACTTTCCTGAATTTCTAAATTCAGACCATTTGCCTATTATGACTAGGCTGACGATTGAGTAAATTTTATTTCAATTCTTGCTTTTTCAAGTAATCCATCGCATATCTTCCTTCGTTAAACAACAAATCCAGAATACTAAGATTATTCAAAAAGCCTTCTTTAGCATTAAATACCTGAGTGTATAATTCAAATTCATTAGTGTCCTTTTTACCATTAGCTAAAACACGATAGTCTTCAAATTGTGGCACTTCGTGAAAATATTCTATGGTTTTTTGAGGAGTTAAATCAAGCTTTAAACATTTAGAAACTAAATCGATAGTTTCTAAATTCAAGTCCATCAAGAAAGTATGTTTTTTAGTAAAAATAGGCATCAAAGTATCTTCAAAATACTCAAAAAAGGGTGAAGTTCTATAGGCAGATTCTAAGGATTTAAAATGTTGTTTTTGCCAGTCGAAAGCCGTTTCCAGCTTGACATCTTTAGTCATTTGCTTGCTATTGCAACTTTTTACAGGAACATTTAACAACTGAATACCGTTTGGGCTATACACATACATCCTGTTTCGGTTGGTTTGTTTCTGGAAATTGTCTTCCATTTCAAAGGTAATGGTTTCTGCTTTTGATATGGCTACAAAATGACTTATGGATGGAAAATAGGTTGGGTGTATGAGAATGTTCATTTGTTTAAATGTTTTAAATATTTAATCGGTTGTTTGTTTAATCGGAATATTTTTTTCGATTAAGCAATTAAACAAATAACCAAATCCACAATTTACCCTTTTCTTCTTTTTCTATAAAAATCAAATCCAAACCAACCTACTAATAGTATCAAGAAGTATTTGAAGTACGATACTGGTTCTCCATCGCCACCAACGGTTGAAAATAATCTTTCCCAACGAATTTTATCAATCGCTTTAGACCAAGGAATGTTTTGATTCAAACTCCACCAAATAAATACGGGTTTTCCCACCACATGATCAAAAGGGACAAATCCCCAGTAGCGACTGTCTTCTGAGTTGTGACGGTTGTCTCCCATCATCCAGTAATAATCTTGTTTGAAAGTATAGTTTAGTGTTGGTTTGTCGTTTATCAAAATTTGTCCGCCTTTTTCTTCCAGTTTATTGCCTTCGTAAATGGTAATTAGTCTTTTGTAAAATGGTAAGTTTTCTTTGTTTAACGCAATAAGTTTTCCAGCTTTAGGAATATAAATTGGACCTAAATTATCTTGACTCCATTCTTGATTGTGAGGAAATATTTTTTTCTCATTTTTATGAATGAACCTCGAAACGCTTAAAACTCTTTCATCTTTACTCAAATTAGTTAGTTTTTCTTGGGTTAGATTTACATAAAATTTATTTGGAACAAATTCTAATCCTAGTTTTTCAGCCATTTCATCATTAGCACCTCCATAAACATAAACATACTCTGAATTGTCTCTTTCAAATTCAAACAACTGTACTTTTTTTGGATTGTCTTTTAGAAAATCTTTCAATACAGGATTGTCCCATAATTCTTTTTTGATTTTTGAGACATTATTTATTTCATCAATTCCAAATTCATTAAAAAACGCCATTGTAGGTTGTTCTTTAAGTGTTAATTTATGTTGATATTGCAATAAAGTTCTTTGGTTATAGCTTGATTTTTTATTATTAATATAAACATCACCATTTTTGATAGATAAATTATCGCCAGCAATTCCCACACAACGTTTTACATAATTAGAACGTTTGTCTTTTGGTTTGTCAATATGTCTTCCTGATCTATCAAAAAATTGATAGACCGTGTCCACAGGCCAATTGAATACAACAATATCATTGCGTTTAATTTCTTGTAATCCAGGAAATCTAAAGGAGGGCAATTGTGGAACACTTAAATAAGATTTCATTTTGGTTAATGGAATACTGTCGTGGACCATTGGCAATGCCACAGCCGTTCTAGGCGTTTTTGCACCATAATGAAATTTGCTCACAAACAAGAAATCCCCTATTAGTAGCGATTTTTCTAACGATGAAGTTGGAATATTAAAAGGTTGAATCACATACGTATGTACCAAAGTGGCCACCACAATGGCATACAATAAGGAACTGATAGTATCGCCAGCTTTGGTTGTAGCGACCAAACTTCTATCTCGTTTGTACTCCACATTTTCAAAATAATTAATATAATAAATATAAAATCCAAGTGTTACAACCCCTAGAATGGTATCTTTTGTTGTGTTTTTACCAAAACTTCTCAAAGTTTCTACCCAAACCACAATAAACATAATTAGATTTACTACTGGAACGAACAATAATGCTGTCCACCACGTTGGACGGTTTATTATTTTCATTAAAACGATAGCGTTATAAACAGGAATTCCTGCTTCCCAAGATTTCCTACCTGCTTTTTGGTATAGTTTCCAAGTTCCTAAATAGTGAACAATTTGTATAGCTAAGAAAAATATAAACCACTGTAATATTGACATAAATAAATTAATTAGTGAATTAGATAATTTGAAAATTAGATAATTCGTTATTTTTAAATCTTTTAATTGTCAAAAGTAAATTATTTAATAAGGTTAATTATTATTTAATTTTCTAATTGACACATTTTCTAATTTAATGAAAGAACATCTTTCATTGTGAAAACTCCTTTTTTATTTTGAAGCCATTCGGCTGCAATTACTGCACCAAGAGCAAAACCTTCTCGGTTGTGTGCGGTATGCTTAATCTCAATCTGATCCACTTCGGAATCATAAAAAATGCTATGCGTTCCAGGAACATTATTGATGCGTTTGGCATCAATTCTGATTTCATTTGGTTCAGGATTCTCTAATGTCCAATTTATGTAATTTGAATTTTCGATTATTCCTTTTGCTAATGAAATGGCTGTTCCACTTGGTGAATCTAGTTTTTGCGTGTGATGAATTTCTTCCATCGAAACTTTATATTGATCTATTTTTGACATCATTTTTGCCAAATAGGCATTCAATTCAAAGAAAATATTTACACCCAAACTAAAATTAGAACCATATATAAAACTTCCATTTTTAGATTTGCAAAGCGATACCATTTCGTCATACTGATCTAACCAACCCGTTGTGCCACATACTACTGGGATATTAGTATCAAAACATGCTGTAATGTTACAAACCGCACTTTCAGGAATGCTAAAATCGATGGCGACATCGGCATTTGTTAATCCATCATAAGAGGAAGTGCTTGATTTTCGCAATACAATTTCGTGACCTCGTTCTAGAGCAATTCGTTCAATCACTTTCCCCATTTTCCCGTAGCCTAAGAGTGCAATTTTCATAGAAATAGAATTTAAAAACGGTAGTTTAGTGTAAGAGCAAAATTCCGGTTATAGTCTAAATTATTTTGATAAACCTCTGGCTTGACAGTAAGTTTTTCATTGACATTAAACTGTTTCAGGTGACCATCAACATTCGCGTCAATTATATTTAAAACATATAATAATGAGGTAACTAAAAGTGATAAATCTCTTTGTTTTTGAAACTGTTTTTGAGCAGCTATTAATTTTTCTGGAGAAAGAAATACACCATTACCAATATTGTTAAATCGATCTGGACTTTTTACTCCAAATAAAAGCCTTTGTTTGTAAGCGTCTCGGTATTCGTTGTATTTATTTTTATTCCAAGAATAAGAATATACACCAGCACCTATGGCACCAAATACAAGCGGTATTTTCCAATACTTTTTATTATAAGCCTGTCCTAATCCTGGTAATAAAGCGGAATAAAACGCTGCTTTTGCAGGGGCAAGTGGATTTATTTTGACTTCAACAGTGTCAATGGCTACAAGAATATCTTTGGGTTTTTGTTGGCAAAATCCAGAGACGCTTGTCATCAAAAAGCAGAAAGATACTATGTGAAATAGTTTATTCACTATCCTTTTATCAAGTTGATAATTCTATTAAAATCAGCTTCAGAATTGAATGGAATAGTTATTTTTCCTTTTCCATTCCCTGCAACTTTTACATCCACAAGAGAACCGAAATAGTCGTTAAACGTTTTTTTATCAGTACCTTTAACTTCAAATGAAGCAGCAGTTTTTACTACACTTCCCGTCTTTTGTTTCACGCCTTCTTGATAGTTTTTTACCAAGGCTTCCGTGTCACGAACCGATAAGTTTTCACTTACTATTTTCTGATAAATGTCAGTTTGAATGTCGTGATTCTCCACATTTATAATCGCACGTCCGTGTCCCATTGATATAAAACCATCACGAATTCCAGTTTGAATAATCGGATCTAATTTTAGCAAACGCAAATAATTAGCAACTGTCGAACGTTTCTTTCCAACACGATCACTCATTTGTTCTTGAGTAAGTTGAATTTCGTCAATCAATCTCTGGTAAGACAACGCAATTTCGATAGGGTCTAAATCGTGACGTTGAATGTTTTCGACCAAAGCCATTGTCAATGATTCATTATCATCAGCCAAACGAATATAAGAAGGAATGGTTTTTAAACCTAAAATTTTTGAAGCTCGCAAACGGCGTTCTCCAGAAATTAATTGGTATTTGTTAAACTCTGTTTTACGAACCGTAATGGGTTGAATAACACCCAATTCTCTAATAGAAGTCGCCAATTCTTGCAATGATTCCTCATTGAAATTGGTTCTTGGTTGAAACGGATTAATTTCTATAACTTCAATATCCAATTCAACAATACTTCCAATTAATTTATCAGCATTTTTATCTTTTACAGATACAATATCATTTTCAGGATCTTTCAATAATGCTGAAAGTCCACGTCCCATTGCTTGTTTTTTTATCGCTTGTGCCATAAATATTTTTAACTATTTTTCTTTATAATTTCGTGAGCCAAACTCAAATAATTTGTAGCTCCTTTGCTTGTAGCGTCATAGTTTATAATGCTTTCGCCATAACTAGGAGCTTCACTCAATTTTGTATTTCGTTGAATAATGGTTTCAAAAACCATATTGTTAAAATGCTTTTGCACTTCTTCCACTACTTGATTTGACAATCGAAGGCGCGAATCAAACATAGTTAACAACAAACCTTCAATATCTAATTCAGGATTGTGAATTTTTTGCACACTTTTTATCGTGTTCAATAATTTGCCCAAACCTTCCAAGGCAAAATATTCACATTGAATAGGAATCACCACTGAATCGGCAGCAGTCAAAGCATTCAAAGTTAATAATCCTAATGATGGTGCACAATCTATAATAATATAATCGTATTTATCCTTGACAGATTCTAATGCTTTTTTAAACATATACTCTCTGTTTTCCTTGTCAACCAGCTCAATTTCGATTGCTACAAGGTCAATATGCGCAGGAATTACGTCTACATTTGGTGCCGAACTTTTTACAATCGCTTCCTCGGGTGTGTTGCTGTGTTCTAAAATTTGGTACGTACCAATTTCTACTGCATCCACATCAATACCCAATCCAGAGCTTGCATTAGCCTGAGGGTCAGCGTCAATCAGTAACACTTTTTTCTCTAAAACACCTAGAGCGGCTGCTAAATTTATCGAAGTAGTTGTTTTTCCTACACCGCCTTTTTGATTGGCAATTGCAATGATTTTACCCATTTTGTTTTTAAAATTTTGAGCCGTAAAAATACAATTATTTATGACTTTTTCAAGTCTTATTTGTTAACAAAATGGGAAAGTTTACAATCATTAACTTTTAGAAGCTATTCCTGCTGTTCGTTGCAACCTTTTTGGCGGTAACTTTTTTTTGTAAGCCCCAAAAAGAGCTTCCTTTGGTCGCTTTTTTAGCTCAACAAAAAATAAGTTCCCTCTGCAAAAGGGTTTTCACTACTATCAGGGCTAAAAAAAAAGAGCAATCAAATTGATGCTCTTCTTAAAAAAATATTAACCTACAATATAATTACTTTTCTAATAATTTCTTGACACTAATAGTTTTTAATTATAGGTTTTTACAATTTTATATTTCGGATTTTCAAAGTCGGTCAAGTCTAATAAAACATCATAAACTCCTACTTTGATTTCTAAATTATTCCCTTCAGGCATTAGCCTGTCACTCATATCTTTTCCAAAATTTAAAGTCCAATCATCATTGAAACGAAATTTTAGTTCTCCAGTTTTTAAAGACACATTTTTAATTGTCCAAATGCCTTTTGTTTCAGTTTCAAAAAGTTTTGTATCAGGTCCTTCCCAGCCTTTTTCTGTGGCACTTCCTACAATTCCCCAAGAAGGAAATATTTTTTTTGCTTTTGTTGGTTGGTCTCCTTTATAAAAAATTAATGACGCTATTTGTGCATTGCTGTTTTTTTCAAAACTCACATAACCATTTAATTCCTCAGCGTAAAATAAATTTTCTTTTACAGGATAAAGAATACTTTTGGGGTTGTTTCCACTTTGCGCTATTAATTTATTGTTTACAATTGTAAGATAAATTACAAAATTGTTTTCTACTTGATAAGTTCCAACATATTGCTTTAAAGTTTCTTTATTTATATTGGCTACAATTGGAATTTTATAATCTTTATTATACAAAATTTTAATAATAGCACTCGTGGCAATGTTTAAATCTCTTTCTGTATTTGTAAGCAGAATAATGCAGATATCATCTTCGGGAATTTGAACAAAATTGCTCCTAAAACCAGCTCCTGCACCACTATGTCCAACTGTCATTTTTTCAAACATTGGAATAGTAACCCAACCATAACCATAATTATTTTTGAAAGGTGTATATGCTTTTTCTAAAGTTTTTTTGGAAATAATTTTGTAATTTTTAAGTCCATTATAATATTTGTTTAAGTCTTCAACACTTGAGTATATTCCACCAGCGGCAAAAGGTCCAGGTGGATCATAAACAACCGATGGTTTTTGTGCTTTTTCAGAAAAAACCTCATAGCCAATAACTTTATTTTGACTTTTTAGGTTTTTAAAAGCAAAACCACTTTGCTCCATTAGCAATGGTTTAAGTATGTATTTCTCAACAGCTTTTTCGTAACTTATTCCAGTAACTTTTTGAATTACGTAACCTAGAAAATAATATCCCGAGTTAGAATAACTCCAATCAGTTCCAACTAGAAAATCCAAAGGTTTTGTTTTTTGAAATTCAATAAATGATTTTTCCGTTTGGTCTTTCATATCATTTCCTCTTGTATAGTCATAAACTCCAGCGGTATGGTTTAATAAACTTTCAATTGAAATAGAACTTGCATCGGGATAATCTGGATAGAACTTTGAAAGTTTATCCTGCAATGATAGCTTTTTTTCTTCTACTAATTTTAAAATTACAGTTGCTGTAAAGGTTTTTGTAATGGAATATATTTGAAAAATGCTGTTAGAGTTATTTTCCTTTTTTAAATCTACATTAGCTAATCCATAACCTTTATTTAGCAAAACTTCTCCTTTTTGTGAAACAAAAACAGAGCCGTTAAATTGATTTTGCTGCTTATAAAATTCAAAAAGTTGTTGTAATTTTTCCTTTTTACTTTGCGCAAAAGATAAATTAGTGGTTAATAATACTAACAGTACGATTGATTTGATTTTTTTCATGATTTTTGATTTTGATTGATTTTGATTGATTCATTTTTTTTAAGTTTTCTAAATCTAACAAACATTACTATCGGAATAATGATTAACAGTCCGATAATAAAATATGGAATTATTCGGTTTTTTTTTCCAAAAAAAAACTCGGTTTCAAATAGATAAACCCTTGCTGATTATCAATAATAACATTAAATTGTTTTAGAATTTTATTGCCAATAAGTCCGCTAAATTTGTATTGCGATCCGTTTTTGTTTGGTTTTCTCTAAAATAATTACACCATCTGAAATTGATTGATTTGCAATTATTAATTTTGGAATAAAGGCTATTTTTTTACTTCCTAGACCTACTAGGTTCGAGAATTTATCATATAAGTCATTTCGAGTCAAAAAACCATTTCCAACAATACCATTTCCAGTATTTCCGGTATCAAACAAAAACCAATCTTTGTATTTTTTACCATCAATATCAAACATTGCTTCAAAAACTGGCCGAACGCCATTGTCTAAAAGCATGTCTTGCTTTACAAAATCGGCATCTATTTTGGGCATTTCATCATACACTACAATGATTTGTTTATCGTAATCTATTTTATAAATTTTGTCTAAAAAAAAACTATTGCCTATAATCGCATCTTCATAATTGTTCATGTTCTTGGTTTCATACATTTCAATATTACTCCAAGTTAAACCAGAAATTTCAAAGGTGTTAGTTGAGCTTACACGAGTTTCGTTTATACCATCACTATTTATAAGATTTCCTTTTTTGTCAAAATCTATATTAATTTTCTTGACCGATTTTTTATTAATGTTTACGGCATCTGCTCCCAAATCGAACTGAAAATTTAAAACTTCAGAACCGTTAATTTTACCTTGAAAATAAATTCTATTATTTTTCATTGTAATAGGAATTGTGTCGTTTCCTTTTTTGTTTTTTTTATAGGTCTTTAAAAGAGGATAATTTGCCGAAATTCTAGTGTAGCACGAATCTTTACCATTCAATAAAACAATGAAGTCTTTAGTCTCACCAAATTTCATATCAAATGTAATTTCTTCAATATCAGTAATAAACTTAATTTTTTGCGCTTTTTTAGGTAAATCTAAATAATAAATATCCGGCTTGGTTTCGGGGAAAACTACCCAAAAATTTGGTTTGAAATTTTTACCATCCAAAATCTTGACGTTTTTAGAATTGGCTTTGATTATGGGTAGCTTTTGTTGTGCGCATATGTTTTGAAAAACAAATACACAAAACATTACTACTGTTGATGTTTTCATGATTTTTGATTTTGATTGATTGATTTTTTTTTTACATATTTTTTAATTTTTAACAACTTTTCTAATAATTTCTTGACCTTCAACTGTTTTTAGTTTCAAGAAATAAACACCGCTATTCAAGTTACTAGTATTAATTGAATTTGTTACTTGACTTGAAAACACCTTTTTCCCTAAAAGATTATACATTTCAATAGAATTAAGCGTTAATTCAGTTTCTATATTAACACTATTTGAAAACGGATTTGGATATACAGCTAATTTGTTACTAATATCAAAGTATTCAATCCCTAAAGTAACAACATTTACACAAGTAGAAGTTACAGTACATCCTCCAAGAGTAATAACTACTCTATAAAGTCCAGCAACTGTAGGTGTATAGCTTCTATTTGTTTCTCCAGTCAATAATACATCTGGTGTACCACATTGGTACCATTGGTAAGTAGCGCCAATTTGAATCGCTTCTAGTACTCCTAAAGCTAATGTTACCCCAGCAACTGGTGAAGGATTAACTGTAACCGTAGTTCCTGCTGATGTATCCGAAGTACAACCAGCGCTTGTAACCGCAACAGTATAAGTCCCGCCTGTTGTAACTGAAATAAACTGCGTTGTAGCTCCATTTGACCAAACATTTCCTGTGGCTGATGAAGATATTAAAGTAACACTTCCTCCTGAACAAAAAGTAGTTGGTCCAGTTGGTGTGATGGTTGGTGTTACCGGAATTGGTGTAACAGTTACTACTGCGCTTCCATTCATAGTTGTAGTACAAGCACCAACTGTTCTAGTAGCTATTACAGTATAAGTAGTTGCAATGGTTTGATTCCCGAATGATATTGCTGAACCTGTACCTACAACCGCTGAACCTACATTTGCAGCTCCATTTTTTAACTGATAAGTAACCCCAGTTTCTGAATTGGATAAACCAACAACAACTCCTGTTCCTCCTGAACAATATGCACCACCACCCGTTACATTGTAAGCAGTAGGGTTTACACATGCTGCAACCAAATAAGAACAACTTGAAGGCAATACAACTGTTGTTGGATAAGTATCTGATAAAAACCAATTTACTCTATTATTAAGTGCTGCTCTAGCATTAGTAACAGTAGTAACATCTGGTCCACACGTAAAACGACCTGTTCTTCTCTCTGAAGCATTTGTTCCTTGAACTCCAGACCATAACCAAATTGCATTTACACCAGTTGTTAAACCCGTTGGCAAACCGCTTCCATTTGTATTACTATTGGCTCCTTCCCAATCTGTATCTGTAGTATTTACTGGGTCTCCACCTGTTGTAGAATAAACATTAAAATGTATTGCACTTATGAAAGTTGGCAAAGCAGTTGTACCTTGGAATGCAAGTATCTGATCTCCATTGGCCCCATTAAGACTCAACATTACTCCAGCACAAGTACCAGCAGTTCCTAAACTTGCTCCAGTTGCACTATAGGCCTGAATAATAGTAGGGGCTGCTGGAGATGTTCCATTATAAATCCCTCCAATTACAATTTCGGTTCCAGCGGGATAGGCGGCATTACTAGTAAAAGTAAAATTTTGCTCTCCAGTTCTAAAAGTACCAGTAGTAGCATTTGTTCTCAACCAACCGTTGTCTGTAAAATTAATTACAGTATTGTTTGTAATGGCTTTAAGAAGAACAAAAGAAAATTTATCATTGCTGTATCCAGTGACTGGCTCAAATTCGTTTGTTACCAATCCCGAAAAAGCTATATCGCCTGCAACCAAAGTGGTTTGTGAGTTTGCATTAAATTGAAATACAACAGTTAAAAGTATTGCTTTTAACATTGCAAAATAATTGTTTTTCATAATTTTTGTTTTTAATTGTTAAATGTTTAATATAAAGGTTTTTAAGACTCTAAAGATAGTAAAAATGTAAAATTTATAATGTATAAGTTATTGAATATTATATCTTTATCCAAATCTAGTAACTTTTATTTGTACCAAACTAAATATCTTTTTTAGTTGTATTCCTAATACATCATTTCTTCTTCTAAATATTCAAATAACTTATGCACAAATTTTGAAGAGAAGAAGTTGTCGCAATTACTAAGCATTACTATTCCAAATTTTTCTTTTAGATAAAAATGAGTATATGATCTTGTGTCGCTATTGTTTCCTGTATGGTAATACCTGATTTTTCCGTTTGTCATTTTGTATGGAAAACCAAAACTTCTGTAAAGGCTGTCTGGTTCTTTTGGTAGCGTTGTATTTAATGACAAAAGTTGTTTGCCAACTTTATTTTTACTATCCATAACCGAAAGTAAAAACTTGGCATAATCTTTTGCTGTGCAATGCAAACTTCCTGCTGCTCCAAACCAATCGGCTGGACCTTGAGAGCTATTGTCTGTTGGTTTTCCGTTTTTATGTGAATAGGCTTTTAATTGCTGGAGGCTATTATTCCAAGTAAAATTCATTGATTTGGCTCTAAATGGTTGCACAACTTCTTTTTGAAAATAGTCATTTAATTCAAGGTCTGTTTTATGTAAAATTTTCCCTAAAACTCTTGCAAGATATTGATAACCTTCGCCTGAATATCCATATTTTTCTCCAGGTTTATTCACAAAATATAAGGTGTTGCTTTCGTCTTCATCCTTTCGCCAATTTGGAAAACCCGAACAATGATTTAAAACCATTCGTGCAGTAACTAATTTATAATAATCATTTGAAGTATCTATTTTCGGGTCTGTATAATATTGATACAATGGTTTGTCTAAATCAATTTTTCTCTTATTTGCTTGTTTCAGAATGAAATAGGCAAATACTGGTTTAGAAACCGAACATACTTCAAAAATGGTATTTTCATCTACTTTTTCTTTAGTATCTATATTTTTTACACCATAGTTTTTAGCATAAGCAATAGCTCCATTATTAATCATTGCAAATGAAAGTCCGGGAATGTTTAGACTGTCCATTTGTTTTGTAATAAAAGTATCTAAATGTTCGAAAGTAATTCTTTTTCCTTTAATGGTTAAAATACTTTTATCTTCCAAACTATTTGGGTTATTTTGTCCGAAACAAAAAATCGAAAAACATAAAAAACAAATGATAAAACTGTGATATTTTTTCATTACAAGGCTATTATTTAGTTTTGAGTTTGTTTAACAAAAAAGTCCAACGCGGATTTTGAGGTTCCATTTCGACTAGTTTTTCAAAATAGGTGATAGCTAATTTTTTGTTTCCGTTTCTTTTATAGAGTTCTGCCAAACTTTCATAAACATTTGGTAGCGATGGATATTCGGTTGCATTTAGTTCAAATATTTTTATGGCTTCTTTTATTTTGTTTTCTTTTCGTAGTTCGTTTCCTAAATTGTTGAGTTGCATTGGTTCAAAAACAAAATGGGAATTATTTTCTTTTTTTAATTTATGATATAAAATAATGGCATCATTAACACCTTTTGATTTAGTTGTTGAGGCTAAAGTGTCTAATAAATTCCATTTGTATTTATAGGGTTTAATATCATTGCTGTTATCCAGAATATGTAGTCCTATATCTGTAACAGGATTGTCGCTATTTGATAAAATAACAATTCCAAACTTATTTTTTTTATCAATTCCAATAAAGGAACGGCATCCAAATGTGCCACCATCTTTCCACAATATTTGCAGATTATCTTCACTCATAATTGTCCAGCCCATTGTTACAAAACCATCATTGCCATCTTTTTTACCTTGATTAATATGTGTTAATTCTATCGCTGGTGATAAATTTGTTTTGAATAATCCCAAATTAGCTGCCGCAAATTTTAACAAATCGTTCACAGTAGAACGCAATGCACCTGAACCGGCCAAAGTTTGATTTTTCCCCCAACTCCAACCACTAACTGGTTTTCCATATTCTGAATGTCCTGTTGCAACATTTGGATATTGTTTTGGTGAAAATGAAACAACTGTATTCTTCATATTTAATGGTTCACAAATTTTCTGTTTTACCAAAGTTTCATAATCTTTTTGTGCTGTCAGCGAAAGGATATGACCTAAAAGGCCAAAGCCTATATTTGAATATTGCCATTTGGAGTTAATATCCTTATTTAGCTCTACACTTGAAATATATTCATACAATTGAGTCGTAGTATAATCAGCCCAAGGGTTATCCAAATTTTTTGGATCAAGATTAAACTGCATACGCGGTAAACCAGATCTATTGGTAGATAAGTTAAGTAAAGAAATTTCTTTACCATTTCTTGTTGGGGTTTTTACAGTTTTTGGTAAAAATTTTGAGATAGGATCGTTATAATTCAATTCGTTTTTTAGACTCATTTCTGCCATTGACAAGGCGGTAAAGATTTTACCGATAGATCCAATTTCATAAATAGTATTACCATCAGGTTTTTGTGGATTTAAATCACTTTTTATTCCAAAACTAAAAGTTTGTGTTCCATTAGCATCAACAATACCTAAAATCATACTTTTAGACCTTTTGTTTGAAACTTCTTTTTGTATTATTTTTTTAATACTGTCTATAGGAATTTGTGCAAATAAAGTGCTAGTAATAGTAAAGAGAAAAGTTATTAATAGTAATTTTTTCATTTTATTTTTTTAATCTTTCGAAAATTAAAGAAGAAAAACTTTTAACTCCTACTCTTATACACTCTTCATCAACCATAAAATTCGGAGCGTGAATCATGGCAATCATTCCTTTCTCAAAGTTGGAACCACCTAAAAAGAAATAAACACCGGGAATTTTCTCTTGAAAATAAGAAAAATCATCATTAGAATAAGGTATTTGCCCATAGTCAAGCGTAACTGTGCCTTTTCCAAAAGTTTTGTCTAATGTATTTATAGCAATATTTGTCAGTTTTGGGTCGTTTTGAATCGTTGAATTTTCTTTGAAAAACGAAACTGAAATCAATTGATCAGACAAACCTTGGCTTTCAATCACTTTTTTTATGCCAGGAATAATATCTTTTAACTTATCTTTATCTGTTTCATACATATCTGCTTCTAAGATAATAGTGTCGTCTTTGGTATAATGTCCAAAATTTGGATCGACCATAAAATAATTTGTATAAATTGTACTTGGACTAGCAAGCCCATCTTTAGGGTCAAGTATTTGTTGCAACTCCCAAGGGTTACTATTATTAATACTTCGGGTCATACTGCTTACTATTTTTGCATATAATTCAGTTAAATTTTCTTTAGTTACTTTATTTTTAAACTGAATTCTAACTCCTTTTTGGTAAGCATACATTTCATTTGATTTGACCATTATTTGCCCAACTGGCCCAGGAGTAATATGCAAACCGTAAATTTCAGTAGGCTTTATTATCGAAAACAAACCGCCCTCAACCATACCTTTTCCACCTTTAAAAGTTTCTTCTTCGGGTTGAAAAATAAAATAAACCGTGCCTTTCAAATCTTGTTTGTTTTTAGATAATACTTCGGCAATACCTAAACCAATTGCCATATGAATATCGTGCCCACAACCATGCTGCACATCTTTTACTTTAGATTTAAAATCAACATTATCTGGAAAGTCGTTTGGCAAGGCATCCATATCAGCACGCCAAGCAATATGCTTTCCTTTTTTGCCTCCTTTTAAAATACCAACAATACCATAACCATAAATATCGGTTTTCACTTCAAGTCCCAAGCCCAACAAATATTGTTTAATGAATTCTTGTGTTAGTTTTTCATTACCTGCCAATTCGGGGTTCTTATGCAAGTCTCTTCTTACTTTAACTATCTTGTCAAAAATTTTGTCGGTTTCAAGTTTAATTAACTCGTGGGTTAGAATTCCACTGTTATTTTTTTGACTGAATAATTTGCTTTGATGGCTACTAACAAGAATAAATAATAGCGATACTAAAATTTTTAATTTCATTTTTTTATAAATTTAGTAGTATGTGGCAACTCTGAATTTTCTGATTTTATAAAATACATTCCAGAAGCCAACAGTGAAACATCAATTTCAATTTTTTGACCTCTTTCATTTATCTTTTTTACGATTTGACCTTGCATATTCACAATCGAAAAATCGAATGAATTATTTTGATTATTATTCGTTATAACTATATGATTATCAACTAGCGTAGGATATATATTAAAACTTGAAAATGAATTGTCTTTTACGGTCAATAGTGGATTAAATACCTTTACATCATCTATTATAATTCTTGTTCCGTAGTGTGGTGTTGAGCCTTGGGCAGCCATATTGAACTTTAAAGTCATAAAAACTGGTGCTTCATTTGTGGTATAAACAACAGGTGTTTCAATATAATTAAATTCAATAAGTCCTGAATAAATATAGTTAGGTTCTGCAATTTTAATTGTTGCTTTTCCGATTTCTCCATTTTCTCCAAAAACGGTTAAAGTAGCCTCAACTACATCAAACAAACCATCAAAATTATTTATTGGAGTGAAAAAATAATAAAACCCTAGAACATTTACTAAATTACCATTTGTAATTGGAACCCCAGAATTCCAACCAGGAGTGTCTTGTGTAGCATCAAAAAACAACTCTGCTCCACCTGGAATTACTTTGTCTTTTGTATAGTTATAAGCGTTTCTAATTTCTAATGATTTATCGCCAGTGTAAAATACTGGCGCACTACTTATAGCAAAAGAATCATAATTATCAAACTGGATAAAATCCTGAGTAATTGCCCCTGTATTAATATCAATACTTACAGGATGCACAAAATCAATTCCCCAATTACTTATTTTCCCATTAGGTTTTATGGTTTCGAATCCTGAATTTAAAACTTGAGCTTGTGACGAAAAAGTAAAAGCGATTAAAACAAATACCACTTTATAAAAAGTATTTTTTTTCATAATTATAATTATTAAAAGTTACAAATCATCATCATTCCAAAATTAAAGAAAGTTAATTTATTATATTACTAGAATAGGTAGACAAAAGGTGTACAAAGTACTATATTATAAACAAGTGTTGGTTTACAAAGCTAAAATAAAAGCTGTTAAATTATCTTCATTATTTAGTTGCAATTTTTTTCTCAATCTGTATCTAGCCGTTTTTACACTATCTGGCGATATGTTTAAAATAGAAGCCATTTGCTTTATGGAGAGATTTAACTTTATTAATGCGCATATTTTTAAATCATTTGGGCTAATGTCTGGATATGATTGCTTTATACGGTTGTAAAAATTATTGTTTATGCCTTCAAAATACAGATTAAAATCGTTCCAAGCGTTATCTTGCGATAAATGTTTGCTTACAATTTTTTGCAATTGATTTTTGGATAAAACTTCATCTTGTTCTATTGTATTCTTCAACTCATCAACCAACTCATTTTTTTGCAACATTTGCAGGGTTATAATACTCAACTGGCTTTCTTTGTTCTCAATATTATCTTGAAATTGTTGGGCTTTAATTTTTTCTTGACTTTCTAAAACCAATAGTAAATCCTCTTTGGCTTTTATTAAAATTTTATCTCTTTTGTTTATTTTTTTTAAAAAGAAATAAACCATTACGAAAATGATAAGTATCACTAAAATTCCAATTAGTAGAAGATAATTTGTTAATTGTGATACTTTTTTTTCTTTTAAAATTAATTCAATTTTCCTGTTTTTTTCAGAAATATCAAATTTAACTTCAAGGTTTTTTAAAATTTTTGCTTTTTCCAAAGAAAAAAAATCATTTTTAATAGTTAGCAACTTATCTTGCCATTGAGAAGCTTCAAAATAGTTGTTTTGCTTTTTTTTGATTTGTATTAAAGCGTCAATTGCTTTAACTTCAAACATTTTATCAGTAAGTGGTTTTGCTATATTGTATCCTTTTTCTAAACAATCTTCAGCTTTTGAAGTATTGTTATCCATTTTTTGAAACCAATTACTAATAGCCAACCAACTGAACACTTGAGCTTGTTTGTTTTCGGTTTTTATAGCGAATTCAAGACCTTTATTTAATAAAAAATAACTTTCTTCCTTTTCGTTTTTTAATTGTTTTATTTCCCCAATTTTATTGTATGCACTTGGTAGATAAGCCGAGTTTTTAGAAGTTAAAAACTCATTCAATGCCTGTTTATAATAAACTTCGGATGAATCAATGTTTTTTGTGTTCTTATATAAATCACCCAAATTGGTATAAGCAAGTCCCAAAGTTCCTGAGGTATCTTTCTTGTTTTTTAGTAATGAAATTACTTCGTGACTAATTTTTATTACTTCAGCTTGCTTGTTTTGCCGACTGTAAATTGTTGCTATGAGTTGCAAACATTTAGCTCGACCGATTATTGATTTTAAAATTTCTTTTCTTTCAATTTTTTTATATTCATTCAAGGATTTTGTTGCAAAATCCAAACCTTTTTCTAAATCGGAACCAAAAGTAGCTATCCCAAGATATAATAAGGATTCCGCTTTGCCAATAGTGTTGTCTTCTTTGTTTGCTTTTTCATTGGCTAATGAGAAATAATGGTACGCTTCGGTTTCGTTGTCTTTAATCAATGCCGCCCAACCTTTCTGCATTAAAGCATTCCTGTTTTCTTGAGCAAATCCGAAAGCAATAGTGAAAAATAATAGACAGAAATAATATTTTTTAATAGATATCATAGTTATTAATTTTCGTGACCGAAAAAATATCCTTTTATGAATTCACTGTATTCTTTGAGGTCATTGTTTGGTTGTTTTTTCAACTTGTTAAGCTCAATCAATATTGTTTTGTATTTTTTATTCAGTTCAGGTTTTTCATTCAGTTCTGATTTTACAAAGGTAATGACATTGTCATTGGGTTGATTCATATACATCATTTCTCTGTCTAACATAGTTCCAGCATCCATACTTTTTGAATTAAATTTAGCGTCATAAATCAAAAAAACATCTTCTAATTTTCCTATTTCAAACAAATAGTAACACAATTGATATAGATTATCGTGACGACGGGTTATTAATTCGCATTTCAATTCTTCCTCAAAAATTGTTCTAATTAATTTAATGTCTTTTAACGAAAAATCATTTAGCAATTCTTCTACAATTTCAGTTCTAAATGTAAATTATCGTCAGCAATTTCATTATCTACATTTTCAGAAAATGCAAACATTAAAATTAGTTCAGCTGGAACTATTTTACCTTCACTTTTTCGGTATTTTTGTATTAACTCTTTTGCCGTCATAAAATCTCGTTTCGTTCCCTATTTGAAATAACAAATCCCTACAAAATAAATACTTTTTTTATGATGTAGGGATACTTTTTAAAAAACAGAAAAATATTTTTGTAATTCTAACTTGATTTTTTTGATTTAACCATAGCTTCTAACTGATCCCAAAGTTCTTCAGGAATTGCTGATAAGTCGTTAAATTGACCAGCACCTTGCAACCATTCTCCACCATCAATAGTAACCACTTCGCCATTAATGTAAGCTGAAAAATCTGAAACCAAATAAGCAGCTAAATTGGCTAATTCTTGGTGTTCACCGTTTCGACGCAATGGAACTCTTTTTGAAGTATCGAATTTTTTGGCTAAATCGCCTGGTAATAATCTGTCCCAAGCCCCTTTTGTAGGAAATGGTCCAGGTGCAATTGCATTCATTCTAATTCCATATTTTGCCCATTCGACAGCCAAACTTCTAGTCATAGCCAAAACTCCTGCTTTTGCAGTAGCACTCGGCACAACATAGGCAGAACCTGTCCAAGCATAAGTAGTAACAATATTTAAAACATTACAATTGGTTTGTTTAGCATCTATCCAATGTTTTCCAAAGGCCAAAGTACAGTTTTTGGAGCCTTTCAAAACGATATCAATTACGGTATCAAAAGCATTTGCCGATAATCTTTCCGTAGGAGAAATAAAATTTCCAGCGGCATTGTTTAATAGAACATCTACACGACCAAAAGTTTTTAGAACTTCTGCCAACATAGCTTCAACTTGGTCATAATGACGAACATCACATTGAATAGCCAAGCATTTTCCACCAGTTTCGGCTTCCAATTCTTTGCAAGTATTTTGTAGTTTCTCTAGGTCACGAGAAGTGATAGCTACTTTTGCACCCAGTTCAAGAAAATATTTTGTCATAGCTTTACCCAAGCCGCTTCCGCCACCAGTTACTACAATTACTTTGTCTTCTAAGGCATTATCACGAAGCATTTTTGCTGAAAAATTCATAGTTTTTTATTTTGATTTTCAAATGTAGTAAAAATATTTGTTATGCGCGCATAGTAAAAAAACATTCTTTTGATTTTTTTATACTATTACAACTTTTAAAGTGATACGTATCCATTAACTAATGTAATTTTTTTTTAACCCTTTCCAACCTTTTTGTAAAAAATAGCCTCTTTATAAGAAATGGAGTTTATTACAAATGCTTAAAACTAATTATTATGAAAAAAATACTGCTTGCCTCGATGTTTTTGTTTGGTTTTTTTGTTAATGCACAGAGTCCTCAACTGAATGTAAAAGGAAAAGATTCAGCTCAAGTTAAGATGAGCGAATTAATTGTCAATGTAAAAGTTGTTGGAAATATTGCTTATACCACAGCCGAAATGCACTTCACAAACACTAACTCCACTCCAATGGAAGCTGAATTATTGTTTCCGTTGCCTGAAGGTGTTTCGGTTTCTAGTTATGCAATTGACATTAATGGAAAAATGCGAGATGCTGTTCCTGTAAATAAAAGCATGGGCAAGCAAGTTTTTGAAGCCGTAATTCACCGTCGAGTAGATCCAGGATTGCTCGAAAAAGTAGAAGGAAATAATTTTAGAACTAGAATTTATCCGATACTTCCTAATAAAGAAAGAATTGTCACTATTGGTTACGAAGAAGAGTTATCCAGTTTTGATAAAAACAATTTGGCATATCAACTGGTTAGTAGCTACTCTAGAGAATTAGAGAAATTTGAATTGAATATTATTGTCATAGGAGCTATTTCGATTCCAACTATTAATGATATTGCGATTGATAAATCTAGCGAAGCAAGTTGGAATCAATCGTACCAAACAAGTATTAAAAAACAAAATTATAAACCTTCGGAAAAGTTCACCATCAAAATCCCTATTCAACACGAAATTTCAAGTGTGGTTGTACAATCTGTTAATGATCAACATTATTTTTATGCCAATATGGTTACTGAAAGTAATAAAATACTAAAGAAAAATCCAAATTCCATAGGCTTAATTTGGGATGTTTCCTTGAGCTGTAAAAATCGAGATTTGAAAAAAGAATTAAATCTTTTAAATGACTATTTTAAGAAATTGCAAAACACAAAAGTGACTTTGTATTGGTTGGGATACCATTTTGAAAAAGATGAGGTTTATATAATTGCTGATGGGAATTGGTCTGTTTTAAAAGCAAAATTAGAGAATGCAATCTATGATGGAGGAACTCGTTTCTCCAAAATTAAATTAGAGGGAAATGACGAATATTTATTTTTTACTGACGGACTTTCGACTTTGAGTGATAATCAATTGGATAAAATAAATAAGCCACTTTATAGCATTACTTCATTGGCAACAGCCGATTATGCTTTTTTAAATTACAATGCAATGAAAATGAAAGGCAGTTTTATCAATTTGAATGTATTAAATGTTGACAAAGCTTTAGATAAATTGATGTATCAAAGTTTAAAATTTCTAGGTGTAAAAGACAATTATTTAGTAACCGAATTGTATCCAATGATTGGTTCGCCAGTTTCAGGGAGTTTTAGTGTTTCAGGAATTTCTTTGAAGGCACAAAATGAAATCATATTGCTTTTTGGATATAATGAGATTGCTATTTTAGAAAAGAAAATTATAATTGATGCAAAAAATCATTCATCAAACAATTTGAATATAGAAAAACTTTGGGCACAAAAGAAAATTGCCAATCTTGAAATCCAATACAAAGCAAATGCAGTCGAAATTGAAGTATTGGGCAAAAAATATGGTATTATTACCCAAAATACTTCATTAATAGTCTTGGAAGATATCAACGATTACATTCAATATGATATTGTACCTCCAACAGAATTAAGAGCCGAATATGATAGAATTATCAAAGAGCAAAGAGAAAATAGATTGGCAGAACAAAAAAACAATTGGAACAATGTAGCTTCTTATCACAGTCAATTGTCTACTTGGTGGGATAAAAACACTAAATATGAAAAACCAAAACCTAAAAAGGTTGTAAAACCAAGAAAAGTAGTTTCAAGAAATACAACTAGAAATTCAGGAACTGGAAGGGTTACTTCAAGCGGGGTGGCTAATGGTACTATTACGGGAACGGTTTCGGATGCTTCAGGCCCGATTCCAGGTGTAAATGTAATTGTGAAAGGTACAAATAGAGGAGTAAGCACTGGTTTTGATGGAAAATATTCTATTCGTGCAAATGTGGGTGACAAATTAGAATTTTCATTTATAGGAATGGAATCCAAAGAAGTTACATTAAGGAATGCAAATGTTTATAATGTTCAATTAGAAGATGGTAATGCACAATTGAGTGAAGTTGTCGTAACTGCTTATTCTGTAAGCAGAAACCAAAGATCAGTAGGTTATGCAAGCCAAACTATTAGGGCGAATGCAATTGAACAAAAAGAAGCTGATTCCGAAGCATTTCCTATCGTAAATGCTTTATCTGGAAAAATTGAAGGAGTACAAATTTCTAATAATGGAGCTGTTGGCGCTTCGTCAAGTGTTGCTTTAAGAGATTCTTTAAACGAAGAAGGCGATTATGGTCGTGAACAAATGCAAAATATCAAAGCGAAATCTTGGAATCCAGATAGAATTTATCTAAAAGCAATTGATGCTGCTCCAATGGATAAAAAATATTCCGTTTACTTACAATTGAGAGAGGAACAATCGAATAATCCTAGTTTCTATTTTGATGTAGCTAATTATTTTTATAGTATTGGAAACAAACAAAAAGCATTTTTAATTTTAAGTAATATTGCCGATTTAGGTCTTGAAAATCATCAATTATACAAATCATTAACGTATAAATTGCGTCAATGGGAAGCTTATGATGATGCATTGTTTACAGCAAATCAAGTCGCAAAATGGAGAACATTCGAACCACAAAGTCATCGTGATTTAGGTTTGACGTTAGAAGACAACAAACAATATCAAGCGGGTTTTGATGAATTAGTAAAAGCTCTTGAAGTAAACTATTTTGGGAGTATGAGCGGACAATATTCAGGTGTAGAAGATATTATTTTGATGGATATTAACAGAATGATTTCCGAACATTCCAGTATTAAAACTGATAAATTGGATAAGAAATATTTGAATGCAATGCCTATCGGAGTGCGTATTATTTTAAATTGGAACCAGATGGATACTGATATTGATTTACACATAGTGGAACCAACTAACGAAGAATGTTATTATGGACACACTAGTACCGAAATAGGAGCAAAATTCTCTAAAGATTTTACTCAAGGATATGGTCCAGAACAATATTTACTGCGTAATACAGTGAAAGGAAAATTCCAAATCAAAACCAATTTCTATGGGGAAAGTGCCTTAACAGAAAATGGACCAACAACAGTTATGGTCGAAATTTACACTACCAAAAATGGTAGAACCGAAAGAAAGCTTCAAACAATTCAATTAGGAAAAGTTAGAGAAAATGAGAATTTAGCAGAGATTATAATAAATTAGATTAGTTTAGTGATTTGTTTGTTATCCTAACAAGTTTAAAAGCTTGTTAGGATTTTTTTGTACTTAGTTTTTCAAAAATTTTATATTTTTAATGCTAGTATCATTTTTGATAGATAATAGATAAAATCCAGAGGCTAAAAAGTCCATATTAATTTTTTCGTTAGTTGCATTTGAATTCATTTGGAATAATAATTTTCCCGATAAATCGTAAATTTTAATTTCATTCCCTGAATCTAAATTGTCAATTATCATTATATTTTCAACTGGATTTGGATACATAGAGATTTTATTATTTTCAAATTCTTCAGATAATAAGGTGCAAGTTGCGTTTACAGTTGCAGTAAATGCTCCAATCTCTGTAAAATTGACATTGTAAATTGCATCTCCACCTCGGTTTTGGTAATTCATACCGCAAAAACGTCCATTTCCATTAGGGTAACCTCTGTAAATTAGGAAGTGTCCTCTTTTCATTGTCGAATTTTCAATATTATTGCTTGGATATTCTTTCCCAGTTCCGTTAATGTTAATATTTTCAAAGGCAACATTATAAATGCCATCTCCAGCAAATTTTTGAATAGAAATTCCGTCATTTTTTGCATCAATAATATCAATATTAGAAAATTTTATATTTTTTACTTGTGTACCAGAAGTTGCAGTACAAAAAATGTCAATTGCCGCTGCGGGATTATTATAAGTGTTATTAAATGTTCCACAACCAATAACTGTTATGTCATTGAATTCATGTATGCCTAAACTATTAAATTCTGCACCAGCAAAATTGTTGTTCACTTTTATTCCTACTTCCAAATTATCTTTTATAATTAGATGATGCGCTTTGTTGTTTTTTCCGCCATAGATGGCTACTCCAGCAGAACGCCAACAGTTTTCGGAAGTGTTATAACGGAACGTATTATTGATGCATTCTTGATTGTTTGCACTCCAAATGGCTTGGTCATCGTCTCCATTATTTCGAAAACTACAATGCTCAACTATGGCGTTTGAAGTCCCTTTGCATAAATTAATTCCGTCGGCATAATTGTTTCTAAATCTACAATATGATAATGTAAAACCATCTGCAATAGCTGGTCCAGTGCTGTATTGTGCAATCCAAGCACCACAAACAAAATGTTCTGCCCAAATGTTTTTTATTGTTGATGTTGCGGTAAATACACCATTTATAGCTTTATAACCATCGTTTCTAGAAGTTAAATTTGTTGTCAAATACAAATCGGCAAAACTAATATTAGTAGCATTCGCTTGCAATCCACCACCGCCATTAAGATACGAAGTATTAGTGAAGTTTAATTGAGTGTACCACATACCAGCTCCTAATAAGGAAGTATTAGCGTTTCCAAAATATAATTTTCTATTAATAGTATAAACACCGCTTGGTATAAATATTTTTTGACCACCATTTGAATCAATAAAAGTTTGTAAATCACTTCCGTCTCCACTATAAATTACAGCTCCTGTTGGAGCGGAAACGATTACTGGAATTGGTTCTAATTCGGCAAAATCAATGTGAGGATTTCCAGTTTCTCTAATTAATTTTAGATTTCCTCCAACCAGAATTTTTGATGGAAGCTTATATCGAACTTCGTCAAATCGCATTTTTGCATTTAGGTTTGTAATACCTGTATTATTTGGATTTCCATTATTCCAAAGTGATTCCCAAGACCAAGTTGATGTTAAGGTTAGTGTTGTAACTTTTGTGGTGCCATTGTAAACTCCAATGGTTGCTGTTTGTCCATCAGGAACACAATAACGAATAACTAATCCATCAGCAGCTTCGGTAATATTCCAAGAAATAGTTGCATTTGTGCTTGACATATTTACACAAACTTGGTCTGAAGCTTCAGATTGCAGGTCTGATTGTGCATAAGATTTTGAAGTTGCAACAGCTCCATTTGTCAAAGTTCCTAAATTGGCTTCGTAACTTTTATAAGGCGCATCAAAATAGCCTCGTTGTGCAAATGTAAAATTTGCTAGTAGTACGAATAATGATAAGTAGATTTTTTTATTCAATTTTTAATTTTTGCAAAGTTATGTTTTTTTTAAAATTTAATTGGTGCCAAAAAGCAGAAAATTATATTTTTCAAATTTCGATATAAAAAATATTTAGCGATTGGTTTATGTTTTTTTTAACATAATAATTACGCCGATTAAATTATTAGCTTTTATTTTTGTTAAAACTAAAAAACTATTATGAAAAAACTTCATATTGCCTTAATTTTTCTAATCTCTACTTTTCAAATAATTGCCCAAAATCCTTTTTATTTAAAAATCACATCGTTTAAAAGTCTACAGAAAACATTAAAATATAATGGAAATAACACACCATTTGTAAGTGCACATAGGGGTGGACCAACAATCAATTTTCCCGAAAATTGCACCGCTACTTTTGAAAATACAATAAAAACTAATCCAGCAATTATTGAAACAGATATTTCAATTACTAAAGATTCGATTTTAGTGATGCTACACGATAATAAATTGGAGAGAACTACAACAGGAACTGGAAAAATTGGAGATTTTACCTTAGCCGAATTACAAAATTTTTTTCTAAAAGATAATGATGGAAATCTTACCAATTATAAAATTCAGACCCTAGATAGTATTTTGAAATGGGGCAAAAATAAAGTAATTTATACTTTAGATGTGAAAAGAGAAGTGCCTTACAAAATGGTGGTTGATGCAGTTAAAAAACACCAAGCCGAAAATTATTGTGTAATAATAACGTACACTGCTGATCAAGCAGCTGAGGTTGCGAAATTGCATAATAAGGTAATGATATCAGTATCAGCGAGAGGTAAGGAAGATATTGAACGTTTGTTAAGTGTAGGTGTAAATAAAGAAAATATTATTGCATTTATTGGTACAACCGTTCCTAAAGATGATGTTATACAATATTTTCATAATGAAAAAATGGGTGTAATTTTAGGAACAATGGGTAATATTGATAAAAGTGCGGCTGCAAAAAATGATTTGGTTTATTTAGACATTTTAAATAAGGGAATCTTTATTTTATCGTCAGACCGACCGACTGCTGTTGCTAATCAAATTGAAATTTATAAAAAAAATAAAAAGTAATGTTTCAAATAAAATTACTGGAGTAGCTCAAATTTTAAAAGTACATCTTTTGGGCACATTAAAATAGCAGGATTTATTTTTGGATGATTTGCAAATAGTTGAATTTCTTCTTGTGTACTAATTTTTGTGAATTTTATGTAATGTAAAGTTTCTGAATTATAAAAATGATAGATATTATCGAATTCTGTATCAGTAGATTTAATATTTTTTGAACCTTTTAATATATAATTAGAATTATTTTTTTTTAAAAAATAATTATCGCCTAGTTGAATGTTATCAATAAATCGATTAAAAAACCTTCCAGAATTTGTCATTCCCATATCGCTCAACGAAAAAAACTCAGGGTAAAACTCGGATTCAAATCCATAAAAATCGACAAATTTTTGATGTACACTTTCTTTAAATTCGATAGCATATTCTGTTGTTTTTTCGAAATCAGTAGTATTAATTTTAAAAGATTGAGTTCCATCATAATTATAAGATGTAATTGATTTGTCATTATTTAAAATATAAATACCAATATTTCTTATAAAATTATCAACGGTGCAGCTCATTAAATGATAATTTTCGAAATTAATTTTTCCAGTAATTGCGGGTAATAAAGCTATATTGTTTTTTAAAAACAATTTCTTATTATCGATTGTTGATGCAAAAATTAAATCATAACTTTTCTTAGATTTATAGTCATAAAAATTTTGGTTATACATAAACTTGTATTTTATCTTTAATGAGATTTTTTTATTACTAAACGGACTAATTAGGGTATTGAGTTTGGAATTAAAAATAAAAAGTTCTTTATCAATAACTACAAAAGAATTGTTCTCGGATTGGTTTATTTTTGCATAGGTTCCTGTAGATAAATTATAACAATGTACATTATCAAACAGGGCGAAAGAAAATTCGTTAATTATTTCAAGCCTTTTATATTTTGGTTCAACTATTTTCTCTTGTTTATCGTTAGCCAAACCATAGGAGTTGTTATAATAATAGGGTAAAAATTTACAATATTCTTGCGCACTACTTGAATGACCTATAATCGCTATTAAAAATAATATTAAAGCTTTTTTCATAATATATTATCTTAATCTTTCAATAAAACCTCCAAAATTTTAATCGCAGCCTCACTAATTTTTGTTCCAGGTCCAAAAATAGCTACTGCCCCAGTATCAAACAAAAACTGGTAATCTTGCTTAGGAATAACGCCACCTACAATAACCATAATGTCCTCACGACCATATTTTTTTAACTCTTCAATAACTTGCGGAACAAGGGTTTTGTGTCCAGCTGCCAACGAAGAAACGCCAAGAATATGCACATCATTTTCAACAGCTTGTTTTGCAGCTTCTGCTGGAGTTTGAAAAAGTGGCCCTATATCGACATCAAAACCAACATCGGCATAACCTGTAGCTACAACTTTGGCACCACGATCGTGACCGTCTTGTCCCATTTTGGCAATCATAATTCGAGGACGACGACCTTCTTTTTTAGCAAATTCGTTTGCTAATTGTTTTGCTTTTTCAAAGCTTTCGTCATTTTTAATTTCTTTGCTATACACGCCACTAAAGGTTTTAATTTGTGCTTTGTATCTTCCAAAAACGGTTTCCAGCGCCTCTGAAATTTCGCCTAATGTGGTTCTGTTTCTCGCTGCTTCAATCGCAATATCTAATAAATTGCCTTCGCCAGTTTGTGCACAATGTATTAATTTTTTGAGTGAATTCTGCACTTTTTCACTATCTCTAGTGGTTTTTATTTGCTCTAATTGTTCGACCTGTTGTTTGCGAACCATTTGGTTGTCCACATCGAGAATGTGCAATGGATCTTCTTTTTCTAATCTGTATTTATTGACACCGACAATAATGTCTTGACTACTGTCTATTCTAGCTTGTTTTCTTGCTGCGGCTTCTTCAATTCGTAGTTTTGGAATTCCAGCTTCTATGGCTTTGGTCATTCCACCGAGTGCTTCGACTTCTTCTATCAAAGTCCAAGCTTTGTCAGCAATTTCAGCTGTCAAACTTTCTACATAATAACTACCAGCCCAAGGATCGACCGTTTTGGTAATTTTAGTTTCTTCTTGCAAATATATTTGTGTATTTCTTGCAATTCTAGCGGAAAAATCGGTGGGTAAAGCAATGGCTTCGTCTAATGCATTGGTATGCAACGATTGTGTTCCGCCCAAAGCTGCTGCTATACCTTCTATGGTTGTTCGAGCCACATTGTTAAACGGATCTTGCTCGGTCAAACTCCAACCTGATGTTTGGCAATGTGTTCTCAAAGCTAACGATTTTTCGTCTTTTGGGTTGAATTGTTTGACCAATTTTGCCCAAATCATCCTAGCGGCTCGCATTTTGGCAATTTCCATAAAATGATTCATTCCAATTCCCCAAAAAAACGATAGGCGAGGAGCGAATTCGTCGATTTTCATTCCAGTTGATAATCCTGTTCGAATGTATTCTAATCCATCTGCCAATGTATAAGCAATTTCAATATCAGCCGTAGCTCCCGCTTCTTGCATGTGATAGCCTGAAATTGAAATCGAGTTGAATTTAGGCATTTTTTTGCTGGTATAATCAAAAATATCAGCAATGATTTTCATAGATGGAGTTGGCGGATATATATAAGTATTACGCACCATAAATTCCTTCAAAATATCATTTTGAATCGTACCTGAAAGCTGTTCAGGCTTGACTCCTTGCTCTTCGGCAGCTACTATATAAAAAGCTAGAATTGGCAAAACAGCACCGTTCATTGTCATAGAAACAGACATTTCATCCAGTGGAATTTGGTCAAATAAGACCTTCATATCTTCCACTGAATCTATCGCAACGCCCGCTTTTCCTACATCGCCTACTACACGCTCGTGATCGGAATCATAACCTCTATGTGTAGCCAAATCGAAGGCTACCGAAAGTCCTTTTTGACCAGCGGCAAGATTTCGACGGTAAAAAGCATTACTTTCTTCGGCGGTCGAAAACCCTGCATATTGGCGAATTGTCCAAGGACGACGCACATACATTGTGGCGTAAGGCCCACGTAGATTGGGTGTAAATCCTGCGCCAAAATCAAGATGTTCGAGATTCTCAATATCTTGTTTAGTATAGGTTGATTTTAGTTCAATTCCTTCGGCTGTAATAAATGTTTCCTCGACTGTGCTTCGACTGCGCTCAGCATAAACTGGAATGACAGTTTTGCTGGAATTTTCTATTGTGATATGTTGGATGTTTTTTCTCATTTGTAATAATTTTTATAAAAAAATATTTTGGATATTTTTTTGGACTTATTGAAGTATGAAAACAAGAAAGAATTTTTATGAGCTTTTTATCTTCGTCTATTGTAAAAAAGAGAATATATGGAAACTTTTTTATTGGAACGGCTCTAAAATTTTTGTAATGCTTTTGAAAATAAGGATTAATCTTTAAGTAGTTGTACGTTTCTGTTAGCCTTTCGTTAAATGGATTAGTACTATACGACTAATTTCGAAATAATAATCTGTTGCGGTTTCAATTTCAAATTGAGCTCTTGGAGAAATTATTATCCTAAATTTCATACTTTTTTTTTAGCCTACTTATAGATTCTTCGGATGTTAAATAATCCTCGGTTGGTTCATTTACTCTACTGTCCAGAATTTCTTTCATTTCATCAGTTAGAATAAAATTATCTTGTTTAGCAAAAATAATAACTTCAACTTCTTCAGCATTAAAATCATTAGGCAAAGTAATTTTGAATGAATGATTTTTCACTTTTACAGTTTGTCTTATCGCTTCCATAACTTATAATTTATTGATGTAAATATAAACTTTATTTCTGAAATTTATTCTAAAGATAGCCTTTCCTGCTCCATTTTTTCAGCCAATCGTTTTTCAATTATGGGCGTAATCAAAGTTTTTCGAGGTTTCACTTTTACAAAAGGAAAGAGCTCTAAATCGTTTTTCATTTTGTCGTTTTTGTTCGGATATTTGTTGGTTCCTAGCAAAACTTCTTTGCCTGAATCGAATAAATCTTGTTCTTTTTGAGCGCTTTCTTGTATTTTCTTTTGGATATTTCCTTCTTTGAGTTGTTTGATTAATCCGCCATTGGCTTCGATTTCTTTAAATAATGACAATCCTTTTTCTGCCAATTGGGAAGTGATACTTTCTATGTAATACGTTCCGTCGGCTGGATTATTAACTACATCAAAATAACTTTCGTGTTTGAGAACCAATAATTGATTGCGTGAAATTCTGTCTCCAAACTCATTGTCTTTATGATAAATAGCATCGTAAGCTAGATTTGAAATCGCATTTGCTTCGCCCAAAACTGCACTCATACATTCGGTTGTGGTGCGCAACATATTGGTGTTATAATCGTATAAAGTTTTGTTGCGTTTGGTTGGTGTTACTATAATATGACAATCTAAACTATGGTTATATTCGGCTGCTAGAGTATTGAAAAGCAATCGTAAAGCTCTAATTTTTGCTATTTCGAAGAAATAATTGGTGCCTACCGAAACCTCAATGGTTATAGGTTGCTGGATGGTTGTTATTTGGTTAAAATATTCGTTTGTGTGTGCTAAAATATAAGCGAGTTGTTGTACCATATTGGCACCTGCATTTTGATAAGTACTTCCATTGATATTGATAAACGAAATATTCTTGCACTGGTTTGATACGGAATTTAAAACGTCAAAATTGTCTTTTTCGACCGTCTCAAACCAGTTGCCATCGGTAAGTAATTGATGAATTGGATCTACTTGAATATGAATAATAGCATTTTGTGAAAGTGCTATTTGGTTGATTTTTTTTAGAAAATCAGTCGAAAGAAATTTCAGATTCAAATAAACTGGAATTTTAACCAAATCAATTTCCGAGAGTAATTTTACACTATCTATTTCTTCATTTTCGATTGTGAAGCGGATGCTTTCTGCACCACGAGCAATCGAATTATTTGTCTTTTTGATAGATTTTTCTACATCAAAGACAAAAATGTTTTGAACAATTTTGAAAGGTGAAGCTTTCGTATTTATAGAAATGGTTTTTTGATCTTCGTCTCTATGGTAAAACGGTTTAACCTTTATGCCTTCTGGACTTTCCCATACCAAAGTTTCGTTATAATCTAAACCTTTGAGTTCAAACTGGATTTGTTGTTTCCATTGTTTGGAAGTTACGGGTTCGAAGTCTTGAAATAGATTTTTCATTATGGTTTATTCGATGATTAGTTTTCTGTTGATTTGTTATTTAGGATTTGAATTTTGAAATTTATTTTTTTTCAAGAGTGTCTCCTTCAAATTCTATGATATAAATGTCTTCGCTGTCTTTTTTCATAAAATATTTTTCACGTGCATATTTCTCGATTTCGGCAGGATTTTTTAGTTTTTTTATTTGGCTATTGTCTTTTTTTATTTCGTCTTGATAATAAGTTTTGTTGTCTTCGAGTTCGCTTACTTCTTTGTTTAATAATCTATGATCTAGATAGGAATAATTATCTAGAAATAGCATCCAAACCACAAAAAACAAGGAGACTAAAACATATTTGTTTAGTATGAATTTATACCAAGGTTGGTTTTGGAATGGATTCTTCATTTTTTGCGGTTTTTTAGCCTCGATTGCTTCACATTATTTCTATTTTCATCGGAGTTCAGTGAACTTCGTTTGTACTGAAAATACTTTTCTTTTTTTGTCATCCTGAGCTTGTCTATGGACAAAAAAAGAAAAGATTGTAACAAATAGCGGGAAATAGCTCCTAAATATAATTAATAATTTATGATATTCTTTGATTTATTACCGCTCTAACGACGTCGATGGCTACGGTGTTGAATTTATCGTTTGGAATAATAATGTCGGCAAAGGCTTTTGTTGGCTCGATAAATTGCTGATGCATTGGTTTTAGTGTTGTTTGATATCTGTTTAAAACTTCTTCCATATCTCGACCGCGCTCGGCGATATCACGTTTTAGTCTTCGGATTAATCGCTCGTCTGAATCGGCGTGAACAAAAATTTTAACATCAAACATATCACGAAGCTCTGGATTTGTTAGTATAAGTATGCCTTCAACAATCATTACTTTGCGTGGATGAGTCGAAATGGTGTCGTCTGTTCTGTTGTGTGTAACAAATGAATAGACAGGTTGGTCTATAGTTTTGCCCTCTTTTAGGTCTTTTAGATGTTTCACTAATAGTTCAAAATCGATGGCTCTGGGATGGTCGAAATTGATGAGTGCTCTTTCTTCGTAGGCTAAATTATGTGTTTCTTTATAATATGAATCTTGCGAAATGATGCCCACTTCGGTATCAGGTAGCTCGTTCATAATTTGATGCACTACTGTTGTTTTTCCTGATCCTGTACCGCCTGCGATGCCTATTATTAACATTGTTGTGTAGTTTGTTTTGGCAAAAATAAGAATATTTAGTGAGAAGATTTTTTAATTTTTTGCGAAATTAAAAAAACATAATACTTTTACAACCCTAGAAAAACTAATAACCCCATCATTGATAGAATTGAAATCAAGATTGTAACTAGTGCAGAATTTCTAAGTTGGAATTTCTTTGTAACTTGATAATATATGGTTTCGACTATTAAAACCACCAAAAACACTAAAAATAAGACAGCAAAAACGATGGCTATTAAAAGTTCGTCATTTGATCCATTGCTAATTTCGATAAGATAATACGGTAAGCCAATGAGTACAACTAGAATACCTAAATGAATGGAAAAATATGGAATAAAATTCCTAGGTTTGATTGCTGTTTCGAGTGTATCTTGTTCTGAATTTATTTCAAGTAAATCGTCAATTTCCTTACTCATTACTGTTGGTTTTATTGTTTTGTTTTTGGTATAAAACATAGAAAAAGTTAGCTATTGAAACAAATCCAATAATTTCGATAGTATTTAACGCAATATAAATTTTTGAACCAAAAATATCCAAACTCAAAAGGTTGCTTATTAAATAAATAGTTCTTTCAATTATAATGGCTATTGCTCCATAAAGTGCGAGTTGTGTTGTTTGTTTCATATATTATTTTTATTTAAATCTTTTATTAAGGACATTGAGAAATATAAAACTGCAATTCCACCAATACTAATACAAACCCACATAAACCAAGGTTGTTCCCAAAGGGGTTTCTCTTGAATAATTTTAGCTCCTAATTTAGGTATTGCAATTTCAGAAATTTTGGCTTCTGGAAGTGCAACTGTGATTGAATTTTTAAAATTTTCTAAATCATAATTTGGCGCAATTGTATCTGAATTTCCTGTTTTTATCGTATAATTTTCATTGGTTTTTAAATCGGCAATAACCGAAATTGGAACTTGAAAAAACTTGATTTCTGAAATTTTTAATGGTTGATTGTCTTGGTTTTCAATCTCGATATAAAAATCTTTTTCGTGAATGTTGAATAAATTAAAATTATTTTGAGAATCTGAGCTTAATTCGAAATTTGAAATTTCGTTTTCAAACGTTTCAAACTTGTGTTTGATTTTGCGGGTTTCTAGTTTGAAAACCCGTACAGTTCGTTTGTATAATTTTGGTTCTGTAATTTTGAATCTAATTTGATTTAGAAATTGCTTGCTATCAAACAAAATATGAATTTTTGTTTTCTTTTCAGATTTTAAATCTATCATTTCTTTATCAGCATAATCAACAAGCAATAAATCACCAAATTTAGTTTGCGAATTGTCATTTCCGATTCTTTGAATACTAATGGGCAAGGATTTTTTATCGTCTAATTCGATTTTTAAAAATTTATAATTATTCAATGGGAACGAAATTGTTTTTGTAATATTTAAATCTTCGGCTGCATTCAATTCTGATAAAACGTTGTTGTTCGACAAACCATACCATTGTTTTTGGTCGTTGCTTCCTGATAAATTATAGGTTTTTTCGCCATCATAATTAGCAATGGATAATAGTAAAGAACTTATTGATTTTTCTGGATTTTCGAAAATTATTGTGGTTTGTTTTTTTGGTATTGCAGTTTCAGAAATAATTTTATATTCAACATAATTACTAGTTGTTGTAGATTCATTTGTATTATTGTAAAAATAAGGAACCTCATTCCCTTTGGAATCCAAAATTCTAAAATCGGATAAATCTTCCTTGGAAATTGAGCGAATCTGTGTTGGTAAAACAATGGTGTGTAAACCATCTTTGGTTACATTTATTATTTTTGCAGTAGTTAAATTTTGGGACATTCCTATATTTGCTATCAGCAAAAAAAGGATGATTTTATTTATTTTCATCATTGTTTTCGTTGTTTGAATTTTCTTCTTGAATAGAATCAATTGTCTTGATTTCGGGTTTGACATCATCGGAAACCAAAACTTTTAATTTTTGATATACAAACGAAATTATCAAAATCAAAACACCTAAGAGTATGAATGCAATGATTTTTCCGGTTTCGGAAACGTTGCTTATGTCATAAATGAAGAGTTTTGCAATTGTCAATCCAAGTAATGACAATGCAATAATTCGCATTGTTTTTGATGGTTTTTTTATACCAAAAACCAAGAAAATAAATGCGAATGCTCCCCATAAAACCGGGAAACTTGTTTTTAAAATTGTTTCGCGAGCATTGGCTATTTGATATTGCCCAAGATAAGATTTGCTGTTTTCAATCGAATATTTATCTTTTATAATCGCAGGATTGTCTTTCAAAACTTCTTGCATTGTTATAGGCGAATTATTTAAAATTAATCCGTGAAGCATTACTTCTGATGAGGCAAGATATATGATGAAGAATGATCCAATCCATATAAAAATTGGTTTTTTGAAAAAATCTAAAAGCTCATTTTCTCGATTCATTTTATACAATAAATAGCCAAAATAAATTGTGAAAGTTAACATTACATAATGCAAGTAGAAAACAATATTTTCGTTAATTCCTGACGATATATAATTTGAATGTTCAGTGAAAGCTAGATTCGAAAACACAAAAGTGTACAATATTATATTTGCAACTGCCAATAATGTTGTGGCTTGAATTCCGAATTCTGTATCTTTTTTCAATAAGAAATGACACAAAATTGCGCTAAAAAGCAAATGATAAACCACAGGAATAGCTGTTAGTGCTGGTGAATTTGGGAAATAATCAGCAGCTTGATAAGCGACTTCAAGAATTCCGACAAAATAAGCAAGAACGATTCCAATTAAGAAAATAAATTTTCTATATTTTTCTGGATTGAAAGTCAAACCAAATTTTTCGATGCTTTCGGTTTCGTTTTTCAACAAATAATAAACGCCAAAACAAGATGCGATTGCAACAATTCCAGTTATAAAAATTGGATTTAAAACGATTTGCAAAATCGAATTGCCAGCATAAAAATTACTCCAATCGAGTAAAAGGCTTCCAAACATTAAAAAATGAACGATTATTGAGCCAAACTTGTAGCTCGAAATACTTGATTTTTGTGATAACCAAAGCAATAAAACTGCTTCACCAGCCCAAAATAAAGTAATGTAATGTCCAGAAAATTGAATAGGCACCGCCAATGTTATAAACGTCAATGTTAGCCCGATTAACAAATAAATAGCATTTTTGTCGATACCGAATTTTTTGTATAAAAACCAAGCATAAATCAAATTTAATACTCCAACAAATGTGGTAAATAAACCTTTTAAATGCGGTTGATAATCAGACAATATCCAAATTCCAAATCCGTAAAAAACGAAAGTATTTGCCGTTAGCAATGCCAATTGTGTTTTAGAAACTTCTCCTTTATTTCGAATATTATTAATGATATTGATGACCATAAATAATAAATAAAATGCAAATGCAAAAGTTAATCCGCCCAAATAATGTTGTGGAGTTTCATATTTCTCTTTATTAAGCCAAGCCAAAAATAAAATGGATGTAAAAATAAAGGACAAAACATTGATGATGTGCCACTTTTTATGGTAAGCAATCGCCAAAATTCCAGCATTTAAAATCAGAATATAAGTAAATAAAACAATGTAATTTCCTTCGCCAGTACTGACCATAAATGGAACAGCAAAACCGCCAATTAGAGTTAGAATTCCCAGTTCGAGTCGATTATAAGAAATGGTTATAAGCGAAGCAAATGCAGTGATTAAGACCATAATCGAAAACGCAACCTCTTTACCAAAAAGCATGTATTCGTGAAAAGCGATGGCAATCGTAAAATAGAATATTGCGATGGCTCCAGCCACAAAAACCGAGCTAAAAGCAACATAAAGTTTTCGTAATTTATGAGCAACACCAAGCACTATTGCACCAGATAAAATTCCAATTCCGACTCTTGCAGGTGTTGGAATCCAACCTTTATCGATAGAATAGCTCACAAAATATCCAATTCCGAGAACCAAAATCAAGATTCCTATTTTATTGATTAAATTCTCACCAATAAACTTCTCCAAATCAGGATTATTGTCTTTAAAGTTCTCTATAAACGATTTTTTAGGTTTAACAGAAGCATAAGGTTTACTCGGATTATCGCCAACAGCCACATAAGGTTTTTGACCAATAGGAACAAAAGGTTTTTTAGGCTCAATCACAGGTGTGTTTATAGCATCTGCAGCCGCAAGAATCTGTTCTTTTTTCTCTTCTTCAACTGGTTTTATAACAGTAATTACAATAGGCTGTTTTACCTCTTCAACAATAGGAATAGATTTTATTTCTTCTTCGATAGGAGCAATAGGTATATTTTTTGCAACTTTTTCTGTAGATTTTTCATCATCGAGAACAATCTCACCAGATTTTAAAGCATTAATTTTTCTATTTAAATCCTCTAAACTATTTTGTAAAAAATCAAATCTTGAGTTGATTGAATTTTTTGTAATAAACAAAAAAACCAGTAAAACAATAAGTAAAACAATCTCCATAACAATAACTTAATATTAGTAATTGTAAATATAGGAATGTTTTTGATTTATCAATTACATTAAAGGCATTTGTGGCTGCTTTGTATATTTTTTTGAAGCTATTCCAACTTTTCGTTTCAAGTTTTTTCGTTCCAGACTTTTTTTGTAAGTCCAAAAAAGAGCTTCCGTTGGTCGCTTTTTTTCTCCAACAAAAAATAGTCAGTAACTTCAAAAAGCTTTTCACTGCAATTTGGGCTAGGGGTTAGGAGGTTATTTTTGTTTAAAAACAACATAAAATAGATATTAATCTTTAGTTTTGCTTTTAATAATTTATTTTTCGCTATTTTTGTACAAGAATCAAATTGTAATTTATTATGATATTAAAATTTAAAGTAAAAAATTATCGTTCTTACAAAGAAGAAACTGTTTTTACTATGGAG
Source organism: Flavobacterium sp. (assembly GCF_031422135.1). Lineage (GTDB taxonomy): Bacteria > Bacteroidota > Bacteroidia > Flavobacteriales > Flavobacteriaceae > Flavobacterium. Next base: position 22,636 of record NZ_JANOQD010000003.1, on the reverse strand, counting down.
GCTGGTTCTTCAGAACAAAAATCGGAAAATATAGCTGATTTTACATTAGCAAATAGTCAGAAACAGCGTGTTGTTAAAACATCTGTTATATATGGTGCAAATGCATCCGGAAAATCTAATATTATTAGGGCTTTATTTGAAGTTGTTAATTTTATTTTAAACAAGCCAAAAGTTGATGAAAAACCAAGAATTTATAATCCTTTTATTTTTGACGTAGAAACTAAAGAAAAACCTTCTGAATTTGAATTAACATTTATTAATTCTGAGATAAAATATTTGTATAAATTTTCAATTCAAGACAAAAAAGTGCTTGAAGAGCAATTGGATTATTATCCAAATGGTAAAGTTACAAGAATATTTACCCGTGAAGTTTTTGATGATTCTAAAAGAATTCAAAAAGGATTTTTAGGAGATAGTTTTAAGAATAAAGAAATAAGTGTTTTTGAAAATCAGTTAATATTGTCCAAGTTTGGTGACGATGAACCACACGAATTACTTACAGAAGTTTTTTTATATTTTAAAAATTACAATGTAATTAATGCTACAAATGAAAAGCATAAAGATTACCTTTTAGGAAAAGTAAGTGGAGAGTTATTTAAAAACAATGATTTAAAAGGGCGTGTAGGTAAATTAATTAAAGCAGTTGATACAAAAGTTAATGATATTGATATTGTTCGTGTAGATGATGAAAATTTAAATGATGAAACAAAAGCACTGATTGAAAAAAATCCTTTTTTAGTTTTTGGCAATCACGATATGTATAATAAGAATAAATTTATTGGTACAGATTCTTTACCTTTAATGGAAGAGTCAACTGGAACTCAATCGTTATATGTTTTAGGAGGAGAGATTTTAAGTACAATAGAAAAGGGAGGAGTATTAATTGTTGATGAGTTAGACACCAGTCTTCATCCATTTATTACAAAAATGATTGTTATGATTTTTCAGTCTAAAACTATAAATAATAAAAACGCACAGCTCGTTTTTACTACACACGATGTGACTTTATTAGATAAGGATTTAATAAGAAGAGATCAAATTTGGATAGCCGAAAAAGATAATAAAGGTTCAACTGATTTATATTCATTACAAGATTTCGATGGTTTAAGAGAAGATATACCTTTTGAAAAATGGTATTTGGCAGGTAAATTTGGAGGTTTACCAAAAATTAAATCAATCGAATCTTTATTTTCTGAGAATGAACCAGTTTCGTAAAAACATTCTAATTGTTTGTGAAGGTAAAGTTTCTGAGCCTAATTATTTTGAGCAAATTTACGACATTCTCATAGAACAAGACGTAAAAATTTATATTGATGTTAGACCAAAGTCTGTAGTAAAAGAGGATAAAAAGGCGCCTAAATCTAAAGTTAGAGATGGTGGTAGAAAGCGTCAAATTCAAAATGAAGATGTAATTGTTCCAACAATCGAAATAGAAGAAATGTATAAGGCACAGCCTTTAAGTTATGTCAGAGAAGCACAACTTGCACTTGAGGATGAAACTTTCGATGAAGTTTGGGCTGTTTTTGACAAAGACGGACATCCAAAACATAAAGAAGCTTTTGAATTAGCGGAAACTGAGATAAATGGAAAGAGAGTCAATATTGCATTCACAAGCATAGCTTTCGAATATTGGCTTTTATTGCATTTTGAAGAAAATTCTACTGCTTTCGAAAAATCAATGTGCAGAAAGAATTTGTCAAAAGGCAAAAAGGAGCATTTTTATTGTGGAAGTAAATCTCATAAAGATGATTGTCAAGGTTTAAATTGTGTTTGTGGAAGATTAGTTAATCAATCTTATTTAGAATATAGTGGAAAAAATAAAAACTTTCTATTTTCTGATTATCATCCAAATGTAAATAGTGCAATTGAAAGAGCTATAATGTTGAGAAACTCTTATTCAGAAAACGAAAATCCGATTTATAGTTTAAACCCATTTACAAATATTGACAGGTTAGTTTTTAAATTACTTCAACTCTACAGGAAAGATTATTTTTGGTTTAATTTTTGTTCTAAAGTATTAATTAATAATTTTTTGATTCAGTCAGAATACGATAATATGATTATTAAAATATCAGTGCAAAATATCAATAAAACTAAGGAAATTCTAAATATTGAATCATTTTGTTTGGTAAGTTTAGATGGTGAAATGATTGAATGTGGTAAAAGAGAAAAAATTGATTCAGATGAAATTTTTTGTTTCAAAATAGATTTAAGTAAAATAGAAAATTTTTCGCCAGTATACTTTGGCTACAGAGAAAATGATTTCAAATATTATATTTCTGAAATTCCTTTTAGTTACTAACCAAAAAATCCTCTCCACAAAGTGAAAAGGATTTTGTCGGGGTGGCAGGATTCGAACCTGCGGCCTCCTGCTCCCAAAGCAGGCGCGATAACCGGGCTACGCTACACCCCGAAAACTTGTATTTAATTTTCGGTTTAAAACCAATTTTTTAAGAACTTTTCCGATTTGGATATGTACGAGTTAAAAAGCTACGCTACACTCCGTAAATGCGAGTGCAAATATAGGTTTATATTTTAGTTTTCAAAAGGAAATTTCAAAATAAATAAAATTTATTAACGCATAGTTATTTTGGATTTAATTGGCTGTGAAATTTTTATAATAAAGTTTACCTTTGCCTTTCAAAAATAAAAATATATGTCTGATACAATCGAAAAAATAAAATGCCTAATAATAGGTTCTGGCCCTGCGGGATACACTGCTGCAATTTATGCTGCTAGAGCCAATATGTTTCCTGTTTTATACCAAGGAACACAACCAGGTGGACAACTAACAACGACTAACGAAGTAGAAAATTGGCCTGGAAATCCTGAAGGAATTACGGGTCCTGAAATGATGGTTGGTTTACAACAACAAGCACAGCGTTTTGGAACTGACGTTCGTGATGGTTGGGCTACCAAAGTTGATTTTTCAGGTGATGTGCACAAAGTTTGGATCAACGATAGCAAAGAATTGCATTGTGAAACAGTAATTATTTCAACAGGAGCTACGGCAAAATATTTAGGAATAGAATCGGAACAACACTACTTGAAAATGGGTGGTGGCGTTTCTGCTTGTGCTATTTGCGATGGTTTCTTTTATAGAAATCAAGAAGTAGTAATCGTAGGTGCTGGAGATTCTGCTTGTGAAGAAGCGCATTATTTGTCTAAGTTATGTAAAAAAGTAACGATGTTGGTACGTAGTGAGAAATTTAGAGCCTCAAAAATAATGGAAGCTCGTGTTCGTAAAACTGAAAATATTGAAATCTTAATGAACCACGATACGGTAGAAGTTTTGGGCGATGGTCAAGTGGTTACAGGTGTGAAAGCCTTGAACAAGACTACCAATGAAACTTTCGAGATTCCATCAACTGGATTTTTTGTAGCCATTGGTCACAAACCCAATACCGATATTTTTAAAGATTTTATTACACTAGATGAAACAGGTTATATTGTAAATACGCCTGGATCATCAAAAACTAATGTAGCTGGTGTTTTTGTTTCTGGCGATGCAGCAGATCACGTGTACAGACAAGCAATTACTGCTGCTGGAACAGGTTGTATGGCAGCATTAGATGCGGAACGATATTTGGCTGCCAAGGAATAAATTTAGATATTAGATTTCAGATATTAGATTTTTTTAAAGTGATTAAAATACTTAAATCGTAAAATATGAAATTAGCTCAAATTATTCGTAGTAACAATTGGTTGAGTGTTGAAATGACATTGCTCAAATTGTATCCTGACCAATCGGAAAGTATTGAAGCATACAAAAAAGTATATGGAAATCTTCAAGAAATGAAGGTTGATATTAATGACATAAAAATTGAAATCGATCAAGAATATGATGATGAAACGGGAGATTTATGTTTTGCTAATGTGTACGGAGTTAATGAAAAAAGCACTAACGAAATAACTAATGGAGTTGCTATCGAATTTGAGCCTTGGAGTAAATGGTTGGGAATGACTATTAGTGAGCGAACTTGTATTGAATTTAATGAATTAGAAATCATAGCGCATTGTCTTTGGGAAATGACTTATATGGGTTATGATGAAAATGAAATTCAAAGTGAATTGTGCGAAATTAAGAATGTTAGAGAGGAATATATGAAATTGTCTGAGGAAGAAAAAAAGACTAAAACAAAATCAATAGATGATTTTGAAAATGAATAAGGTTCAACTAAATAAAAAAAATTCCAGTCTAAAATTTAGATTGGAATTTTTTTATTCTTCTGATTCAGAATTTTCAATTTCTGATTTTGGTTTCTGAATGTATTCTGTCATTTGATCAAACTCATCATCATAAACCAATGCCATGTTTGGTTTGTCTTTAAATTTTATTAGTAAAGCTGGAGTGCCATTTAATAATTTTTCTTCACTGTCCATATAGATTTGAGAATTATATTTCTCGTCCTCATTACTTTTAGTTTCAATAATTATTTTACTATAAAAAGTTTTGCTGTACAACAAATAAACTTTTTGATTTCTATTATAAGCAAAAACAAGAAGTTTTTCTGCACTATTTGGCTCACTTGGATCTTTTGATCTTAAAACAATTGCACATTCATTAAATTTATTTTGTGTAAAAAAACCATATTGAATTAATGATGAGATACTTCTTTGATCTGTTTCGGCGATAGTATAGTTCTCACTTTCGTTTTCGTTCAAATATTTTATTAAAACTTGTTTTATTGCATATGGTATGCTTTTTTGACTCAAATAAATAAATTCTGTTCCGTATTTTTCGTTATACGTTTCTTGATTTATAAAACCACCATCGCTTTCTATCGGATATTCCGCTTTTCCGGAATCCGTAAGTTTTAAGTATTTTTTTAAATTGTCAAATTTATAATCTTCGCTGGAAGCATCAATTTCTTTTGCCGTTTTCTTCGTTTCAAATAAACTGAAGCAAGGCACTGAAACCATTTCTTGAGGATCATTTTCTGAAGAATAAAGTTTATCTCCAAATTCTAAAACAGCAAGTGTATCTGGAATTTTGTCGTATTCTTCTTTGAATTTTAAATCTAATAATTTTCCTTTTACCAAATAGCCTCTGTCTTTTTCAAATATAAAAAGTTCTCTTTCTTGGGTGCTATTTGTTAATTCTTCACTTGTTAAAAATACTTCTTCATTTTCAAATAGATTTTTATCCTTAGAATTTTTATAATAAAAATAATAACCTAATCCAATTAACCCAATTAATAATGTTGCAACAATAATTTTAATTTTCATATTGGGCATTTATAAATATTGAAATTATTTAGTCATTTTCTTTATCAATTTGCTTTCGCCTGTAAACTTTTTTAACTCAATTTTTGGTTCACCATAAATTTTAATTTCTGATTTTCCGTTGGCAGTAATAATAAGATTTCCATTCGTATTTACAGTACAATCTGTATCGCCTTCTGTGGTGAGGTCAAGCGTTTTTGAGATTAGTTTTTTGCCCTCATATTTAGCATTATTGTCTAATCTCACTTTGAGCTCGTTTACATCGCCCTCGAGTACAGCATCTGATTTTTGGTACATATCAAAAGTAAGCTTGTTTGAAGAAATAAGCGCTTTTACGGAGGCATTTTTGCTTACTTCGACAAATGTATTTTCTCCTTTTATATTCATTGCAATTTCAGACTTATCGTTTGCAAGTAATGTAAATTTTGGAGAATTTGCATTAATAAAACTTTTAGAATAGTCAAATGTTTTTATAGTAATATTGGGAATTGCCATTTCAGTCAAAATATTTAATTTTGCTTCGTGACGGTTTGTGATGAGTTTTAGACTGTCCGTATAAGTTACTCGAACTTCTAATTTTTTGAATCCAGAAATCTCCTTATTAGTGTTTAATCGAAGGGTTTTTCCATAGGTTTGATGGTTGATAATAGCGTGGAGATTTTCATCGGTTTCAATTTCGACACTATTTTTTTCCCCTTTGATAAGAAACACTTCTAGGTTGTCTTCGATTTCAATTTCGGTAAACGGTTCCACTTCGCTTTTTACGATGGTCACAATTTTAGTCCCTTTGATTTTTTCTTTCTTTTGTGCGAGAGTTATTGTTGATAATAAAACTGTAAAAATTAGTAGGTATGTTTTTTTCATTTTGTATTAGTTTTTATGCAAATATAAATAAAAACATCGGTTTCAATAAAAATTAAAACCGATGTTTTCGAATGTTTAGGATACGAATTTAAAGAGTATAATTTCTATTTAGAAATTTCCTCTATTATTTTCTTTCCGTTTTCGTTTTTAGGATCAAGTTCCACTGATTTTTTATAATTTTCGATAGCCAATATTTTGTTTCCAGATTTTAAATAGGCTTCACCTAAACTATCATAAGCATTTCCTGATTTTGGAAAATTTTCGATATTAATTTTGAAAAATTCAATAGCTTCGGTTACTTTATCAATTTGTAAAAACTGATAACCAGCATCATTTATTTCGGATTCTTTTATACTATATTTATCAGATTTTTTAAGTTCTTTTAGTTTTTCTAAACCGCTTGTTAATCCTTTTTCTTTTATTTCGTTAAGTAAAGCATTTGCTAATGACATTTTTGGAGCATCGAATGGCAAATCATAAAGAATATTTCGAATTGCCTTATTCATTTCTCCTAAGTTTGTGCTTCCAGTATTATTTAATAAAATTACCAAATTTTTATCAGAAGGTATTCGAGAAATTACAGTGTTAAACCCATTAATTCCACCTCCATGTTCTATAATTCGTAATTTGTCATTTCCATTTGGCACTTCATTAGTATTCCATCCATATCCATAACTGCCTTTTCCAGTAGAAATATAAGAACCAAATAACAATTCCATTGATTTTGACGAAAGCAATTGGTTGTTGTAAAGCGCTTGATCCCAGAGGTATAGGTCTTCAACAGTTGAGTATAATGAACCTGCAGCATAAGGAATTGACATATCAATATAAGGTGCATTTTCATAACCATTTCCTTTTTTCTCATAACCAGATGCTCTATTTTTTAGTATCACAGAACTACTATCATAGCCAGTATTGTTCATTTTTAAGGGAGTGAAAATGGATTCGTGTAAGTTTTTTTCAAAACTCTTTCCCGAAACTTTTTCGATAATGTGACCCAATAAGAAATAACCAGAATTGCTGTAAGCAAATTTTTCACCTGGTTTAAATTGAAGGGGTAAATCTGAAAATTGTTTTACAAAAACTTCAGGAGTGAACGGATTTCGACTTACCTCTTTAAAAAAGTTAGGAAAAGAGGTGTAATTTGGAATTCCAGATGTGTGTGTTAGCAAATGATGAACAGTGATTATGTCTCCAGTTGTTTTAGGATAATCGGGTAAATATAATGAAATTGGTGCGTCTAATTTTAATTTCCCTTGTTCAACCAATTGAATAATCAATAAAGCCGTAAACTGTTTGGAAATAGAACCCAATCTGTGTTTCGTATCTGGATTGTTTGGAATATTCCATTCTATATTAGCCATTCCAAATCCTTTTTTGTATATTATTTTCCCTTGTTCTGCAACAAGTACAGACCCATTAAATTGATTATATTCAGCAAATTGAATCATTAATTTATCGATTTGTGAAGTTTTGTTTTGTCCTATACTAACATTTGTGGTAATTAGTAGAACTACAATACTTAAAGTGATTGACTTTACTATTGAATGAATTGATTTTGTTTTCATAATGATTGATTTTTATTTAGTTATTGCTGGTATTAAATATTCTTGCATCATCTTTTCAATTTGTTTTTCTCCGTTTGGCGTATTGTATGCTGTGGCAGTAATTACAATAACAATTGGTTGGTTTTTGAAAATGAAAATTCTATTTCCACCGTTTCCGCTAGAATAGTAAACTTCATAATCTTTGCCATTCAGTTTGTATGTTTTATTCCAAAATAGGTAGCCATAAAATTCGTCTTCTGATATTTCCATTTGATGCGACAAACTTTCAGTAACCCATTCTTTTGATAAAATTTGTTTTCCATTCCACGTTCCTTGATTTTTATATAATTGCCCGAATTTAGCATAGTTCAATGAACTTAATTGCAAACTTCCCGCCGTATTTACAACTTTTTGCGGTGTAAATTGCCATTTGTATTTAGTAATACCAAGAGGGCGAAATAAATTTTTGTCGGCATATTTTTCTAATCCATCTGGAACAGATTTATGAATTATGTCGCCCAAAACTATACAGCCAGCAGTAAAATAATCCCATTGTTTTCCCGCAACTTTTGTTTTGTTAATAGGAAGATTTAATGTAAAGTCAACCCAATTTTTAGTAGGATACATATTTTCTTCGTGACCAATTGATTCAGTATTCATATCCGATCCTTCAAAAGTTGAACTCATTGTCAGTAAACTTTTTAATGTGATACTGTCTTTTGCTGTTGAATAGTTTTGAAAGGATTTTAGGTCGTAAAATTCTTTTAGGGTTTGCGTTTCGCTTTTTATGTATTTGTCTTTTATTGCGATTCCTAAAAGAGTCGATGCAAATGATTTACCAACTGAACGCGTGTCGTGAAGCGAGTTTCTATTTGCGCCATTGAAATACTCTTCAATTAGAATTTTTCCGTCTTTTATTGCAACAATACTGGTTACATTTTTATAGGTTTTCTTCGCAATTTTTCGGTTTAGTTCTTCAATTTTAGCAATATCAATTTTATCTTTTGAAATCTGCCAATCTTTAATTGGTTTTATCGATTGAATTTTAACCAGTTTTTCATCGATTTTTATTTCTGGAATGATAATTTTTATTTGCCCTTCAGCAATTATGTTACCAGTCAAAACTTCGGTCAGTTTTAAATAAGGTCTGATTTCAATTTTAAGTAAATGTTCTCCTTCTGAAAGGGCTTCTTGACCGCCATTGCCAAAAAATCTATTCCAAAGAAATTTACCCCAAGAATCTTCGTTAGTGGAACTTATTAATGGAACTCTGAAAATTGTTTTCTGATTTTTGCTTTCTGCGCTTCCAGCTCCAATATTTAGGTTTTCAACATAAATTTTTTTGCCGTCAATAATAAATGTAAATTGATAATTCCCGTTTTTAGTCAGTTCGTCAGCAGTTGATTGCGGTGATAACAAATGAAGATAATTTGTCAAAGATTTGTCTAAAAAAACTCTGATATTTAAATCTGATTTCTCTTTTAATTCAAATGATTTTAGAAAATCTGTTTCTTTGAAGTTTTCGATTGCAATTGGCTGTGAAATAAAAGCAATTTTGCCAATGTTTGATTTGTGAATTGGATAAATTATGCTATCGTTTTTTACAAAGTCTTTCGTTTGTCCGAAAAAACTCAAATTGGTCAGTAAACTTAATATTAGGATTTTAAATTGACTTTTCATTTATTTTGTTTTCATATTGATTGATTTTATTGATTGATTTTTCAAAATTTATTCTTTACCCACACTTCCACCTGAAGATTCTTCAATGTCGATTTGATTTGGTTTTTTGATATATCCAATACTGCTTCCACTGCTGGCTTTGGCAGACAATTTTAAAATTGGATTTACTACGGTTTCACTGCCGCTGCTGCTTTGAGCATTTACTTCGTTGACAAGTAATTCTTCAGCATCTATTGAGCTTCCACTTGAAGAAGCAGTTTCAAGCGCAATTGCTTTGCCCTTTACTTTTATTTCGCTTCCACTGGTAGTTTCTACAGTAATTTTATCAGATTCAATAACAACATTCATATCAGCTGCACTACTTGACTTTAGATATATATTATTGCTTTTGATTACACCTTTATTTGTTAAATTAGAGCCGCTTGAACTTTCTAGCCCAGAAATGATAGGTAAATAAACAGTTATTTTCTTTGAAGCCACATTGTGATAGTTGTTGTACTTTGAGGTTATTTTTAAAGTGCCATTTTCCACATAGGTTTCAATTCCTTTAATTAAATTCTCATCAGCTTCAACAACTACTTTAAAGGTATTTGATTGAATAATTTCACAATCTAAAGCTCGATTTACAGTTACTTTTTCAAAACCAGATAAGTTTCTGTTTTCGGTAATCACGTTGCCGTTACCTTTGATACTTTCTTGTCCGAAATCGAAATCAATATCGTGCTTGCAGGAATTAAATAGTAACGCTATAAACGTGGCTACTATTATTTTTGCTAGATTCATAAGTAACTTTATCATAACTAATTGGTTTTAATTATTATCCCGTCTTTATTGATTTTTAACTCCTTAATATCTTTTGAATTGGAATTAATAGTATCGTTTGTTATAGAAATTCCGTTTTTGTTGATAGTCACATTACTCGGAATGATATCTTCTAAATCTTCTTCTAATTGATCGTTGTTGCCATCATTATATTCATACGTTTCCTCGTCTGGGCAATTCAAACATTTTATTTTATTCGATTCTACTTTATAAATATAGTCGTCTGAACTGTGGTGCAAGTTGAAGTAATCATTTTCGCTATCATCATATTCTTGAACTGATTTGTCTGCTTTAAAAACGATTCCTTTTGGTAAGTAAAGATAAATTTTAACTTCTTGGTCTCTGAATTTATTTTCTACATCGGTCAACCAGTAATTATCAAATACAAGTTCGTTTCCTTCAATTTTATAGCTGTATTTAATTTTTTCGGCTCTTTGTCTCGCATCAGACAATGATTTTCCTTCAGCTAATTTTTCAATTTGAATGTAAGGCGTTGTTTCATTGGATTCTAAAATTTCAATGGTTACTTCGTTAGAATAAATCAAATTTTTATTGGAAGCATCTTGCACCAATTCGTTATCATCATTATAAAATCCTTTGGCATACATATCGTTGTATTTGAATTTAATTCGCAATGTGTCACTTGGATTTAAATTTAGAGTTTGTTTTTCAGAAATGCGACCTTCGTATGCAGATTCAGTTCCTTGTTTGATTCCAAAACCTATTAGTATTATAATTGAAACAATCCACAAGCCTAATAGCGTATATTTTGCTGTATTTCCAATAGATCTAAGGTTAGTTACTAATAATTTCAGTCCTAAAATCAGTAAGAATATAAATGGAATTCCACCAGCTAGAATGCTTAAAAATATGATAAGCCACATCGGAATTCCTGAGAAATTTTCTATTTCTGCATGCTCTAAAAATGGTGTGTCCAAAAACTGAAATGTTCCAATGGTAAAGAAGGCAACTATAGATCCAATAATTACGGAAGCTGCTATGAAAACTATAAATCCCCCCAATACCTTACCAAATACTTCAAATAATTTAGGAAAAACAGTTTCTACTGCACCTCCAATTTTTTCGGCGCCAGATTTAAATTGAGTTCCCATTTTGTCATAATCAGCATTTTTTATTTTATCTGAAATACTGTCAAATTCTTCTCTAACTTTTTTTTCAATATTCGAAATGTTAATTGGTTCTCCTCGCATTTCTAATTTTTCGGAAGTCGTTTTTGCTTCAGGCATAATAATCCAAAATATAATATAAACTACTACTCCAGAACCAAAAGTTAATAACAATATAAGCATTATTAATCGCAACCAAATTTTATCTATTCCAAAATAATGCCCAAAACCAGACAAAACACCTCCAATAATTCCGCCTTCTACATCACGATATAGTTTTCTTGTTTTAATAGGATTATAGATTGTGCTAAAATTTTCTTGTTTTGGTTCGTCTTCGATTTTATAATCTTCGGGTTGTCCCATAACAGCAATAACATCATCTATTTCTTTTATTCCAAGAACTTGTTTTTCGCTGGTAATTTTTTCAGAAAATAGTTCAGATATCCTACTTTCAATATCATTCATTATTTCTTCACGTCCATCATTTGATAAAGAGCGTTTTATTGCATCAAAATAGCGATTCAATTTTTGATAGGCATCTTCATCTATGTGAAAGAAAAAACCTCCTAAATTCATATTTACTGTCTTGTTCATAGCTTTAGTTTTTGGTAGTTATAAGTGTTACTGCATCAGACAATTCAGTCCAAGTGCCATTTAATTCTGTTAAAAATGAGTTTCCTTCTTCGGTCAGACCGTAATATTTCCTTGGTGGTCCTGATGTGGATTCTTCCCAACGATAGTCGAGTAATCCGTCATTTTTTAATCTTGTCAGTAGCGGATATACTGTTCCTTCTACGACAAGCAATTTGGCGTTTTTTAAAGTGTCTAATATTTCTGAGGTGTATGCTTCCTTATCTTTCAAGACCGATAAGATGCAAAACTCAAGAACACCTTTTCGCATTTGCGCTTTTGTGTTTTCAATGTTCATAAAAATTCTTTTTTAGTGATTAAACTGTTCATTTTTTGATTGATTTTGATTTGCCTTTGCGGCTGATGATTGAAACTTATTTTATAAAATTAATTGTTAGTGGATATTTGAATTTATATCCTTCATTTGTTTTTACTGCTGCATATATAATTAAGAAAAACTCTGCAATTTTCATAAAGCAAAACAGTCCAATCGCTATTATTGCTATTAGGACAATTCCCGTAATGTTTCCAGTTGCTAATTTTTCGATTAGAAAATCGCCATTCTCAATTTCATTAAAACTCACATTACTAAATATGGAGAACAATAAAGTAGGAATAGAGATGGCTAATAATAGAATGGAATACAGTAACATACTTAGCTGAAAATTAATCACATGCTTTCCGTTATAATTTATAAATTCTGACGAATCTTTTTTACTTCCCCATAATAGTATTGGCAGTATATAATTGCCAAAAGGAATAAAATATTTTGTTAAAGCACTTAAATGAATAAATGCGGAGAAGTTTTTTTCTTTGTTTGATGTTAGAATTGCCTCCATAATTTTTGATTTTTTGATTGACGATTTATAATAGTACTTTCTTTTGGCTATTAATTTCTTATACAAAGATAAGGTTAAAAAAAGGTATTATGCAAAACAAAGTACTAAATGTTAACATTTATTTAACAAATAAAAAAAGTAGGCGTGCATAGTATTATTTTGTATTTTAGCAAAAAAATCAATCATTATGCAGTTTACAGCCTCAAATTTAAACAAGTTTTTGTTTTTTAAATTGCCATCAGCCTATTGGTCAGGCGTTAGAGCAAAAAGTATTTCTGAATCTCAATGTGTAGTTTCTGTAAAACACCGATGGATAAGTCAAAACCCTTTCAAATCAATGTATTTTGCCGTACAAGCTATGGCGGCTGAGCTTACAACGGGAGCATTAGTGATGTTACACATTCAAAAAAGCAGACGAAATATATCTATGCTAGTAGCTAATAATAAAGGAAATTTTTCTAAAAAAGCAACAGGTCGCATTACTTTTACGTGTCACGATGGACATTTAATAGAAGAAGCTATAAAGAATACAATTGCTTCTGGCGAAGGACAAACATTCTGGATGAAATCTATTGGTGTCAATGAAAAAGGCGAACAAGTTTCTGAAATGGATTTTGAATGGAGTATTCGAGTTAAATCGTAAATTCTCCATCTAGTAAACTTAAACAATAGTTAAACTGACTGCAATAACATTTTATTAAGAAGTACTATGGCTATTTTTGAATAAAAAGAAAATGAAAGTCTTAATTACTGGTGCAACAGGTCTTATAGGTAAACAAATTTCCGAATTGTTGCTTCAAAACGGTATAAAAATCCATTATCTCACCACTTCAAAAAATAAAATACAACATCAACCCAACTACTCTGGTTTTTATTGGAATCCTCAAACGGGAATAATCGATGAGAATTGCTTATTAGGAGTTACCGCTATTATTAATTTAGCCGGTGCATCAATTGCAAAACGATGGACTTTAAAGTATAAACAAGAAATTATTGAGAGTCGTGTTTTGTCCTCTAATTTATTGTTTAAAGTTTTAAAAGAAAATCCACATCAAGTAGAACAGTTTATTTCGGCATCAGCAATTGGCATTTATCCTGACAGTTTAAATCATTTCTACATTGAAGATTTTCACGATTTTAATAACTCTTTTCTTTCTAATGTAGTTCATAAGTGGGAGGAGTCTGTTGATCAAATTGAACGATTAAAAATTAAAGTTTGTAAGCTAAGAATTGGCTTAGTTTTATCGACTCTAGGTGGCGCTTTACCAGAAATTATAAAACCAACCAAGTTAGGTCTTGGAGCAGCTTTTGGTTCAGGAAAGCAAAAACAATCTTGGATACATATTCATGATTTAGCAAATATGTTTTTGTTTGCTTTGCAAAATAATTTATCAGGAGTTTATAATGCTGTTGGGCCAATTCCAGTGACTAATAATGAACTTTCTGAAGTAGTTGCAAGAACATTAGACAAGCCTTATTTCTTGCCAAATATCCCTAAATTTATAATGAAATTAGTTCTTGGCGAAATGCATACTCTGTTATTTGAAAGTCAAGATGTAAGTTCAGAAAAAATTGCGAAAGCAGGTTTTCAATTTGAATTCAAAACCATTCATACTGCATTAAATGATTTACTTAAAAAATAAACTAGCATAAATAATAAAAAGCACCATAGAAATTGGTGCTTTTAAAGTATGTTGAATTAATAATAGGTGAAAAAAGTAAATATTTTATATACGCCAAATTTACAAAATCAAAAATCAATCTTTCTTAAAATTATATTAAATTATTTAATGACAATTTGACATTTATTTCATAATTGGCAGTACTTTTGCAATCTGATTAGAAATACAATGAATTTTAAAAAGATATTTAAAAATAAAGCAAAAATGACTACTGAGAATACTGAAATTGACAAAGAATTAGATGAAATTACATTAGAACAAAATGCTAATGGAGAACAATTAATAGTTGAAGAATTAAGTGTTGAAGAACAATTAGCTAAGGATTTAGCACACGAAAAAGACAAATTCCTTCGTCTTTTTGCAGAATTTGAAAATTATAAAAGACGTACGACTAAAGAAAGAATTGATTTGTTTAAAACTGCCAACCAAGAAGTTTTACAAGCAATGCTTCCAGTAATGGATGATTTTGACAGAGCTATTGTGGAAATCACAAAATCGGAAGACGAAAACCTAATCAAAGGTGTCGAATTGATTCATACAAAACTAAAAGACACTTTGTATTCTAAAGGATTGGAAGTAGTTGAAATTAAATCTGGTGATGCTTTCGATGCTGATTTTGCTGAAGCTATTACTCAGATTCCAGCAGGTGATAAACTAAAAGGAAAAATAGTTGATGTAATCGAAAAAGGATACAAGTTAGGTGACAAAATCATCCGTTTTCCTAAAGTAGTAATAGGAAACTAAAATAGTAAGATTTTGAATTAAACCTAATTCTAAAATCCTTAATCCTTAATTTAAAAATGAAAAAAGATTTTTACGAAATATTAGGCGTTACTAAAAGTGCCAACGAAGCCGAAATCAAAAAAGCATACCGCAAAAAAGCGATAGAGCATCACCCAGACAAAAATCCAGGCGATGCAGCAGCCGAAGAAAAATTTAAACAAGCTGCCGAAGCCTACGAAGTATTAAGCGATCCTCAAAAGAAAGCACAATACGATCGTTTTGGTCATCAAGCCTTTGAAGGAGGTAATGGCGGTGGTGGTTTTAGCGGTGGCGGAATGAATATGGATGATATTTTCAGCCAGTTCGGTGATATTTTTGGTGGTGGTGGTTTTGGTGGTTTTGGCGGTGGCGGAGGTCAACGTCGTGCCAAAGGAAGCAACCTTCGTATCAAAGTCAAATTAACTTTGGAAGAAATTGCCAATGGTGTCGAGAAAAAAGTCAAAGTCAAACGCAAAACACAAGCACCAGGAGTTTCCTACAAAACCTGTTCAACTTGTAACGGTCAAGGGCAAGTAATGCGAGTTACAAACACAATTTTGGGACGTATGCAATCCGCATCAACCTGTCCAACTTGTGGTGGCTCTGGTCAAATTATTGAAAGAAAACCTGCCGATGCAGATTCTCAAGGTATGATTCTAGAAGACGAAACCGTTTCTATAAAAATCCCTGCTGGTGTGGTTGATGGAATGCAATTAAAAGTTTCCAACAAAGGAAATGATGCTCCAGGAAACGGAATTCCAGGTGATTTAATTGTAGCCATTGAAGAAATTGAACACGAATTTCTGAAACGAGAAGGTGAAAACTTACATTACGATTTGTATATCAGTTTTGCCGAAGCTGTTTTAGGAATTTCTAAAGACATTGATGCTGTAAACGGAAAAGTGCGCATCAAACTAGAAGAAGGAATCCAGTCAGGAAAAATTCTTCGACTAAAAGGAAAAGGAATTCCAAGTATTAATAGCTATGGAAATGGTGATTTGCTTGTTCACGTGAATGTATGGACACCAAAAACTTTAAACAAAGATCAAAAAGCATTTTTTGAAAAGAATATTACTGATCCAAATTTTACTCCAAATCCAGAAAAATCAGAAAAATCATTCTTTGAGAAAGTAAAAGATATGTTTTCATAATATAGTAGAATGAGTTTCGACTTATTTTATTTTTTTTCCCATCCTAGTGCAAATTAGGGTGGGTTTTTTGTAACATTTAATGCAATCTGTTATCTAACTATTAAATTTTAAAACTTAATTTTCTTAATTCCTTAATGGTTCTAAAAAAGTTTTAATTCTTATTTTTACCAAAAAAACCAATATTTTACAATGAATAATATTCTCGAAGTAAAAAACGTAGTCAAGCAATATGGCGATTACACCGCCTTAAACAGTGTCTCGCTGCAAGTTCCAAAAGGAAGTATTTATGGGCTTTTAGGTCCAAATGGAGCAGGGAAAACTACTTTAATACGTATTATCAACCAAATTACGATGCCAGATTCTGGTGAAGTATTGCTTGATGGCAAAAAACTAACGCCAAGTGATGTACAATACATTGGTTATATGCCTGAAGAAAGAGGTTTGTATAAAACGATGAAAGTAGGTGAGCAGTGTTTGTATCTTGCCCAACTCAAAGGAATGCCAAAAGCAGAAGCACAAAAACAACTCAAATATTGGTTCGAAAAATTTGAAATTGAAGGATGGTGGAATAAGAAAATCCAAGAATTATCCAAAGGAATGGCACAAAAAATACAGTTTATTGTTACCATTTTACACCAACCAAAATTGTTAATTCTCGACGAACCCTTTTCAGGATTTGATCCTGTCAATGCCAATTTGATTAAAGATGAAATAATCGAATTGAACAAAAAAGGAACTTCCATCATTTTTTCTACTCACAGAATGGAAAGCGTAGAAGAAATGTGCGATTATATAGCCTTAATACACCAATCCAATAAACTCATCGAAGGAAAACTTGAAGATGTGAAACGACAATACCGAACACACAAGTTTCAAGTTGGGATACTAACCAACAATGTCGAGGGATTAATGTACGATTTAACGCAAAAATTCACAGTGTCACAAACCAATTTCAAATCCCTAAACGACGATTTAAAACTTGAAATCGATCTAGGCAACGCCACTTCAAACGAACTTTTGAATATTCTAACAAGTCGAGGTCAAGTCACCCATTTTTCAGAAAATATTCCAAGCGTAAACGATATATTTATTCAAACAGTAACCAAATAGATTGTTGGATTGTTAGATTATTCGATTATTCGAAAAGTCTAACAACCGAATGATCCAAAAATCCAAAAAAATGTCTATACTATCCCTTATCATAAAAAGAGAATTCATTGCCAAAGTTCGCAATAAATCCTTTATTGTAATGACTTTTTTAAGTCCGTTATTAATCGTTGGACTTTCTTTTTTTGTAGGCTATCTAGCTACTATGAATAAAGATGAAGTAACCAAGATTGCCATTCATGACGAATTAAGTATACTGAAAGCCGACTTCAAAAACACCAAAGAAACAGTCTATGTGGATTTGTCAGGAATGCCATTGCAATTAGCAAAAGATACCGCAAGTAAAAACTACGAAGGTTTGATCTTTATTCCAAAAGTCGCTAACATTCAAGAGCTTTCCGAAAAAGTACAATACATTTCTGACGATAGCCCAAGTATGAAATTTATTATTACTACCGAAAAAGTCATCAATAATAAATTGACCCAAGCCAATCTTGCTGTTTTAGGCTTTGACAATGATAAAATTGAAAAAGCTGAGGTAAGTTCCAATATTCATTTGACCAAATTTTCAGGCGAAGACACTATTAAAGGAATCAATGAAATGAAAATTGCGATTGGTGGCGCATTTGGTTACTTAATTATGATGTTTATTGTAATTTATGGCAATTTTGTAATGCGAAGTGTCATCGAAGAAAAAACCTCACGCATCATCGAAATCATTATATCTTCTGTAAAACCTTACCAATTGATGATGGGAAAAATCATTGGAAATTCACTTGCAGGAATCCTACAATTTGCCATTTGGGCAATCGTTGGCGGTATTTTAATGTTTAGTATTTCCGCTTTTTTTGGTATTCAAACAGGTGCTGAATCCAGTGTAGATCCTGAAATGGTTGGCAAAGTTCAAGAAGGATTAGGCATAACAATTCAGAGTTATGTTAAAGAAATATTGAATTTACCACTAGGAACCTTAATCTCCAGTTTCATCATCTATTTCATCGGAGGCTACTTTCTATATAGTTCCTTCTACGCCGCCATTGGTGCTGCGGTAGATTCTGAAACCGATTCGCAACAATTTCTCTTGCCTATCATAATGCCTTTAATATTAGGGGTTTATATAGGTTTTTTTACCGTTGTCAACGATCCTCACGGAACTGTCGCCATAATATTCTCAATGGTGCCACTTACATCACCTATCGTAATGCTTATGCGAATTCCATTTGGTGTGCCTTGGTGGCAACTCGCCATCTCCATTACGCTATTATTCGCAACATTTTTAGGAGTAGTTTGGTTTGCTGCAAAAATATATCGAGTCGGAATCCTAATGTATGGCAAAAAACCAACTTGGAAAGAACTATACAAGTGGCTTCAGTATTAGGAGCCAATCCCGCTGTCATTCCAAATCTTTTTGTCTAAAACTTTTTTTCTAACAACTTGCAGGAACTTCCTTTGGTCGTTCTGCAAGTTCCAGAAAAAATAAGTTTTCTCCAAAAAGGATTTTCCCTTCCATCGGGGCTAGAGCAACATTTCGTTCCAAAACAAATAATACATCTTAATGAACCTTAATTTCTTAATGGTTCAAAAAAGACTTAACTTTGCCTTTTTGGCCACAAACGAATAATCAAATTAGCAAATGATTAAAAATTTAAAATTCGCAATACTGTTTATTTTCCTAAGCTTATTAACTTCTTGTTCTGTCGGAATGTTTTCAAATTCTAATTTCACCTATTTTGATCATCTTAAAAAAGTAGAATATGAAAAAAGTAGTTTAACTGAAGTACACAAAAAAATATCAAATGAAGAATCAGATTCTATTAAAATATTTGTTGAGGGAGAAACACTTGATTTTGAATTCGAAAAAATAGGTTTGATAGAAACATTAGGTGCACAACATTCTTTTGAAGAAGATTTATTAATAGAGATTAAAAAATTGGCAGTTGAACGAAATTGTGATGCCATTATCAACTTCAAAAAAAATTATACCGATCGAGAAAGTGGAGTTATGTTTAGCGATGCACCACGAACAAAATATACATCTAAAACTTTCAGCGGAATAGCAGTAAAAATCACCAAGAAAATATAATTATGTCAAAAATCCTAATCATCGAAGACGAACCAGCCATTCGCCGAGTTCTTACCAAAATACTAACCGAAGAAAGCGATACTTACAAAGTAGACGAAGCCGAAGACGGTGTACAAGGATTGGAAAAAATAAAAAACGATGACTATGATTTGGTTCTTTGCGACATCAAAATGCCAAAAATGGATGGTGTAGAAGTGCTTGAAGCTGCAAAAAAACTTAAACCCGAAATTCAAATGGTAATGATTTCAGGTCACGGAGATCTCGAAACCGCTGTAAAAACAATGCGACTCGGTGCTTTCGATTATATATCTAAACCACCAGATTTGAATAGATTGCTAAATACCGTTCGCAACGCACTCGACAAAAAACAACTCGTTGTAGAAAATAAGATTTTAAAGAAAAAAGTTTCCAAAAACTACGAAATGATAGGTGAGAGCCAACCCATCAATCAAATCAAAGAAATGATTGAAAAAGTAGCACTCACCGAAGCTCGTGTCTTGATTACTGGGCCAAACGGCACAGGAAAAGAACTTGTAGCGCATCAACTACACGAAAAAAGCGAGCGTTGCAACGCACCACTTATCGAGGTTAATTGCGCTGCCATTCCTTCAGAATTAATAGAAAGCGAATTGTTTGGTCACGTAAAAGGAGCCTTCACATCGGCCGTAAAAGACCGTACAGGAAAATTTGAAGCCGCTGATGGTGGTACCATTTTTCTGGACGAAATTGGCGATATGAGTCTTTCGGCACAAGCCAAAGTTTTACGAGCTTTGCAAGAAAGTTTGATACAAAGAGTAGGAGCAGACAAAGACATAAAGGTTAATGTTCGTGTCGTAGCGGCAACCAACAAAGATTTGAAACTAGAAATTGCCGAAGGTCGTTTCCGAGAAGATTTATACCATCGATTAGCTGTAATTTTAATAAAAGTGCCAGCTTTGAACGAGCGTCGTGACGATATTCCGTTATTAATCGAATATTTTGCTGACAAAATTGCTTCTGAACAAGGCAATGCAATCAAATCATTCTCAAAACAAGCCATTAAACTTTTACAAGAATACGACTGGACTGGAAATATCCGCGAATTAAGAAATGTGGTCGAAAGATTAATCATTCTTGGAGGAAACGAAATCTCAGAAAATGATGTAAAACTGTATGCAAGTAAATAAATTATTTCGCAAAGATGCACAAAGTAAGCTCAAAGTAAAGTCAAAAAACTTCGTGAATCTCTGTGGCTCTTAGTGTAACAACAAAAAAATGAATTTAAAAAAAATAAATCCTAGTCTCCAAAAAGCACTCATCGAAAACGGTTTAACCGAAGCCAATGAAGTGCAACAATCAACATTCAGTACTATTAAAAGTGGTGCCGATGCTGTTGTAGTTGCTCCAAAAGGTGCTGGAAAATCCACAACGATAATCATTAACGTGATTCAGCGAATGGAAAAATCTATTGGCGAAAGCACCAGAGCATTAATCATTGTCGAAAATAAAGAACGTGTTCTAGAAATGGAAGAAATGTTTTTGAAATACGGAAATTACCACGATTTAAGTGTTTTAGGAGTTCACGACAAAGGCGATATCGATTATGATAAAAACATAATTTCCTTAGGATTGGATGTATTAATAGGAACGCCAAATAGAATAAACGCGATGTTTGCTTCAGCTGGATTTAATATTAGTACCATCAAAATGTTTGTGGTTGATGATGCTGATATTCTTTTCAGAACCCGAATGGATGCTATTATCCATCGATTGTCAAACAGTATCGAAAAATCACAACGTCTTTTCTTCACTACGGATTTAACCGAAAGAGTAGAATCTCTCGCCGATAAAATAATGATTGAACCTTTGTTTTTTGAAATGGATGCCGACGAAAGTGACGAAAATTAATATATTTGTATAAAACTTTAAATTTATGAATATAGCAGCTAAGAAAATAGAGTTGATGGATTGGTTACTTCATATAAACGATGAAAGTAAATTAAAAAAAGTTTTGGCTTTTAAAACTATTCTAGATGCAGAAATCGTTGCTTATGATGTAAAAGGGAATCCCATTTCAAAAGACGAATATATTAATATGGTTCATAAAGCTGATAAACGAATTTCTTCAGGCGAATATAAATCTATTGATGATTTAGAAAAAGAAATTGAAAATTGGTAGTATGCAAAAACCAATTAGAATTCTTTGGGATAATGAGGCTATATCAGATTTAAAAATAATATTTGACTTCTTAAAATTGAA
This sequence comes from Flavobacterium sp., assembly GCF_031422135.1. Lineage (GTDB taxonomy): Bacteria > Bacteroidota > Bacteroidia > Flavobacteriales > Flavobacteriaceae > Flavobacterium. The sequence goes on along the minus strand of NZ_JANOQD010000003.1, from coordinate 877 downwards.
ATCACATCAAGGAGCAAAAAATGTAATTAAGGATGTTGTCAACCAAAGTAGAGATATTCATTTTACAAATCAATATCAAGTTGATGAATATTTAGGAGAGCCTTTCAGAAGAATGGTGGTAAGAGATTATAAAATTATTTATAAGGTGCAATCTGAATCTGAAATTAGAATTCTTCAAATTTTTAATTCAAGACAAAATCCAAGTAAGTTAAAAAAATAATAAAGTATTATGGGATTAATGAAAATATTTTCAGGCAGCGAAATTTTAGCGCAAGCTTTACAATCTAAACTAGAAGAAGCTAAAGTTACCACTTCTATTAAAAATAATATTCAATCAGGACGATTGGCTGGTTTTGGAACAGCGGACCAAGCCGTAGAAGTTTTTATACAAGAAACCGATTTTGCCAAAGCAAATCCAGTGATTGAAGAGTTTCGAATGAGTATTTAGAGTCAATATTCAAAAGTCAAAATCAATGTTTTGGCTTTTTTTATATAGAATTTTTTAATATCGGATAAAATGTTTTTTTAATATATCCGATATTATTATCTTTGTAGTATTATGTGGAACATTGATAGAACATATTTGCCGGAATTTGAATCAACTTTTGAACGATTGTATGATAAACAAACTATTTTAGTTAAAAATAGATCTTTGTCAAACAGTGCTTTGAGCAAAATTAAAGAAGCACTTTCTGTCGAATGGACTTATAACTCCAATAGTATCGAAGGGAATACTTTGAGTTTACAAGAAACTCAAATGGTTCTTCAAGACGGAATTACTATTAGAGGAAAATCGCTTCGGGAGCATTTTGAAGCAAAAAATCACGAACGAGCTATTAACTATTTGTACTCTATTGTAAGCGAAGATTATAAAATA
>NZ_JANOQD010000002.1:0-7855 GCF_031422135.1 Flavobacterium sp. | reverse complement strand
CACCAAAATGTTATGGCGGTTAAAACTATTAAAATTAGTATTGTGTAAAGTATTTTTTTTGATTTTAGTATTTTCATTTAGTTTTTTAGAATTTTATATTTTGTTCGGTTTTCTATCCGGTGCGGTTGCATTTCTGCCAACGTCTCGTGGCTTGGCGTCAGTTGGGGATTTGGAAAGCCAAATGTAACGATTTAAGACTGAACTTTCAAGTACAAAACCAACCTATGAGTTTGCCTAAAACCCCAATTGCACCAAACCGCTGTTGGCAGATGTAATAATTTCTACTATGGTAATTCTATATCAGAAATTATGAAAGGAATTTTTTTAATTGAATTGTTTGATTCAATATTTAATATTAATTTCCAATTTTGATTTGGTTTTTCGCCAAACGAATATGAAATAAGATTATTTGTAGTTGATTTTCCATCATGTTCAATTTTTTTTCCGTTAACATCTTCAAAATATAAATCTACAAATTTTGATTCCTCTCCATTGACAAAGAAAAAAACTTGATTTGGATCATTATCATTCATACCAAACATTCCATCAAAAGCAGATACTAAACCTTCAACCATTTTTCTTGCGATTTCTGGCATTTTTTTTAATTCTTCCTCTTTTTTATCTTTATTTTCTTTTACGTATTTAGCGTATGATTCTTTGGTTAAATATACAACTTGAACAGGAGAGTTATTTGGCAAAAGATTTATGTTTGTTTTATTTTGATAATTTAAAATTTTAACAATCCCACCATTTACTTCAGTTGGATTATATAAACAAACTTCTCCTGCAATTTCTTTTATTACCTCTGCTTTTCGTGATGGAACTTTTAGTTCAAATGTAATTCTTGAATCTTGGTCAATAGTTACATAATCAAAACTACGATTTTCTTCATTTACTAAATCTATACCTTTGTCGTCAATTGCTTTTGAAATTTTACTAATTTTAACAAACTTGTATTTTCTTATTTCATCACCACTTATTTTTAAATTTATTTCACATTTATTGTTGTATAAATTATCAGAAGTTGTTCTGCTTTCATTAATTTCTTTGACCGATATTTTTTGTGAAAATATAGATGTAGTCAATATTAAAAATGCGATAGTTAAATTAATTTTCATATTTTTCTTCTTTTTACGTTTCTTTTTTAAAATTATATCTGCCAACGTCTCGTGGCTTGGCGTCAGTTGGGGATTTGGTTAGCCAAATGTATCGAATAAAAAACCAACTTGCAAGTACAAAACCAACTTTAACGTTTGCCTAAAACCCCAATTGCGCCAAACCGCTGTTGGTGGCTGGTGTATTTTTTAAATGTTGTTAATTTTAAATTTTGCAAATTGTTTTAAGTTTAGATATTTTTCAATATTTTTTATTATTTCAGTAGAATACTTCAACAATAAGTCAGTTACAAATTGTTTTTCTCCATATTCCAATTCTTTAGTAGTTAACAAGCTATATGATGTTGAATGCATTATCGCACTACATAATTCATAAATTTGTAAATATTCATTTTCTAAATCAACCGCCTTTGCTTTACAATTCCAACTTCTAATATCTTTTAATTCAGCAAAGATTTTTGAAGGTTGTCTTTTAAAATTAAATAAAGCTGACATTGTACTATTTAGCAATATTTGTTTTGAAATTTCTTTTTTTTGTTGATTTAAACCTTTTAATTTTTCTAAATATTTTGGCAATAGCTCTTTTTCCATCAAAGTTTTTTGGTATGCGTACCCATTAAATTTATAATCACCGAAAAATATTGTTAGTTCTTTTTCAGCTTGTTCATCAATTAATTTTTCAGTTTCATTCATTTTTTCAGATGTCAATTGAAATCTTTCATTATCATTTGTTATGTTTTTAAATTCTTCAAAATTATTTTGTTCTAATTTTATATATTTTTCAATTAATGAAATTTCGTTTTTCAAAACTTTTATAAATCTGTCTGTTTTTCCAATGTGATGTTCGTAGATAAAGTAATATAATTTGTAGGTTTGTTTTGGTTCAATTAATAAAAGTTTTGAATTAATTAATGTTTCAAAAACGTACCTTAATGTTGAGTATGTAAATATTACATTACCGTTATTTGCTAATAAATTTGTTTTTATATCAATCAATTTATTTATAATGTTGATTGAAAGACCATAATGTTCTGTTTGTTTTAAAGATACATAGAACATTTCGTTACTTGTAATTAAAGAGAGCAGTTCTTTCTCCTTAAGTATTAACTTATCAATTTTTTCGTCCATTATAATTGTCTTTTCTCAGGTTGGAGCTTGTTTTTTTTTAATCTTTACATTTACAAGGTTATTCTATATCAAATTAAATTTAAGCCTATTTATTCAAATGATATATATTGTTCTTTAGGATCAAATATTATTTTACCAAGTTTTTGAAGTGCTGATTGACCAATAAGTAATGGAGCGTTTTTATTGTTAACAATTGTTGCTTCGATATTATGTATTGTCTTTTTTCCAATTTGTATATCACGGATAATAATTTTTGTACCACTCGAAATACTGCCTGTTGCATCAGTAAAGTATTGTTTTCCTAATATATCTGACTTTGCTAATTTACCATTTTTAAATAAAAATAATGCCTCAGTTAACGAAATTGATACATCTGATGCACCAGTATCAAAAATAAATTCCATAGCAACTCCATTAACTAGAACGGGAACATAGTAAACACCGTTTTTCTTTTTTAAAATTACTTTGTTTGTATTGTTTTTAATATTTGCATCTGCAACTTCAATTTCCCCTATTGGTGCATACTTTGCTTGTATTAAATCCATGTCATTACTTTTGTTTATAGAATTTGTATTAAGAATGTCTAAACTTGCGTTTATTAGTGTCGTTTTTCCATTCTGATAAATAACATAGAAATTTTTTTCATCTTCAACAAAGCATTTGATATGTGAAAATGAATTAAAAGTAAGGGTTTTTGTACCCTGGTTATTTCTAACATTTAATGTTATACCTTTACCATTAACAATTGAATCTGATATAATGAGTTCACCATTATTTATATAAACAGTTTTATAATTTGTTAAACCATTATTTGTAATTGAATTTAATAACGCTGATTTACATATCATTAAATACGAATTAATTTCTTGAATAGGAATATTATTGTATTCTATTCTTCGAAAAATAAAAGACTGGTAGTAGCCAATTTTATATGCAAAACCGTTACTACCTGATTCCATTTGAATATGCGGGTTTACTACGTAACCTTGCATATCATGTAATTTTAAATATTTACCTCTTTTTGCATTGTAAGTTTTTGTAAACAATAAACATTCATCTACTTTATCTAACAAATTCTGTTTCCAAGAATTTGGATATTTATGTTCAATTTTCTTGAAATTACGTAATGCATAATTGAATAATGCTTGTCGTGCAACTTTTGAATTAAAAATTGCATCAGTGAATTCGTTAGCCATAAAATGATCACCTGCCCTTTCATATAGAACGGGAAAATCTAATCTTTTTAACACGGATAAACAATTTTCTTTTAAGTCAGTAAAAGACACGTCATTAGTTGACATACTTTTTAGTAAAATAGGTTCTCCCGACTCTATGTCTGTATTAGATATTTCAATTTCGTATGGTTTTCGATCGAACCAACTATTGTTTTGTTTGCGTTCAATATCTCCTGTCCACTTGTATGGTGATTCGTGAAAATAGTATTCATCGCTGGCTAGTTTTGGATATATTTCGTTATCTCGTAAATTAATTTGTTCTGTTACTATTGGATTGTTATTTTCATAAATTATTATGAATGACGTTGTAACTGTTATTAGACTGATTACGAACAATACTTTTTGTAAGATTTTCACTGTATAAAATTTTTTATTTATTATTTTTTTTCGAACACTAGCCACCAACGTTCCCGCGCTTGGCGTCAGTTGCGAACTTCGGAACTGATTATTTTCCACTAAGATAAAATTTCTTGCGGAACGCAAACGTGAATTTACCACAAAATTCGCAATTGCGCCAAACGTGTGTTGTGGGAAGTAATAATTTATTCTACTATTTCTCTGTCCTTATAATTTTCGTAATTACTTCTAATATCTTCTGCAAGAACTTTCAATTGTTCAAAGTCATAGTCAAGCTCTTCGCCTTGAAGTTTAAACTCTCGTGAAGTGTCAGTAAAACTTTGATAGAAAACGACACGAAATATCTTATTCTCATCTTCTTCATATAAAATAAAGTCCCAATTATGTTTGAAAAGTTCTTTTCTCATTTGTTTAAATATTTTATTGTACAGTGAATACCTTCTTTTAATCCTTCAGTTTTAATAATTATTTCCAAATTTCCATCAGGTAGAACACCTCCAGGGAGCCATTTTTCGTTAGTTCCATACTCGTTGCCTGTTGGTATTTCTATTTTGGAATCTTTTGTAATTTTAAAATCAATCCTTACTAACTCTCCATTTTCAATTTGTTTAATTGGTTTTCCTAATTTTATTGCCTGTTCTTCTGTTGATAACATCAAAATATCATCAATATCTGATTTTCTACTAGCAAATTCAGTTTTTTCTAAATCTGGTTTGCCAATGCCGAAATCTTCAAAATCTCTTTTTGAAACAACTCTTGAAGCAATTCCTTCTTTTTGAAACAGTTCATAATGTTCTTTGATGTATTCGCCTTTTAGATATTCCTTTGGATTATCTCTACTTCCTTTTGGTTCTTCAAGAACTTTTTCCTTCGTCCAACCTCTTTTCCAACCCTTTTCTAATCTATTAATTGAGTCTAAAGTCTTTTTTCTTTTACGTCTCGCCAAAACTTCGTCAATCCATTTGGTGAATTTAGGAAGTTGTTTTGTGAGTTTTGCAATACCTTTAATAATAGTAATGATAGTTACAATTATATCAATTGCTAAAATAGTATCTTCTCCTTCATTATACTGAAGTTGATATTGATTTAATTCTGGGTCATCATATCGAGAGTATTTGTATTGTTTAATAGAATTTATCGCGTCATCAATTATCTTCATTGGGTCTTTTAGAATTGCTTCTAAAATTTCTTCAATACCTTCTCGAATTTGTAATGTTTCTAGGTTAATACCATCTTCTAATAATTCGCTAATTATTATGTTTAATGCTAATAAAACAATGTCAATAATTCCTGCAATAAATTCAACAGTTCCATTCCAAACTCCACAGATGTAGGGAATTTTTAGTTTTAGGTCATTTTTATTTTCAATAATCCAAGCCTTAAACTTTTGAATGCTTTTTATTTTATTGTCTATGGCTTTTATCAAATCTTCAATCAAAGGTGTTTTGAATTCAAAACCTACAATATTGAAAGATTTTATAAGTTCTAATTTTGCTTTATATTCATTGAGTTCCTTAATTAAGTTATCACATTTTGTGACAAAATACTTTACTGCATCTTCGGGTTTTGTAAAAAGATACTTATCTGACTTTAGTGTTGGATCCCATTGTTCACGAGAAAATTTTAAATCTTCGTGGAGAAATGTAGAAATATTTTCTGTAATTCGTTTTATGAAGTTTTCAGCATCTAAAACGGATATATCTGAGATTAATTTAGTTTGAAGTTTTATAGATTCTATAAATGCTTTTGCAATTTCATCTTCTTTAAAATGAAAAGTATTGTTGTTTTTATGCTGGCTGTAAACATATTTCGCCCAAAATTTGGTTAAATCTTCTGTGCCTTTGTATTGATAATAATATTTTAACATTGCATCGCTCATTTTAATAAGCAATACTCTTCCTAAACTTATTGTAAAATCGTCTTTTTCTGCGTAAACAATAAAATCAATTTCATCATCATCTGTTCCTTTTGAATTTTTTAGTTTCAGGTTTTCTTCACTAAACTCTTTGATAAGTTTTGTTGCATTATAATCGTGAATTACTTCGTATTTCCAAGCTCCCATATTTTATAATTTTGGAATTTGTCCTTTTAATATTTCTCGTTCCTCTTTATAAAACATACTATTTTTGCCAAAAGGACTTTCCATCGCGATTTCGTTTGAGATTTCTCTGAATGATTTGTTTGTTGTAACAGATGCAAATGGGTCATTTGTTGAATTTCCATTCAATAAATTTGCTGATTCTTGGTCTAATATCATAGGAATTCCGTCAGGCATTAGTTTTAGTGTCATTCCTTTAATGGGTTCAACAATTCCTTGGCTGTTCTTTTTGAACAACATATCAAACATAAAACCTTCCGACTCTTCTTTTATTTTATGATACAACTCTTTTTCTTTCTCAGTCATTTTCATTTAAATTTACTTAATAACGCAATTTTTGTCGAATTATTTCCCACAACGTCTCGTGGCTTGGCGTCAGTTGGGGATTTGGTTAGCCAAATGTATACATTAAAGACCAAACTTCCAAGTACAAAACCAACTTTAAAGTTTGCCTAAAACCCCAATTGCGCCAAACCGCTGTTAGCGGAAGTGCTGATTTATAGTTTGTTGCTGTTTTTCAATTATTTGTAAATAATTTTTTTTGATTTGAATATTTATTTCTAGGAAATAATTTTAGATTTTCGGCAAATTTTTAGTTTCAAATCTGAACAGATTTATTCGATTTATGATTAACTTTCGGTTTAATTTCTGTATGATTCAATTCGGTTTCGGTTCAATTTTCGGTTTAATTTCTGCATGATACAATTTGTTTTCGGTTCAACTTTTGGTTTAATTTCTCGACTGTTCTTTTCGGTTTTGGTTCAACTATCGGTTTAATTTCTTAACAGTTCTTTTCGATTTAATTTCTCGACAATTCTTTTCGGTTTCGGTTCAATTTTCGGCTTAATTTCTCAAGTTTTTTTCGGTTTCGGTTCAACTTTCTGTTCAACATTCGGTTCAACTTTCGGTTTAACTTTCCGTTTAATTTCTTGTCAGTTCTTTTCTGTTTCGGTTTAATTTTCGGTTTAATTTCACAAAAGTTTTTTCCGGTTTTGGTTCAACTTTCGAGTTAATTTTTTGCCAAATTCTTTTCGGTTTTGATTCTACTTTCTGCTTAAGTTTTCCGCACAATTTCTGTTTTGTGATTCTCCGAGTTTTACTCTTTTCCAAATCAAGAAAATGATTCATTTTCTACCGAATTCTCGTTGTCCCGCATTTCCGCTAACGTCTCGTGGCTTGGCGTCAGTTGGGGATTTGGTTAGCCAAATGTATAAATTTAAGACCGAACTTCCAAGTACAAAACCAACTTTAAAGTTTGCCTAAAACCCCAATTGCGCCAAACCGCTGTTGTGTGACGTTTTTATCCTTCTCCATTTATAATTAATTCATAATAAATTTGACGAGATAAGTTTATTTTTACATTAAAATAGCATTTACCTCCATCTGCCACCCTTATTAAATTTTTTCTCCATTCTGTATCCCATAAGTAGCAAAAACAATTTACCCAAACTTCTTTTTCTCCTTTTGAATTAATTGTAGCAACATATTGTTTATAGTATTTTTTTAATTCAATATTATTTTTTAAGGTAAATTCTGAATTACGTTGTTTAATGCATTTTGATAATAATTCTGTAACCATTTGTAATTCTTTATAATTCAATTTAGTGCTTTTGTTATTTTTTAAAACTCCATAATTATCTTTTTCAAATGGCATAAGTGCAATTGTAGTGTCAAGTGCTATTATGCCAATTTGTTTCTTTTTCGGATTATTATTTTGTCCACAACAATCATTAAAGATTGCAATTAAAAACAATAAAATCAATATTCTTTTCATAGATTCTGTTTTGTCATATCCTAAAATACGTTGACCTTTTTTTAGGTTAATAATTGATTCAAATTTAAACTTAATTGCCGGAACATTGATAAGTTTTTTAAAAAATTCCCTTCGGGTTTTAAAAACTTATCAACATTCCTACGATGCA
>NZ_JANOQD010000001.1:0-30409 GCF_031422135.1 Flavobacterium sp. | reverse complement strand
CTTTCTTAAAAATAAATATGTTGTAACTCCAGAAGGAAAAGCTATTGGTGGTTTGCCATCAGGAAATGATTCATCAGACTATGAAGAAGGAGAGTCTCAAAAAGCGGTATTCTCACAGACAGCTTTAATAAGTGCAGTTGTTGCTTTTGTTGGATTAGGATTTTTATTCAACCTTGTTTTTGGACAAAATTATATTTACTCAGTAATTTACGCAAGTGGATTGTCTTTAGCAGGATTAATCATATCTGATAGTTCATTGACTAAAATTGAAAGAGATCGAATTTTAGTAATTTATATAGTTGCTTTCTTCGTGATATTTTTCTGGGCAGCATTTGAACAAGCTGGATCATCATTAACTTTTATAGCAGATAATCAAACCGATAGAAATTTCTTTGGCTGGAATATGCCGCCATCAATGGTTCAAATTTTTAACGGATTATTTGTCGTAATGTTTGCAGTGCCTTTTAGTATGTTATGGGACAAATTGAGAGCCAACAATAGAGAACCAATTTCTCCTATGAAACAAGCTTTTGGATTGGCTTTGATTGCTATTAGTTATTTTATTATTGCTTACAATGTAAAAGATTTAGGAAACAGCGGATTGTTGGCTATTAAATGGTTAATACTTTTGTATTTAATTCAAACTTGTGCTGAATTGTGTTTATCACCAATTGGATTGTCATTAGTTGGTAAATTATCTCCTAAAAGATTTTCATCTTTACTATACGGAGTATTCTTTTTATCAAATGCTGCTGGATATGCTTTGGCAGGAACTTTAGGATCTATAATGCCAGCAACGGGTGACAAGTTTAACAAAGCAAAAGATTTAGGAATTGATTTACAAGATGTTTTAGACAAAAAAATTGTACCAACTACTGAACAACTAGCTATTTTAGAACAAAATCAAATCAGTCCTACCAATCCCATTTTTGCAGGATTCGAAATTCATAATTTATTTGAATTTTTTATGGTATTTGTGGTTTTAACTGGATTAGCTGCTGTAATATTATTTGCATTAACTCCTGTATTGAAAAAAATGATGCACGGAGTACGTTAATCATTATTTAGAATATTTTATTACCTTTCAAACCTACAATATTCTTGTAGGTTTGTTATTTAAAATTTAAAAATTATGTGGAAATCACACCCAAAAGCATTACCGTTTTTATTTTTGTCTGAAATGTGGGAACGTTTTGGTTATTATTTAATGATTGGAATTTTTACATTGTACCTCAAAGATGTGGAAGCTGGTTTTGCAATGACCGAAAAAGAAGCAGCAGATCTATATGGAACTTTCATAGCCTTAGTTTTTCTAACTCCTTTTATCGGTGGATTGGTAGCAGATAGATATTTAGGTTACAAAAAATCAATCGTAATTGGTGGAATCCTAATGGGAATTGGGTATTTTATGATGGGAATTCACAACATCACTTCATTATACATCGCAATGACTTTTGTGATTGTAGGTAACGGATTTTTCAAACCCAATATTTCGACACTTTTAGGAAATTTCTATTCGGAAGACCAATACAAAGACAAGAAAGATGAAGGCTACAATATTTTCTATATGGGAATTAATGTCGGAGCGTTTATATGTAACTTTTTTGGAGCCGCGTTGCAAATACTTTTGGGTTGGCAATATGCGTTTATGGCTGCTGGAGTTGGAATGTTTGTGGGTGTAATTGTCTTTTTAATGGGAACAAAACACTACGGAAACAAAACGGAGAAAAAAGGAACACAAGAAGGCGATATGCCATTTTATAAAATTGTGTTGTTCATACTTTTACCATCTGTTATTTTTGGAGTTATAGGTTGGATGTTGAAAGGGGTTGCTTCTGATACTAATTTAGACAGTTATGTTTTTGGATCCGATAGTACCGATGCATTTATATTTGCTTGTATTCCTGTAATTTTCTTCTACGGAAGTTTGTATTTTAAAGCCAAAACCGAAGAAAAAAGACCAATTGGAGCTTTACTTTCTATTTTTGCAGTAGTGATTTTGTTTTGGGCAGTTTTCAAATTAAACGGGTCAGCATTAACCACTTGGGCAGACCGTTATACTGATAAAGAAATTTCTGGTACAACTAAAACCGTTTTTAATGGTTTAAAGTTAGCCAAAGAGGTCGAATACAAAAAAGCATCGACTGAACTTTATGACGAAAGTTTCCGTTTGCAAAAAGTGAATGGAGAAGTTCAAAAAGTGGAAGATTATCCTATCTATTTTAGAAATGTAAAAAAAGAAAAATTACCAGAAGAAGGTGCAACGATTTCCATTTGGGCAACCAATTTAAGTCAGTCTATAAATCCAGGTTGGGTTATTATTTTAACGCCATTAGTAGTAGCGTTTTTTACTTTTTTACGAAGCCGAAAAAAAGAACCATCAACTCCAACCAAAATTGCTTTCGGATTATTAATTTCTGCTTTATCCGTATTGGTAATGGTTGCTGCAGTTCACATTGGCGGAAATGGTGCCGAAAAAGTATCTGTTTGGTGGCTTGTTGCCAATTATGGTGTTATTACTATTGGAGAATTATTCTTGAGTCCAATGGGATTGTCTGTAGTATCTAAATTAAGTCCAACGAATATTACTTCACTTATGATGGGTGGTTGGTTTTTATCAACATCAATTGGAAATAAACTGTCAGGAGTTCTCGCCAGTATGTGGGATACGTATGATAATAAAGCCGATTTCTTTTGGGTGAATTTTAGTTTGTTGATGTTCGCCACTTTATTAATGTTTGCTTTATTGAAACAATTGAATAAAGTAATGAAAGAAAATGGGATAAATTAAATAAATATGGAAAATACTATTACACTAGAACAAATACAAAATTTCGAAGGCAAGTACCCAAAACAATTGTGGTATTTATTTATAGTAGAAATGTGGGAACGTTTCTGCTTCTATGGAATGCGTGGCGTTTTAACTTTCTTTATGGTCGATCAGCTTTTATTAAAAGATGATGCCGCTAATTTGCAATACGGTGCAATTCAAGCATTTGTATATGCATTTACTTTTATTGGCGGAATATTTGCTGATAAAATTTTAGGATTTAGAAAATCATTATTTTTTGGAGGAATTGTAATGATTCTAGGTAATTTATTAATTGCATTTTCACCACAAGAAATGTTTTATTACGGTATCGCTTTTTCCATAATTGGAACTGGATTTTTTAAACCTAATATTTCATCAATGGTAGGTGAATTATACCAGGAAAAAGATCCACGTCGAGATGCAGGTTATGGAATGTTTTATGCAGGAATCAACATTGGCGGATTATTTGGTGGTGCACTTTGCATCTATTTAGGAAAATACCATTCTTGGCAATTATGTTTCCTTGCAGCGGCAATTGTAATGATACTTGGATTGGTAACTTTCTTATTAACCAAAAAACATTTAGGTCCAATTGGTGATTCCCCATTATTGAATCTTGCACCTGAAAAACGAAAAATACGTGAAATTGCTGTTTATATTGGCTCTATCCTTACCATTCCTTTCATTTATACAATGGTTATAAATACGGATTATACTGATTATTTTATGTACACCATCGGAATAATTGCCTTGTTGTATTTTGCTTTTGAAGTTTTCAAATTAAAAGAAATTTCAACTCAAAAAAAATTAATTGCAGCCTTTACTTTTATATTTTTCTATTTTTTATTTAATGCAATTTATGAGCAAAGTGGTGGATCACTTTCGTTGTTTGCTAAAGACAATTTGAATTCTAATTTGCTAGGATTTACAATCGATCCAAATATTGTAAATAATTCATCAAATACATTATTTGTAGTTATTTTAAGTCCATTAATTGGACTATTGTGGCTTTGGATGGCAAAAAAGAAAATTGAACCCAATACATTAATAAAGTTTGGAATTGGGTTTTTATTTCTATCGGCTTCATTTTATATCTTTTATTACACTAAATTTTTCTCCAATGTAGAGGGAATAACTTCATTGAATGTATTTACTTTTGGATATTTAATTACTACAATTGGAGAACTCTGTCTTGGACCCATTGGAATGTCAATAATTACAAAACTTTCTCCTAAAAAATTATTTGGAATGATGATGGGATTATGGTTCTTAGCATCTGCATTTGGGCAATTAGCGGCTGGTAAACTAGGTGCGGAAATTTCTCAATCTAATTCGGGTTCAACTTTAGTATCTAAATTGCAATCGTACACCGATGGATATTACACTTTGGCAATTTATGCACTTATTGCAGGAGTTATTTTAATTGCAATTTCACCTTTGGTAAAAAAATTAATGCAAGAAGTAAAATAATTTTGTAAATTCGGCATTGTTTTTGATTTGAACGTAAAAAATAAATAGTTATGAAAAAAATAATTTTAGCGTTGTTTCTAACCTTAGGAACAATGTCTATTCAGGCGCAAGAAATCAAGTGGATGACAATAGATGAAGCATTAGCGCTTCAAAAAAAGAACCCAAAACCTATTTTTATGGATGTGTACACTGATTGGTGTGGTCCGTGTAAATATTTAGATACAACGACCTTTCAAGACGCATCGATAGTTAATTATATTACAGCAAATTATTATGCAGTAAAATTCAATGCAGAAGGTAATTCTACACTGAATTTCAAAGGGAAAACATATTCTAATCCAGGTTTTGATCCTAATAGAAAAGGCAGGAATAGCGCACACGATTTTACAAAATTTATAGCTGTTGAAGGTTATCCCTCAATGTATATTATTGATAAAAAAGGAGAGCTTCAAAAGCCAATTGTAGGATATAAAACTGCCGAACAATTGTTACCTCTTTTAAAATAATAAAAAAAGACTGCAATGATTAAATTAAAATACATTCTATTTTCACTCACACTTACAATTTTGTTTTCATTTTCTATTCCGAAAACGGAAGGCGAAATAGTTTGGCTAACCAATCTTGAAGAAGCTCAAAAAATTTCTAAAAAAACAAAAAAACCAATTTTAGCCAATTTTACGGGTAGCGATTGGTGTGGCTGGTGTCATAAACTATCCGCTGAAGTTTTTAATACCCCAGAATTTAAAGTTTGGTCTGACAAAAATGTGGTTTTATTAGAACTAGATTATCCTAAAAGAAAAGAACAAACGGATGCTATCAAACAACAAAATGCTGGTTTGCAACAAGCTTTTCAAGTACAAGGTTTTCCAACTATTTGGGTTTTTAATTTAGATGTTGATAAAGTAACTAAAAAATATAATATTACTCAAATTGCTAAATCAGGCTATGTTAAAGGAGGTTCAAAAGCTTTTACAGATGGTATCGATACTATGTTAGCCCAACATAAAGAACAATCTAAAATTAAAAAATAACCACTCAAAAAGTAGTTTCTATTCTATAAAATCCTTTTTCATAAGTACTATGAAAAAGGATTTTTTTATTGCTGCAAGTTGCTTTCCAAACAGCAACATAAGTCTTGTAATTTGAAGCATCTGCAATAATTATTTTTGGCTTTAATTCCGTTAAGAGTCTTTCTAAATTTAATTTAGGTGAGTTTTTCAAAATTAGCACATCAGGCTTCACAGCAATATTACACATAGTTGCCTTGTCAATTATTAAAATTTTATTTCTATCAAAAAAAAGCACATTCCCAAGTGATTTAATTGCATTTAACTCACAGAAGTTTGCTGTCAAATACGATTGAATCATTTTATCTTCAAAACTGTTTTTTACCAAAGTATCATTTGAGTAAAGCGTTACTTTACTGTTTTCTCTATCTGCGATAATGGTTTTTTTCTTGATGTTAAAAACAATCCATTCCTTTTTATTTTTTTCTTTCCATTGATTTGAGATAAATACAATTTGAAATAAAAAGATTGTTGTTATGGCAAAAACTAATTTTGTGAAATTGGGTTTTCTGAACCAAATTACCCAACTAAAAACAATGAAATAGCACACAACTAATAGTGAAAAACTTAAAGGAATATTAGCAATTACAAATGATTCGAGAGAAGCAACTCCTTTTATAAAGCTATTCATAAGTGCAATGCTTAACTCTAATGTTTTTGAAATAAAAACTGGTGCAATATTAAAAAAAGCAAGCAACATAACTAAAACACCTAACACCATTATTACTGAAAGTATTGGAATTAGCACCAGATTAGTGACAAAGAATAAGCCTGGAAATTGATGAAAATAATAAATACTCAAAGGCATTGCTCCTATTTGTGCTGCAAACGAAACGGTCAGAATATCCCAAAAATAAATTAGAATTGTATTTTTAGGTTTCCAAAGTGTTTTAAGCATTGGTTGCAACCAAAGAATAAAAAACAAAGCAATATAGCTTAATTGAAATCCAATATCAAATAGGAACAAAGGTTCTACCAAAAGGATTAAAAAAAGGGACACCACCATAGTATGAAACGTATTAGTTCCTCGATTCAAAAACATCCCAACCGCTAGAAAACTAAACATAGTTGCTGATCGAACTACAGATGGCGCTAGTCCAGCAACAATTGCAAAAAGCCATAAACTACTAACTATTATGCATAATCTGATACTATTTCCCAATTTGTTTTTAGGCAACGGTTTTAATAAAAAGGTTATGAATAACAATATAAAACCTATATGTAATCCAGAAACAGACAAAATATGTACTGCACCAGCATACTGATAATCTCTTAATATTTCGGCTGAAATTTCTTGTTGTTGTCCTAAAATTAAAGCAGAAACAACTGCTAATTCTTCTTTTTTGAAACCACTTTTAGAAAGGTTTTCAATAATTGTATTTCTAAAATAAGACGTGTAATACCAGATATTTTTATCAATTTCAGAACTTATTTTTATTTGAGAAGCTTCTGTGAAAACTTGTGCATGTATTCCTTTTGTTTCTAAATATTTCCCGTAATCAAACTGATCTGGATTATTGGGTTTGAAATTTTTGATTATTTGATCGTGAATCAAAATTTTGGTTCCAATCAAAAAATCATATTTTAGACTCTCTTTTTTTATATTTAATAAAATCTTCCCAGAAGCTACTTTATCATCAATATCAATTACTTTGACAAAATACCTGCGGTTGTTTGTCGTGTTTTTTAGTTTTTCAAGAATAATAACTTTTATGAAGTGATTCGATTTGAAATTTGAGCTTTGATTTGTATAATGATTTTCCCTTAACGTGTCATTATGAATTAGTGTTGTCGTGATTCCAATGGCAAAACTCAAGATGTAAAGTGAAATTGCAAAAATCAATTTTTGTGCAGCTATTTTGAAGTAAACAAAGCAAAAAAAGAATACAGTTATTCCTAAAAAACCAAAACCAAGCTGTAGGTTTGGATTTGCATAATGAGCGATAATTATACCAAATACAAACCAAAAGGTGATCCTAACCAAAGGAAAATTCAATAACTTCATTGGCACAAGATACTAAAAAAAAGAGTTATTCAATGACTCGATTTACTTGAGCAAATGTTTTTCCGTAATAGCTTTCTTTGGTTGTGGAAACAATAACCCCTCTTGAAGTTGAAGAATGTACAAATTTTATATCGTCACCAGAAGCTTCTATTACAAGTCCTACGTGATTAATTACTCTACTTCCGTTGGTTCTAAAAAATATCAAATCTCCTTTTCTGGCACTATACCTATCAATTTCTTCTCCAGTTCTGGACATATCATTTGATGTTCTTGGTAAAGGAACGTTATAATCTGTAAAGGAAGCAATTATAAAACCCGAGCAATCCATTCCACTTGTGGTTGTTCCACCACTTCTATAAGGAACGCCTTGAAACAACAATCCTTTATTGACTATTTGTTCTGCTACGTAATTGTGACTTCCTGACGATGCTATGTAATCGTAATCTTCGGTTTCTTTGATTTTGCTTTTTACGGTTTCTGTTTTAGTTTCTGTGACTTTTGGAATCTCTTTTGAAGTGATTTTTCGCGGGGCTTTATAAATCCCTAGTTTTTCAGCCTCTTGTTTTGAGGTAACAATAGAGGAAGATGCAGTTTTACAACTCGTAAAAAACAACCCAAGAAACACACCAACGAAAAAAATTTTAAAAGCCATATTTGCAATTTGAATAATTAATTTAAGTTGCTAGTTAATTAAGTTACAAATAAATTTAAATCAACTATAGAAGTAGAATCTTTTTTTGACACAGATTTTAGAAATTTCTAAAATTTCTAAAATCTGTGTTGCATAAAATGGATATTATCAATCTAACTTGCACTAATTTTTACTACTATTATCAAGTTGTTGATTATGATTCCTATAAAAAAAATAACTAGCAACTTGAATTAATTACAAAAATAACCTTTTTATATTAAATCAAAATTAACTAGTGGTTTGATAACATATTCGTAACAATCAATCTGGCTGTTTTATCACTAGCGCCTGCGCCTCCCAGTTTATTTTCGAGTGAATCGTAATTTGCTAAAAGTATTTTTTGGTGGTCTGGATTCAGTATTTTTTCCAACTCAAGTTTGATTTTTTTAGCATTGCAATCTTCCTGAATAAGTTCTGTAACTACTTCAGAATCCATTATTAAATTTACCAGTGAAATGTATTTCAACGTAACAACCCGTTTTGCAATTTGGTACGAAATCCAACTTCCTTTGTATAAAACCACTTCTGGAACTTTGAACAAAGCCGTCTCCAGTGTTGCTGTGCCAGATGTTACAAGTGCGGCTGTAGAGACACTCAACAAGTCGTAGGTTTTATTAGAAATAAAATGAACTTGATTGACCGTTAAAAATTGTTCGTAAAATGAAAACTCTTGACTTGGAGCTCCTGCAATAACAAATTGATAGTCTGGGAAATAGCCTGTCACAGAAAGCATTTCGGAAAGCATTTTTTCAATCTCTTGTTTCCGGCTTCCAGGCAATAAGGCAATAATGGGTTTGTCGTCGAGATTATGTTCTTTTTTAAATTGTGCAGCATCGGTTTTTGGACGATTATTTATGGCATCAATTAACGGATGACCAACAAATTCAACTGGAAAATTATGTTTGTTTTCATAAAAATCTTTTTCAAACGGAAGTATAACATACATTTTATCAACATCTCGTTTAATGGCTGCAATTCGATTTTCTTTCCAAGCCCATATTTGAGGAGAAATGTAATAGTAGGTTCCCATTCCTAGTTTTTTTGCCCATTTGGCAATACGCATATTAAAACCTGGATAATCAATAAAAATAATTCCGTCAGGTTTAAATTCTAAAATATCGTCTTTACAAATTTTAATATTGTTGAGAATGGTTTTTAAATTCAAAACTACTTCCAAAAAACCCATAAAAGAAAGATCTCTGTAATGTTTTACTAAAGTTCCACCAGCATCTTGCATCAAATCACCACCCCAAAACCTAATCTCTGCTTGAGGATCTTCTTTGTAAATTCCTTTCATCAAATTGGAACCGTGCAAATCTCCCGATGCTTCTCCTGCAATTATATAATATTTCATTTTTTTTATAGCGTGATTGTGTTATACAAATAAGGTGAGTAATGCTAAAAGAATTGTAGCTAAAACCACACCTCGAGCCATCAGTTCTTTATTCAATTTTAGTAAAACAAAAAAAACAATGATATTCAAAATGGCACCAAGAGTAATTACTTTTCCAAGAAAACCTTGACTTTTCATTCCTTTGACACCTTCAACAAAGCCAAAGTCACTAAACAATTCAAAAAAAACAACCACTCCTAAAAAAGTAGTTGCAAAACCTATAATGGTTCCAATAAGCAAATCAGTTTTTCTCATTTTCTAACGGTTAAAATTCCATGTATTTAATTGTTGAATAGCGTGATGCGCAGTCAAATCAAACTGAACTGGAACAATCGAAATGTATCCGTTTTCCAGAGCCCACTCGTCAGTATCTTCTCCTTTGTCATTGTTCACAAATTCGCCAGAGAGCCAATAATATTCTTTCCCAAAAGGAGATACTCGTTTGTCAAATTTTTCGACCCACATTGCATTAGCCTGTCGGCAAATTTTTATACCTTTTAAATCCTCTTGTTTTCTTTTAGGAAGATTTACATTCAAAACGACACCATTTGGCAATCCTTTTTCTAAAACTTCAAGAGTTATTTTTTTAATATGAGGCTTAAAAGTTTCAAAATCAGCATTCCAATCGTAATCACAAAGCGAAAATCCAATAGCTGGAATCCCTTCGATACCCGCTTCAACCGCAGCACTCATAGTTCCGGAGTATATCACATTTATAGAGGAGTTTGAACCGTGATTAATTCCTGACACACACAAGTCTGGTTTTTGCTTCAAGACTTCGTTAACGGCTATTTTAACACAGTCAACGGGAGTTCCAGAACAACTGTACTCCATTATTTCAGCGTTTTCAATAGATATCTTATTCAAATGCAAGGTACTATTAATAGTTATTGCGTGTCCCATAGCACTTTGCGGACTATCTGGAGCAACCACAACGACAGTTCCTATTTCTTTCATTACCGCTATAAGTGTACGAATGCCAGGCGCTGAAATACCATCATCATTGGTTACTAAGATTATAGGTTTCTTCATTTGTGTTGAAAAATTTTAACATAAAAATTAACTGCTAAAATAATCATTTTTCCGCTCAAGAATCTATATTTGTATCATAAACAAAAAATTATCAA
This sequence comes from Flavobacterium sp., assembly GCF_031422135.1. Lineage (GTDB taxonomy): Bacteria > Bacteroidota > Bacteroidia > Flavobacteriales > Flavobacteriaceae > Flavobacterium. Next base: position 19,844 of record NZ_JANOQD010000001.1, on the reverse strand, counting down.
TAGTTATTTAATTTTGGCATGGTTTTTTGTGTATATTAGTTAATTATTTATGAACACAATTTGGGAATTTATGAAAAGGAATTACAAAATACTTATAGTTTTGGTAGCTATATCAGCTACATTGTGGGGTTTTATGCCAAAAACCGTAACAACTGACCCTGAAAAAGACAAAGCCCTTTTAGATTTAATTGATTATGTCATTAAAAAAGGACACTACAGTCCAGTGGCTATGGATGATGAATTTTCAAAAAGCTTGTTCAAAACCTACATTGATGCTTTAGACCCATCCAAACGTTTCTTTTTAGAGTCTGATATTACAGAATTTAAAAAATACGAAACGGAAATCGATGATTTGTTTCTTGATCGTGATTTAAGTTTTTTCAATCTTACCTTTGAACGCATTCAGAAAAGAATTCGGGAATCAAAAGTTGTTTATAAATCAATAAGCGACAAAGCTTTTGAATTTTCTTCAGATGAAACTGTTGATATTGGGGTTGAAAAGCTTCCATTTGCAAAAAATTATACTGAATTAAAAAACAGATGGAGATTGCAAATCAAACTTACCGTACTTTCATATATTGTTGACAAACAAAAAATGGAAGCTGATAAAAAAGCAAAAAATCCAAAGTATGTTGAAAAAACATTAAAAGAAATTGAAAAAGAATCAAGAGAATCTTCTTTAAAATCGTTGGACGATTATTTTGATTTTGTTGAAGACTTAGAAAAGAAAGATTGGTTTGTTGCTTTTGTTAATTCTATAGTGGTTCAATATGACCCGCATACCTATTATTTTGCTCCAGAAGAAAAAGAGCGTTTTGATATTAGTATGAGTGGGAAGCTAGAAGGAATTGGAGCAAGATTACAAAAGAAAAATGATTATACAGAAATATCGGAGTTAATTTCAGGAGGTCCTGCATGGAGAGGAAAGGAATTAGAACCAGGAGATCTAATTATGAAAGTAGGTCAAGGGAGTGCTCAGCCACTTGATGTTGTAGGAATGAGATTGGACGATGTAGTTAAAAAAATTAAAGGAAAACGAGGTTCAGAAGTTAAATTAACAGTAAAAAAAGTAGACGGATCCATCAAGGTAATTTCAATAATTCGGGATATTGTTGAAATTGAAGAAACCTATGCTAAATCAACAATCACAATTAAAGACGGGAAGAAATACGGTGTGATTTATTTACCAAAATTTTATATCGATTTTGAAAATGATGACAATAGAGATTCTGCTAAAGATATTGCTATCGAAATTGAGAGATTGAAAAGCGCTGGTGTAGAAGGAATAGTAATGGATTTACGTGATAATGGAGGTGGCTCGCTTAAAACAGTGGTTGATATTGCAGGTTTATTTATTAAAGAAGGTCCAATTGTTCAAATTAGATCTGCAAAAGCGGCAAAAGAAGTTTTATATGACAAAGATGCAAGAGTACAGTGGGATGGTCCACTAGTTGTGATGATTAATAATTTCTCAGCATCTGCATCAGAAATTTTTGCTGCGGCCATACAAGATTACAACAGGGGAATAATAGTAGGGAGCAAGCAATCATACGGAAAAGGAACAGTTCAAAACGTAATCGATTTGAATCAAATTATCCGCAATAGTTCTATGGGAGATTTTGGAGCATTAAAAACCACAACTCAAAAATTTTATAGAATAAATGGTGGCTCAACTCAACTGGAAGGCGTAAGTAGCGATGTAGCGATGCCAGATAGATATTCTTATATTAAAATTGGAGAAAGAGATGAGCTTCACGCAATGCCTTGGGACAAAATAGATGCTGCTCCTTATAAAGCATTAAACAATATGAATAATTTTGCCGATATTATTTTAAAAAGTAAAAAAAGGGTTTCAGAAAATACACAATTTAAACTTATCGATGAAAGTGCAAGGTGGGTAAATGATCGAAAAGAAAATAATATTATAAACCTTAATATTGATAAATTCAAAAAGGAGCAAACAAGTATAGAAGAAGCTACTAAAAAATACAAATCAATTTATAATTATACTAACAAACTTGATTTCACGTCTAAAGCAGAGGATTTAATTGCTGAAAAGAAAGATACAGTTTTAGCTCAAAAGAAAAAAGATTGGTATGATTTGTTGAAAAAAGATGTATACGTTGAAGAAGCAGTAAGTATATTATCAGATTTACAAAAAATACATGTATCAAGTAAAAATACTTTTGCAAAAAACAATAAGACAAAAACCGTAAACCATAAGATAACTACTAAATTATAGTTTATCTTTAAATTAGGACTAACGCCTTTTTAAAAATAAATTTATTTTTAAAAAGGCGTTTTTTTACATAAAAAAAGGCATAGAAAATTTCTAATAATTTAATTTTTATGAAACATAACATTAAACATATTTTAATATTAGTACTTTCTTTGTCAATTGCTAGTGGCTTTACTCCAAAAAAAGAGATAGACCCAAAACAAGAAAAAAAGCTTCTAGAACTCATTACGTTAGTTTTAAAAAAAACACATTACAATCCTGCAAACCTTAATGATGACTTTTCTAAATCCCTTTTTAATGATTACATAATAGAATTAGACCCTGGAAAATTATTTTTTTTGGAATCTGATATAAAAGAATTTAAAAAGTTTGAAACAAAACTTGACAATCAAATAAAAAATAAAGATTTAACTTTCTTCTATCTTACCTATGATCGCATTATGATGCGAATGCAGGAAGCTAAAATAGTGTATACTAACATTTGTATGGGTCGATTGGATTTTTCTCTAAATGAAGAAATAAAAATAATTGAGGATAACCTTGAAAATAGTTATTCGCAAGTTGAATTTTCAAAAAACAGTGAACAAATTCGAAATGAATTGCGCTTACTTATTAAAAAAAGAGTCCTTGAAGACATTTATAAAAAATTAAAAATAGAAGAAAGTAAAACCATATCAAACCCAAATTATAAATCAAAAAGCTTTAATGAGATAGAAAAAGAATGCAGGGAACTTTGCCTTAAAAGCTTTAATCGATCTTATTACAATTATCAAAATCTGAATAGAGATTATTTTTTCGGAAAATATATTAATGCAATTGTTAAACAGTCAGATCCAAACACCCAATATCTTAAACCAGAGGACAAAATGAAGTTTGATATTGATGTAAGTGGTCGTATGGAAGGTGTGGGTCTTATTTATAAATATACCGATAATTTTATTGAAATAAAAGATATGTTTCTAGGAAGTCCTGCTTGGAAAAGCAAAAAAATTGAAGCTGGAGATGTTGTGCTAAAAGTAGCAGAAGGAAATGGCGACCCAGTTGACGTGGTTGGATACCAACTTTACGACTTAATCAAACTAACCAGAGGGAAAAGGGGAGATGTTATAAAATTTACAATCAAAAAATCGGATGGAAGTATAAAAGTAGTGCCGCTAAAAAGAGATATTTTTGAATTTAATGATACTTATGTAAAATCAGTCATAGTAGAAAAAAAAGGCAAACGATATGGACTCATTAATTTACCAAAATTCTATATCGATTTTGATTATGAAAACAGAAAAGAATCTGCTAAAGACGTTGCCGCTGAAATAGAATTACTAAAAACTGCTGGTGTAGCAGGAATTCTACTTGATTTGAGAGACAATGGCGGTGGAGCAATCAGTGGAGCAATAGATATTGCAGGCTTGTTCATAGAAAAAGGCCCAATAGTTCAAGTTAAAGCACTAAATAAACCAAAAGAAGTAATTTCGTCTTTAAATTCAAATGTGATATGGGATGGACCTTTAGCCGTATTAATAAATAACGATTCAGCATCTGCATCAGAAATACTAGCGGCAGCAATTCAAGATTACAATCGCGGATTGATAATAGGCAGTAAAAACTCCTTCGGAAAAGGAACTATTCAAGACATTGTAGATTTAAATCAATACAACTACAAAACTGACGTTGATCTAGGAGCATTAAAAACCACTATTCAAAAATATTACAGAGTAACTGGCGAATCAACTCAAATAACTGGTATTGAAAGTGATATTGTAATTCCTGACGAATATTCTTATGCTAAATATGGAGAAGGAAACAAAAAAAATGTCATTCCTGCGGATAAAATTGATGCAGCATCTTTCAAAAAGAGCTATAATAAAGAAACATTTCAAGATATAATAAAATCAAGCAAAAAGAGGATAATTGAAAGTGAGTACTTTGTTTTAATCGACAAAAAAGCGAAATGGGAAAATAAACCCAAAAGCAATAATAGTTTGAGTTTAAATTTTCAAAAATTCAGCAAACTGGAACAGAAAAAAGAAGTAGAAGAAAGTAAGTTTAAAAATTTAGAAAAGTATAAAAGTAGTTTGATTTTTAAATCAACCCTTTCTGAATTATTCAACCTTAAGAAAGACGAAGCGCTTCAAATAAAAAGGAAAGCGTGGCACGAAAAGCTTTCAAAAGACCCTTATATCGATGAGTCAATAAGTATTTTAAGCGATTTATCTAATAACAATAGCGGATTAAAACAAATAAGCTTCAAGACAGATTAGTTTTTGTACACATCCAAAATTAAATTTTCTTAATAAATCAAATCCAAATCCGCTATGTGCGGATTTTTTATATTTATTAAAACTATCTTTGTTATAAATTTATCAGGTCACAGATGTTTTTTAAAAACCAATTTTCATTTTTTTTGTTATTTACTTTACTAACGCTAAACTTTATAGCAAATGCTCAAGAAAGCGGCAATAACGCTAATGAAATAATTGAAAAAACATTGCTTTATAAAACAAAAAACAAAATTACAAACTACGAATTTACAACCTATAACAAACTCCTTATAACTGCTAGTTCAGACTCAATCGAAGGTAGGATTGATTCTATTTATAGCATTAAAAAAGGAAGAAAAACATTCTCAAAAATTGATTCATCTGATTTTATCTTCAAAAAAATAATCTCCAAACAACACCTGTTTCAAACCGAGAAAATAAGCCGTTTTATATCCTATAAAAATTCACTTCAGGAAACCATATTAGCCAATCGAATGGCTGGATTCAAAAAACCAGTATTTGAATATTTTTCACTCCAATTAGAGCCTTTTTCAGTTTATAATCAAAAATATTCGCTTGCTGAAAAAGAATACATAAATCCTATATCAAAAAAAGGAATAAAGAAATATAATTTTTACTTCCTAAAAAATACCCTGCTTCAAAACCGCAAAGTATCTCAAATTAGATTTCAAACCAAAGAGAAAATAAAAAACAATAAGCTTGAAGGATACTATTTTATTGACCAAGAAAATTACAGTATCGCAAAATTATTGCTAAATGTGTCTGGCATTTTGAACATTCAATATCAATGCGAGTTTACATACAATGAAGAAATAAAAAATTGGTTTCCTCATCATAAAAAACTAACCCTGAAGAAAGGACACAATAAATACCCTATAAAAATATTTGGAGAAACCATCATATTTGAAGGTTCAGAAAACAGAGAAAATGAAAACCACAAAAAGTTTGCTTCAGATTTTATTGAAATCAAATCTGAGACAAGAATTTACGAACCAAAGTTCAACTCAACTAAAAAAATTAACAACAAAGATGTGGCTGTTATAATAAATGAAAACAGCAGCTCAAAGAAATTAGAAATCTGGAACAGCTATGCAACAGATTCTATTGATGTAAGAAGTAATCCAACTTATATTTCACTAGATAGTTTAGCTGAAAAAAGAAAAATTGAAAAAAAAATAAACATTGGACGTAAAGTAATCAAAGGATATTATCCTGTAGGTTTTTTTGATTTTGATTTTCGATACATTTTCCGTTACAATAATTACGAAGGTTTTAGATTGGGTTTAGGAGGCGTTACAAACGAAAAATTATCAAAAACATACAAACTGGAAGGTTACGCAGTTTATGGGACAAAAGATGGTTATTTCAAGGGTTTTTTGTCAAACACTTTCCGATTAGACAAACAAAATGAAACTTGGATAGGTGCCTCATATAACCACGATTTGAAAGAAATTGCCAGCACATCATTTGAAGTTGACAAACGAGTGTTTAAAATTTATGACCCCAGACCTTTCAATATAAGTACATTTTACAATCACGAGACTTGGCGTGGATTTATAGAAACAAAAGTAATTCCTAAAACAGAAAGTATTTGGCAACTATCAAGCAGTTTTATAACCCCAAAATTTGATTATCAATTTGAGAATAATGACAAACGGTATACAAATTTTAGAACTACTTTATTTACGGCTTCGATACAATGGAATCCGTTTAGCAACTATATGCAAACTCCAAGTGGAAACATTGAAATAGACAAAAAATATCCAAAATTTACGTTTCAGTTCACAAAAACAATTTCAAATTTATTAGAAAACAGTTTTAATTTTGGAAAGCTGGATTTTAGATTTGATTACCAAAAGAAATTCAATTCCAATCACAAATTTTTATTTCTTTTTGAAGGAGGTTATGCCTCTGGAGACATACCCTTGACACACGTTTATAATCATTCACCAAATAATTTAAACAAAGACAAACTACTCCAAAGAATAACCATAGCAGGGCGTGATAGTTTTGAAACTATGTATTTTAATGAATTTTTTTCCAGTAAATATGTGTTTTTTCAGTTGGAGTATCAATTTCCTAAATTCGAAATCGCTAGAAAGATAAAGCCCATTTTTTCACTTGTTTCAAGATTTAGTTGGGGCGAATTTGACGATAAAAAACAACATCAAAAAATTAATTTTAAAACCTTAGAAAATGGCTTTTTAGAATCTGGATTTGAGGTAAACAATATTTTTAAAGGACTTGGTTTTGTGGCTTTTTATAGATATGGCTCCAATCATTTACCAGATTTCGAGGACAATATTGCTTTAAAATTAAGTCTTCAGCTCGATTTAGGGTTTAATAATTAATACGGAAGGTAGAGTACTCAACCAAACACTTTGGGATTCAACCAGTTTTTTCCAACTTTCTAAACTTACAATCATTAAATCTTGTTTGATAAGAAACGATTTTAGAATCTGGCTTTCTGAGACTAAAGCAATATTATCAGGATAGTTTTGTTCTAGACTTTGAATAGCATTTTTTATTAAAAAATTATTTCCTATCTGATTCTTAACATCAACAATATTAATTTTTGAATTGTTATTGAATATAAATTTTTGAATATAATCCACCAAAAAAGAATCCTCAGTACTAAAAATAGGGATGAAAATTTTATCCGTATTTTGCAATTCATTATCAATTAAAATTCCAAGTGGCGTTTTGTTTTTAGCAATAATCTGACGTGTTCTATCATCAAAAATAGAGTTTTCAAATAAGCCTTCTTTACCAGTGATTTTGTCTAAAAGTCGATCAGGATTTATAATTCTAGTTGTAAATCCAAGTACTTTACCTAAAAATGTTCCTTCAAAAATAGATTTCCCCAAACCAACCAACAATAAATCATATTCTCCTTGTTTTGATATGTCTGCTATATCATTTTCAATATCAGTAGTGGTTTTAAAAATGGTATTTATTTCTTGATTTAGCACTTTTGACTCTTCATAAATAGGCACAAAAGTGGCTTTTTCGTAATCTTCTAGATTAAAACCGTGCATCTCATCACTTACCGACAAGTGCATTGCAGTAATACTGGATGTTTCTTTTTGTTTTTTAACTAAACTATTAGCTACTCTTAATAGTGACTTTCCTTTTTCAAAGTTTCCAAAAGAAACAAGAATTTTATATTTTTTTACTTCAACATCCATTTCTGTAACTGGAGAATCTTTCTTTTTGAAAACAAAATTAATTAAATCTAATGCTGGACCAGTCATAAATGTAGTTACAAGAGCCATAATAACCATCATTGTAAATATTTCGGAAGTTAGTACGCCTAAGTCATATCCAATATTCAAAACCACAAGTTCCATCAAACCACGTGTATTCATCAACGCTCCAATAGTTAAACTGTCTTTCCAGTTTTGACCCACAAATCTAGCCGCTAAAGCACTTCCTACAAACTTACCAACTACTGCAACTAGTATAATAAAACCTGTTACTTTCCATAAATACGGATCGTTAATCAACCCTATTTCTGTTCGCAATCCAGTAAATACAAAAAACAAAGGAAGTAATAAAATTACTGCTACATCTTCTACTTTTTCAATAAAAATATTTCTAAACTTAACAATATCTGGCATAATGGCACCCGTCATAAAAGCTCCAAACAATGCATGAATACCTATAACTTCAGTTGCAAACGAAGATAAAATAAGGGTAAGAAAGAAGATGGCAACAACGGGTTTACTTAGGTTTTCGTTATTAGAATACAAATCCCCAACTCTTTTCAAAAACGGTTTTACTAAAAATAACATCGCCAAAACATAAGCAAAGGCAAGTCCAATAACATACAATGAACTCACAAAAGAACCCGCTTTTACAATAGCAATTACGGCAGCAAGTAAGCACCAAGCGGTGATATCGTCAGCAGCAGCACACGTAATAACAATAGTTCCCAATCGGGTTTTATGAATTCCTCTTTCCTGAACTATTCTTGCCAAAACTGGAAAAGCAGTAATACTCATTGCAATTCCCATAAACAAACTAAACGATAAAAACTCAACCCCAACTGGAGCAAATTTATGATACACATAATAGGACAAACAAATACCCAATGCAAAGGGAATAACGATACTTGCGTGACTAATTACAACGGCTTCATTTGCTTTATTTTTCAAAACTTTCAAATCCAGCTCCATACCTATTACAAACATAAAAAGTATCAAGCCTATCTGACTCAAAAATTGAAGATTTCCTAATGATTCTGTAGGGAATAATGCTGCCGAAAATTCAGGAAAATACATTCCAACCACAGATGGTCCAAGAAAAATACCTGCAATAATTTCCCCAATAACAGATGGTTGACCTATCTTTCTAAAAATCCAACCAAAAAAACGAGCTATTATAATTATGGTGATTATTTGAGACAACAACACCGCTAACGGATGTTCTAAATTATGAAATAAAGAATCTAAAAACTGATTCCATTGTGAGTTTTTAGTAGTTTGGACAATTATTTTTCTTCCTATTTCTAAATTTTTGCCTTGTCCAACAACCCAATATATCAATGCAGTAAAAAAACCAGTTACTGTAAAATAAAACAAAGCATTTTTTAAATTTTTCATAAACTAATAACGAAAATTAAGACGGTATATGCCACAAAGATGACAAAATAACCAAACAAATAAAAACTTAACACTAATAAATAACACAATTTTAAAATTTATAAAAAACGGTAAATAAAATATTCAGTTTTAATTACCTTTGTAAGGAATTAAAATTCGTATGAAAAAGACATCAAGCCTTGGGTTTTGGGAATATATTGCTCGAATAATATTAAGAAACCGAATTGTTTTTCTAGCAATTGTTATCCTGATAACTATCCTTTTTGCTTTGCAATGGAAAAATATCAAATTTACACAAACCGAAGCCAACCTTATTCCTGCGGATGATTCTATAAATATCGATTACAATTCATTCTTGAAAAATTTCGGTGAAGAAGGGAACTTGATTGTAATTGCTTCCAAAGATCCAAAACTATTTACGCCTAAAATCTATAACGAATGGTCTCAATTAATGACGAACATTCAATCCAACAAAGAGGTTGATTTGGTGATTTCTGTAAATAATTTGAAGAAACTTACCAAAAACGATTCTCTTGAAAAATTTGATTTGACTCCATTAATAAACCCAAATAAAACACAAAACGAAGCTTATTTACTTCAAATAAAATCTGAATTATTAACTCAATTACCGTTTTATGAAGGCCTACTTTTCAACAAAAAGTCTGGAGCCATTCGATCTGCCATCTATTTGGATAAGAAAATAGTAAACACCAAAATTCGAAAAGATTTTGTACTAAACAAACTCATTCCCGAAATAGAAAAATTTGAAATCAAAACAGGTGTTGACCTTCGAACTTCTGGAATGCCTTACATTCGCACACTAAACGCCAAAACAATTATTGACGAAATTGGACTGTTCATTGGTGCAGCCTTGTTTATTACCTCGCTAATTTTCTTTTTCTTTTTTAGAACCTTTCGTGCCACACTAATTGCAATGATTATTGTCATTATCGGTGTAATGTGGTCGTTTGGATTACTAGGATTGTTAGGATATGAAATCACGGTTCTCACAGCACTTGTTCCAACGTTGGTTATTGTAATTGGAATTCCAAACTGCATTTTTTTAACCAACAAATACCACCAAGAATACCGCATTCACGCCAACAAAGCCAAAGCCTTGCAACGTGTGATTACCAAAACAGGTACTGCAACTTTGATGACAAATTTGACAACAGCCTTGGGTTTCGCCACTTTTATTGCCACCAACAACGTTTTGCTGACGGAGTTTGGCGTGGTAACTTCTATCAATATTATTGCGCTGTACTTGTTGTGTTTGATCGTTATTCCAATCTTTCACAGTTACATTCCATCACCAATTTCGAGACATTTAGGACATTTAGATCGGGAATATCTCACTGCTTTTATGAGTTGGATGTTACGCACCGTGAAATACAATCGTTTCGGAATTTATATCACTTCCATTATATTATTGATACTAGGAATTATTGGTGTTTTTCAGATGAAAATTTCCGGAAGCATTATCGAAGATATGCCTAAAAAGACTGCTTTTTTTGAAGACATACGTTTTTTCGAAAAAGAATTTGATGGCGTAATGCCTCTTGAGATAATGATTGACACCAAACGTAAAAAAGGAGTTATGAAACTTTCCACGCTCAAGCGAATGGAAGAACTCGAAGAAACTATTTCCGAAATTCCAGAACTATCTAAACCACTTTCGATAGTCAATTTAGTTAAATATTCCAAACAAGCCTACTATAACGGAAATCCCGAATATTACGAATTGCCAACTTCGCAGGAACAAGCTTTCATCTTGTCCTATGCCAAGAACGCTACGCAAAACTCGAAAGAAAACCTAATGAAAAGCTATGTCGATTCCACAGGACAATATGCTCGAATCACCACATTCATCAAAGATGAAAATGGCGAGAAAATGGACGAAATCGAAAAACAAATTCGCACCAAAGCCGAAAAATTGTTTCCAAAATCAGCATACAACGTCATCATAACTGGAAAAGCATCGGTATTTCAAAAAGGAACCAAATACTTGTTGGACAACCTATTATCATCCTTATTGTTTGCCTTTTTACTCACAGGAATATTGGTTGCCATAATGTTTCGTTCCGTAAAAATGGTGTTGGTTTCAATGATTCCAAACCTACTTCCGTTGCTGCTAACCGCAGGATTAATGGGCTATTTGGGCATTCCTCTTAAACCATCCACTATACTGGTTTTCGGAATAGCGTTTGGTCTTTCCGTCGATGACACCTTGCGATTCCTGGCGCAATACCGACTCGAATTGGCTCGAAACGATTGGCGAATCAAAAAATCAGTCTATGCCACCTTTGACGATGCTGGAATCAGTATGTTTTATACTTCAATAGTCTTATTTTTCGGCTTTTCGGTATTTATGTTGTCCAGTTTTGGCGGCACTGTCGCATTGGGCGGATTGGTTTCCATCACCTTGTTTTTCGGAATGTTGTCGAACCTAATGTTGTTGCCAGCTTTGGTTTTAACATTAAATAAAACCCTGTCCAACGAACAAGAATTTATCAAACCAAGAATCGATATTCTCGAACCAACCGATGCTGAAGTCGATGCATTAGAAAAACAAAAATAATTTGGGCGTTTCCCTCCCAAAAAGGTCGGGTCGGGCTTTCCGTTGCAATCTTTTTTTATTTTGTCCTTCGACAAGCTCAGGATGACAAAATAAAAAAAGGATTTCCACTTTAATCCCTAACGCAAACAACCTTGGAGATGAACCAACTCCAATAGTCGGAATTCCCATAGCCCCGATAGCAGTGGAAATCCTTTTGCTTTTTTTGTCATCCTGAGCTTCTCGAAGGAAAAAAGCAAAAGATTGCAACGAATAGCGGGAAAAAGCTTCAAAAAAATATACAAATCAATTATATTTGCAATAATATTACAATTATTAGAATAAAAATGAGACATACAAGAGTTACAGACTTATTAAATAGTTCCAAAACTATCAGCGAAGTCAATGCAAAAGGTTGGGTTAGAACTTTTAGAAACAATCAATTCATAGCGTTGAACGATGGTTCGACAATTCATAATATTCAGTGTGTAGTCGATTTCGAAAACACAGCCGAAGAAACTTTAAAAAGAATTACAACTGGAGCAGCCGTTTCGGTAACTGGTGCATTGGTCGAAAGTCAAGGTGCTGGTCAAAAATACGAAATTCAAGTTGTTAAACTAGAAATTCTTGGCGATTCGGATGCTGAGAAATTTCCGATACAACCAAAAAACAAACCAAGTTTAGATTTCTTGCGTGAAAATGCGCATTTGCGAGTGCGAACCAATATGTTTCAAGCCATAATGCGTGTGCGATCAGTTTTATCGTTTGCGGTGCATACTTATTTTCAAGAAAAAGGATTTGTGTATGTCAATACGCCAATCATTACTGGATCAGATGCTGAAGGAGCTGGAGAAATGTTTAAAGTTACCGCTTTACCATTTGACAACACCCCAAGAACTGAAGACGGAAAAATAAACTATAAAGAAGATTTTTTTGGAAAAGAAACCAACTTAACCGTTTCTGGACAATTAGAAGGAGAAACTTTCGCAATGGCTTTGGGTCAGATTTATACGTTTGGACCAACTTTTAGAGCCGAAAACTCTAATACTTCTCGCCATTTGGCTGAATTTTGGATGATTGAACCAGAAGTGGCTTTCAATGATTTGAACGACAATATGGATTTGGCAGAAGATTTTATTCAGTATGTGATTAAATACACGATGGATAAATGTGGTGATGATTTAAAATTTCTAGAATCTCGATTAATCGAAGAAGAGAAAGTAAAACCACAAGCCGAACGAAGTGAAATGGCATTGTTAGAAAAGTTAAATTTTGTTTTGGAAAACAATTTTAAACGAGTTTCTTATACTGAAGCAATTGATATTTTAAGGGATTGTACTCCAAATAAAAAGAAAAAATTCAATTATATCATTAACGAATGGGGTGCAGATTTACAATCGGAACACGAACGTTATTTGGTCGAAAAACATTTTAAATGTCCTGTAATTTTGTTTGATTATCCTGCAAATATCAAAGCGTTTTATATGCGTTTGAATGAAGATGGAAAAACAGTTCGTGCTATGGACATTCTGTTTCCAGGCATTGGAGAAATTGTAGGAGGATCACAACGAGAAGAACGTTTTGATGTTTTGGTCGAAAAAATGAAAGCACTTGGTATTGACGAAGAAGAATTATGGTGGTATTTGGATACCCGCCGTTTCGGAAGTGCTGTTCATTCTGGTTTTGGACTAGGATTCGAGCGTTTGGTTTTGTTCGTAACTGGAATGACTAATATTCGTGACGTGATTCCGTTTCCGAGAACACCAATGAATGCTGAATTTTAAAAGTTTATTTGTTGATTCGGTAATTCGGTTATTTGTTACAAATAACCAAATCCACAAATAACCAAATAACCATACAATGTTAAAACAATTCTTAAGTTTAAAATTATCTCAAAAATTATCTCCACAACAAATCCAGTTGATGAAGCTAATTCAACTTCCTACGCAAGCATTTGAACAACGTTTGATTGAAGAAATGAACGAAAATCCTGCGCTTGAAGGTGGTAATGATGACGAAGAAATTTACGAAAAAGACGAGTTTGACAACAATGAAGACTACGACGAATATGAGGATAACGAAAGTATTGATTCTGGCGATATCAATATTGATGAGTACTTGAGCAACGACGAAACACCAGATTACAAAACACAATCTAACAATTATAGCGATGACGATGAAGAACGAGAATCGCCACTTTCGGCACCTGTAAGTTTTCATCAGGACTTAATCAATCAGTTGAATACTTTTATTTTGACGGACGACCAACGGGATATTGCCGAATTCTTGGTCGGAAGTATCGATGATATGGGATACATTCGTCGAAGCATTCAAGACATTGTGGACGATATGGCTTTTACTCAAGGGATTTATACCGAGGAGAAAACAGTCGAAAAAATACTGCACATTATTCACGAACTCGAACCATCTGGCGTTGGCGCACGAGATTTGCAAGAATGTTTGTTGTTGCAATTGAAACACAAAACCCCTACAGAATCCGTAGCACTAGCCATACATATTATCGAAGAACAGTTTGAAGCTTTTACAAAAAAACATTACGATAAACTGTTGGCTAAATTTTCGGTTTCAAGAGAATTACTCAAAAAAGCGATTGATGAAATCGAAAAACTGAATCCAAAACCAGGAGGAGCTTATACAGGAAGTAATAAAATGACGGAACACGTTGTGCCTGATTTTGCCATTCGCATTATTGACGATGAACTAGAACTGACTTTAAACGGGCGAAATGCTCCCGAATTGCACGTTTCGAAGGATTATCAGGATATGATGAAAACCTACAAAGATTCTAAAGATAAGTCCAACGCTCAAAAAGATGCAGTGCAGTTTATCAAACAAAAACTGGATTCTGCCAAATGGTTTATCGATGCGATAAAACAACGTCAAGAAACCCTTTTTGTAACAATGAATGCTATTATGCATTTTCAACAAGAGTATTTTCTAGATGGTGACGAAAGTTTCTTAAAACCGATGATTCTAAAAGACATTGCTGATATGATTGGTTTGGATATTTCAACCGTTTCACGTGTGGCAAACAGTAAATATGTGGACACACCTTATGGAACAAAACTTATCAAAGAATTTTTCTCGGAAGCAATGACCAACGACCAAGGCGAAGAAGTTTCGACCATCGAAATCAAGAAAATTCTAGAAACCGTAATTGCTGACGAAGACAAAAATAAACCTTTGCCAGATGACCAACTTGCCGAAATTCTTAAAGAAAAAGGCTATCCTATTGCTAGAAGAACCGTTGCGAAATATCGGGAACAGTTGGATATTCCGGTGGCGAGAATGAGAAAAAAAATGTAAGCAATTTTAAATGTTTTTTTATTTACTGAAAAATTAAAAACCAAAAAAATTAAATTGCCCTAAAAAGTTTAGATAAATTTATAGTTAATCTTGGTAAGAATGATTTTTTTAATTCTGAGATTTTTTTTGAACTAAATTAGAGTATTAAACCTAAAAACGTAATCGTAGTGTCCTTGATTTATAGGCAAAATTTCTTGATTGCTACATGCTCTTAATGAAAACGTACTCATTGTTTAGATTGATTAAAACTTCTTCTAAACCACGAAGTTTGTAATTCATAAGTATACTTTTTTTTATAAAAATACCCCCAAATAGTATATGTTTTTTGGGGGTAGTTATTTCAATTTTTTAAAAGAGTTATTATTTTTTTACAATCAAAAATTCTGATCTACGATTTTCAGCATGTTGCTCTTCCGTACAATCATTTCCACAAATGATTTTTGGTTCCGTTTCTCCAAAACCTTGACCTGTTATTCTATCAAGAGAAACTCCTTTGGACAGTAGGTATTCCACAGTTGATTTTGCTCTTCGGTCAGAAAGTCCTAAGTTATAAGAATCCTTACCCCTAGAATCAGTGTGTGATTTTGCAAAAATAACCATATTTGGATATTTTTCCATAACAACAACAAGCTTGTCTAGTTCAAATGCTCCATCAGCAGTAATATTGCTTTTATTGTATTCAAACTTAATTTCGTTAAGAATAACTTCTGTTTCGGTTATAATTGCTTCTACGGGATTCAAGTCTGCATTTAATGCAATTATTCCTTTTGATTTGTCTATTGGGAACACATTACTGATGTAACCGTCTTTGTCTACGTTCGCAAAATAAGCTTTATCACATTCCAATTTAAAATTTGTTTTACCCATATCATCTGACGATAATTTAGTAACTACATTTTTCATTTCATCAACTATTATAACAGAAGCATTGGAAAGAGGATCGCTTGATTTCGCATTACGAACCATCAATCTTAAATCAACTGTACAATAGGGAATAGCAGAGTAAATATCATCGTCGCCTGCTCCGCCTGCTCGATTACTAGATAAAAAAGCAACATTTTTTTCTTGGTTAAAAGTAAAACCAAAATCATCTTTTTCACTGTTTACTGGTTTTCCAAGATTGATAGCTTCATTGCTTTTATCCATATCACAAGCAAAAACATCTAATCCTCCTAATCCGTTTCGTCCATTTGAAGCAAAATACAAAGTATTATCATCTGCAATAAAAGCCGTGAGTTCATTTCCTTCTGAGTTTACAGAAGTTCCTAAATTCTCTGGAGTTCCAAAACTTCCATCTGTATTTATTGCGATTTTCCAAACATCAGTTTTGCCTAAAGAACCATTTCTGTCAGATACAAAATATAAAAGACTACCATCTTTACTCAATGATGGACTAGTTGTATTCGATTCTTTTTCGTTAAATGAAACGGTTGCTATATTTCCCCATTTACCGTCAGTTTTAGTGGCTTTATAAATGTACATTTTACCATTTTTCAATTTTCGGTCTTGACTTTTAGTAAATTTATTTTCAAAAAAACTTTCTCTAGAGAAATACATTGTATTTCCATCGGCACTTATTGTAACTGGACCTTCATGAAATTTAGTATTCAGATCTGCAACTGCTATAGAAGTTGTTCCTACTTTACCATCTGTATAATCAGATTGGTATATGTCAAGAAATGGTTGGTCATTCCAATCATAACTTTTCCTAGCGGTATTTCTAGCACTTGTAAAGTAGATAGTATTGTCTTTTAAATAAGCACCAAAATCGGAATATTTTGAATTTAATCCAACGGAGTATACATCAAATAATTTAGTTTGACCTAACAAATTATTTAAGTATTCGCTACCGCTATTAGCGTTTTTTCCTCGCATATCATTTGGTGCTAGTGCGGCAAATTTTTGCATTTGAACACTTGCTTCATCATACTTTTTATTTGCTTTTAGCATTTGAGCATAACGAAAATAAGTTTCGGGATTTTGTTCCGTTGCAATAGCTTTAGAATACCATTTTTCGGCTTCAACAGAATTAAAATAATTATAATAACAATCTCCTAATTGTTTAAAAACATAAGTGTTTGTTTTGTCAGTGTTTGCTAATTTTAGATATTCTTTTGTTGCGTCAACATATTGGTAACTTTCATAAAGTTTATCTGCAATTTTAGTTTCTTTGTTTTGAGCAATGCTATTTGCAATGGCAAGAACAAAAATTAAAGCTATGTATATATTTTTCATTTTTGTTTTGATTATATTAAAAATAACGTGGTGAGCTTGATACTTTTTTAGACAGATTCAAGTCGAATAACAAGATAAATTCGTGGGATGATGGTGAACTTGTTCTTATTTCTGAAACTATTCTGTCATAAGCATAACCTATACGTAAATCATCAGTAATTTTAAAGTTAACCAACGCTCCAAATGAATCCTGTAATCTATAAGTCGCTCCTAATTCCAGTTTGTCATAAAACAAAAAATTAGTTGATACATCGATTGATGTTGGCGCATTAAATGCTGATTTCAACATCGCAAAAGGCTTAAATTTTGTATTAGGCGATAGGTCAAACACATATCCTCCTGTAAGAAAATAATGGGAAGTTTCTGAGCCATATTTTATACCATCGCTTCTAACAATTTTGTTAAAGTGTTTACTTCTTAAAATATTTGGAACTGATAAAGCAATATAATATTTGTTAGTATAATAAAAAACGCCTGATCCAAGATTAAAATTTGTTCTATTTACATTTTCTAAAAAAGCAGGGTCAAATTGATCTTGTAAAGTTGGGCTAACTTCGCTAAGTAGACCTATGTCAAGGAATGACGCTCCTGTTTTTAATCCGAAGGCAAGTTTTCTATCATTGCCCAAATTTAAGGTGTATGAAATATCTGCAAACACATTTTTTTCATCAACTGGACCTACTCTGTCAGATATTATGGAAAGTCCAACGCCCAAGTTTTTGCCAATTGGTGAATGACCAGTAGCGGTAAATGTGGTTGGCGAATCTTGTATGTCAACCCATTGCTTTCGGAAAAGTAGTCCAAAAGATAAATTTTCTTTTGATCCAGCATAGGCAGGATTTATCACATTCATATTATACATATATTGTGTATAATGAGGGTCTTGTTGGGCTTGCCCGTCAAGAAAGGTAAGAAGTGTGATTAGTGCAGTGAAAAATATTTTTTTCATTTGTTGATTTTTTATTTTATTAGAAATGCAGTCGTATTTGAAAAATACAACTGCATTCTTTTTATTATCTATTTAAGTATATCCAACCTGTTTTAGTTTCACCATTTTTCTGTTCAATCACGTAATAGTAAGTCCCTACTGGAGAGTTTTCTGATTTACTATTTTGACCTCGCCATTCGTTTTTGTAATTGGTTTTACTGTATATTTTGGTTCCGTATCTGTTAAATACACTTAACTCTTTTACATCTAAACCACGTAAATCAAAGTAATCGTTCGAGCCATCTCCATTTGGAGAAAGACCTTTTTGTACTGTACAAAATGATGTTATTACCTCAAAACTTTGATTGTCTGTACATCCGTCAGGATTAGTTGTTACTTTAACATTAAATGTTAATGGAAAAGTGTCAAATGAGATTCCATTTTCAATAACGTATTCAGAAACATTAAACGTTTCTTGATTGCTTCCTACTGGAACTCCTGATTGGTTAGTCCACAAATAAGTAACGGTCTCTGGGTCATATGAGCTACTTACAGGTGAAGCAGTTAAAATATAATTTATACCTACGCATTCTCCATTCGTATTGATAGGAATTTCTGTAGTATCTAAAGTCACAGTTATTTGCTGTATGGTTTTACATTGAAAATTTGTAATTTCTACAGAATAAACTCCATAATCTGTTTCGCTTATAGATGATGTATTCATACCAGTTAATACATTTCCGTCTAATTTCCATATATAAGAAATGTTTGGATCAGTAACTGTAAAGTTTGTTGGTATTACAGATAAAACAGCTACTTCATCTGCACATTTTACAAGATTAGTTCCTGTTAATGCAAAATCTGGTTTGGTGTTTATAGTGAATAACAAATCTAAAGCAGTTGTGTTCGAACAACCACTGGCCAATGTTACAACAACACTATACGTTCCTGTTAGAGTTGGTACAATTTCATTTGTTATAGCGCCTGGAATAACAATTCCGTCTAACGACCATACATAGGTAGCGTTTGCAATAGCAAAATTAGAAGGTGTTACTATTATTTTAGAAGCTGAAATTTCATCACTACATATTGTATTATCAGAATCAGTTGAAGAAATAGTAGCTATTGGTAAGCTGTTAACCACTAAATTTTGTGCTACAACGGTGTTACAAGAAGTTGCTCCAACGGTTGTTATTCTAATATAAATAGTTTGAGAAGCTCCTATAT
Organism: Flavobacterium sp.; assembly: GCF_031422135.1. Taxonomy (GTDB): domain Bacteria; phylum Bacteroidota; class Bacteroidia; order Flavobacteriales; family Flavobacteriaceae; genus Flavobacterium. Next base: position 451 of record NZ_JANOQD010000001.1, on the reverse strand, counting down.
ACAAAACATTTGGATTTATTGCATTGGTGTTGGCTAATGCATTTGCTTCAGTATAATGATAGGTTACATTATATGTAAAATTAGTATCTAGTCCTATAAGTACATTTGGCGTTAATGTTGTTAAATCAAAACTTGCAATGCCGTCATTTGAAGCATCATCGCATAGTGTATAATTAGCTTGTTCAGGAACAATAACGTTTGGACCTAGATTTATAACTACAGAATCTGTAACGTCATTTGGGCCACATTTTCCAATACAAGTATATGTTCCTGAAGAAGTAGCGGTGTATGTTTGAGATAAAGCACCAGGTATAAGAACACCATCTTTTTTCCAAGTAAAAGTTGCTAATGGATTTGCTAATTGAGAGTCTAATGGAACAGAAGTTACACCACACAATTCTTGATTAGGACCTAAGTCAACTTCACACACAATGGAACAATCAGTTTGACC